>JBCCQY010000073.1:0-41792 GCA_039208735.1 Myxococcota bacterium | reverse complement strand
TGGGTGCCATCCAAGGGCGATACGCTCGCTACCGCGGCGTCGAGAAGAACCAGTTCCACACTACGGCTTGCGCGGTTGTAGCGAACTGCTTCGTCCTCGGACGACTGAAGGAAGCCGCGTGACTGTTGGTCAGGTCTCTAGGCAGTGGCAAGGGCCAATCCGGGTAACCGACATCTACGTGCCGCTCGTGGCGAGTCGCGAGGGCGGAGAATGGGTTGCGGGATTCGACCTATCTACTGGTAAGCGAAGGGAGTTTGGGCCTCTTCGAGGAGTGGCCAGCCCAAGTTGGACCACCCACATCTTGGTTGTGACTCCGAATTGTCAACCGCCACCGCCCCCTCCGCGACCCCGACTTGGCGGTGCGTTTCCGGTACCCAATGACTACAGCGATTTCGAACTACACACTCGAATCACGCTTGAGGAGCAAGCCGGCTTTCAGAAGTCCATTCAGGTGCGAGTCTCAAGTGGACTTTCCCCTTCCAGGACACCGAAGAAACGTCTTGGTTCGGCCGTGGTCATTTCGCGTCTTTCGCAGGGCGTACAGGCAAAGGGGGGGCGCTCAGCCAAACCACACCTGGTCGCATATTGCTCCCACCCGCTGAATCCTCAGGCCAAAGTGACATGCATTGGTTTCGAACGTTCCGGTGGTCCCCTCCGGATCTTGCCGCAAGACTAGGTCGTGTATCAAAATGGCATCCGCATGATGAACAGCATGATGGCGACTTGAATGGTGGCTCGGAACGACACGGCCAACTTGTCGAATCGGGTTGCGACACGGCGATAACGCTTGAGCCATCCGATCATGCGCTCGATGATGTTTCGCTTGCGGTAGATGGCTTTGTCGAAGGGCTCTTCCCTTCCTTGGGAGTTCACTCGTCGAGCAAGCAGGAGCGATGCCTGCCTCGAGCAGGTGTTCTCGATTGGACTGTGCGTCGTATCCCTTGTCGGCGGCGCAGTGCTCCGGGAGAAGCGGGATTCCATGGTCCCAGAGCCGAACAATCCCCTCATCGATCAAGGCAGGGAAGAGGGGGGACTCGTGGCATTGCCCTCCGGTGAGAAGGAAGGCGAGAGGAATCTTCCTCGAGCTGCAGTTGGTGGAGCGCCCGGTGCGCTTGCTCTTCGGAGACGTATTTGAGCAAGAGATGAAGCCGTGATGCGCCTCGGCCTCGAATGCACGTCCAATACGCTCCACGCGCTCGGTCTACCTTCGAGATCCGCCACGTACCGCCCATTTCACAAACCCCGCTTGCGAGAGGCCTATCTTTGTGCAGATATCTGCACAACGTGCGGTGGCTTCGATTTCGCGAAAGGTACGGAGAGACGGGGATTCGAACCCCGGGTACGCGTTAACGCACAGTAGATTTCGAATCTACCGCCTTCAACCACTCGGCCATCTCTCCAAAATCCTCTTCACGTTCGTTGTCGCAGGTTCTGAAAAAAGCGTTTCAATCGCTCACTCGCCTCGTCTGCAAGCACGTCCGGAATCACCTCGAATTGGTGATTAAGCCCGGGCCATCGCGACAAATCCGCGAGCGTACCAAGAAATCCTCCCTTCGGATCACGGCAGCCGTACACGCATCCCGCCACACGGGCCAGGACCATTGCGCCGGCGCACATGGCGCACGGTTCAAGGGTCACGTAGACCCAGCAGCCCTCAAGACGCCACGAACCCAGTTTCTGCGACGCCTGCCGCAGCGCGAGGACCTCACCATGCGCAGTCGGGTCTTGGTCGGTCTCACGAAGATTGTGACTCCGCCCGATGATCTCGCCGTCTTTGACGACAAGGGCTCCGACGGGGACCTCCCCGTGCTCCGCTGCCTCATCGGCAAGCGCAAGGGCCTCTCGCATGAATGGCTCGTGTATGGAAGCCATGATTGAACCCGGTCAAAGAGCGGTGACGAAGCAGGGTAGTGCTCCGACGACCACGGTACCGTATCCCGAGGCCGTCGCCTGTCAACGTGGGCCACGGGGGCCAAACCAAGGGCATTTGCCTCGACGAGCGACGTTGGTAGCGCTACGCACTGCGCGATGACGCCACTTGAGCTTCCTGACAGCCTCCATCGACTCTCCGATGCCGTCCGCGACGCGGGTGGCCGAGCCTACGTGGTGGGCGGCGGCATCCGCGATCACGTTCTCGGCCATCCGGTCAAGGACTGGGATGTCGAGGTGTTCGGCCTGCCCGTCGACACCCTTCTGGCTCGCCTTCGCAAACTGGGGCGAGTGAACGCGGTGGGCAAGGCCTTTGGGGTTCTCAAATGGCGGCCGCGGCATGCGCAGCACGACGCCGAAATCGACGTCTCAATCCCCCGCCGCGATTCGAAGACGGGGCCCGGCCACCGAGGCATCTCGGTCGAAGGCGATCCCGACATGACGATCGAAGAGGCGGCGCGACGACGCGACCTCACGATCAACGCGCTGATGTACGACATCGCGGACGGCAGAATCGTGGACCCCTACGGCGGTCTGGATGACCTCGAAGCGCGAGTGCTTCGAGCGGTCGACGACACAACCTTTCTGGAGGACCCACTACGGGCCCTCCGCGTCGTCCAGTTCGCCTCCCGGCTTGCGTTCTCGGTCGATGCCGCTCTGGTCGACCTTTGCCGCATTGCCGCCCTCGACGAGCTTCCGGCCGAACGCATTGCCGGAGAATGGGGCAAACTTCTTTTGAAAGGCCGACCTTCGGTGGGCTTCGCCGTGGCCCGACAAACCCAAGTCTTGGCACGCGTATTCCCCGAAATCGCCAGTCACGACGCAGACCGCGTACTGGATGCGTTGGCCAATCACGCCCGGGCCTCGGCCGAAGACGAAGGAACCGCCTGGGCCCTCATGCTCGCGGGTTGGTTTGCCGGAACGACCGAAACCACGGCCGTCGCAACCCTGGATCGGCTCTGGATGTACACCCTCGGTCGAGTTCCGGTTCGTGACCGCGTATTGGCCGTCCTGCAAGCCCTCGATGCGCCGGTCTCGACCGACGCGGAACTCCGTTGGGCATCCACCCGTGCCCAAGTCTGGACCTTGCTTCACGTCCAACAAGCCTTCACCGAGACCGACCGCTCAGAGGCCTGGCAACGTGCAGACCATCTTGGGGTGCTCCACGAAAAACCCCGACCTCTGCTTCAGGGTCGGGATCTCAAGGAACTCGGAATGGCGCCAGGGCCGAAAATGGGCGAGCTGATTCGCGAGGTCTACGCACTGCAGCTCGACGGTATCATCACGACCGCCGAGGCGGCGCGGGCCGAAGCCCAGCGCCGCCTCGCTGGTTGATTAGCTTGCAGGTGCGTCAGCGACGAAAGCGGATCAGCCGGGCCCGTTGAGCGGGGTATCGTTCGGATCGCCGCAGAAGCACTTGACCTTCTCAAGCGGATTGGTCTCGTCTTCCTCGAAGCCGTCCCACAGACATGCCCTGCCCTCTTCGGCGACCTGGCGGGCCTCCGGACGGCAGTAGTCGCGCATGGGACCGTTCACCTCGTCGGTCGCGTCCGAGCAATAGAGAAGCTCGAAATCGAAGACCTGCGGATAGTTCGCACCCGCGGCCTCAAGTTCCGCGAACCCGTAGTAGGGCCGGTAATCCTCTTCGTCGTTCTCGAGCACCAACGGACGAATGGCCTCGCCAAGAATGACGCACTCGGCATCAAGCTGGTTTTCTTCGGTCGCCTGGTTGCTCCGTCCCGCCGCGCCTTCGACGCCGCCCGGTCCGTTGCAAGGCCCGTTGGCCACGAGCAACCCGTAGCCCAAACGGTCGTCGTCGAGCGGTACCGCCCAGCTGGTCAGAGCAATGGTGTACGAAACACCCGGCTCAGTCCGCTGAATGGTACAGCGCTCGGCCGAGCCACGGCCCGCATCGACGAACTCCGCAAAGGGGCTGCTCGCCTCTTCGTTGGGACAGTCCTGCAATTCGATGTCGACCGGGTTCCCCAGTGAGTCCTCATAGGTGACGTTGAAGTCACCGATTCGGCTTGGCGAACCAGTATAGTAGACCGACAGACCCACACGGAGGTCCAAGTCACCATCATCCCACGGGTTGTCAGGGTACTCGAACTTCTCGCCGATGATCGAGCCACCCTCGGCAACCGACTGGGTCCAGTAGGCGACTTCGGGATCGACCCAAACACAGACGGAATCGCCCGTGCCGATGAACTCGGCCGTCATGCCACCCACCTGGGTGTTCTGGGACGCTGCGACCTCACCGTAGATCGTGTTGGCCTGAATGTCCTCGATCGTATCGATGTCGGCGGGGACAATGGGTCCACCATCAGGAGATGTGATCTGGTAAACCGGAGGCAGCCCGTCAATCGGCCCGTTGAACAGCCAATCCCCCGAGTAGTCGCAGCCAGAGAGCAGTGCCGCTCCAAATCCGGCCAAGAGCCATCGATGGTTGAAGGTCATCACTGCACCTCGAAGTCGAGCACCAGATTGGGCTCGTCAAAGACATCGCTCCAGATGAACGGCTGGGTCGATACCCAATCGCCCCGCGCGATGTAGCGGGATGGGAAGTTGAGCACATCAGGCGGCGACGCCCCGGGCTCGAATTCGATGTTGTACTCCTGGATCTGGAGACCAAACTGGTCGTCGAAACAGGTGGTGTAGTCGAACCGGTCCACATCCGGAGCGTCCATCCAGCCCCACAACGAAAACCCAGTGCAATCCCGGCCGGGCGTGCAGTTGGGGTCGTCCTGGTCGTAGAACAACTCCTGCTGGAACATGGTGAACTCGGCGACGAAGAAGTCGTCTTCACGCTGGAAGTCGAGGTCGCCAGAGTTGATGTACCCATCGTTGTTGCGGTCTTCGAACGCTGTGACCCGAATCTCTTCGTCGGACGTGATGTTCAGGAAGTCGTAGCAAACCTGCCGCAGGTACTCACCGTTGGGCACGGGAGCGCCGTTGACGTCGGTGAGCGGCGTTTCAAGAAGCTCGAACCACTCGACGATGGAGTCCCAGGTCTCAAACCGACCACTGGTCAGGCGGCACGACAGGGAAGGGAGGCAAGCAAAGCGCAAGTCGCCGATGGTGGTTCCGCCGTAGGGAAACGCATCACCGGTACGGCCGGGCTGGAACTGGGGTCCGAACTCCGGATGCGGGTACTCCTCGATGACGTTCGCTTCCTCGACCTTTGAGTACAGTCCCAGATAAACCGGTCCGATGAGTCGAGGATCCGCCTCGATTTCGACGAACTCACCCTCGTCCACCTGGATGGTCCGCGTCACCGCTTCGACGGGGATGCTGACCGTACCTCGCAGGTTCTCGATGATGAGGCCTTCGTCGAAGGCGCAACCCGGGGCGAGCGCCAAAGCCGCCCACAAGAAAGGAATGGTGGTGGTCTTCATGCTCATGATCCTCGGAATCAGAACTGGTACCGCGCACGGAACTGAATCCGCAGCGGGGCCTGGCGCGCTGTAACGAGCAGGCGGTTGAAACGGTTGACAACAAGGCCGTTACCGTTGATGGGGGAACGGTTGTTCGTGATATTCTGGACGTCAGCGCCCAGCTCGACTTGGCCCTTCCGCAGGTTGATGGCCTGGCGGAAACCCAACGACAGCTCCCAGAAGGAGTTGAACCGAGCGTAGGTACCGCGGTCACGAATCCGCAGGGTGCCGTTCTGCCCACCAAACCCTTCCGTTGGGTACAACCGGTCGAACGGGAAGCCTGAATCGTACTGGAACGTAGCCGAGAGCGTGGTCGTGTTGGGATCGGTGGGAAGGTTCCAGTACACGAAGCTGTTGATCTGGTGGCGACGGTCGGTGTTGAGCAGACCGTAGTTGAACTGCGTCTGCTGGTCGTTCAGGAAGGAGCCCGAGAGCGCCTGGGTCGATGAACCGACTCCGTTGACGTACGTATAGGTGAACGAACCGGCCCAGCGGCGGCTTTCGACCTTCCGAATCCCGATATCCCACTGGTAGAAATCACGCTTGGCAAGCGCTGGCGTCCGCAGGCGAGGGCGCTCGTTGACGACATCGCCGTAGCGAGACCCGATGATCGCCGAGCCATCGCTGTCGTAGATGAAGTTCGTGCCGTCAGGCTCAAACATGAACCGGGAGTACTTGCCCGAGAAGTCCGAGAACAAGGCGTAGTCTTCGACGATTTCACGCTCGACCTGCAAGATGATCTCGTCGACCCGAGGTGCGCGCAAATCTTCGTTGGCGAAGTTGAAGTTCTGCTGCTCGGTCGCGAAGTAAATCTGCTGCTGGGCATTGACATAGTCGGCGGGGTCGCCGCCCGCGATGGCGAAGAACTCGGTCAGGTACTGCTTGATACCAAAACCCGAGACCGAGGTGAACCCTGCAATGCCAAGGCGGCCCGTGTCGTTGAAGCGACCGTAGCCGGTCGCGATCTTGGTCCGCTGGTCGCCAAAGGGGTCCCAAGCACCGAACAGGCGGGGCCCGAGGAGCGCTGCCGACACCGTGGGCTCACCCAAGTCGTTGCGCAAGACGAAGGCATCGAAGCGCAGGCCGTAGTTGAGGGTGAGGTTCGGAACAGGCTTGTAGGAGTCCTGGGCGAACATCGCGTAGCGCGACGAGCTGACCCGGAACTGCTGCGGCCCCGACGACTCGACGGTGAAGAAGTTCTGGAAGGTGTCGGCGTTGAACGGCACCGCGTAGATGTCGAAGTACCGGATGTTGCCGTTGAAGCCGGAGATGCGGTCCCAGACAAGCTGCTGAGCGTTGACACCAAACTTGAAGTCATGAGCGCCGCCAAACCAGTCTGTCACCGACAAAACCGACAGGCGAGAGTCGAGCGTGTAGATCAGGCGGTCGTCAAAGGTGAAGAACGTGGAGTTGACCGAGTTGTAGGCCCCCTGGCGCCCCAAACGACCGGGGGTGAACCAGTCGACGTTCGCCTCGCGCTCACCCGGCTCACACCGGTGGCTGTCGCTGTTGGGGTTGTGCGTACACGCGACCGAGCTGCGCTCGATGTAGATCTTCTGCGCCGTAGCGCGCGTTTCAAGCGTGACATCCGAGTTCAGGAACCACTGCCAGGTACCCGTGAGGATGTAGCCACCCTGACTCTGGCGTTCCTGCGCTTCGGAGCGTGTGAACTGGTCGAACTGCTGGGTGTTGTCGATGTTGGTGGGGCTGGTCTGCAACTGGACGCTCAAGCGGTGCGCCGGCGTCGGCTGAACCGTGATCTTGCCCAAGAAGTAATGGCCATCGAAGTCACGCTGCTGCGGAATGGCAACGTTGTTCGAGAGCGTGCGCGTCGCCTGGTACGAAAGGAAGAACCAAGCCTTGTCGCGAACGATCGGACCGGAGAGCACCGCCGGAATCTGGTAGGACTGGACGCTGACGTCGAAGCCCGTGGGCGCCAGCACGAACCCATCCGCCGACAGTCGTTCGTCGAGGCGGGGCCGCAGGTTGCCGTTCTGATAGACAATGCCGGCGTTGAATTCGAGGTTGTTCGTCCCGGATTCGGTCAAGATGTTGACGATCCCACCGACCGAAGTCCC
Source organism: Myxococcota bacterium (assembly GCA_039208735.1). Taxonomy (GTDB): domain Bacteria; phylum Myxococcota_A; class UBA796; order UBA796; genus DRPG01. Next base: position 34,351 of record JBCCQY010000073.1, on the reverse strand, counting down.
GTACTCGGGCTGGTAGCCTCCGAGGAGGACCTCAACCTGCTGAATCGCGTCGAAGTTGAAGTTGACGCCGAAGGTCCCCGTGACGGGGTCGGTCACGTTGACCCCGTCGATGAGGTAGGTCGTTTCGTTAAACGCACCACCGCCGACGGAGGCGTTACCGCCCACACCAGGCTGCACGCCCGCCACGATATTGATGGCGTTCTGATACGACCGGCCGGCCGGGATCTTCTGTAGGAATTCCTTGCTCAGAACCGTGCTTCGCGTCGTCTTCTCAACGTCGACCGCCTTCTCTTTGAAGTCGATGATCATCTCTTCGACTTCGCCTTCCCGCATGGGAACGGTCTGCTGAACCACCCGGTTCACCTGGATCTTGATGCCGCCGATCCGGGCGGATTGGTAGCCGGGGTAGGTGACGGCCAACTCGTAGCTTCCCGGAGGGAGGTCGGCGAACTGAACTTCACCGTTCGAATCCGAGAATTTGACGACGGCCCCACCGATGAGGGTGTCACCGACGAGCGAGCACTCCGCATCTTCGAGGGGCGAATTCGACCCCCCAATGGTGTCAATGACCGTGACGCGGAGCTTACCCGTCGTCTGAGCCCACGCAGGAGCAGCGGCCAAGAGCGCGACCAGGGCGGCCAGAATGGGCAAAAACCCAAGGCCAATCATTCGTTTCCAGACCATTCCCTCACGTCTCCTGAGCCGGCAAAGCGCCCCTCCGAAGGTCATGCCCGGGGGCACGGTTCGGAGCGATGGGAGTGGGGCGCGAAACAGCGTAGAGGTACAAGACAGGCACCGAGAAGTCAACTCACCGACACGGCTGCCAACGAAGCCACCGGGCGGTTGATGGACCATGTGGCCATGCGACCCGGCCCGTTAACCTCGTGAGGGCTCGCGGCACGAGCTTTGGTGTTCCAGCGCCGCGTGATACACACGGGCTCCGTCAGTTTCAGCGGCGCCACACCCCCGTGTCAGGAGAACGACATGATCCGTCGGATCGCACGAGGAAGTCTCGTCGGGATCGCACTTTGGTTCGCGACCCTGGGCAATTTGCCCGAAGCCCAGGCCACGTCTTTCGCGGACCTGTCGATTGAGCAGTTCACCGATGCCTCGACGTGGATCGTCGAGGGGCATGTGACGAAAGTGTGGACCGAGCTCGACAGCGACGATCCTTCCAAGGTGTGGACCCGCGCTTCGATGACCGTCGAAACGGTCCATAAGGGACCGAGTAACCCGGAAACGCTGGTCATCGAGAGCCTGGGCGGGACGTACGGCGATGTTTCGACCTACGTGCCGGGCATGGCGGTGTACTCACCGGGCGAGCAGGTGTTTGTGTTTCTTGACCCTGTCGACGACGGCCGCCGGTTGATGCCGGTGTCGATGTTCCTGGGCAAGTTCACGATCCGACGCGCCGCTCACGCGAAGCGCAAGCACGTGCTTCAGGTCCACCCGAAGCACTACCCGGGGTGGGTCTTCGACCACCGGTTCCTCGTGCATCCGCCAGAAGAACAGCGCCGTTACCTCGATGACCTTCGTGCCCAGGTCACGGCTCGCCTTGAAGCGGGTTGGGACGGGCAGCCCATCCCGGGGATCTCGATGGAACGCCTCGCCGAGGTCAACAACGTTCCCCTCCCTGTCGACATTCCCAACGCCGATCCCGAGGGCCTCTGATGAAGAACGCCACTACCCCCATCGTCGTCGCCCTGGGCTTGCTGGTCACCGGCGCAGTTGCGTCCGACGCCTACGCCTGGCGTCACATCGTCAACAACACGGGCAACAGCGGCACGGTGTGGGCGCCTGACGCACTCCCGATCGTCGTCAACACGGCCGACGACGGCGCCCCCAATTCCGTTGCGGCTTGTGAAGAAAGCGGCGGGCTTTCGGGCTGTTGCGAAGAGACCGTTCCCGCGGGCTACTGCTACGAATCCACCCGACTCGGCTACGAAGCGTGGCTCGACGCACCGTGCGCTGACGTACAGTTCGACGTGATCGACACGGTTGCCAACCCCGATCAAGCGTCGCCCAACCTGGCGAGTTTTGCGCTTGGCGATTTTTTCAATCACGTGACGTACAACGATCCTGGCGACGAGATGAACGCCGGTGTGTTGGCGGCGCAGAACCGTCAGCTCGACCCGGGCGCCTCGATCATCGTGGGTGGACGCCCCTACGATGTTCAGGTCTCGGGCGACGTTTCGTTCAACGACAATGTCGTGTACCGGACGTTCGAAGAGGTCGAGAACAACCAGTGCCAGGGCAGCGAGCACTCGATCGTGGCCGTCGCGGCGCATGAGTTCGGCCACAACTTCGGCATGGCGCACAGCTGCGAGAATCCGGCCCTGCCCGAAGGCGGTCCCTGCACCGAGCAGCGTCTGTTCGAAGCGACGATGTACTGGACGGGTCCTTCCTGCAGCAACGAGCAGGCCACGATCAACGATGACGACATCGAAGGGATCACGGCACTGTACGGTCCTTCGGCGTCGTTCAGCTGCTCGAACGAAGTCTCTGCGGGACTGTCCGTTGGCGTCGCCCCCTTCACCATCAACTGTGCGGTGACGTCGGACTTCCTCAACGAAGTGACGGGCGCCGATTGGCGTTGGGGTGACGGATCGGTCGACGACGGCCTCACCGTGAGCCACGAATACGTTGAGCCCGGCAACTACACCGTTGAAGTGACGGTCACCGGCGACCGCGAGGCCTGCGGTGAAGACGGATGGTCGAACACCTTCCGCCGTATTGGCTACGTCCGCGCCTGTGGCGAGCCAGAAGCCAGCTTCGAGATCGAACAGGTCGATGGCCTGCGGTACCAGCTGCTCAACGATTCGGATGTGTCGGTCTTCGGCTGCATCTCCGAGATCCAGTGGGACGTCTTCAAGGGCGACAGCGTAAACGGCGAACGCGTCGGCGAGCCCATCGCGGCCTGGGAGCCCGAGCTCAATCTGCCCGAACCCGGGACCTATACCGTGGCCATGAGCCTCGGCGGTATCGGTGGAGTGGGGGGCGCGACGCTGACCTTTGAAGCCAGCCGCACCGGCGGAACCCAGCGCGGCTTCGGTTGCAGCACCGGCACGGCGCCGGCTGGACTCGCGGCGCTCGGCGGCCTGGTCGTGATCGGCCTGCTCGCGCGGCGTCGCCGCTAGAGCGCCCAGGGCGCCACGTCGTTACCGGGGAACTCCACCTACGGCCCACGTCATTCGGCGTAGGGTAGCGGAAGTGAGGTTCCCACCGTGTTTCGCCTTCTGCGTGTTCTGAACCGCCGGTGCTTCACGGCTCCGTCGGTTTTCGCGTCTGGCTTGTTCGCGCTGCTCGCTAGCGGTTGTTGGGGCGAGCCGCCGCGCCCCGACGCCATCACTCCGGACCTGGGTTCGGAAGTGGTGCTCCGCAACAGGCCCTTCGCCGAACTGTCGTACCCCGACCATAGCCGCCCCGGCGGCGTGCATGCGCCCGAAAAGATCCCGGTTGACGGGCCATGGCGCTACACGGGTACCACCCGCTCGGGGATGTACAAGTATCGGACGGAAGCTCCCATTCGGCCACGCGGATTGTTCTTCAACCAGCCGAAGCCAGGCATGGGGCTCAGCCTCAAAGACGGAACCGAACTCACCTACGATCGATTTGGAAGCTCCAAGCGACCCAAATGGTCACTCGATCGTGAGTACGTCTACGTGTACATGCCCACACGAACGCCGCCAGAGGAAACGCTCTACCTCCGCTATGACCGAGCGCTCATCCGAGACGCGGCGTTGAACTTCATCCACCAGACGACCACCGACAAGCGTGAAGAATTTGTCTGGCAATCCATCCAAGATGACTGGGATCACCGACGCGGCCTGTTGCTTCCCGCACCCGGGACGGCGGCGTGGGATCTCACAGTACCGGAGGCGGGCGAACTCACGTTCCTAAGCGGCCTGGCCGAGCCTGAAGTCAAGGATGCGGCGCCATCCGACGGGGCCACCCTCATCGTGGAACTCGAGGTCAACGGTACGTCAGAGTCGCTGGGATCGTTCCCCTTGGCCATTCGGGACTTCACGCCTCGCCGAGTCGACCTGTCGAAGTACGCAAACCAGGATGTGCGGCTCCGCTTCCGCACCGAACCTGGCGAAACCCCAACGTTCGACTACGCCTTCGTCGCCGAACCGGTGGTCGCAAGCCGCCTCGAAAACCCGGTGCGCGTGATCATGGTGTTCATCGACACTCTGCGGCCCGATCACATGTCGCTATACGGCTACCACCGTGACACGACCAAGGCGATCGATGGCCTAGCCTCCACGGCGGTGATCTTTGACCAAGCGCGTTCGGTCGCCCCTTGGACGCTTCCCAGTGCCCGCACCATCGTGACCGGCCGCTACCCCGACCACTACCTGGCCCCCAGTACCCAAACGCTGCCCGGAATCCTGGGGGATGCGGGGTTCGCCACAGCGTTCATCGCAGGCAACGTCTACCTTTCGGCCAACTTCGAGATGCACCGGGACTGGAACCTGCATCGCGTGGGCCTTTGGCCGTCGGCCACCGAGGTCACCGACGATGCGATCGAGTGGCTCGACGAACATGAAGGCCGAAACGCCCTGATTCAGGTCCACTACATGGACGCTCACCTGCCGTACATCGAGCCGATCACCTACCGACCGATGTATGCCGGCACAGGACCCGCCGGGCTCCGCACCACCTTCCATCTCTCGGATGTGCGCCGCGCCAATCTGGGCGGCGATCCGGACGGTCAGCAGTACATCAAGGACCGATACGACAACAACGTTCGCTATGCGACCGACCAAGTTGCCCGTTTGGTGCAGCGGCTCGACGACAACGACATCCTGCTGCTCTATGCCGATCATGGCGAGGAATTCTGGGAGCACGGTGGCTTCGAGCACGGCCATACGCTGTTCGACGAACTGCTCCATGTCCCGATGATCATCCATGCGCCCGGCGTAAAGGCTCGACACGTCGAGACTCCCGTGTCGCTCCTCGACCTCACGCCGACCATACTCGAGTTGTTGGGCCGCGACATTCCCAGCAACGTCCAGGGCAAATCGCTGGTGGGGGTGCTGAAGGGAAAGCCCGATGCAGAGTCCGAGTTCATCGCACGCGACCAAGCCTTTGGCCTGCCGCTCTACGGTCTCGAACGCTGGGGCGTGCTGCACGGCAAAGACAAATGGACCACGACCGAGGGGCGAGAAGCACTCTACGATCTCGCCCAGGACCCCAAGGAAACCAACAATCGGCTCCGCACGCCAAACGGGGACGAGGGCAAGCCCTACCGCGAACATCTCGCAAATGCTCTTCAGCGCGACGTTAATGCAGGCTACCGCATCACGCCGACCCGAGCGCGCACGGGCGGCAAGAACGTCCTGCCTACCTGGGCGTTGTGTACGATCGAAGGCGGCCTGAAGGCGTCGTGGGCGGGCAACGATCCGCTGAAGTTTGGCGAGGCCGACGTCCGACCCATCGATGACCATAAAGCGATGAAGGACAAGCTCGACACCTATCAGATCCTAGGTCACGAGTTGCCCAAGAACCCTGGGCGAGCCTATGAAATCTGCTGGTCCGGCAAGGCAGGAACCCGCGAGGTGTACCTGATGCCCAACGGACCCCTCGCCGAGGTCGGTGGAACACTGAAATGCAGTGTATACGCTGGAAACGAGAAGGGTGGCAAGCGATCGACGCTCAGTGTTCCCGCCCGTCGAGCCGAGTTGGGCAAGGTCCGAACCCCCCTTTCCCGAGCCGCGCTCGATCAGCGACAGGTCATCCTGCAATACGGCATCAGTCCGCTGCCCTCGGATGACGTTGTACTCACCGACGCCACGGACGATGAAATGGCGGGTGCCCTCACGGCAATGGGGTACGTGCAGGACGATTACCAGGGCTCGATCGGCGGCTGCGTGCCTCCGGAGGTCGAGTTGTCCCGCCCCGAGCGGTTTGCCCCCAAGAGGGCAGAGGGCAAGACGCTCAGCGAAGGATGAGGTCGTCGGGGTAGCAGTCGCTCTTGGCATTCGCGAGGAGTGCCGAGCGCACCGGCACATCCGTCAGCCGCTGCAGCTGCCAGGCGACGCCCAACCCTCCTTGGACCCAGGTGCGGTCGACGAGCAAGACGAGCCACCCTTCACCCGTCCAGGAGTCGAGTGCGGTCTGGGCCAGCCGGCGGTCGTGGAAGGCGACCATCTGAACGGTACGGCTTTCGAGTTCGGGCGGCACAGGGCTTTCGCCCATCGCGTCGGTGAGCACCATCGTGTAGCCAGGCGGCATGGGCACAGCGGTGTCGGCAGGGCGCACAAGAAACGGTTGCCCCAAGGCGACGAGCGAGAGGTTGTCGATGCGCTCGGGCAGCGCCAGGATGCGTCGGTACACCGAAAACGTGTGGCCGTCGTCTTCAAACGCCAAGGCATTGGGCAGCGCATCGAGCGACACCCTTCCCGCACTCAGCTTGTCGACCACCGACTGACGGCGGGCTTCGATGAACTCCACGCCCATGGTCACGGGACCACGCTTCGCCAGCGACTGAATCACGCGCTTGGCTTTTGCGGCGTCCTTGCGAACCCCAGGACGCTCGCCGAGCACGAGAATGCCCGGTGCTGGCTGCGCCGTGAGGGAGCCAAGCGACGCCGACGGGCACGAGGGCTTGGCCTCGGCAGACGGCGAAAGGGAGAACACGAGCCACGCTGCGAACGACGTCATGGAGCGGTCGTAACCCCCGGTCAGGGTGCGAGCACCGCTCCCGGAAGGACCTCGGCGGGCTCGCAACCACAACCTGGGTCCGTGTCGACGCAGACGGGTCCCGAGACCACCGCCACACCCCGCACCCGTCGGGGGCCTGGGCACAACGACCCTTGCAGAACCCAAATCGCGACGGGGCGACCTTCGTCCCCGCGAGGAATTGGCGTGGGCGAAGGAAGGCCCCGGGCGGGTTTCACCCCGTCTTCGCATTGCACCTTCGATCGTTCTTCGAGGCGGTCGAATTCAAACCAGGACTGAGCCTGTTGCTCGGCCCGCTTTGCCAGGTCGTCCACCCGAGCCTTGCGCTCGTCGTTCATGATCGGGGCCAACGTGGGCGACGACGCCATGCGCTGGGTGCGTTCCCCCTGGACCCGTGCGCGTTGGGCCGCGTCGCGCCAGGCCGATGCGAACGCCCGGGCTCGCGTGATCAGACCCCCCTCACAAGGATCTTCCGCGCGCGCTGCGGTATTCTGGAGTCGCGAGGCCGCGCGACCGATCGCCTCCGCCCGCAGTACACGCTCGGACAGCTCGGCTTCGGCCGCCTGTAGCTCACGCGGACTTGGAGCCAACAGGGCCCCAGGGTTTGCGAACGTAACGGTGGCGATGAACCAGGTCGTGACCATCGGGCCCCCCATAGCCCTCCGATCCCGGGCCCGCAGCCCGGGGGTTACGCCCTGCAGCATGGACGCGGACGGCTCAGGACGTTGGTTTGCAACCGCCGTAGGGGTGGGCGCGATGGGATTGTCTTTCACCATCGTAGGCATCTACGCGTGGGGAAGGTCGTTTCCTGAAGACGAGGTTGTGCGATCCGAGGCGCAGTTCGACCTCCCACCCGATGCCCTCTGGGAAGTGCTGGGTGATCCTTCACGACGAGCGGAATGGCGACCAAGCGTAGATCGCGTCGGTCGCATCGACGACGATGCCCAAGGCCGCGCCGTGTGGCGGGAACTGGACGACGACGAAGACCGCTTCGATTTTCGGGTCGAGGTCGCGGACCCCGGCCGCCGGATTGGGATCGCGATCGCAGCCCCAGACCAGATCGGAATTGAGGGTGGTTGGGACTACGAGATCGAGCCAAACGGAAGCGGTAGCCGTCTGGTCGTCACCGAGTCCCGACGAATCGAGAACCCGTTGTGGCGCGGGCTCTACCATCTGACACGAGGCTCGCACACCACGGTCGATCAGGAACTGGATATGCTGGCCACCTTCCTCGAGACCGAAATCCGCATCGAGCACCGATGATCCCCTCTGCAACCAGACAACGCGCGACATTGAGCCGGGGTTTCCGGCGAAGACTGGGCCTGGGGCTGCTGGTCGGCCTTTGGACGCTCGGCTGTTCAGGATGGCTATCCACCGAGACCGACATGATCGGGGTGGACCGCGAACTAGCCGTCGACCAGGGTTACGTCGTGCCCCTGCAGGCGCAGAAGGTCTTCATCCGCGACCGAAAGGCCACGCGAGAGAATGTGCGCACCACTTGGTTTCGCTATCGGCTGCCTCCCCAGGCCCTCGACGACCTCCGTAAGGAACTCGCTGGTGACGAGGATGTCGAGCCGCTCGAACAGTGGGTGGTCCCGGACAACTGGCCGGACTTCGCCTCCTTTGGATTCGAAACCCCCAGTTGGTGGAACCCGCCCGCGGGCCAAGCGTTTCGCCAAGAGCTGACGGTCGCCGATGCGGTGGCCATCCCGTCGGGTCGCATTTGGTCGATCGACGATGATGAAGATGAGGTCTACGTCTGGCTTTGGGAGTGGGAAGGCTGGTCGTTCGAAGCCCGCGATGGCCTCGACCCCACACCGGCGGCCCCACGTCCGCGCCAAGGCAACGACGCGGTGGTCGAGGAGGCCGCAGCCGGCAACTGACATGCAGCAAGGAGAGCTCCCATGGACGCCGCGCCCGATCCGAAATTCCACGCTATCGAGCAGGAAATCGCGGTACTAAGCGGAGCTACGGGAGCCTGGGCTCGACTCGCCCCCGTCGACCTGCTGCCCCTGCTCGAGCAACTCCGCTGGAACGCGCTTTCGTCCGCGGCCAACTGGGTAGCCCAAAGTGCCGAGGCCAAAGGCCTGCCTGAAGCGTCTCCCCTTCGCGGTGAGGAGTGGCTGAGCGGTCCTTATGCCCTCATCTCTGCGATCAATGCCCTCATTCGTTCGCTGTCGAACTTGGCCAAAGACCGCAGTCCCGTGGCCGGTCTCACGGTTCGAACCCTCGACAATGGCCGAACCGCCATCAGCGTCCTTCCCACGTCCCTCCGCGAACGGGTGCTCTTCTCTGGCTACTCGGCCGAAGTGTGGATGGAGCACGGCGTCACGAAGGAAAACCTGACCAAACACGCCGCCCGTCGGTTTCGCACGTCCGTGCAGCCTGGCGTCACGCTGATCCTCGGAGCGGGCAACATCAACGCCATTCCGGTGCTCGATGCCCTCTACAAGATGATCATCGAAGGGCAGGTGTGCCTGGTAAAGCTGAGCCCGGTTAACGATTACCTGCTCGATACCTTCAATACCATCTTCGCACCGTTGGTGGGGCCAGGCTACATTCGCTTCGTTACCGGCAATGCGGGCGTAGGTTCACGGCTTTGCGAGCATCCCGAGGTGCACTCCATCCACCTCACAGGAACCCTGAAGACCCACGACACCATCGTGTTTGGAGCTGGGCGAGACGGCGCCCGACGCAAAGAAGCGCGAGCGCCGCGAAATCCTCGCCCGATCACTTCGGAACTCGGAGGCGTGAGCGCATCCATCGTGGTGCCGGGCACATGGTCTGACGCAGACTTCCGCTTTCAGGCCGAGCACCTCGTGACCCAAAAGCTCCACAACGGCGGCTTCAACTGCACCGCCTCGCAGCTCGTGATCCTGCCGGCAGGGTGGGACGGAAGCGTCCGTCTGCTGCAGCACCTGCGCCAGGTGCTTCAGGAGGTCGTGGACCAGCGGCCATCGTTTTACCCGGGCACCGAAGAACGTCGGCAAGCCGTTCTCACCGCCCACCCCCGGGCGCAAGTCATCGGCACCCGCGCACCGTTTCTCTTGGTTGAACATCTCAACCCCGACGCCGACGACATGCTCTACCGCGAAGAGGCTTTCGGACCGGTGTGGGGCATTCTCGACTTACGCTACTCCACCGTGGACGAATACATCGCGCGGGCCGTGGAGTTTGCGAACCGCAAGCTGATGGGCTCCTTGGCCTGCCAGCTGATCGTTCACCCCCGCACCTCTCGGGAGCATCGTGAGGCGTTGGAGAACGCCATCAACGACCTCAAATACGGATGCGTGGGCGTCAATGCCTGGAGCGGAGTAGGATTTGCGCTGCCCATGGCCCGCTGGGGCGCCTTTCCAGGGCATCTGCCGCATGACGCCCAAAGCGGCATTGGCGTGGTCCACAACGCGCTCATGTTGGAACGCACCGAGAAGCTGGTTCTTCGAGGTCCCTTCCAGCCCTTCCCCCGAACGGTGAGCCGAGGACGTTTGCACACCTCGCCCAAACCCATCTGGTTTGTGACCCACCGAGGAGCCGCCCGAGCCGCCGAGGCCCTCACTCGCCTCGAAGCAACCGGAAACCTTGGTCAGTACGCACAGGCCGTCCGGGCGGCGTTCGATCACGGTGGCGGATGACCCTGAAGCGCGTCCGCGTGGGCCTTGGCAATCGCGATCAACCCATCGATGACCACCCGAATGCGGGGAGACCGCCGCAGGTCTTCATGCGTAAGGATCCACAGCGGTCGAGACAGCGGCAGCACGGAACCCACTCGAACGAAGTCGGGATCGGTCTCCCCGAGCACGCAGGGCAGAGCGATCAACCCCGCCCCGAGCCGCCCCATGTGCATGAGCGATCCGTAGCTTTCGACATGGAGCGCATAGGGGCCGGATGCTCCCAAGTGCGCACGGAGGGTCCCGATCGTGGTCTCGTCATCGGCCAGTCCCGTCCATCCGATCCAAGGGGCGGTCGTCGGATCCTCCGGCACCGCGTGTTTCGCCGCGTAAGCACCAATCGCCACCTTCGATAGCGCTCGACCGACGAGATGGGAAGGGGGGGCTTCGGTGATGCGCAGCGCGATGTCCGTCTCCCGGCGGGTGAGGCTGTGCATCTGATCCCCCAACACCAGCTGCAACGACAACGCAGGCCACCGCTTGGCGAGCGACAACAGAGGCTCGGCCCAGGCAAAGGCCAATGGCTCCGCGAGGGCAATTCGCACCACGCCGCGAATCTCGGCCGAATCCCCCACCGCCTCGCGCTCGAGCCGCCGGACGACCGACTCCACGTCCGCCGCGCCCTCCGCCAGTCGTGAGCCTTCGGGACTAAGCAAAACCCCGCCGCGGAGCCGATCGAACAGCTTGACGCCAAGGCGAGACTCCAGGGCCTGCATTCGACGACTCACCGTGGTCGGATCGACCCCGAGGTCCCGGGCCGCGGCGGCGATGGAACCGGCCCGAATGGTGGCAAGCAGCCAGCGAAGCTCGTCCCAGTCATCGATTTCCATGGCTCACTGTACTGCGTCGGATACCGCGGAGGTTGAGAGTTCAAATGCGTCGAAGGCATAGCGATGAACCGGCTTCTTGTCGTTCTTGTTGAGGTACGCATCCATGGCATGGGCAAGCATCAGGCCTTCGGTCTCTTGGTAGTCGCGGTAGTGGTAGAAGCCCGTTTGGGACTGGCCTGACATCCGAATCGTGAATTCCGTGGCCGCGAGCAGCCCCGTGTCAGGATCGATGTAGAGCAGCCACTGGTCGAGACGCTCCTGGGGCGCAAAGTCTCCCCAAGAAAGCAGCACGACATCGTATTCTTTATCTTTCCAGGTACGCGTTCCTACGTGGGCGAAGTGATCCGCCGATGCGAGTCGGAAGGGCGTGCCCACCATGAACTCAGGATTTAGGACAAACACCGCGAAGAACGAATCCTCCCACGCCAGGGACACCTTGTGTTTGCCACGCTTGTCACGCGTGATGCGGTTCCCCTTCGCCGTCCAAACCTCACCCTCACCCTTGCCTTCCAGAAACTCGATCCGGCCGTGCGGAAACTCCTGCAATCGCGCATGGAGCGCAGCAAGCTGATTGTTTTGGGCGTAGGGTGTGATTTGAAAGAAGAGCCAGTTCGTCCACTCGTCACGGAAGGTGGTGTCGACGGTTTCGAATTGCGACCATGCCTCCATTCCGCCATGGGCCTCCACCATCTGGGAAAATCGCTGGGCACCATCATCTTGCACGGAGCGCGGAATGTCCGTTTGCAGGGCCTCAGGACGAATATCGGCAAGGCCACCACAGGCCACGAGAGAAAAGAGGAGGGTAGAGGCGACTAGACGGCTCATTGAAGACTCCCATCAACGGGTCACCTTCTTCGTAGAACCGGCACGTACGCCGGACGAGCCGTCGATTCGCATCCTGAAGCTGTGCGATTGCAGGTTGCCGGATCGGGGTAAAACCCCTCCATGACGAAGATCTTGGAACAGGGCCGAGTGGGCCTGCTTAGCTACGCATTGTTCGATGAAGAAGGGGCGATTCTCGATGGCACAACCCAGGGCCGTCTCTTCCCCTACCTTCACGGCCATGACAACCTGCCGGCAGCTCTCGAAGCGGTGCTGGAAGGCAAGGTCGAAGGCGACGACTTTGATGAGACAATCGCCAACGCCTTCGGTGAGAAGAAGGGTCTCGACCCCCAACCGGTCCGGCGCAACGAACTCCCGAAGCGGATCCGAGACGGGCTCAAGGTCGGCATGCCCTTCGCCGCGCCCGCCAGTGACGGAACGGTCCACCAGCTCTGGGTCACCGCTATCAAGGGCGCCTCGGTCTTCGTGACCACTGAACACCCCATGGCCGGCAAGACGATTCGCTTCGCAGGACGCGTGTCACACGTTCGTGAAGCGACGCCCGATGAACTTGCCGATGGCCGGGCCCACGGCGCAGACGGCCGTCGTCACTGACGGGTGGAACGCATGGGTGGCGGACGATAAGACGCCGTCATGTCGTTCAAGCGGCCATGGTTCGAAGCGCTGCCCCGCCGGGTCCGAGTTCCCGGGGGGGTGCTAGCCGTCGTTCGCGCCGCCCGAACGCCTGGCATCCCCACAGCGTGGTGATTCGGCCGACGCCCATGACCTAAGCGCACGCGTGCGCGCGGAGCCCTGAACGCTCGGCGGACGAGGGCGGGTGTCGGACGGTTCCAACCTTCCGAACCTCACTCTCTGGGATCTGCCATGAGCTTCGATCACCGGACGGAAGAGCCGTCCTTGCAGCGGTTGTGGTCTGACCACGACGTGTATGCCTTCGACCCCCACGGCGAGGGACCCGTGTTCGCCGTCGATACGCCTCCCCCCTACGTATCTGCTGCTCACCTACACGTGGGCCACGCCATGTCCTACACCCAAGCCGAAATCGTGGTGCGCTGGCGTCGCATGCGTGGCGAACGGGTGTACTACCCCATGGGTTTCGACGACAATGGCCTTCCCACGGAACGTTACGTTGAGGCGGCCCACAAGATCGACAAGTCCACCATTCGTCGATCGGAATTCCGCGCCCTTTGCCTTGCAGAGACCCAACGCGGGGCGGCCATCTACGAGACGCTGTGGCGCTCGTTGGGCCTGTCTGTGGATTGGTCACTCCGCTATTCGACCATCGATGCGCACAGTCGGCGAACCGCCCAGCGCTCCTTCGTCGAACTTGCCCAACAAGGCCACATCGTTCGCGACGAAGCGCCGGTGATGTGGGACCCCGTGGCGCAATGCGCCCTCGCCCAGGCGGACGTGATCACCATGTCCAGACGCCAGAAGCTCCACCGGATCCGATTCACGACGCCTGAGGGCCAAGGGTACGACATCGCCACAACCCGCCCCGAACTTCTGTTCGCCTGCGTCGCCTTGCATCGACACCCCGACGATCCCCGCTACGCCGAACTCACCGAGGCTTGCGTACCGCTCTCGGACCGCCGCGTGCCGGTCCTCCTCGACCAGGCCGTAGACCGCGATCTGGGAACGGGTCTGCTCATGACCAGCACGTTTGGGGACGCCGAGGATGTCCGTCGGTGGCGCCGCGACGAACTCCCTCTCCGGCTGGCCATCGGGCCCGATGGGCGCATGACCGAACTCGCTAGGGACCTCGCAGGACGTACGGTGGATGAGGCGCGTGCGGGCGTGGTGCGGAAGCTCACGGCGGCTGGCCTGTCCGACGGATTCACGATGCTGCCGCAACAGGTGCCACGAGCCGAGCGGACCGACGCCGCCGTAGAGTGGCAGGTGGTCCCCCAATGGTCGCTGCAGCTACTCGGCCACGAAGACCGTTTCCGGAACGCCGCCGCCCGACTTCGCTGGTTCCCAGCTCACATGAAGGCCCGGCTCGACCACTGGATCGATGGGCTGGCTTGGAACTGGAGCCTCTCGCGGCAGCGGTTCTACGGGGTTCCCATTCCGGCGTGGTTCTGCACCGATTGCGGAACTCCAATGCTGGCAAGAATCGAGGATCTTCCAATTGATCCACTTGAGGATGCTCCGCCCTGCGAGGCATGTCCCGAATGCGGAGGCGCGTTGACTGGCGATCCCGACGTCCTCGACACGTGGATGACGTCGTCGATGACGCCCCAAATCCATACGAATTGGGCCCAGAGCGAGGGACGCCGCTCGACGGAGTTGCCGCTCACCGTTCGCGTGCAAGCCCACGAGATCATTCGCACCTGGCTGTTCTACACCCTCGTCAAAACCACGCTGCATCATGGCGATGAGGCATTGCCTTGGCAAGACGTGATGATTTCAGGGTGGGGGCTCGACGAACAGGGCAAGAAGATCAGCAAGCGCAACCTCGCGAAGTCCGATGCAGATGGCTTCAACCGCTACAATCCAGCCCACCTCATCGAGCGCTACGGAGCCGACGCCCTGCGTCACTGGGCCGCCAAGAGCCAGCTGGGCCACGATCTGCGGTTCGCTGAACGCGACGTCAAAGCGGGCCGACGATCCGTGGTGAAGCTCTGGAATGCGGCCCGTCTGGCGGATCAGCTCGGCCTGCCAGAAACGCCACCTCCTCTCGGAGACCGGCCCCCCGAGGATCGAGATCTCCTGCACCACCTCGACCAGGTCATCGCCACGACCAACGCAGGTTTCGAAGCGTACGACTACGCACGAGGCTTGGCGGCTCTCGATCGGTTTTTCTTCGGTCGTTTCTGCGATGATTGGCTCGAAACCATCAAAACGAGAGTCTACCAAGCAGATCGCTTTGCGCCCGGAAGTGCCGCATCGGCCCAAGCCACGTGCGACGAGGCGCTTCGCACCATCCTTGCGCTGTACGCCCCTTACCTGCCGTTCGTGACCGATTCGATCTGGCAACGGCGCTACCGCGAACGCGAGGGTGGCTTGACCCTGCACACAACCCGATTTCCCATGCCAGCCGGTCATCCCGAAGTTCCAGAGATGGCCGCCGTGTGGGCGGTGCTCCGAGCCGTCCGGACCGCCCGCACTCAGGCTCGGTTTCCGCAGTCGCGCCCCCTGGCACGTCTCGTGGTCGAAGCGCCCCGCCCGTTGGGAGACCTTCACCCGACACTGCTTGCCGCGACGCGCGCCGAAAGGCTGGAAGAAGGACCCGCCGAGCACCCCGTCGAAGGCACGCAATGGCGCATCACGGTCACGCTCGAGTGACCTACTCGACGTCGCTCGGATGTGCTGCTGAGTCTGTGTAGAGGCTGACTGGGAACACGGCCAGGCTCACCTGGTACACCCGATTCGGCGTCTCTGTCGAAGCGGGAGATTGAAGGAGCGTGGTGAGGAGCGCCTGCAATGCGGTGAGAAACTGCTGGTAGGTCTCTTCGGACATCGCGACACTTCCCGTGAGATGCCGACGAACGTTTGGCGGAGTCGATAGCAGGGAATCCAAGGCCAACTGAAGGACTTGGGTGGCCTGCCGATCCGTGGAGCGAATCCCCCGGCGAGGGGACGGCGCGTCATCGAGCAGATTGCGTTCCTGAAGGGCCTGAAGGGCTTCACGGGCTTCTTCTTCCGAGATGCGGGGCCGAAGGGCGGCGGCAATCCAGGCGGGCTCAGATTGAACGTCTTCGCACCGCATGAGTTCGCGAATCGCGTCGACGTACCAACGGTCCAGCGGCATCCCGTGGGGATCGGCAGGCGGCATCCGACGCTGGATCGCAGGAGACGGAGAAGCGCTGAGGTCAACGAGGTGCAGAAGGTCCCACCGCTCCGCATCGTCGAGGAGCAACACATCGGCGATGCGTTCGGCAAGTTCACGCTGAAGCCGCCGGCGCCCGTTCAAGATCTGGCTTGCCCAGGCGGGCGAACGGTCCATTCGCTCTGCGAGGTCACGCTGGAGAAGCCCTCGGTCCTTGAGCAACGCACGTAGAAATTCACGGTAGTCATTGCCGCTGTAGCGAACGGGCATCCCGGCGGTATCTCCGCTGACGCCGGTATGACCTCGGTCCTTCCTGGACCAGATTGCCGTTCACGATCTGCGAAATCATGATTCACGGACTGTGAATGTCGTCATTGAGGCCCCCAAATCCAAGCGGACACGCCAAACGCAATAGCAAGCCCCAAAATGAACACGGTCAGGTGACTCCAGAACACCAGGGAGGGGCCATCTTTCGCCGTATCTACCACAGAGGAAGCGGATTCTTCGAGCGAGTCTGAAGGTGTGAATCGAGCCATCACCATCACCACCAACTCATCAAGACTGGGACCACCGAGGAGTCGACCGAGCGGCACCTCGAGTCCATCGGCCTTCAGGCTTGATTTTAGCTCGGTCGCCATCAACGAATCGAACCCAAGTCGCCCGATCGGCTCATCATGGGCCAGGGGCCGCGACGCCTCGAGGTGCAGCACCTTGCGGACCGCACCCTCGAGATGCTGCCGCACCTCCGGTTCCCGTTCTGCAACGGGCAACGCCGACCACCGCAAGTCAGGGTCGGTCGGCGGCGACCCGGCGGCCGCAGGGGGCGAAGCCGATAAGGAATCTGGAGCCTCCGGTACTTCGGGGCGAGTTTTTTCGTCCACGATGAGGTCGAACAAGGGTCGTGGGCCGTGCATTGACAGCGCAGGCTGCAGTGTGCGCCATTGGACACGTGCAACCAGCGTGAGTGCCCGACCCGCAGCCAGGACGGCTCCCAGCGCGGTGAGTCCCTCCGCGGGCGCCAGCAACTGTAGCCCCGCTCGACCCAGGACCTCTGCCCGGCCAGCATCCACCATGCCACCGCCTCCCCAAGGGCCCCATGCGATGCTCGAGACGGGTCGACCCGCCTGGCGAAGGTAGGTTGCAAGCCCATCGAGGTAGCCATTGGCTGCCGCATACGCCGACAGATCCCGGCTTCCCCACGTCGCGGCGACCGACGAAAAGAAGAGGATCGGGAGATCTTCGCGGTCTGCGGCAAGGCGGGTCAATACCTGTGCACCACGAGCTTTGCCTGCGAGGATGACGTCAATGTCGCTGCGGCTCATGTGCTCGGCCGCCTGAGGCAGCGTGACCCCCGCCACATGCACGATTCCCGCGGGTGGTCGTTCACTCCAGAGTTCAGCCATTGCGGACTCGTCGGCTGCGTCGACGGCTTCAACGACCACCTCCACACCACGCTCTCGGAGCGCCAACACGCCTGCGATGCGCTCTCGTGCTTCGGGATCGGCCACCGCCGCCAAGGTCTCCGCTTCGGGCAAGGGCGTTCGAGCGGTCAATACGATCCTTTGAATGCCACGATCGGCGAGCCACTCGGCAACGGAGCGCCCAAGGGCCCCCAGCCCCCCGGTGATCCACCACCATCCGCTCCGCAGGACGGGTTCTCGAACGGGCAATTGGACTCGCTCGAGGCGTCGGCCCTTCACGACCTCGCCGTTGGTTGCCAGCACCGACCCACGCATCCGAAGTGCTGTGGGTACGCCGTCAAGGGCCGTCACATCGATGGCCCGAATGTCGCGAGGTGACTCGACCCGGAGGGCTTCGATCAGGCTGTGAATGGCGTGAGCCTGGGCGACAACCCCCATCTCGGGAGGTCGATCCGATGGACCGGCCAACGCGGCTGTGGTCACAATCCAGTAAGGGTCAGGGTCTTCCGCGTCGCGGTTCGTCCACGTCGACAAAATCGCCTCGATGACATCGCCAAGGGGCTTCTCGTCAACAAAACGAAGGTCGAGAATCGGCCCTTGCGTCGTCCCCGCTTCGGCTTCGAGGGTGCGAATGGCGACTCCTGCCTTGCGCAGGGACCCCACCACCACCCCCGACGCTTCCTCGCCGAGGAGGGTCAGCTGTGGGGGCAACTCGCCGTCGGCTTCAACCGTCGTCCAGGACAGTCCGTACGTCCACTCGTCGATCGCACGTTTGGGCTCTGCAAGCCAATGCCGACGACGTGCGAAGGGGTAGGTCGGAACGGAAACTCGAGGAGGAGAAAACGGGGCATCCCAGGCAGCAAAATCGACGTCGACGCCTGCGATGAAAGCATCGGCCACGCTACGGACGACTCCGCGCACCGCATCGTCGTCGTGCGTAGAGGACCGACCTACCTCATCGAGCGCCCGCACCCGACTGGCGAGGCCCGCCAGCACGGGTCGCCCCCCTACATCGACCGCCCAGCCAACGGGCAGCTGAGCGAGCGTCTGCAGGCCCTCGAGGGCCTGAACCGGCTGACGGGCGTGGCGACGCCAAAAGTCGCCGTCCTGAAGCGACGCTCGCTCGACGCGACCCGTCAGCAGGCTCACAACGTCGATGCGTGGCGCATGTCGAGGAACCTCATGGACTGCCTGGGTCCAGGCGTCGAGCACCGGATCGACCGCAGCCGAGTGAAAGGGTCGCGAGGTGTTCAAACGGCGAACCTCAAACCCGGCTGCTTCGAGCGCCGCGACCGAGCGCGCCATCGGCTCGGGCGGGCCCGCCACCGCAATCTCCTCGGGCCCATTGACCGCGGCCAGCTCGACCCCAGGCTCAAGGTGAGGCCGCGCGGCTTCGGGCGACGCAAAGACCGCAGCCATCGAACCTTCCGCAGCTTGCTCGGCCATCAACCGGCCACGCTTGGCGACGAGGCGCAAGGCATCATCGAGGTCGAAAACCCCCGCCACCGTGGCTGCGGTCAACTCCCCGAGCGAGTGCCCCAACACGACGGTGGGGGTGACGCCAAAGTGCTCGAGCAGCGACGCCATTCCCGTCTGGACCGCGAGCAACGCAGGCTGCGTGAATTGGGTGAGGCCTAATGCCGCCTGGTCATCGAGCACGTCTCGCAGCGGCCGTTTCAGCAGTGGGTCGAGCACCTTCGCACAACGGATGAGGTGGTCGTCAAAACTCGGCCACACCCGCGCCAGCGCATTGGCGGCGCCCGCCACTTGGCTGCCCTGTCCCGAAAAGAGGAACGCCACCCCAGGGGCCGCGTTGGCCCTTCGGGGCGTCGCGGACGCCAACGCCTCTCGTGCCTCGGCGACGTCGGATGCCACCACGGCAACCCGCAGTGGATAGGGCCCGCGCCGATGGAGGGCGTGCGCAATCCCGTCCAATGGCGCATCGGCGGGCAGTCCGTCGATCGTCGCCTGCAGCGCTACGTCGCTCGTCGCGGACAACGCGAGGAGATGCACCGGACGATCCGCGGTGGACGTCGGCGTTCGGACAGCGGGGCCCCGTTCGAGCAACACGTGGGCGTTGGTGCCCGACAGCCCGAAACCACTGACCCCCGCGAGACGCGTGTTGGCAGGCCAAGGCACCATCTGAGTAGGGATCGCAATGCCTCGAGAGTCGATCTCGGGGTTCAACTCACGCAACGGCTGAGCAGGAATCTGTTGGTGCTGTAGGACCAAGACCGCCTTGATCAGCGAGGCCGCACCGGCCGCGAGTTCGAGATGCCCTAGGTGAGCCTTGACCGCGCCGAGCACCACGTCGGGCCGGCTCCCTCGTTCGCCAAGGACCGTCTGGATCGCATGGACCTCAATCGGGTCGCCCAACGGCGTGCCCGTGCCGTGGGTCTCGATGAATCCAAGGTCTCCGGGCGACGCCGCTACCTGTGCGAGAGCCGCCCGAATGACGTCGGCCTGAGCGGCCCCGTTCGGCACGGTAAGGCCCGCGCTAGGCCCGTCATGGTTCACCGCCGACCCGGCAATCACCGCAAGGATGGGATCGCCTGCCGCCATTGCGTCGGAGAGGCGCCGGAGCACCACGGTTCCACAGCCTTCGGACCGGACGTAGCCATCGGCGGCCGCGTCGAAGGTGTGGCACCGCTCGGTGGGCGACAGTGCCCCGATTGCACACAAGTAGGCGGTGTCGTCGGGCAACATCATGAGCGCGACCCCACCCGCTACCGCGCGGTCGCACTCGCCCCGAAGTAGCGCCTGACGTGCAAGATGCACGGCAACCAGCGAGGAGCTGCACGTCGTGTTGACGGAGATGGCGGGCCCTTCGAGTCCCAGAGCGTGGGCAACCCGACCGGCCGCAAAGCTTGCGTCAGACCCCATGCCGGCCCAC
Organism: Myxococcota bacterium; assembly: GCA_039208735.1. Classification (GTDB taxonomy): domain Bacteria; phylum Myxococcota_A; class UBA796; order UBA796; genus DRPG01. The sequence continues at coordinate 14,240 of JBCCQY010000073.1, read as the reverse complement.
GCGTCGGGGTAGCGAGGGCGTCCGGGCTGGGTGAAGCGCTCGAGATAGTGGCGATCCTCGATGCCGACGAAGACGCCGGTGCGGCTATGGCGCAGCCGCTTGTTGGCATGACCCGCTCGCTCGAGGGCCTCGTGCGCCACTTCGAGCAACAACCGTTGCTGTGGATCCAGCGCGTCAGCTTCGCGAGGCGAGATTCCAAAGAACTCTGGGTCGAACTGATCGATGTCGGAAATGAACCCGCCGCTGCGCACATACGCCCGGTCGAGCGCACCTCGGGCGTCGGGGTCATACCAGGCATCGACATCCCAGCGATCCGTTGGCACCTCGACAATCGGCTGGTCGCCCCGCTTGAGCAGGTCCCAAAGGGCATCGGGCGTCGACGCGCCAGGGAATCGGCACGCCATGCCAACGATCGCGATGGGCTCGTCGGCTGAAGGCACCGCCGGCGCTTTCGGGGCGGCAACCGGCACGACGGGTGGAGGTTCGTCGAGTTCCAGCGTGCGGAGGACGAACGCCGTCAGCGACTCGAGGTCGGGGTGATCGAAGGCGACGGTCGCAGGTAGCGGACGGTCGACTTGGCGCGAAATCCGTCGGACCAGCTCCACCGCCATCAACGAATCGAGTCCCGCTTCGACGAATCCGGTGGTCACCGAAAACGAGTCGGGGAGTTCCTCACCACGAACCTCCGCCACCAACGCTCGAAGCTGTTGTTGGAGCCAGCTTGACCGACTCGAAGGGCTGGACCGCCGCAACGTGCGGACCCAGCTGGACACGTCATTGGCCCCGACCGGCCCAGACTCAACCCCGGGCAGATCGGCGAGAATCGCCGGCGCACCATCGGGATAGCGTCGCGACAACACCCCGAAGTCCGCCTGCAAGACCGCCACATTGGACGGGCCATCCATCGCGAGGTGCATGGCATGGGTGGCCGAAGGTGTCTCGAGCGGAGGCATTCCAAGAGCCTCGAAGTCGGTACCCGCAGCCATGCCCACGTTCCAGGGTCCGAAGGCAACGCTGACGCCGGGAAGCCCTCGCGACCGACGTGAGGCGGCAATCGCATCGAGCGCGGCATTGGCCGCACCGTAGGCAGCTTGTCCCTCGAGTCCCAGCCACCCCACCGCGGACGACACAAACACCATGTGGTCGACGTCGTGGAGCAACGGATGCAGCACCAAAGCCCCCCGTACCTTGGCGGCAAACGCCTCCTCGAAGTCGTTGGTGGCCGTGTCACGAACCAGGACATCGCGTTGGGCGCCCGCCGCGTGAAAGACGCCGGCCAAACGATGCCCACCGGCTCGCACTTCGGTCAGGCCATCCCGAACGGATTCTACATCGCCCAAGTCGACCGGTAGATGCGTCCAGCCGTCAGCGGGCCAATCCGCCGTGGCTTTGGCTTCCGGTGGCCGCCGACTGAATATCCAGACGTGCCCCACCCCTTGGTCGAAGAGAAACTTCACAATCCCGCGCCCGACCGCCCCCGCCCCACCCGTGACGAGGTAGGCGCCGTCTGGGTCGAGGGACGGAGCGACGAGGGGTGCGGTCGGACGCAATCGCACCCGGTAGGGCTCACCTGCGCGAATCGCCACTCGGCGCTCTCCCGTTCGCAACGCCTCCACCAGTCCGATGCCCTCATCGGCCGGGTCAAGATCGACCAGCGTATGGGCGAATGCGGGATGTTCGAGGGCAATGCTGGGTACCGCACCCCAAACCGCAGCCTGCGACACCTCCACAATGTCGTCGGCTCCGATGCCCACGCCCCCTCGGGTGATCCACCACACCCGGGGGCGCGTCCGCTCCGCCAATTGCGCCCTCAACCACGCCACTCCGGCGACCACCGCGTCCTGGGGCTGATGCAGGGTGGAATCAGCAACCAGCACGAGCAACACATGGTCACACGGTGGCAGGGGCTCAGACGGAGCCACCACCACGACCTCGAGGTTGGCCGAACGGAGTTGTGCGGCGATTTCGACCCCGGTTCCATCGGGCTCCGCGGTGACAATCACGAACCTGCCTACCAGCACATGGTCCGGTTCGGAAACCACCGCCCAGTCCCAGGCGTAGGTCACGGCCGAGACCGGAGAAGGCAGGCCGTTGGTGAGTTCGGGAACCCAACACCGCGTGCGCACCGATGGCGTCGGTGGGAGGTCGATGGGGAGACGTCGGGGCAACCACCCCTCGGGGCGCAACGGCTGCCCGCGAATCCAAAGTTCAGCGGCCAGTTCGAGCAACGACGAAACGGGATGGTCTGTGTGCCGCAACGCGGGCACCGTCACGTGGCTCGGGGCGATGCGGGCCGCCAACCCGGTAAGCACGGGGGTAGGACCGAGTTCGACCATGACGTCGACCCGATCCGCGAGAGCACCGACAGCGCGAACGAAGTCGACGGGAGAACGGGCGTGTCGCACCCAGTGGTTCGCATCAGGCCGTGCGATGGGACGCCCAGTCGTGCTGCTGATCCAGGTGATCGAGGCTTCACGCCCCGTCGGGCTGGCCTCGGCGATGACACGCAGCGAAGGCTCCACCAGCGCACTGTGGAACGCGTGAGCCACGTCGAGCCGGCGCGTTCGAACACCTTTGCCTTCCAACGTCACCAAGAGTGCTTCGACCTCGCTCACAGCGCCTGCGAAGACGGTCTCATCAGGCGCATTGATCGCGGCGATGGCCAACGAAGGGCGCTCTTCAACCAGCGCCCGCAATGCGTCGACAGGCAGCGTAGCCGCCGCCATGGCACCCCCTTCGGACAACTGCGCCATGGCCTCGCCCCGAGCGCAGGCCAACCCCAACGCCTCCCCGATGGTCAGCGAGCCCGCGATCACTGCGGCGGGAATCTCTCCGACCGAATGGCCCACCACCGCCTCAGGGCGGATGCCCCAATCCCCGAGACGGTCGGCGAGCGCCCACGCGAAGGCGGTCAAGGCGGGCTGCGTGAACCGCGTGTCGTCAATGCGAGGGTCGTCTTCGAGCAAGACCGAACGAAGATCATCGGGACTCATGCGTTCGGCCGGCAACGCCTGAAGGGCCTCTTCCAGCGTTTGCCGAAAGAGACGGTCGGACTTTGCGAGACCCGCGGCCATCGCCCGCCGTTGACTGCCTTGACCCGTGATGAGAAATCCCACCCGCAGGGTGCGCGCGGGGTCGACTTCACCTTTCCATTCGGGCTGAACGAGGCGCCGGCGAAGTTCGGCTGCATCGGAGCCGACGACGGCCACCCGATGTCGCCCCCCTGCACGGCCGTACGTCAGCATCGACGCGACGTCCCGCGGCGGGTGGTGCTTGAGGGCCGCCCGCACATCCCGACGGACCTCTTCGAGCGCCTGTTCGTGATGCGCGGACAGGGTGAGGAGCTGAACGGGTAGACCCGGAAGAGGGTCGCCCACCGTGCTGGGGGGCGGCGTGATCACAAGATGGGCGTTCGTCCCTGACAACCCGAAGCTGCTGACCGCAGCTGCGGGCGCTCCCTTCGGCCAAGGCTGCAGTCGCTTGGGAAAGCGGAGCATCTCATCGGTGGGCAGCGCAGGGTTCACGCGCTCGAGGTGCAGCGTGCCCGGCACCCGTTGGTGGTGAAGAGCCAGCACCATTTTGATAAGCGAGGCCACCCCCGCCGCAGTTTCAAGGTGCCCAATCTGGCTTTTTACGGAACCCACAAACAGCGGCTGACCCCGAGAAGCCGTATAGACCGACTGGACGGCGCCGATTTCGATGGGATCTCCAAGGGAGGTCCCCGTGCCATGCGCCTCGAGCACCCCTACGTCGCCTGGCGCCAGCTCTGCCGCTCTGAGAGCCTGCCGCAAAACTGCTTGCTGGGCCGTCCCATTCGGCACCGTGAGCCCAGAGCTGTGGCCATCGTGACCCACCGCAGAACCTGCGATCACCCCCCAAATGCGGTCCCCGTCGCGGGTGGCATCTGAGATGCGCTTCAGAACAACGACGCCGCACCCTTCGCCTCGAACGTACCCGTCGGCTCGTGCATCGAACGGCCGGCACCGCCCGGACTTCGACAAGGCCCCGATCTGTTCGAGGTAGCGGTCCGCATCGGCGTCAAGGCGTACATGGACGCCGCCTGCGAGAGCGATGGATGCCTCACCCCTCGCCAAGGCCCGGGCAGCGAGGTGGACCGCCACCAACGAGGAGCTGCAGGCTGTGTTGACGGCCAACGCAGGGCCTGACCAGCCCAAATGCCACGCCAGTCGCCCAGCCGCAAAGCTGGTTTCGTTGCCCGTTCCAGACCAGGCGTGGATGGGTTCCACATCGGGTCGCTGAGGGTCAAGCCGCGACCAATACTCCGAACGCCCAATACCGACGAATACCGCTCCAGGTGCACCCTCGAGCCGGGTTGGGGCAAGGCCTGCATGTTCGAGGGCGTCGGTGGCAACCTCGAGGAGCAGCCGTTGTTGGGGGTCGAGGGCGGCCGCCTCTGAAGGCGACATCGCAAACCGAGCTGGGTCGAAGTCCCGAATCTCGTCCAGCCACCCTCCGACAGGTCGGTGTTCATCGCCGAACCGCCACGCCGGCGAGGGGCCGACCGCGTCTTCACCTCGCGACAAGAGTGCCCAGAACTCCTCGGGAGAGGACGCCCCCGGAAACCGCAACGCGAACCCGACGATCGCAATGGGCTCGTCTTCAACGAGCGCCGTCGCGGCGGTCTCTGCGTGGGTCGAAAGGCCGAGTTCGGCCAAGACGTGTCGTGCCAATGCATGCACGGTGGGATGGTCAAAGGCCACGGTCGGCGGAACCACAAGTCCGGTCGTCGCCCGCAATCGATCGGCGAGGTCGACAGCCAACAGCGAATCGAGGCCCAGCTCAAAGAAGCCGACGCCTGGATCGACCGGACCATCGAATCCCAACACCTGACTCACCAAGGCCGACAACTGGCGTACGAGCAACGATCGCCGAAGCTCGGCCGGTGCCTCTTGCAATTGCCCCAACCACCCTTCGGCGGCCGCCGAAGGAGCCGCCTTGAGCGGACGGACGCGGTCGAGGAGGGGACGAGGACGGCGGGCCTCGAGGACCGGCGCGAGCGTGTTCCAATCCACGTCGGCGACGATCAGCTCCGGTTCGGCCTGACGGTGCAAAGCGCCCACAATGGCGGCCAGCAGTACCTCGTTGCCAATCGGACGCAGGCCCATGCGAGCCAGTTCGACCAGATCTTCGGGCTTGGCGATGCCACCCAGGGCAAGCGGGCCTAACGCCAGCGCAGTTGCCGGACGCCCCTGTTTGCGCCGACGCCGCGCAAACGCATGAATTGCGCGATTCGCTGCGCCATAGCTTGAAATTCCTTGACTGCCCCAGATGGCAGACACCGAGCTGATCAAGAGAAAGAAGTCGAGAGGCTCTCGGGTCGTAAGGGATGCGAGCACCTCGGCTCCCACAAGCTTGGTCCGTACGGGCCCCATCATCTCGTCATCGGTCAACTCGATGAAGGGACCCACACTGGCAAAGCCCGCCGCGTGGACCACGCCCTTGATGGGTCCGGTCCCCATCTCGAGGGCCAGCAGCATGGCCTCTGGGTCGGCCACGTCTGCTTTCGGCGTCTGAATGCGAGCCCCGCGGTCACGGAGGTTCGCCAGGGCTACCGACACCGGATGATCGCCCGACGATGGAGGACCACTGCGCGTGAGGAGCACGAGATGCCGCGCTCCCAAATCGACGAGCTGACTCGCGATGAGCAGACCAAGGGCCCCCAGTCCGCCGGACACGATGTAGCGTGCATCGGGGTCGAGGTGCGGAAGGAGAGGATTCTGCGCCAACGCGGGCACCAACCGCGGTACGGAGCGGCCCGACCGCCCCACGACGACCAAATCCTCTCCGTCCTCAGCTTGAATGGCGGCCAACAGCTCGGAAGTGGCCGTTTCAGGCGTGAGGCGGGGTGCGAGGCGGATGACGCCTGCAAAGCGCTCCGGCTCCTCGATGGCAAGGGTCGCCCCCAAGCCGGCCAAGGTGGCCGCAAACAGATCGTTGGCCTTGCCTCTGCGCACCACCCAGAGCCGGGCCACCCGAGCGTCGGCGAGGAACCCTCGCACGGCGGTCAACACCAACCTCATTGCGGTGGTTTGGCTCGCAATCCGTTGGTTCAGTCCCTCAGATTCCGGCAAAGGCTCGGTTACGAACGCCAGCACCTGGAACGGACCGGCCTCATCGGGCAATGCCGGCGTGCAGGATGCGGAATGGCCGATGTCGTCGAGCTGCCGCTGAAGCATGGCCCCGATGCCTTCGGGGTTACCGACCACAATCCAGCGCTCAGCATCGAGCGCCGGCACGGGATTGGGCGTAGACCGTTCCCATGCGTAGCGGTAGCGCGGTACCGCCGCCCCTTCGCGAGCATGCCCGGCCAATTCCGGCAACCAAAACGACTGTCGCTGGAACGGATAGGGCGGCAGGTCGGCGGGTTCGACGTCGGTATAGAGCTGTCGTAGGTCGGCGTGCACCCCCTGTCGAAGCAGGGCCGCCACCGTGTCGAGCACCCGTACGCGATCGGGCTGATGGGGGTGCAGCGCGCCAAGCCAGGTCGCGCCAGGAACCACGCGACCGCCGTGAATCGCGAGGACCCGTTTGGGACCCACCTCAACGAACACATCGTAGTCGGCCTCTGCCGCCGCTCGAACCGCGTCGGCGAAGTGCACCGGCTCAAGGATGTGCCGCGTCCAGTGTTCCGTCGAAGCAAGGCTCCACTCGGCCTCGCCTTCACGCTCTGCTCGCGCCAACGCACTGAAGAAGTCCAGTCGGGGCGGATGGAGGGTGAGTCCTTCGAGGTAGGCCTTCAGTTCCTCAATCACGGGCTGCATGAGCGGCGAGTGGAACGCATGCGACACCAGAAGCTTGCGGGCTTCGATGTCGTCAGCGTCAAGACGGGCCACCAACGTGTCGATGTCGGACTCTCGACCCGATACGACCGTCTCTTCTGAACTATTGAACGCCGCAATGCCAAGATCGGCGGGATGCCCAAGCCCCTCGATGACGTCTTCGACGCGAGCCGCATCGGCCCGAATGGCCACCATGGCGCCGCCTTCGGGCAACGCAGACATGGCGCGCCCCCGCGCAATCGCGAAGCCCATGGCGTCTTCGAGCGAGAAGACGCCAGCCGTCAAGGCGGCCGTGATTTCCCCTACGCTGTGGCCAAGGACCGCGTCGGGCACAACCCCGAGCGATGCCCACCACTGGGTCAGCGCGTAGCCCACGGCCACGATGGCGGGCTGGGTGTACTTCGTGTCGCGGAGACGATCTGCATCGTCGCCATGAATGACCTCGATCAACGATTCGCCGGTACACTCCTGGTGGATGGCCTCGACCGCATCGAGCGCCTCACGGTAAACCGCGAACCCCTCGTAAAGCGCCCGCCCCATGCCAGGGTTTTGGCTTCCCTGGCCGGTGTAGGCGAACACAAGGGGTGGGTCGGCCTCGGGTTTGACCCCTTGCACGGTCTCGGGCAGCGACTCCGCATCGTCCACCACCATGGCAACGCGAACGCGGTGGGCTGACTGGGCGAGCGTGGCCGCCCGACCCACTCTCGCGAGTTCAGCATCCCCTCGCTGAACGAGACCCCGCAGCTGAGTCCATCGGGCTCGCAAGGCAGGTTCGGACTGCGCACCAACGGCGAGCAACGTGGCTCCCGTTGCCCCCTTCCAGGCACGCTCGGGAGGAGGTCCGACGATGAGGTGAGCATTCGTACCCGACAGGCCAAAGCCGCTAATGCCCGCCAGACCGCCGTCGGTCCAGGGGTTAGCGGCCGTGGGCACCACGAACCCTTCCACCTCCTGAATGCGCGGATTGAGACGCGTAAAATGCAGGTGTGGAGCGGTGACCCGGTGCTTCAGCACCCCCATGGTGCGGAGCAACGAAGCAACACCCGCCGCGGCTTCACCATGGCCCATGATCGTCTTGGCTGACGAGACGTAGAGCGGCCGTTTTCGGGAGTGAAAGACTGCTTGCAACGCGGCCATCTCGATCGGGTCACCCAGCGGAGTGCCCGTGCCGTGAGCCTCGATCCAGACGACCTCGTCGGGCGCGCATTCTGCATCGGCAAGCGCCGCTTGGATGACGGCCTGTTGCGCTCGCCCGCTCGGCGCTGTGAGGCCGTTGCTACGACCGTCGTGGTTGATCGCAGACCCATGAATGACGGCGAGGATGCGGTCACCGTCAGCCTGCGCACGCGACAGAGGCTTCAAAAGGAACAGCCCGGCCCCTTCGCTACGCACGTAGCCATCGGCCTCGTGGTCGAACGTGCGACAGCGCCCGGTGGGTGACAGCGCTCCCAGTTCGGCAAAGTAGGTCGTAGGGTCTGGCGAGAGCAGCAGGTTGACGCCACCAGCCAGGGCCTGGTCGCACGACCCCTCCCGCAACGCTCGAACCGCAAGGTGAATCGCTACCAGCGTCGAACTACACGCCGTCTGGACCGCCAGAGCCGGGCCATTGAGGCCGAGCACATAGCTGACGCGCCCCGCCGCGACGCTGGCAAACGCGCCCGTGCCCGAGTGGGCGTCAAGGCGTTGGGTGTCGCCGGACCCAAAGGTTCGCCTTGACCAATCAACCAATCCCATGCCGACGTAGACACCGGTTCGCGAACGTGCTTGGCCCAGCGGGGACTGGCCCGCGTCTTCGAAGGCCTCCCAGGCGACCTCGAGCAAGAGTCGCTGCTGCGGGTCCATCGCAGTGGCCTCGCGAGGCGAAATGCCAAAGACCTCTGGCTCGAACGCATCGATGCCCGACAGGAAGCCCCCGTCGGTGGGGACGGCGACGCCTCGCGACGTGGTCCGCGCTTCGAGCGCCCATCGACCGGGCGGGACAGGCCCAATGGCGTCGGTGCCTTCCCGGAAACGTTGCCAGGTGCTGGTTCGGTCTGTGGCGCCGCCGGGCAATCGAACCCCGACGCCCACGATTGCAATCAGGTCGTCACGCATGCCCGTGCGCTATCCGCCCTTCGACCGAGCGGCCCGGAAGCCAGAGCGGCGAAGTCGCTGAACAGACTTTCACCCCTCACTTCCAGGACGCCTATTTGGGCGAAGTCACCCAATGCCTCAGAAGATGGTGAGCCACCGCGATGGGGAACGGAGGCCTGACGTCGGGATGGGTTCCCGCCAGCATCGCCTGCACCTCTTCACGGGTGAACCAACGAGCCTCGGCCAGCTCCACACCATCGACCCGTACGGCGCGGTCTCGCGCCTCGGCTTGGACCCCCAACATCAAGGAAGCGGGAAACGGCCACGGCTGCCCAAACAGGTAGCTCACATCATCGACGGTGACCCCAGCCTCTTCGAAAACCTCGCGCCGTGTCGCATCACCGATCGTCTCGCCGGGCTCCACAAACCCAGCGAGACAGCTGAAGAATCGTTCAGGCCACTTGGGACCGCGACCCAACAGTACTGCATCCCCGTGGGTCACCAGCGCGATAATGACCGGCTCCACTCTGGGAAAATGTTCCTTTCCGCAGGATGGACACTGTCGCTTCCAGCCGCCCTCGACCGCCTCGGACGCCGACCCACAATTGGCACAGAAACGATGCGTTCGATGCCAAGCAAACACCGAACGGGCCGTTCCAAACAGGGCTGCCTGGTCGAGCGGCAGTCGTCCCGCGAGAGGTCGGAGGTCACCAAAGGTCCCATCCGACACCTCAAGAGCGTCCTTTGCCGGATCGAAGCTGACGGCAAACCATGGGACGTTCGATTCGTCGAAGCCAAGAAACAACCGTACGAACGGCTCGCCTGGCAGGTCGGCCGAATCGAGGTTGACGCCCAACGGTTCAGCGGTGACCAAGGGCTTGCCTCGCCACATGCCCAGGACCCTAGCTTCAGGGTTCTTCCAGGCTGCCTCCAAATCCTCGGGTCGCTTCCGGACCTCGTCCGCGCGGTCCAAGGGATAGCCCGTGAAGGGTATGGGTCGTACGCGCATGCGGCCTCCGCGCCGGGCCGTAACCGGATACGGCTCGGCTCGATGTGATTGCACTGATTTCGTCATCGTCGAGAGAGGAGCCAAGCGAGGCTCGGACACACCACGGACACATCGGGACACATCGCTGAACACCTCTTCATGCCTCAACCGAACGCAGGATCGGGATCCGATCCGCAGCTTCGCGATCCCCCCCGATCGGGGGAACGAGAGCCACGGCCTCCGCAAGCGGCAGCGCGCGAGGATCCGTGTATGTCCCAGCGACACCCATGGTCCGACCCTGCAGATACTCGACGGCGAAGTGGTTGGCGCCAAGCTCGCGGAGACCCGACGCATGGCCCTTGCGCAGGCAGTGGACGGTTCGCTGCCTCCACACCCGCTCATCGACGCCCGCCAGCCGCCACGCATGCTCGATGGTACCGCTATGCGGCTTTCGCGCCTCCGTGGGCCAATCGATGAGCCATCCGCGGCGCTGCCCCCACGAGGCGATCTCGTCGAGCAAGACCGGGGGCAATGGGACGACGCGTCCGGATCGCTCCTGGCGGGTCTTGCCAAGCTCGGGGCGAACATAGAGCGTGCCCCGATCGAGGTCGATGTCCGACCACCGCAGGCCCATGGCCTGTACCTTGCGCAGCCCCGTACACCGTAAGACCGTGGCAAGGCGCTGGTAGTGCACGAGAGAAAGCGCCATGATCATGGCGTCCATCTGCTCCCATGTCGGCGCAATCGTCTCGCGTGGCGTGGGGGAGGCTACGTCGATCTTTCGCGGGCGCGGCGTATGCTCACCGAAGTCCTCATCGTCGTGGCACCAGGCCCAAAACTGGCGCAGGTGCGAAATCCTCACCTTTGCCGTGGACAAGGCTAGCCCTCGGTCCACCATGTCGTCGTAGTGGGCGAGCATAAGCTTGCGCGACAGGACATCGACCCCGACGTGCTGCCGTCGGATCCGGGCGCCCACCCAGTCGAGGAAGTCTGCGATGGTACGCGCCTGGGACTCGACGGTGCGAGGCCTGAGTCGGCGTCGGACAGCCCTTAGGTATCCGACTGCCGCAGCAGCCATGCTGTGGTCGACTCCGACCGCTGCGGGCTCCCATCGCCGTCCGAGGGCGTGCGCCGCGTCGATTTCGCGGAGGAGCGTGTCGCGCGTCCGGGCGTCCGGGACTTGCCTACGCCGGCTCGTCCCGTCGGGGTCCCGCCAGCGGATCGACCAGCCTTCGCCTCGCTTCGTGTAGCTCGCCATTCCTGCACCTCATCCAGCCAGCCTACGATCGCCTTTACCCCGCCAAACCAGCGATATCGTGGCCGACGAGGGGATCCGATGTTCCGCCAAGGCCGACGCGCGCCCTCTGGCGTGTCAGCCATGAGCGCCCGTAGTGCGTCCGCCTTGATCTTCATCAGCTCACGCACCTCACGATGCGTGAGCGGTTGCTCATCGCTCTTCATTGCGCCCCTCAAACTGTTCGACGTCTACGTCCCGCAGGAGCGACCGCCCCCATCCGTCCTCCCAAACCACCCACGTCGTCTCGGTCTCCGCCCCATCGCGGAACCGGATGCCCTGCACCTCGACGCCACCGACCCAAACCCGCTCGACGGGGAGCCACATGGGTGGGGATGCGCGATCAATTTCGGGCTTTGCTACCATCATTCACCTCGGTCGGGTTTGTGTGTGAGCAGCGCCCAGACCCACGCCCCGACGAGCAACAGGAGCAGCGCTGCGAGGGCCAGCTGGTCCATCAGTCGGACGCATCGGGCGGCCCACCGTTGGCCGGGTCTGCGACCGCAGCGAGGTACCCTGCCTCCCACACGGCCTGGAGCGCTTCCTCAAGCTGATCGCCGGGGTTGCGCGTTTGGACGGCATGCTCTCGGCCAACCACGCGGTAGATCCACCGCATCTGTTCGTCGACCACGAAGGTTTCCCCGATTGCGGGGCCTCCCCGCACCGTCCAGGTCGCAGTCGGCTCGCCGGTGTAGTCGGAGTGCCGAGGCTCGTGGGCGAAGGCGGCAAAGTGCATCACCCCTCCGTCACGCCTGGGGCGCAGGTGGTTTTGGCAGCTTCTTCGGCTTCTTTGGCTGCGTTGATGAGAAGCGCAGCCAAGTCACGAGCCTGGGTCGGCGTCAAGTATTCGAGGTTTCGACCGATGTAGTTAAGCAGAGTGATACCTACAGAGCCGCCGCGACAGGCGCGGACCTCAATCATGTCTGGCCGGGGGTTTGGTCGAACTTCCAACCTCCTTCTCATCATCCCTCCATCTGTGTGTCGGCGCCCGGAAGCGCCAGTTGCTTGCGCGGTTCCCGGAACCCGATGAGTTCCCCGACCCTCCAAGCCCGCAACCGCTCAAGTCGGTCACGCACCTTGGGGTCGTGCTGCCGCCTCTCGTAGGCCGACCACAGGCGGTCCCAGCACTTCGTGCAGAGGCACGCGGTCTGCCACGTGCTCAGAAGGCCGCCTTCCGCATCGGGGCGGTAGGACGGCGGGCCGGGTCGTCCGTGCTCCTCCGATGGATGGAGCCCGCAGCGCTCGCACAACGGTGCTTTCGATTCCGGAATCGCGAACAGGGGATTTTCCATCATGCCTCCACCATCGGAATCTCTTCCAAACAGGCGGGGCACGTCACGAGGCGACGCTCGACGGCGACCTCGCATCGACCTCTTGGCCTGCCGCAGGCCGTGTAGGACGGCGCAAACTCGCACCGACCGTGGACAAGCGGGAGTTGATCCAACACGGAGCGGCGCTCGAATACGAAAACGCAGCACGGCAGCGGGCAGACATAGATGCGACGATTGACGCGGTCGATGTATGCGCCCACCCACATATCGTACCAGGCGAAGAACGCCCGGATGCGCAGGTTACCCATCAGACCTCCACCAATGGGCGCCGCGCCGGCATGCCTTCGGCGAGCTTCTCTCGCTGTTGGCGCTTCCACTTGGCGATGTCGGCGTCTCCAGGCAGCCAAGGGACCTTGGCGCGCCTCGGCGTGACAGGTCGCCCGTCGACCGTAAGGGCTTGGATCTTACGGCCTGTCTGCGGGTTCGTCGCCCCGGCCACCGCGGCGTGGTGACCCTGCGCCTGGAGTAGCCGCACCACAAATTCTCGAAGGTGTTTTGGCAAGCTCGTCCAGGGCCGCTCACCGAGCAGAGTGCCCAGTAGGGCGTCCTCCTGCGGCCGCGTTAGATGAGCCTTGATGCGAAACAGGTAATCCCCGAAGTGAAAGGACAAGCTTTGGTGCCGACCAACGAGCTTCGCATTAGCGGCTTTGCCCCGATCTAGAAACCAGTCCCGTGCGACTTTGCGGTCCTCGTCGTTCGACAGATCGAGCTTACCAATCATCTGCTTAACGTCGCGCTCCGTGATGTATTCATCCGGTACAGTCAGCTTCTTCTGAAGGTTTGCGAGGGGCATCATCCCTCCGTCGATGTGTCTTGGAGTTGGCCACGAGCCTCACCACCACTGGCTGTACATGTTTCTCGAGCTGCAACCAGGACGATGACCTCGAGGATTCGGATCCCATGCGGTGGGCTCTTGGGCATCAGAAGGACCTGTCAAGGTCGGCTGCCAATTCGGCAACCCATGCAATAATCGTCTTAGAGCGTCGTGTGCTGGGCAACAGGAGTGATGATGGCGGAAGACGAGACCCCTCCCGACCCCGACCTCGCCGTGCCTCATCCGGGAATGACGCCGGAGGAGAAAGGGCAACTGCTGATGGCGTACGTCACAGCTGGAGTATCGTTCGCAGGTAAGAAGTACGTGTGGAGCTTCGCGCTCGCTGACCTCACGGATGCGCCCCTCGCCAAGGCAGACCTCCAAAACGCCTTCCTTAAGCGCGTCAATCTCAAAGGAGCCAACCTCGAAGGGGCCGACCTCGAAGAGGCCGACCTCGAAGGGGCCAATCTCAAGGGGGCCAATCTCAAGAGAGCCACCCTCAGAGGAGTCAACCTCCGAAAGGCTGACCTCAAAGGGGTCCACCTCGCGGGGGCCGACCTCGAAGGGGCCGACCTCGAAGGGGCCGACCTCGAAGGGGCCGACCTCGAAGGGGCCAAATTCAAAGGGGTCCACCTTAGAAGAGTGAGCCTCAAAGGCACCGACCTCAAAGGGAGAAACCTTTCTGGGGCCAACCTTTCTGGGGCCGACCTCGAAGGGGCCGACCTTTCGGAGGCTAGACTCCAAAGTGCCAACCTCAAAGGGGCCAACCTTTCTGGGGCCAAATTCAAAGGGGTCCACCTCGCGGGGGCAGACCTTTCGGGGGCGGACCTTTCGGGGGCCCGCCTCGAAGTTGCCAACCTCAGAGAGGCTGACCTCCGAGGTGCCAAACTCCCATTGGCCAAACTCCGACGGGCCAACCTCCGACGGGCCAAGGTTGGAG
>JBCCQY010000072.1:0-41919 GCA_039208735.1 Myxococcota bacterium | reverse complement strand
GTTCGCTTCGCGAACCGTCTCGCCGCAAACCTTACGCCGGCTCGACTCGGCCTCCCTGTCTTCGGCAAAGCTCCGCTTCGCTCGGACTCCGGCCGTTCGCTTCGCGAACCGTCTCGCCAGCGAGTCACACTTGCCAAAGTGGTGCCGATGCCCCGACGGGATGCATGCGAGGCGCGGATGTGGCTCTGGATCTGGCAGGCGCACGCCGGCTTCGTGGACGATTCCGCGGGGGCCGGCGTTGGCAACACCGACATCAAGGATGGCGGGAGTGTCTTCATCGACTACGACCACGACGGTGATTTGGACATCGTGTTCAACACCGATGTGGCGGCGGGCTCCCACCTGCTCGAAAACGACGGTAGCGGATTGTTCACCGATGTGACCGCGCTCCGGGCACCCGGCTTTGTCGGGCAGCTCGAGCGCTCGACGGTAGCGGTGGACCTCAACCAAGACGGCTACGTCGACTTCGTCCGCAACCAGGTTCCCACCCTCGAGGTGTTCCTCAATCGCGGTCCAAACGAGCAGTTCCAGCTCGGCGGGCTCGATGGCCCAGACATCGTCTTGGACGTCGATGTGCTGGGGGTTGACTACCTCAACATGGAAGGGGTCGGCTTTCTCGACATCGACACCGACGGGGATTTCGACCTGTGTGTCGACAACCACCTCGGCATCTACGTCTACGAAAACGACGGGGCTTCGGTCCCCTCGTTCACCGTGCGGCAGGGAACTGGCCTTGACGCCACGGGGTCATCGGCCGGCGACTACACCGCCTTTGGCGACGTCGACGCCGATGGCGACATCGACTTCATCGACCGAAAGAACGGGTTGCCCGACCTCTACGTCAATCAGGGAGATGGTTCGTTTGTCGAATCGGCAAACTTTGATTTCTCTGCGCCCAACAACAACAAGGGCGGCGTGATCTTCTGCGATGTCGACGATGACGGAGATCTGGACTTGTTCTGGTCGCACGGCGGGTCCTCGGAAGACAACGCCGACGAAGCGAATCAGTTCTTCGAGAACCAAGGTGGCGCCTGGGTCGCTACCGGAGTCCCCGCCCTCGACGCTTCGGTGGCCTTCGATGGGGTGGACTGCGGTGACACCGACCACGATGGCGATCTCGACCTGTACTTGGCTGGCCCCTCGGGAGGACGGTTCTTTCGCAACGACGGCGCGTTCTCCTTTGTCGAGGTGAAGGGATTTGCGACCACGGGAGACGAAGAGTCCGCGATCTTTGGTGATGTCGACGCCGATGGAGACCTCGACCTGTTCGTAAGTTCCGATGGCGGAAATCGGCTGTACCGAAACGACCAGGACGACGATCGCGCCATGATCGTGCTCCCTGAAGAACGGGTCGGGGCGGTCGCTGCTCCCGACGATTGTGTCGAGGATCCGGTGTTGCGCACCGCGTGGGGCACTCTGGGCTGGCTGGATCGACCCGATGGCACGCCAGGGGGACTGCGCCACGTAAACACAGGCAAAGGCCACGGTTCGCAGGGCGTGCCCTACCTTCACTTTGGCTTGACCGACGGTCCGGATGAGACCTATGTGCTGCGTTTGCAGCCCCCCGGCCGACCACGGATGTCGATTCAGGTGACGCCCAATACGCTCGCGAACGGCACCTGGCGGATCGACCTGGCGGATCCGGATGGCGATGGCATCGACAGCACGGTCGAAGGGGCGTTCCCCAACGACGATGTCGATGGCGATGGCTTCGTCAATGCACACGATCCAGATGCGGATGGCGATGGCATCGAGGATGCGATCGAAGCGGGGATCGAGGAACGGTGCGACTCTCCTCGAGACACCGATGGGGACGGGCTTCCCGACGTGGTCGACCTCGATGCTGATGATGATGGGGTCACAGACGACGTGGAAGGCACCGTTGATACCGACGGTGATGGGCAACCCGACTACCTCGATCTCGACTCGGACAACGATGGCATTGTGGATGCCATCGAGGGCCACGATGCCGATTCGGATGGCGTGGCGGACGTGCCTCCGGCAGGCGTCGATGCCGATGACGACGGCCTTGACGACGCGTACGATCCCGACCGCGGAGGCACCGAGGCGCCCGAACCCGATGGGGATTCCGACGGGGTGGTGGATCGGCGTGATGTCGACGATGATGGCGATGGGCTGCTCACCGCGCGAGAACCCAACGACACCGATGGCGATGGCCAGCCTGACTACCTCGATTTGGATTCGGATGATGACGGCCGGCCGGATGCGACCGAGGCCCACGACATCGACGAGGACGGGGAGTCGGACCGTCCCCCCACCGGCCGCGATGCGGACGGCGATGGGCTCGATGAGGCCTACGACCCTGACGAAGGCGGGGAGGCGGCGGTGGAGCCCGATCACGACGGGGACGGGATTCCCGCTTGGCAAGATCCCGTCGGGGACGAAAACGGGGATGGACTCGAGGGCCCGCCCATCGGTCTGTATAGCGGCGGATGTGGCGGTGGATGCCAGACGGGCGGCACATCGATCGCGTGGGTCTTTCTGTTGGCGCTGCTGGCTCGGAGGCGGCCATGATCGCGTGGTGCAGTCTTGCGATGGCCCAGCCGGTCACCGACGGGGCAGTCCCCACCCTCAATGCTCAACGGTTCCGCCCGACGCTCGACGGGCGGTCGACGCTGTGGACCGACGATGCACGGCCCTCACGAGGGCAGACGGTTCAGCTGCGGTCCCTACTCCACTATGCCGACGAACCGTTGGCCTACACGGCCATTGACGGCTCACGAACACGGCTTGTGCGCAGCGTGCTGCAGGCCGATGTGATGGGCTCGCTTCACTCGAAACGAGCCCGCATTGGCGTTGCGTTGCCGGTGTACCTGTGGTCCCGGTCCGATGTGGCCGATGGGCAGGCGGGCCTTGGTGACGTGGCCCTCGACGGCCGCGTAGCCCTGCTGACGGGGCCGGCCTCGTGGGGGCTTGCGCTGCAAGGGCGTCTGACGTTGCCTACGTCGACGGTTGACACAGCGCTGGGGACGCCGCGAACGGGGTGGGAGGCTGCCGCCGTCGTGGATCGTCCTTTTGGGCGGTGGTTGTGGGCCGCGAACGTCGGGGTGAAGGGAGCGCCGAACGTCGAACTCGAGAACGTGGCGCTCAATGACTTCGTCGTGGTTCGCACGGCCCTGGCGTACGCCTTTTCGGAGCGCGCCGGCGCGGCGTTGGAGCTGGCGGGGGACCTTCCGCTTCGCGAACTCGCCTCGACGAGCACGCCCATTGAGTGGCTGTTGAGCGGGTATCTACCGGCCACCGATGTTCTTGACGTACGAGCTGGATTTGGCACGGCGATCACGGGCGGCATTGGCGCTCCGGATTGGCGGGCGGTGCTCGGGCTAGGCCTTCGCACGGGGCGCCGACCGCGAGCTCGCAAGGAGGCGCCAAGTCCGGTGGAGCCCAAGGCCGAGCTAGGGCGCGACACCATCGATCTGCGGGACCGGGTGTACTTCGACACGGATCGCGCCACCATCCAGCCTCGATCGTACGCATTGCTCGACGAAGTGGCGGAGCTGCTGGTGGATCATCCCGAACTGACGCTGATTCGCATCGAAGGTCACACCGATGAGCGGGGAGATGCAGCCTACAACCTTGACTTGTCAACCCGGCGGGCCGCTGCGGTTCGCAAGTACCTGATCGACCGCGGCGTCGCTCCCAATCGCCTGCAGGCGGTGGGACTCGGGGAAGGACTCCCCTTGGACACCCGCTCGACCCGAGAGGCCTGGGAACGCAACCGACGCGTGGACTTCTACGTCATCGAGCGGGCGTACCACTAACGGTTGGGTCGCAAGACCTGACGGGACGGGAACCAGTTGGCCGCGATGACCCAGGTGACGTTGAGGTCATCGCGTGGCAACAGCACGTTCAGCAATCCGAGTTCGACTCGGCCTCCGTGCGAAACGGGAAGGCCGGCCCCGACGAAGAGTCGGTTTTGGTCGATGCCCCCTACCGCCCCCCAGTCGGTGTCGTTCAGACCGACGAACAGCTCGTCCCACAATGCGAGTCGGACCCGCTTGGGTTGGTCGGGAGGCAGGGTGAAGCGAACGAACTCCCGGAGCCGCAGACCGACCTCGCCTCCACTCCCGGCAAAGCGTTGCTCGAACCGGGTGCGAGACTGTAGGCTAGCCCGATCGCCAAGTCCGAGGTTGGCGATCAGTTGCTCCCAGATGCGGTGCTCGTGGGTCGTGTCGCCTTCGTCGGGGATCGATGGAATCCAGCCGTAGCCAATCCATCCCGACACCGCGTCGTTGAACTGCAGCCCCACTCCTGGTCGCACGATCGCAAGAAACCGTCCGGCATCGCGACGAGTGTGGCCGTCAAACCACAGTCGGGTCCGATCCGTAAGGTCGGGGGACGCCAATACTGCCGTCCACACCGCAAGATCTTGGGTAGTCTGGGCCGAGGCCCCAGCGATGAGTGCCGTGAGCAGGGTCATGAAGACTCCGGAGTGGGGTCTTCAGGCTACGGGATTTCGACGATCATGAGCGTGACGTTGTCTTTGCCGCCGCCATGATGCGCGGCGCGGATGAGTTCCCGGGAGGCGATTCGGGGGTCCGCATAGGTGTTGAGGATGGACTCCATGTCGCGATCCTCGACCTCACCCCACAGCCCGTCCGAGCACATGAGCACCCGGTCGCCCTTTTCGATCTCGACGCGGAAGATGTCGATGTCGATGTCGCGTTCGGTGCCGACGGTGCGGAGCAAAATGTTGCTGTGGGGATGGTGACGGGCTTCTTCCTGGGTGATGCGGCCCCGCTCCACCATCTTCTGGACCAGGCTGTGGTCTTTTGTGATCTGGTGCAGCACGCCGTCACGCATCAGGTAGCCGCGTGAGTCGCCGACGTTGGCCATGAAGCCCACGCGCTCATCGAGGACCAGGATGCACACGAGCGTGGTGCCCATGTCGGTGCCCTTCTGCTCGGCCGCATCTTTGACCGTGTTGTTGGCGAGCTGAAAAGACTCGTCGAGCAGGTTTTCGATGGCGTCTTCGCCTTCAGGAGCGAGCGCTTCACGCTCTCGGGCGATCTCACAGATCGTACGGACGGCCATGGCCGAGGCGACTTCGCCGCCGTCGTGCCCGCCCATTCCGTCGGCCACCACGTAGAGTTTTGCCCGGTCGGACAGCCTGACCCAACCCCAGTTGTCTTCGTTGAGCTGTCGCGTGAGCCCGACGTCCGACATGCCTCCGAGGACCGGAGGGTAGGTGAGCGGCGCGAAGTTCTCGAACCGATCTTCGATCTCGCGACCAAACCGCGCCACGCTGTCGTAGATGCCGTCTTCGGCTTCCTGCATGAAGTGGATGAGGTTTTCCGCTTCGATATCGCAGTACTTCTTCAGCATTTCGCCAATGCTGCCGAGCGCGCCCGCCTGAATCTCGGGTGAGATGGCGTGCCCATTTTCGAGGGTCTCGGAGACTTCGAGGTCGAAGAGCTTGATCGTATTGTCGGGCGAAACCAGGAGATTGGCTCGGTTCACGTAGGCGACCGAGACGCCGCTGTGCTGCAGGTAGGCCAGTGTGCCCGCGATGCGTTGGCCGAGGTCGAGCAGCCGAGCGTTCCGTAAGGGGGCTGCTTCGTCGACCATTAGGCCTTCGCCCGCGTAGGGAATGACCGAGAACAGAACCCCGTCGATCACGAAGACGTCGACCGGGGTGGCGAGCCCTGGGTGGTCGAGCTGCTTGCGGAAGAAATCGATGTAGGCATCGAAATGCTCGTTGCTCCAGCGCGCCGAAATCAGGAAGCGCCGGTCGGTCAACGCCGTGCCACAGCTCTGACACTCAGATTCGGTCCGCGGCGTTTCGAGGTGACCACACGTCCAACAGCGCCGCTCGGGAAGGTCGGGGCGCACGTCGTTGGCCAGGTAGAACATGCGCCCTTCGGACAGGCGCACGAGCCCCTCGATCGTGTAGTGGTCGCCGAGGGGGGTGCCGGGAGGAAGATGGGAAGGTCGTTCGCCCATGGTCGCGTGCAGCTCGAAGAAGGGTGGAACATCGGCGAGAGCGGGAGCCTTGTAACCCGCGTCGGGAAGGAGCCGGACTCCCCGCCCGGGGAGGCGGGTTCGCGCCGAATTGTCACATGGTGCGGCACGAAGGGTGGATAAGTGCGAGCGCTGCCCCAAAAAGGAGTCTTTATGCGCTTGTCTTGGCTGTGCCTGGGCCTTCTGGCCGCATGTTCCCGTATTCCGTTGGACGAGGATTTGGACACCGACGCGGATGCGGATGCCGATACCGATGCGGACGCGGATGGCGACGCCGATGCCGACACGGACGCCGATACCGATGCAGACACCGACACCGACGTCGAGATCATCTGTGGTGAGCCGGCCCAGCTTGGCCCCTGGTGGGACCAGCACCCGCTGTATGGGGTGGGGATCACCTCGGAGCGGCCCTCCAGTGATGCGGGCCTAAGCGCGGTGCGGAGCGCGGCGAATGCGGTCAGCCAGCTCACCGTGCTCGACAACCCGCTCGAGGTGCGTGGGGCCACGGTGACCATGATCGGGTTCCGTCCTTCGGGTACCGATGTTTTGGAGTTTTGGGCGGCCGACAGCTCGGGCGGCATGTACTTCCGCTTTGTGACGGTGCCCGAGTCGGTGGGCCTCGAAGCCGGTGACATCGTCGATTTCGATGTCAATGTCGTGTCCAACTTTGGCGGCTTGGGGCAGGTGGTGAACGAGACCACGGGGTCGCCGGACTTTACGGTGCTGAACGAGGGCATCACGAACCTTCAGATCACGGGTCAGGCCGAAGAAGTTTGGGTGGCGCAAGCGATCAACGAGGCTCCCCTCACGGTGCCTGACGAGGGGCACGCGATCATCGAGGCCTACGGCAAGATCCTCGACGATGGGGTTCCGTGTGGCGACCCGAACTGCTACGAATTCGAGTACGCAAAGGGGCAAACGATCACCTTGCGTTCCGAGTCTCAGTTCCTCGAGAAGGACGTTTGCCTGCAGTACGTCGGTCCAATGAACGCCTTCGGCGGCAGTCCGCAGATCGACGCGAGCAACTTCGACTGGCACCGCGACTACTGACCTCGACGGAGACGGCCTGATGCGAACCGCGATCTCGATCTTGCTCCTGTCTGCGATGGCGTGTGGCGAGCAACGGCTGCGTCGTGATTGGCAAGAGTGGTACGACGAAGGCGAAGAACTCGACGTCGTCGAGCCGCTGCAGTTCACCGACGTGAACTATACGTTCACGGGGGCCACGCCCATCGGCGAGGTCCCAAGACCTGATTCCGCCGAGACCTGGTTCTCGCCGCATGACCCACCGACCCAAGGTTGTGGGGGGTGGCGCACCGATGACCGCCTTCCCGTCGAGATCACAGGCGTCGTGACCTTGCATCCGCGTCAGTACATCAAGGTGCAGGGGTGCCGTCCCGAAGGTGAATTCGCCGTCGATAGCGATGAGAAGTACTTCGGAAGCTACTTTGTGCAGGATGCGTCGGGCGGCTTCTTCGTGCTGGGCGACTCCAAGGTCTCCAAGTTCGACATGGGTGACCGCGTGACCCTTCTGGTGCGTGCGGTGAAAGAGAGCTTTGGCCTGACGATGATTTCAGCCCATGATGTGCTCGAGATCGATCGAGGACCCGAGCCCATTTACTTCGAGCCCGTGGCGGACCGTTTGCTCGCCGACGCTGACATTGGCAACACGGTGCGCGTGGAAGGCATCGTGGCGGCCGAGTTGGGAGGCTTTGGCGAGATCTACCTTTGTACGGGTGATGCGCCAGATACCACGCTCCAGCAGGTCAGCGGCGACCCTGTGCCCATATGCTACGTGAACCGCTCGGACGAGGCCCCGGCCTTCAAGGTGGGCCTCGACGTCGAGCTGCAACGGCGCGGCATTCGGTTGCCCGTAGGCCAGCGCTACGCGATTACCGGCCCGGTGCTCTACTCGTTCAACGAACATCAGGTCAACGTGATGCGCGTTGGGCAGCTGAAGCCCCTCACGGACTGATTCGCTGTCACAAGATCGACGCAGGGGCGTTTGAGGCTCTGCGCCGCGACTCTTGACGATGCAGCATTTCGATGCCTCCGACGCTGCGGCGCTCGGCTTAGCGTGGCGCGTCCCCCGGCGATGGTTCTGCAGTGACGGTTCACCGCGGGGAACGACCGATCCACGGGAGTTGCTCTATGCGCGTGTTGTTTGTTGCTGCCCTGTTTTGGCCGTCGTGGGCCTGGGCACAGACCCGACCGGACCTCGAGTATCGCGACACGCAGGTCGACGTCGTTGACGAAGAAAACGATGATCGGCTCACGGTGCGCGGGTTCTTCGAGACTCACTACTACGAGTACGACAACATCGATTTCCGGCTGCTCAACGAAGATTCTGACCAAGCCATTTTGGACAGCGACGATCGTGGCGCTTTCGCCTTCACGGGGGCGCAGCTCGAAATCGGCTACCAGATCGACCCGCAGGTGCGCTTCGTGGTGACGGGGTCGCACCGAGGGCTTTGGGGCGATGACCAGATCGGGGAAACCAACCGCTTTGGTGGATTCATCTACTTCCCCGCGCTCTACGTCGACCTCTACTCGTCCCGCACGCTCAATCGGGCGGTGCGGTTTCGCGTCGGTCGGCAGTTCTATACGCTCGGAGGTCTCGGACCAGGGGTTCGCGACTATGTCTTGGCCGACGTGCTCGACATGGTTCGGATCGACATCCCCGTAAGCGATCGGGCTCGGTTTACCGTGTTGCCCATCAACGTCTATTCGACGGCTGCAAACTACGACGAAGTCGACTTCGTCAACCTGATTGGGCAACAGAATCCCGAGACCTTCTACTTCCGCGGAGACGTGCTTACGCGGCGATTTGGGGCCACGTTCACCCTCGACAACGATGAGGACACCGTGGTGGGCGGCCAGGCCTACGTGTTCTACAGCGATCTGCACGGTCGAGGCACGGGCAGCGACATCTCCTACAACGGCGCCCTCGGAAACTTCACCGATGCCGACTACCTTCTCAACTATGGTGTTCGGGTAAATGCCGACTTTGGGGCCATCCGCCCGTTTGCGGAGTTCAATGGGTCGGCGGGGGTCGACCGCAAGGAAGAGGTGGCGCAGAACGTCAACACCAACGGGTATTCGTGGGGGGCGGGAGCACGGCTCGACACCCGCCGCGAAGGGTTGAAGAACCCCGGTGTACTCGCCCAGATTCGCTACTTCGAGGCTCAGGGATCGGTCCACACCAACAATGGTCTGCTCTTCAGCCACGGCTACGTCGGGATGAAAGGCCAGCACATCGGTGGCACCTTGCTCAACCGCTTCTTTGGCCTTCACCCCACGGCCTACACGGGCCGCAACGGGGTCATCAACAATCCCCAGGACATGAGCCGGAAATCCGGGACCCGCTCGCTTGAGCTGTGGGGCAATGTGCAGCTCGAGTCTGGGTTCCACGCGCTGGGCGGAGTCTGGTTTCTGCAAGACACCGGGTTTTCGGACGTTGACTTCGAGACCATCGATTTTCTCGAGCCGCCGTTTGGGTACAGTCGGTCGGAGTTCGCTGCGACAGAGCGTCTCGGGAAGATCCTTGGCACTGAGATCGACGCCGAGGTTGGGTGGCAGTTTGGACGCTACGTCGACACCTTTTTACGCGGTGCAGTCGTTGTTCCCGGCGGGTTCTACGGCATTCCAATCGACCGGGTGGCGGGCAACGCGCTCGGTTCCGACAATCCGCAGTTCCCTTGGGCCGCCCACGGTGGCATCCGCGTGAGCTTCTGACGAGGAGGGGCCGATGAGCTGGGCAAGAACCGCCGTGATCGGATTGTGCGCGCTCGCCGCGTGCAACCCCAACCCCGGCGAGATTGACCAAACCGTGGGGTTCCGAACCGGTTTGGAGGAAGGGCAGCCGAACTCCGGTGAGCGTGGCACGGTCGTGGTCACCGAGGTGATGTGGTCCGGATCGGTGATCAACGAAGGCACTTGGGACGTCTCGGATGTCTTCATCGAGATCAAAAACGAAAGCATTCGCCCGGTAAACCTGACCGGTTGGCACCTCGACCAGACCGGGGTGCGCAACGTGACCTACCGGATTCCGGCGTCGAACATCGAGGTCGATGTAGGCGATCACCTGGTCATCGCCGCCAAGACATCCGGGTGTTTTCCCGACGCGGACCTGGTACTGCCACAGCTCCAGTTCACCTACGGAGAGCCCTTCCTGCTCACCCTGCGCGATGCGGATGAGCGGTTGATGGAGCCAGCGGGCTCGCGAACCGCACCGCCCTACGCCGGGGGCTACGACGGTCAGGTTTCGCGCTCGATGGAGAAGGTGGAACTGGTGTTTGGCGGTCGAGGCCGCGAACCGCATTCCTGGCACTACTACACGGACGCCGAAGTGGATGTTCCCAACGACGATGGGGTGGCCGAGGCCTGCCGGGAGCGGACCAAGGCCAGCCCGGGTCGCCCGAACTCGCCCGATTATTCGGGCGCCTTTGCCACGGGGTCTTTCGAATGATGCGGGCATTTCTTGCGTTTGCGGTGGTGGGGTGCGCGGCGCCCGATCCCACCGAGTTGTTCAATGGACTGTCGGCCGAGGTCCTTCCGGCCACCGAGGCGGAAGCCCTCTTTGTCGAGGCGGTCGAGTCGGCGACCTCGTCGCTGCACATCGCCTTGCCCGACGCCGAGGATGAAGCGTTGCTGCAGGCGATCGGCGCCGCGTTCGACAATGGGCTCGAGGTCGAACTCACGCTCGACATTGATGAACAGGATGACCCTGGGGTGGCGCAGTTGTTCGACCTTGGGGTACCCATCACGCTTGCGAGCGATGGGCTGGAGTACTTCGAGTTCGCCCTCAACGAGGTGGTGAGCTGGTCGTCTGAAGAGACCGTGATGAGCCATGCCTACGTGGTTGTCGATCGTCAGCGCATCGTGACCGCCACGACGGCCGGCCATACGCGTTCCGGCGACCGCGTGGTGTTCTCGATGCATGGAGAAGAGCTGCTCGAAGATTGGTTGATCGAGCACAACCAGGTGTTTGGGG
Organism: Myxococcota bacterium; assembly: GCA_039208735.1. Taxonomy (GTDB): domain Bacteria; phylum Myxococcota_A; class UBA796; order UBA796; genus DRPG01. The sequence continues at coordinate 30,944 of JBCCQY010000072.1, read as the reverse complement.
GCGTTGACGCGACGGCCGTGACCGCGTTCAGCTCTCCGGCAAAGTCCATCGCCGACTTCCGCTGGCGCTACGGTACCGCGACGGCCACCGATCTCGAAGTGTGGTTTGGACCTCAAGAACGCATCACCAAGCGGGTCATCGATGCGGTGTATTCCGCGCGGTCAAGCGTGTGGGTGATGAGTGATGACCTGGCCAACGAGGGATTGATCGCGGCGTTGCGCACCAAGAACCGTTGGGATTTCGACGTGCGGGTGCTCACCGGGCCAGGCCTAGGAAGCACGAGCACGGCCGTACTCCGCGAGTTCGATGCGCAGCTCATCAATGTGGACCGGCGAGAGTGGCTCGATGTGGATCAGATTCCAACGGTCGTGATCATCGACCCTGATGTCGAAAACAACGGGTTCGGTACCGCGTCCATGGTGCTGGTGTTGAGTCACGAACTCTACAGTGCGGCCCGCCTCTTTAGGGGCAATGAAATCGTGACTGATCAATTGATCGATGGGGCGTTGGTGGTGTTATCGAACCGGTCGCAAGAAGATCGCGCCGAGATCGAGCAGTTCGTCACCTTCTTCGAGAGCCGGTTCGAGCAGGGGGTACCGCGATGATCCAGGGTCTACTGTTGTCAGGGCTGTTGTCGTGTGCACCCTCGGAACGCGACATTGCGTCCACCCGCGGGGGGCGTGTCGACGTCTACTTCAATGACCCTGGTTCGCGTCGGGATCAGGTCTGGTACTCCGATGCGGTCCGCATCATGGTCGACCTCATCGATGGGGCGCAGTCCTCGATCGACTTCGCCGTGATGGGCTTTTCGCATCCCGACGTCATCCATGCGTTCGTCCGGGCCTACGATCGCGGCGTTCAGATCGAGATGGTTGGCGACGCCGGGCATTTGCACAACCTGGGCTACCAGACCATGGCCGCGTGGCACGTGCCCATGCGCACGGGCAACCTCCCCCACATCATGCACGACAAATTCATGATCGTGGACCGGCGGTTTGTGTTCGCGTCGACGGCCAATTGGACCCCGACCGACCTCGAAAACAACTCCAACAACTTCGCGCTCATCGATTCCCCAGCCGTGGCGGCTGACTTCTACGATGAGCATCAGCAGATGTGGAATGGGGTTTTCGGCCACAATAAGGTCGAGATTCGCAACGGGCGCAGCTACGAGATTGGCGACACGACGGTCGAAGTGTGGTTCAGCCCCAACGAAGACGCGATGGGTCGCATCCTCGAACTCGTCGATGCCGCACAGGAACGCATCAGCTTCACGATCTTCGCCTTTACGAAAGATCAAGTTGGCTCTGCTTTTATTCGCAAGCACGAAGAGCTGCGAGACAAGGGCCGGTTGGTCGAGGGGTCGCGCGAGTTTGGCGTGTCTGGCGTGATCGATCAGTCCCAGCTGCACTCGAATGGGCAGTACCACGAGGTGTACCGCCTGTTGGGCGCAGGCATTCCGATGCAGCTTGATGGCAACGACGCCGGACTGCAGCCGGGTGACTACCAGGCCGGAGGCGGCCGTTTGCACAGCAAGACCATGGTCATCGACCCCGAGGGGGACAGCCCAGTGGTCATCAGTGGATCGTTCAACTGGTCCGCTTCGGCGACCCAGTCGAATGATGAGTTTCTGCTGATTTTCCACGGGCCGCGGATCGCCAAGGACTTCGTCGATTACTTCGAATACTTGTGGCGCAACGGGCGACAGATGGGCCAGGCCCGCGTGGGCGAGAATGGTCTGTCGCAGGGCGATATCGTCTTCAACGAAGTCCACTGGTACGGCGTGCATGAAAACAGCCTCGATGGCTACGACGAGTTCATCGAGCTGCGCAACCTGACGGATCAGAATATTGCCCTAGATATGTGGCAGATCGCGAACGCCGATGATTTTGTGGTGGGCATTCCTCCGGGATCGGTGATTCCGGCTGGTGGAACCTTCGCGATCATCGACCATGTGCTCGAGCGATACGTCGATGGGGCGCCGCAGGACGAAGGGGCGGCATTCTTGCGCGGTGACCTGGTGCTCAATCCGTTCAACGATGATCGATTGGCCCGGCTCCAGCTCAAGGACACGTCACTCGAGCTGTTCCTCAAGGATCCCGACAATCAAATCGTGGATGTTGCAGGCGACGGTGGTCCGGCCTTCGCCGGGGGGCCTCTGGGAGGCCCTTCGGATCCCGTGTTCTCGATGCAACGCGTAGATCCTCGGGGGGATGGGGCGCTGCCGAGCAACTGGACGGCGAGTTCGGTCACCGAGGGGGGGAGCAACGTGTCGCTCGACTACCGCAACCAGATCCGCGCGACGCCCGGAGAGCATACGGATTGACCGAAGCCTGGGTCTGGACGCGCACCGACGACGAGCTCGATGCGCTGTATCGCATCTCGGTTCGGCCGCGTGTTCGCTGGACCCAGCTGGTCTACGGGCTGACCTCGCCGCTGGTGGTGTTGGCGTTGCCCATTCTCTGGATGCCTCGATCGCCGTTTGAGGCACCTGAGGCGTGGGCCGTCTGGGGCGTCGGGGCCTTGGTCGCCTCGGCGCTTTCGGTGCGTCGGTTGGGGTTGCGGCGCCAGGCGGCGGCGGCTCGTCGACACCTGGAGCGCCGGGGAGCCGGCTTTGTGCGAGAACTCACCATTCGACGCGAACCGTGGGGTTTGGTGTTCCTCGCCGATGGAAACGAGACCCAGGTGGCCTGGACCGCGGTGGAGCGGGTGCGAGACGGCGCGTGGTGGGTGTTGCGCCATCGAGGCCGGGCGATTGGTCGACTGCCGCATCGGCCGCCGGTGGGCACGCTCACCGCGCCGCCAGAGGTGCCTGCTCCCCATCCTCCCGACGCCCCCGGGACGCAATCGTGGACGACGGGCCGAGCCGAGCGTGCAGCATGGCGGGAAGCGATCGGCATCGGGGGCTGGCGGTCGCGGCTTGCGACAGGGTTTCTCTTTCTTGCTGCAGCGGGTGGCGCCTGGCTCTGTTTGGTGGCGTTCTTCGGGCCGAGCGTCGGCGTGTCGATTCTCGGGGCCACGTTGATGGGCAGTGCCCTGCTCGTGGGGTTTCAGTTTGGTCGGGCTTCATTTCCCGTGCCCAACGGTGTCGTTTGCCATGGCCACGTCGGTCCAGCCGGCATTCGGACCGGTTGGGAGGGCCTCGAGAGCTTTACGCCGTGGTCCCACGTTCGCGTTTGGAAGGAAGCGGGGGACTACGTCTTCTTAGGACCGACGATCGGGATGTGGCACATGGTGCCTCGGGCGGCCATCGCAGACTTTGGAAAGGCCGAAGAGTGGTTTCGAATGGCCCAACCGTCGAACGGTGAAGGATCGCGAAGCCCAATGGGCCCCGTGTTGCGAGACAATCCGTTCGAACCACCACTATCGGGAGATTAGCTTGACGGTCCCTGATCGGTCGTCGAACCTGCCCGTGCGCGTTGCTCCATCACCTGCAGGACTCGTTGCCGCTCCTCTCGCGTGGCATCCAAGGCCTCGGTGTGGTCGAGGTGACGGCCGATGCTCTTGCGCAGCTCATGGGTGACCACGTCGAGATCGGGACCCGGGGGAGGAGGGGCGAGGGTCAATAGCCGCCCATCCTTGAAGTGGATGGTGAAGGGCTCGCTCGACGTATGGAACGTCTCGATCTGGTCGAGCGGTACTCGCTCGGGCGCATGGGTCGGCCGTTCGATCCACAAGGCGTCTTCCGACAAGGTCAAGGCCCAGTTTCGCGGGACGTAGCCGTAGAGCAAGGCGATGATGAACGCGGGCAGTGTCGCGGAAGCCGTGCCAATCAGCAGCGTCCAGGCGACGATGGTGAAGCTGCCCAGGTCCCAGAGGCCACCCGAGTAGGTCGCAATCACCAAGGTGAGAGGAAGCAGGGCCAACAGGGCACGCGTGAACAGCCACGATGAGGGACGCCCATACGGCAACAGGGGGCCTGACCAGGTGGCTCGCAGGCTCGACGATTGCCAATCAACGTTGAGATCGGCACGGGCGTCGGCAGGCAGCACCGCCATGGCCGCGAAATAGATCAGGACAACGGGAAACGTGAACGCGATCGCTCCGATGACGGTCCCGACGCGCAGCAGGTCCGGATTGACCTGAAAGTAGCGGGCCAGGCCTGAGCACACGCCACCAACCATGGCCTTGTCCATCACGCGAACCAGTTGAAGTCTGGCGGTGGGCGCTCGGCTTGGCGTCGGCTCGAAGCGGGTTGGTTCTGCCATGGGTCTCCCCTTCGAGGCTACGGCTCGTCGACCGGGTTTCCTTCATCCTGCGACCATTCGGCTTCCCGACGGTAGATCGTGCGGGCCGTGATGCCCATGAGCGAAGCGGCGAGGCTCTTGTCGCCATTGCAGTAGCGCAAGGTCTCCTCGATCATGCGCCGTTCCACCACCTTCAAGGGCGTGCCCACCTCGAACGACAGCCGTTTGCGGCTCGCCTCTCCGTCGCCCGTGGGCAGCTTGAGGTCCTCGGCTCGGATGCGCGTGTGACGGCTACGTACGACAGCGCGTTCCACCGCATTCTCGAGTTCCCGCACGTTGCCCGGCCACCGGTGCCCCGCCAGGGCTTCGAGGGCTTCTGACGTGAAGCCTTCGACGGGCTTGGCGTTTTTCTTTGAGAATCGAACGAGGAAGTGCTGGGCGAGAAGGCCTACGTCATCGGCCCGTTCCCGTAGCGGAGGCACCCGAATGGGGATGACGGAAAGCCGATAATAGAGGTCTTCGCGAAAGCGCCCGGCTGCGACCTCGGCTTCGACGTTGCGGTTGGAGGCGGCGACCACACGCACATCGGCCTGCAGCGTTTCCGTGCCCCCCACGCGCTCGTACTCGCCCTCCGACAACACCCGGAGCAGCTTGACCTGAGTGCCCGGCTGCATTTCGGTGACCTCATCGAGAAACAGCGTGCCGCCATTGGCTAGGTCAAACCTTCCTTCCTTGCGGGCGACGGCACCGGTGAACGCTCCTTTCTCGTACCCAAACAACTCGCTCTCGAGCAGATTTTCGGGAATGGCCGCACAGTTGAGCGTGACGAGGCGGGCGTCGCGCCGGCGCGACATGCGATGCAACAGTCGGGCAAGCCGGGACTTTCCGGTGCCACTTTCGCCCGAGATCATCACGGTGGCGTCGGACGGGGCGACCTGCTCCACCTCGTCGAGCAACGCGCGCATGGCATCCGACCGGCCGATCATTTCGCCTTCGCCAACTGCTTCGAGCTGCTCACGGAGGTCACGGTTTTCGAGTTGCAGCTGGCGGCGCTCGAGCGCCTTGCGAACTGCGGTGACCAGTTCCATGCGGCGCAGCGGTTTGTTCACGAAGTCGTAGGCGCCCTCCTTCATGGCTTCGACCGCAGTCTCCACCGTGCCGTAGGCCGTCATCACCACCACTTCGAGGTCAGGATCGAGCTTGCGGGCGGCCTTCAACAGGTCGATGCCGGTCATCCCTGGCATCTTGAGATCGGTGATCACCAAGTCGATACGTTGGTTTCGAAGGTGCTGCATCGCATGGCGGCCCGTGTCGGCGTGCACGACGCCGTACGACTCCCGAACGAGGATGCGCTCCAACGTCACGCGATTGCTTTCGTCATCATCGACGACGAGGATGGTGCTTCCTGCTCTGTCCATCAGGTCCCCTGCGAAAGCGGGCTCTTCGTGAGGCTCGGCGTTCCCAGCGGGGCTGCGGGCAGCGCCAACACGACGGTCGTGCCCTGGCCCTTCACCGATTCGGCGCGGATTTCTCCGCCGTGATCTTCCAGGATCTGTTGGGTGATCGCGAGCCCGAGTCCCGTGCCGCTTGCCTTTGTCGAAAAGAAGGGATCGAAGGCTCGATCAATCTCTTCGTCGTCCATGCCCGGGCCATCATCACGAAGTTCGATGCGAACTTCATCATCGACCAGTCGGAGCCGGAGCTGAAGGTGGTGGGCCCCAGCTTCGGCCGCGTTGCGAATGAGGTTGAGAATGGCTTGGCGCAGCTGATTGCCGTCCGCGAGCTGCGGTTCGACGGGCTCGAACGCGGTCTCGAGCGTCACGTCCGCCTGCCGCAGTTCCGCATCCAGGAGGCGCAGCACGTCTTCGAGGAGCCCCGCGAGGTCGGTTGGAACGAGTTGCGCGGGCGATCGACGGGCCAGCTGGAGGTAGTGGGCGGTGACCTGGGTCAAGCGTTCGATTTCGCCGCTTACCGTGTCGAGCAAGGCCCACGCTTCCGAGGATCGTTCGGGGTCGAGGGTCCCGAGTTCGTCGGTCAGCATCTCGGCGTTGAGCGACATGGCGTTGAGGGGGTTGCGAACCTCGTGGGTGATTTGAGCCAGCATCTGCCCCATTTGGGCGAGGCGCTCCGAACGCGCCAGCTGATCAAGTGCCCGCCGCTGCTCGGTCACGTCGGTGGTCAGGACGATGAATCCGGCTTCGCCAAACGGCATGACCCGTACCTCGACGTGGCGTGAGCCCAGGCGATGCTCGGACAAGCCGGGTGCTTCGAGGAAAGGACGTACGGTTTTAGGAGGCGGTCCTTCGCGTTGGACCTGCCACTGGGCTTCGGCGGCGGGATTCGCGATCGTGACCACCCCGTGCTCGACCACGAATAGGCCATCCTGAAGGCTGTCGAGCACGTTGGCGAGGTATCGGGAGAGTCGATTGAGCTGCTCGGCTCGCCGAACCAGGGTGGCGTCCCGCACCGCGAGGCTGCGCACCATGCGGTTGTACTCGTTGGCGAGGAGCCCCACTTCGTCTTGGCCGCTGACTTCGACCAATCCGCCGTATTCCCCTTCGGCGAGGCGTTGGACCTCGGTTGTGAGCCGACCGACCGAGGAGACGGCGGACGAGACCGTCCACGTCATCACCACGGACAGGCCCAAGGCCAGCGCGGTGAGCGCAAAGGCGATGGTGTTGGCCTGATTGCGCTGTTGTCGGGCTTGGCCGCGCAAAGACGTCATGCGGCCTCGCACGAAGTTCGCCAGCCTCGACAACGTGTCTTCGAGGCGTCCCGCATCGTAGCGAAACGCGCCCTGCAGCTCGGCAGCTCCATCCTGATCGCCCGACTCGAGGTGTTGCACCAAGTCGATGGCCTTTTGTCGCCACGTGACGGCCAGCACATCCGCATCGTTGAGGTAGTTGTCGAGCTGATGAACGACCGCGACCTCCGGACCCGAGGCGGCTCGAACCCGAGCTTGCCAGGCAAACTTCCGACACTCTTGCAGGGTGTTGATGAGCTGCTGGCTGTAGAACGAAGTCAGCGAGACGTTGCCCCCGGTCGTGGGGCGCCGTTCGGCATCGAGCAGGCGGCGAATGTCGTTGTCGACGCGATTCCAACCGGTTTTCGACTCGTCGAGCTTGAGCACAAGCGGGAGGTAGGCTTCATCGATCATCGACTGGGCCTGAAGGATCTGCTGCTGCGAAAGCATGAGCGTGACCAGTGCTCCCGTCAGTGCGGTGAGCGTGGTCAGCACGGTGGCGAGGACGCGAAAGCGAATCGATCGAAAGGGGCGGATCGGCTTGAGGCGAACCTCGGTGCCTCCCCGGGAGGGGCGGGGATGAGAGAGCAGCCCGAGTGGAATGCCCTCACGATCCTCGGAGCTCATGGGGATCCCGGGTCGAACCGGCCGGCTCCTGAAACCTCCGGCATGCGCCCCGATGCGAGCTGCACGACCACCCGTGCGCCAGGTCGAACGACGAGGTTGCCTCGGGCCCAGATCACCGTTCCGGCTGGGTTGCGGACGGAAATCGGGTACGAACCCGTTTTCAACGACAGCGTCTTGTCTTCACCGTCTCCGAGCACGTAGCGCTGCTTGCCAATGCGAATTTGGGTCGCCTCAATGGCACGCAATTCGATTGGTACGGTCTGGGCTTCTTCGGCCTTGGCCTTTGCCGCGGAGGAGTCTGCGGTGATGCCCGTTCGGCCGACCACCAAGTCAATCGTCGCGTTGGGCTCGAACACCAATTCGAGATCCGTCGGCTGGCCGGCTCGATAGATGCGGACCACGTGTGGACCGGCCGGAACTTCCACCTCGATCCGGGCGGGCTCCCACGCCTCGACGATTTTGCGTCCATCGACCAGGACTTCGGTAGCAAGCTTGGCATCGACCGTGAGGGTGGAGCCGAATGCGATGCCAAAGAAGAGGAAACCCGCCATGACACCAGTGGTAACGGTTCTTGCTCGGTCCTACGACCTGGGATACCGCGCGCCGCAGGGGAAGTCATGGCGCGCCTAGTGGCGATCTTCGCGGGATTGTGGGCTTGTAACGGCTCGTCGCTAGTTGACGAGGAAGGTGCTCCGCCGAGTCGGGCGCCCGATGGGGCGGTCATTGCTCGGGTGGGTGAAGCTCCGATCACCGACCGTGACTTTGCAGCGGCGGCGGCCGAGCAGCCCGATGCGGCAGCGGGCGAAGACCTGGACGAGCGACGGGCGGTGCTTGACGAGCTGATCGAAAACGAAATCCTCTTTCAGGAAGCGATCAAGCGCGACCTGTACCGCGACCCGAAGGTTCGCCGAAACATGGTGGGACTCCTCATTCGCAAAGAGGTCTACGATCGGGTGCACGCCGAAGAGATCCCCGAGGAAGAGCTGAAGGCGTACTTCGAGGCGCACCAAAACGACTTCGTGATTCCTGAGAAGGCTCAGGTGCGGCGCATTTTTGTGCGGGTCGACGACGACCGCGACCTCAACACCGCCAAGTCGCTGATGACGGATCTACGGCGCCAGATCATCCGTGACCCGGGCAAGTTCGTGGCTCTTGCCGAGAAGCACAGCGAAGACGCCTATGCACGGCGTGGCGGCGAACTCGGCCTCATCACGCGAGAAGGCAAGCCGGGCATTCCCCAGCTGGTGGTGGACAAGGCGTTCGACCTGCGAGCGGGCCAGCTTTCCGATGTGTTCGAGACCGATCAGGGCCTCAACCTCGTGCTGACCGTCCTGCGTCGTGACGCCATTGAGCGGACCTACGACCAGATGAAAGGCATGGTCATGCGTCAGGTTCGCGCCCAACGTCGTAAAGAAATGAAGACGACCTTCGTCGAGCAGCTGAAGCAGCGGTACAGCGTGGACATCGACGAGAAGACCCTCGCCAATACCTATGTTCAAGTCGAAGCCGCCGCGCCAACGGTCGATCCGCGCGAGCTGCTCGAAACAATGAAGTCTGGGGATGGTGAGGGCCCAGAACGGTCCGAGGAGAATGAGTGATGGTCTTTTGGCTGGCGACCCTTGCGCAAGCGGGCATGGTGGACCGGATCGCAGCCGTCGTCAACGACGAGGTGATTGCGCTCTCCGAGGTCTACGATCTTGGCCGAGGCTACATTCTCGAGCGTTGTCCGGGGCTTGCGGACGAGTGTGTCAAGCAAGCGGAAATCGAGATCCTCGACGTTCAAATCCGACGGTCGCTCATCGAGCAGGAACTGCGGAGATTGGACTTGGCGGTCACTGCGGCCGACATCGACGACGCGATCAACCGCACGGTGGCTCAGTACCCAAGCCTTCAGGGCGTCGATGACCTTCGGGCCGAAGTCGAGCGTTCGGGCAAGCCGTGGTCGGCCTACCGTGACGAGATGCAGGATTATCTGCGCACCGAGCGATTCCAGCTTCGGGTGTTGGCGCCGCAGGTCTCGATCAACGACGACGAGGTCCTGGATAAGTACCAGCGTGAAAAGCGGAAAATGAAGCGGAAGACGGCCAGCGTCAAGGGGTTTGGCATGGCCTTGCCCGACGGAACGACCGGCCTGACGCTCGAAGACGAGATGATGAAGGCCCTCGATCTCGTGGCCAAGTTGAACACGGGCGAGGCAGACTTTGCCACGGTGCAGACCGAGCAGGACTCCGCGAACATGGCGTCGACATTCACCCGCGAGGTCGCTGAAGGGGAGTTGGTTGAGGCGCTCGACCGCACGATCTTCACTACGCCCGAAGGCCAGGTTGCGGCGCCCGTGCGCATCGGCAACATCTTGTTCGTGCTGAAGGTGGACTCGTTTGGCGAGCGCTCCGAAGTGTTGTCGTTCGAAGAGGTCAAGGACCAGCTGAAGAACGCCATCTTCCAGCAGCGCCTGCAGGAAGCCGAAGAACAGTGGTACCAGCGGGCACGCCGAGAAGCTGCGGTCGACGTCAAGATCAAGTGAACCGACCCCTCGTCGTCACGCCGGGCGACCCCCACGGAATCGGGCCTGAGGTCGCGGTCAAAGCGCTTCGTGACGAGGCGTTCGATGCAGTGTTGGTGGGGGATCGGGCCGCGATTGCGGACTGGGCGGACCGGGCTGGGCTGTCCTGGTACGAGGCGAAGTCGGTGACGGAATCGGGGTCGGGCGTGGCCATCATCGAGCCTGAAGGGGTTGAGGCGGTCGAGGTTCGTGCGTTGCGCTTTGCGGTGGAAGCGTGCCTCGATGGGTCGGCGCGGGGGCTGGTGACGGGGCCCATTCACAAGGCTCGGCTTGCGGCACAGGGATTTCGGCATCCTGGCCATACCGAATTCCTGGGTGAACTGTGTGGCGTGGAACGGCCCGTCATGGCGTTTGTCGGGGGGCGGGTGCGGGTCGCGTTGGTGACGGTGCATCTGCCGTTGTCACAGGTGCCTCGTCGCCTCACCAGCCCCCTCGTTCGGCACACCATCGAGCAGGCGGGGCGTGCCTGTGTCGACCAGCTTGGCATTGAAAAGCCACGGCTGGCGGTGTGTGGGCTCAACCCGCACGCGGGCGATGATGGGCTTCTCGGCCATGAAGATCAGGCGATCATCGCGCCGGCGGTGGCCGAGATGCGAGGAGCGTGGGACGTGTTCGGCCCCGTGAGCGCGGAAAACGCGTTTCGCGCTGCCGTACTGGGGAACACTGACCTTGTGGTGGCGATGTACCATGACCAGGGGCTTGCTCCGCTCAAGGCGCTGGAGTGGGCCCGTCGGGATCCACTCGAGCGGGCGGTCAACTGGACGCTTGGACTGCCCATCGTGCGCACCAGCGTCGACCATGGCACGGCCGACGACATTGCAGGGCAGGGCATTGCCGATGCCGCTTCCATGCGGGCGGCAATGCGGTTTGCCGACCGATTGACGCAGGTCTGATCATGCGCGCCTGCAGGTGCACGCGGTCAGCTTTCGTCGCTTCGCTCCTGCGAGCTGATCACTCGGCCTGGTGGCAGATCGTGCAGCCTGCGATGCTGCCGAACACCAACATATCCTCGGGCGTCGGTCGGTCGTCTTCATCGTAGGTGCGGTTCAGACGATCTGGCAGCGTGTCGAGCGTCGCGAGCCGGTGGTCTGTCAACGTGCGCCACGGCCAGGTGCCGTCGTCCATGGCCACAGCATTTTCGTACATCATTTTCGCGTTGGCGAGATCGCCCTTCTTCGCGTAGAAGTCGCCAAACACGAAGAAGAAGCCTTCGATGTTGTGAGGCGCGACGGGCGTGTTCGTGCAGGCACGCACGTCAAAGTCGTCGTCGATGCGGTCCGCGAACACAGTCCAATCCATGTTTTCGCGGGGCACCTCGGTGTCGGCGCATTCGTCGAGGTTCTCCCACAGTAGCGTGATGCCCTTTTCGAACCGTCGGGTCTCTGGCTCGAGGGTCACCAGGCCATACGCTTGGGTGAACAGGCCCCATTCGGGCCAGCGGCGGGCGGATTCGACCGTATCGAACCAACCCCGACGCACCAGGCCGCCCCGTTCTTCGATGGTGCCCGTGGCTTGCCGAAACGAGCCGCGGAAACCCACGAGGCGCGCATCATCAGGCACGGCGTCGACCGCATCATCGAAGGCCTCCATCGCCCAGCGTGCATGGTCCGTGACGTTGGCATCGTCGGGGCGACGGCGCCATTCCGACAGGCGCCAGGCATGGGCGAAGCCCAGGGTGGCCAGGCTCACCGCATCCCCTGCATCGGCCTCCGTTTGCAGGGTGTCAATGATGCCGTCTAGGCGGTCGTAGTCCGCAGTGCCCAGGGCTTCGAAGTAGGCGTCGCGGCCGTCGGAGGGGGAAGCCGTGTGCAACAGGGGCGGCGTGGTTGCATCTCGGGTCGCGCAGGCGACGAGACCGGCCAGGACAAGGAGTTCGACGCGCATAGGAGAGCCTCCGTAGATGTTTCCATTGGAAACTCTCAGGGATTAGCTCCTTGTGTTTCCGATGGCAACATTGAGGCCGAAAGCTTTCGATCGAGGAGTTTGGAAGCGGGTCCCTGGCGAGATTTGCGTTATAGGGCGGTGTGGTTGACCGTCCCTACCACCACGGAAACGTCCGCGGCGCGGTGCTGACGCACGCTTTGGCCCTCATTGCCGAGGAAGGGGCCGACAAGCTTTCGGTGCGCGGAGTGGCCCGGAGGGCGGGCGTGTCCCACACCGCGGTGGGCAAGGAGTTTGGTGGCTTGCAAGGGCTGCTCGCCGCGTGTGCAACGCAGGTGCACCACCGATTGGGTCGCGCGTTGGGGGAGGCTTCGGCCGACCCGTCTGATCCGCTGACGAGCTTTCGGAGAATGGGGGCGGCGTATGTGCGTTTTGCCGCTGAACATCCCGCCTGGATGCAGTTGATGGCCCATCCCACGGTGCTTGCTGCCGAGGAGCCCGGTCTTCTGACGGCCCGTCGTGCGCCTTACGATCTGCTGGTCGGAGCGATCGAGTCGTGTATGCAAGCCGGCGTGATTCGTCGGGATGCTCCGACCAATGTGGCCCTTCACGTCTGGTCGGCGGTGCATGGGTTTGCGTCGTTGCGATCTGCGGGCACGCTGATCCCGTTGCAGCTTGACGAGGCGTCCGCCGACGAGCTTTTGTCGCAGCTCTTCCTTGGTTTACGCCCGGACGAAGGCCAACGCTGATCCCCGGCGCCCCGTTTGGCGTGACGGGACGTCTTCCGAAGCGTGGCTGCTAAGAGACATGATCTAAACAGCCCTATGGCTCGGTGTCACGCGGCGCGTAGTGTCTTGACGTGACTCCTGAATCACCTTTTGGTAAAACCTGACTCACCTGTCAACTAGAGATTGGAGGCGCTCGTGCTTCGACTTCCCACGCTTCTTTTGCTGGCTCCCTTGGCTTTGTTGGGCTGTCCGACGACCGGCCCTGCGGACGACGAGGACCCCAATACGGGTGAGGCTCCGGACACGGGCATGGCCGTTGACACGTCCGAGACGGGCATGAACGTCGAATTGCCCGACGTGAGCGACACCATCACCTACCGACAACTGGACACTCACCCTGGGTGTTCCACGGTGGGCCTCTCCGATCCGGCCAGCATTCCGGGCTACACGTGTGCCGCCAAGGAGTTTGTTGGCACTGAAGACACGAGCAAGCCCATCGTCCTGCTCATCCACGGCAACTCGGACTCTCCGGCGGTGTTCGAGACCTTCGATCCCAAACCGTGTGACGTCATGGACAAAACCTTCGTCCCGCCCGACATGCTGACCGAGCAACTCCTGCCGATGGGGTACCGGATGTTGGCCGTGGACATGCGCTTCGATCTGGTCGACGACGATCCGGTCGACAACTTCGCCCAGAACATGGACCACGGTTGGGGCGTGCCGATCGTACAGCACTTCCTTGAGTCGGTGCTTGAGGCCTATCCCGATCGCCAGATTGCGATCGTGGCCCATTCGTTTGGTGTGACCGTGGTGCGCGATGCCATTCGACGGTTGTACATCAACGACGGAGTGGACGTGTTTTCGCGCATCGACGACATGATTTTGCTTGCCGGGGCGAACCACGGTGTCTCGACGTTTGAGCTGCTTTGCGGGCTCAATCCCACCATGGCGGGCAGTGTCGCGTGTGAAATGGGAAGCCGGGCGGCTTATTCACCAACCGAGTTCTTGACTCCGAACAATGGTCCCGAAGGGGCCTTTGAAACGCCGTGTAGCACGGGTGAGTCCGCGTTTGGTCGGACGGATGCCTGCAACGGTCACAGCGTGGCCTACACTACAGTCGTCATGCAAGACAAAGGCAACGGTGAGCAGCAGGACCTGTTTGTGAGTGAGGCCAGCTCGCGTCTCGAGGGGGCTGACAATCAGCTGATTGGCCTCCAGGACTTCGACATCTCCTTTTATGGGCCAGCCTGTGGGGCGCTCGCGAACCACTACGGGGCGGCGCGCGCTCAGGCGGCGATTGACATCATCCTCGCTCGTCTGGCGGATTGATGACCGCGTTCTTCACTCTTGCGCTGAGTTTGGCGCAGGCTGCGGATGACGAGGCGGCCCGTTCCCCCACGTTGTCGCCGTATGCGGCGTTCGTGGGCGGAGGAGCCGTAGAGTTTGTCGATCGCCGTCAAGATGACATCGACGATCGGCAAGGCCGCTTCTGGACCCCGGCCTTGGCTCGAATTGGATTGTTGGGTCGCCTTTCGGACGAATGGTCGATCAACAGCGAGGTGGAGTTCAACGCGGGACCCTATGGTACGAGCGTCTGGGAAGGACAGGCCGCCATTCAGGTCCGCAACCAGTTCATTCGCTACCAGAACACCGACGTGCTTGGCAAAGGTGACCAGGTCGTCCTGGAAGTGGGCCGCGTGACGGATCCAGCAAGTCTGAACTACTTTTCCTTTAGTGTTGCCAACTTGCTTCTGTCCGATCTCCTGACGCGTGAGCCACTGCTCATTTCAGGGTTCAATCGTGGGAATGGGGTGAGGGTCGAGTATACGATTGCCGACAAACTAACGGCGGGGTTTACCCTGAATGCTGGAAACCCTACATCGACGACCGCGACCCTGGCTGTTGGCGGCACGTTCCCGCCATTCTCACGCTTTTACCAGATTCCCTGGTCCAACGTGGGTCGCGATGCGCGAGGCTTCCCGACTTCAAGCTTCAACACCATTGTCGCTACCCCATCGCTTCGACTCAACACGGACGTAGTGGACGCTCAGGTCGCGGTTCAACTGTTCTCCGTGAATACGAACACCAGCCTGACGACCGACGATAACCTTACCGGTCGGAACCTTCGGGCGGGCATCCGACTCAAAGCGCCCGAAAATCGCTTTCAGCTTTTCGGAAATGTGAGCCAGATGTTCAACGATGTCGTTGAACTGACGGATCTTGCAGTGGTATCCGAAGAGGAAGCGTACTTGGGCTCGGTGGTGTCGGGGGGATTTGACGTTCGGGTTGGCAAGCGAAACCTGATCGGCGCTCAATACGATTGGGTTCGTGAGGAAGAACGTGGTGTTGCCGCCCGACATAACCACTTCGTGAATGCCGGAATCGTCATCGGTCTGTCGGACCATGTGGCCATGTCGGGTCGCTTTGCGCTGTGGCAGGTTTGCCAAGAGCAGGAGTTGCTTGAAAACTGCGACGTGAACGGTCTGCGACAGGGCTTTCTGACCCTAAGCGCACTGCTTGGGGCGGGCCAGTTGGCCCAGCCTTGAGGCGTTGGGTGAGGCGGGCGCACGTTCCGCCCATCGTCAGAGACTGGAGCCGAAGAAGACGTAGGAGATCCCGCTTCGGTCTCCATCGCCGTCGGCCAGCGATCCCAGCATGATGTCGCTAAGGCCGTCTCCGTCGAGGTTGCCGGTGGAAGCGAGGTGGGTAGAGAGTTCGTCGCCCGCGGCTTCAGCCGTGAAGGTGACATCTGCATCCACCAAGGAATGGGTCCCCGAGACAGGGCCCAAGACGAGGTACGCCGTACCTGAATCCACTCCATTGTCGTCACTGAGTGGTGCCCCGATCAGAAGGTCGCTGTAGCCATCTCCGTTGACGTCTCCAGCCGCTGCGACGCCAGAGACGGAACCGTTGGACGTTCGCTCAAAGATCGCGTCGGCCTGTGAGAGATCCATCACGCCATTCACGGGGCCATAAACCACGTAAGCAACCCCACCACCGTCGACGAAAATGTCTCCAAACCCATCTGCGTTGATGTCGCCTGCGAAGCTAAGATGGGCTCCAGCTCGATGACCAGCGGCTTCTCCAACCAGTTTGCCTTGGGCGTTTGTGAGGTCGAAGTCGCCGTTGACCGGTCCCTCAACCACATAGACCAGACCGGCGTCTTCACCACCAAGGTCGTGGCCCGAGGCGCCTACAATGAAGTCTGTTACGCCATCTCCATTGATGTCTCCGGCCGCAAGGGCGCGGCCTGCCTGATCACCCTCGTTTTCTCCACTAAGCCTGATGGAGTCGGCGAGTGCGGTGGTGCCGATGATGGGTCCAAGCACGATGTGGGTGTTGTTGGTGCCATCGAAGACCATGAGATCCGCGTTGCCATCGCCGTTCACATCTCCGATAGGTGCCAAGTTCAATCTCGCGATTCCAAGTTCTGGACCTAAAATTCGATCTGGCATATCGCGAAGTTCAAATTCGCCTGCGATGGGACCGTAGGCGATGACGATCTCGCCGCCGGGACCCAATACATTCACGCCAAAGTCATCTGAACCGTCATTGTTGACATCACCAAGCCCGATTGCAGCGATCGGGATGGTGCTCATAAAGCCTGCTGGAAAGCCAAATAGAACTGCATCGGCCGCTGAGAGGTCGAGCGTTCCCTGGATTGGACTCGCTACGAGGTACGTGGCTCCGCTGTTGATACTGTCGCCGTCTGCGCCAGATGCTGTGACGAGGACGTCGTCCAGGCCATCATTGTTGGTGTCACCCGCTGGCATAACGACACGGGCCTCGGCGAATGCATTTTCGCCGATCAACTTTGCATCTGCATTGGCGACGGGGATGGTGCGAGGCAGCGTGCACGCGGGACCGCACCCGTCGCCCCCTTCGTTGTTTGCGTCGTCGCACTCCTCCACCGCAGACCACACCAGGCCATCGCCGCACGTCGCCGGTACGCACGAACTCGTGCACCCCGCATCGTCTGCGTTGAGCACTCCGTCGTCGCAGACCTCGACGCCCGCGTGAATCAGGCCATCGCCGCACACGGCCTCATTGCACTCGGAAGTACACTGGGCGTCGTCGGCGTTTCGCTTGCCCAGGTCGCACGCTTCGTCGCCGTAAAGAAATCCGTCACCGCAGCGGGCGAGCGTGCACTGCGTTGTGCACAACCCGTTATCGTCGTTGAACTTGCCCTGATCACATTGCTCGATGCCGGCAAGGATGAGCCCGTCACCGCACACGGCCACCGTGCACTGCGCGGTGCATCGGCCCCCGTCATTGTTCGCCGTGCCCGCATCGCACTCCTCGACTCCCGTTTGAAGCAGACCGTCGCCACATCGAGCGGTCACGCAATCGTCGGTGCAGGCGGCGTCATTGGCGTTGGCGGGGCCGTCGTCACACTCCTCGACGCCTTGATAGACCAGGCCATCGCCGCAGGTAGCGACCTCACAGGTCGCGGTGCAAGCTGCTGTATCGCCGTTGTTGGCACCCTCGTCGCAACCTTCGCCAGGATCGACATTGCCATCACCGCACTCGCCTACCGGCACGACAATTTGAGGTGGGGTCGCCGATGAACAACCCCAAAACACGAATGCGACAAACCACACGCTTGATTGCACGCTGCTCCCCCCGGGAAACCTTGCCGGTCTAGCATGAGGCAGGCGATTGAAAAGGAAATCAGACGGGGGAAGTGGCATTGTGCGCTTGGAGGGAGAAGGATGACCAAGTTCGAGAGCATCAATCCGAGTACCGCCGAACGGATTGCGGAGTATGAGGTTGCCTCTTTTGACGAAGGCATGGCGATCGCCAAGGCCTCAGCGGAGGCCTTTCGCACATGGCGCGCCACCACAGTCGACGTCCGACAGGCCCTGCTGCGCAACCTCGCCCAGGCCCTGCGTGCGCACCGGGAGTCGCTCGCCCAGCTCATGACCCGAGAAATGGGCAAACCCATCATGCAGAGCCGAAGTGAGGTCGACAAGTGTGCGGTGGGCTGCGAGCACTATGCTGAGCACGGCCCCGCGATGCTCGCGCCCCGTCCACATCCCACTGAGGCGGCTCAAAGCTACGTCGTGTCGCGACCCTTGGGACCCATCCTGGCCATCATGCCGTGGAACTTCCCGCTTTGGCAGGTGTTTCGCGCCGCGGCTCCCGCGCTCATCGCAGGCAACACCGTACTCCTCAAGCACGCACCCAACGTGACCGGATGTGCTCGTGCGATCGAGGCGCTTTTTGCGGAGGCTGGAGGAGCTGAGGGGTTCGGCGTGCTGGTCGTGGAGACCGAGGTTGCGGGCCGGCTCATCGACCAGGCTCCCATCGCGGGCGTGACCCTTACCGGCAGCGATAGGGCCGGGCGTGCGGTTGCGGCCCGGGCCGGCGCCCGGCTGTTGCCTTCACTCCTCGAACTTGGGGGAAGCGATCCCTACGTCGTGTTGGCGGATGCAGATCTCGATCGAACGGTTCGTGCTTGCGTCACCAGCCGGCTCCTCAACTCGGGGCAAAGCTGCATTGCCGCCAAGCGGTTCGTGGTTGTTGAGTCCGTGCATGACGCTTTTGTCGAACGACTCGAGGCGGCGATGGGCGAGGCGGTTCAGGGGGACCCTACGCAAGACCGCACGACGGTGGGCCCGATGGCCCGAATCGATCTGCGCGACACGCTGCATGCCCAGGTTCTGGCCACCCTTGAGGCGGGGGCGACACGGTGCATGGGCGGCGTGGTGCCCGAACGGGCGGGAGCGTGGTACCCGCCGACGTTGCTCGTCGATGTACCCCGGACCAGTGTGGCCGCGCGGGAGGAACTGTTCGGACCGGTCGCAGCGGTGTTCCGTGCGCGCGACGAAGCTGACGCCATCGATATCGCCAACGATACCCCATACGGCCTGGGCGCCGCGGTGTTCACGGCCGACGTGGCCCGAGGGCAGCGAATTGCCGAGCAGCATCTGCAAGCCGGATTCTGTAGCGTCAACGACTTTGTTCGCTCCGATCCAAGGCTTCCGTTCGGAGGGATTAAACAAAGTGGGTACGGTCGGGAGCTGGCCATCCACGGACTGCGGGCCTTCGTGAACGAAAAGACCGTTTACATCGCGTAAGTTCAGGCTGGTTCAAGCATCGATTGGGCGGTTGGAGCGGGGATCGTCGCGGCACGACATCAACGAGCCGTGAAGATGAGGTGCTGCCACGTGGTCAGACGGAGTTCGAGCACCTGGTCCTCCTCCAGCACATCCAGCCCTTCCAGGGGAACGTCGACGGTGGCCAAGGTGAGAGCGAAGAGTTCATCGTCGTTGTTGAGTGATTGGTTCAACGTCGAGATGGGACCAATGGGATCGGTGACCACGCCGACCCCGGTAAAGTCGAGGTTGCCCGAAGAGTTTACTAGCAACGACGTGGTTTCCCCGAGCTGGCCCTCAAGCCGGAACACGTACTCGTCGCTGCCCAAGATTGAGTTTTCGCCAATCTCGTCGACGAGGACAAGCGGATCGAGGTCATCCTTGGTAACCCCGGGCTCCTTGCTCAGGCCGCTGTCGATCTCGAGGAGCCGACCCGATTCCGTGGCGAGCAACTGCTCCACGCGCATCTCAAGTCCCGGGGGAGGCTCGCTCAATGACTGCTGGAGCAGCACTTCTTGGAAGGTGGTTTCGAGGTCGGTCCATCCATCCGCATCAGGCCGGAAGAACAGGTTTTCCCAGGCGATCGCCTCCGAGCGCACATAGAGGCGGCCACGGCACACCTCAACGCCGTCGACGGTGACCTGGCTCACATCGGCGACCTCGCGCCCTTTGCCCGTGGTGTCGTCGATTCGCGACGCCGTGCACGCGGCAGTCATATCGACCAACTCCGCATCGAGGCACACCGCGGTGCCATCCCAGTCTGGGGCACAACCCATCCCCAGTCCCGCGATGGCCATTAGGAAAAAGCGCACGTCGACCTCCCCGGCGGGAAGGCTACCCGATCCGACTCAAGTCGTCTCGAGCGTGACGGCAAGTTCACGCTTCGTTCCCGACATTGTCAATGTCGATGACGTGCTGGCGCGAGTCCTCGCCTCTGCGGCGGATCACTTCACCAAGGCGTGTCAACAGTTTTCCCACACCCCCAGAGATTCCTGCTTCGACAGGGCCCGTTGGCTCGTCTTGGTCGTAGCGGTGACGCAGTGGGAAGGTGCGCTGGCCCAGCGGCACCCGGTCGCCGATCGGATTTCCGCTTTGGTCGATCCGATCGCGTCAAGCCAACGTTTGCGCGTCCCTGCCTCCATGACCCACTGGGCACCCCCATCGTCGACAGCGCAAAATGCGTCCATCGCTGTGGTCGATACGCCCATGACCGTCTGAATTCTACGCCGTCGGCTACGGCCTGAGCGGTTGGTCGGCCGGGATGGTTGCATTGTCAAATCTGAAGGTGTGCACGAAGGACGTCGCGAGCCTCGTCAGCAGGATACGCGACTCACCATGGCGAGTACCTGGCCAGATATCCCTGGCGTGACGGCTCTTGCGGGCCGACCAAGACTTCCCCGTTCGCCCGACGTGGCGGTCCAGATGTTGATTGCGTCGTTGGAAGGGGCGAAGCACGGCGTGACGTTGCCGGCGTTGGTCGAAAAGGTCCAACGTCAGACCCGAGCGGATCGGCAGCGCCTTGAGGGCCTCGCGGGCTGGTTGCCCGCGTCGCGGGTGCTGCGTTGGGCCGCCGATTCAGGAACCCTGTCGGCCAGTCCGTACACGGACCTACAAGATCTCGCGATGCGCTACGCGGCTTGGGTCACCACCCAGCCCGTGCCTAAGGAGTATGTCGAGAACTCGAAGTCGTACGCGGCTCGGGTGGGCGAACTCGCCGCCGAGGCGATCCGGCAGCGTCGCATTGACTTTGTCCGGGGGGAGGGCACCTGGACCGAGACGGATCAGGCGTCGGAACCCACCGAACCCGGGCGTCGAGCGACCTCGCCGGGGCTCCGCGATCGCCTACGTCGACTCATCGACGCACTGGACGCGACGTTTCTCGAGCGACGAAGCCACGTGCGCGCTTCGCTGCTCGCCCTACTCGCGGGCCAACATGTCTTGCTGCTCGGACCCCCAGGCACGGCCAAGAGCATGCTGGCGCGCGTCTTGTGCCAGTGCTTCGCCGATGCGACCTACTTCGAGTACCTGTTGTCGAGGTTCACTCACCCCGATGAGCTGTTTGGCCCGGTCTCGATTCCTGGGCTGAAACAAGAAGACTATCGGCGTCTAACCGAAGGGTTTTTGCCGACAGCGCATGTGGCGTTCCTCGATGAGATCTTCAAGGCGAATTCGGCGATCCTCAACAGTCTGCTCACCTTGATCAATGAGCGGGTGTTTCATCACGGTCGTCACCGTGATCCGGTTCCCTTGCTCGGTGTCATCGGGGCCTCGAACGAACTTCCCGCCCCGGATGGAGGCCTCGAGGCGCTGTTCGACCGATTCCTCGTTCGCATGACCGTGCCGCCATTGGCGGAGGCGGACGCGTTTCTTCGCGTGGCGACGGGTCGCATTCCTGAGCCGACCATTCCGGAAGATGCACGGCTTTCGCAGGCCGACCTGGATTCGATTCGTGTCGAGGCGGATCGGGTAACGGTGCCGCCCGAAGTCGGCGATGCGCTGGTGGCGTTGTGGCAATCCGCCCAACGGCACGAATGGGGCGTGAGTGACCGTCGGTGGCGGCAGGCGCTTCGGATGTTGCGCGTGGCCGCAGCCGCGGACGGGCGTACCGAACTTGCTCGGGTGGACCTGCTGTTGCTCGAGCCGGTGTTGGCGCCCGAGCCCGACCGGGTCACCGAAGTGCGCGATGCCTTGCTCGATCAGATGGGCACGGGGGCGATTCCCGAACACGATCTGCGGGCGCAATGGTGGTTGCTGGGGGTGGATCGCGTCGCTCCTTTGCCCGGATTCCCCTTCACGCCGCCCGATGAGCCTGGAGACGGGGTTGAGGAACGACTTCGACTGCGTCGCGAGAACCTCGACCGGTTTCGGGCGCATCACCGAGGAGCGGTGGACCGGCTGGCGGCGGACCGCGGTGCGGTCGATGCGTTGGCTGAATCGCATCTTTGGATTGCGTCGCTACCCGCTCAGGTGCTCGCTTCCCACATCGAGGCGAGTCGAGATTTGGCGCACATCCTGTCGCAAGCCGAGGCCTACGCCAATGCGTTGAGTAGCCATGCTGCGGTGGCGCGAGCGTTGGTCGAACAGCTCGCAAAGACGAGCAAGCGGGTCTACGGCCATGGGGCCGTGGTGGCGCTCGTGATCCCGGAATCCGAGGTCAAGGTCGGCATCACCTTGGCCGGCGAACGGGAAGACCTGCCGGCCCCGCGTCGGTCGGATGGGTTGGTGCAACCTATCGAAGAGCGGCTCGAGGTCCCAGAGTTGTCGATCGACCCCGACACCTTCCTCGGTTGGGTGCAAGGGCAGGTGTCTTCCGATGCCCTGCTGCGACACCTTCCCGCGTGGTCGTCGCGCAACATTGCCACTGCGCTGAAGTCCGTGCGCCGTGAACTCCAAAGCAATCCTGTGCCTTCGCCACCTGCTTTGAGATTGCCGTGATTCCCGAACGGTCGTCTTACGAGGGCACACCGGTCGATATTGTGGTTCGGCATCCCGCGATTGTTGGTCTTGGCGTCAGTGACCTCGATCAGCGCCGTATCGATGCGTTCGCCGTCGACCTGGCCCGTTGGCTGTGGGGGCGTCCCCGCACGGAACTTGGCCCTCTGGCCCACGTCATCACGATCGTGGCCCAACGTGAGTTTCGGGCCACGCGGCAGATTTGCAAGGAGCGCCCGCTCATGGCGGTCGAAGCGTCGGCACGGGCGACCGCCGCGCTGTGGCCGTGGCTCCGCGATCTCGAGCCGCCGCCGGCCGAGGATTCGGGTGAATCCGATTCGTTTGAGGACGAAGAGGAAACCGAGGTCGACGACGAGCCCTTGCCCCCATCGCCGCCGGAGGAAGAAGAGGATTCCGAGAGCGACGAGCCCGAGTCGTCGGATGAGGAGGAGGAGGACGGCTCCCCGAATTGGCTCGATGAGCTTCCGCTGGGTGATGATCCCGACCTGGACAATCTGATCGAGCGGTTCCGAGCGCTCACCGAGGCGACGAACGAAGACGACGAGGGGTCGGCGGGTGACGCTGAGGAACAGGCGGCCCAGATGCTTACGCCCATCGCGGATGCGGCGGCGCAAGGGGCCATCGAAACGGATCGGGTCGCACGGCAGCTTGAGCGCTTCTTACCCGGCATCGGGTGGTCCAGCGCGCCAGGCCAGCTTGAACTCACCTTGCTGGAACGCCTGGATCAGCTGGCGAGCTTGCTGGAATCGCTCGGCGAACTCCAGGACCTTGCCGATGCGTTGGGCCGATTGGAAGACGCGACAGAACGCGAGGGTCGGCAAGAGGGGGGCCGAGAAGAGGTCGTCGGGGTGCGGCTTGGGGGGGAGGTATCAACCGCTTTACCTGGTGAACTCGCGCTTTTGGGCGACCCCGATACCGAGGACCTCTTCTACCAACGGCTTTTGGAACGGCGGCTCGTGTCGCTCGAGTTGACCGGTACGGGCGACGAAGGCCGAGCCATGGGAGATCGGCGTGGTCCCGTCATCGCGTGCATCGACACTTCCGCGTCGATGGAAGGGCCGCCGGAGCTGGCGGCGAAAGCACTGGTACTCGCAGTCTGCCGAAAGGTGATTCCCAAGGGGCGAACGGTCCACCTGATCTTGTTTGGCGGCCCGGGCGAGCAGAGTGAGATTCGGCTGCGGCGTGGGTTGGGAGGCCTTGAGGGGATGCTGGCCTTCCTCCAGCGCAGCTTCCATTCAGGCACCGATTTCGACGGTCCGTTGCTCCGGGCAATGGACTTGCTTGAGGAGCAGGAACTCGAGTTTGCCGATGTGCTTGTGGTGACAGATGGGCTGTGTCGCGCCGCAGAGTCAGTGGTGGACCGCGTGGCCGAGGTCCGGGCGCAGACGGGACTGCGGGTGTGGTCGGTGGTGTTGGGACATCGCGATGCGCGAGGTGTGGAGCCGTTTTCGGACGATGTACTGATGCTCGACCCAACCGAAGCGGCCCAAGCGTCTGGCTTCGTGCGAAGGCTCGGACGCCGCTAAGGGACCGAGTTTGTCATCCGGGAGAGTGTTCGCTCAACTCACCCTTCCGCGGAGCCAGAGTGCCAAGTGTGTCATTTTGGTCGAATACATTGGTCGCCGAGTCGGCGTGGTCCTTCGGCCGGACGACGCAGGCGCTCGGCTTGAGCTACCTCACCATCGGAGGGCGAGAACATGCTTGGAACGTGTGTACATGGCGCTGGACCCCACACGGTTGTGATGTTGCATGATTGGATGGGCGACCACCGCAACTACGACTTCGTCCTGCCCTTGCTCGACACCGAAGCCTACCGGTGGGTGTTCGCCGACCTCCGTGGCTATGGCTTGTCGCGAGACCTCGCGGGCTCCCACACGTTGGAGGAGGCCGCGTCGGACGTCGGAGCGCTCATCGATACGCTGGGTCCGGTTCGGCTGGTTGGACACTCGATGTCCAGCCTCGTGGCGCAGCAGGTCGCGACCGAACGTCCTCTCGAACGCCTTGTTCTGGTCAGTCCAGTTGATCCGACGGGGATGAAGACGCCCAAGCCCGTCGTGGCGTGGCTCGAGCAGGTCGCGGGAGACCTGGAGGCCCGTCAGGCGCTCGCGGAACGGTTTGCCGCTCGGCACGGTCCCCGCTGGGCCGCCTTCAAGCTTGCTCATTGGGCAGACAGTGCTTCGGTCGAGGCGGCCCGTGGGTATGTCCGGATGTACAGTGAGCAGACGGTGCAGGGGAAGCGCCCGAACAACGACCCCATTGGGGTGATTCTCGGTGAACACGATGCCGAGCCCTTCGAGGTGGCCTCTGTGACGGCGATGCTCAAGCGCGAATGGCCGCGTGCTGAAGTGCGGATTTGTCCGAGTGCAGGCCACTACCCTATGCAGGAGACTCCGCCGGCGTTTGCCGCGGCCTTGCACGAGTTGCTCACTTGACATGACGGTCCATGATGCAGAGGTCCTTTTCTTTCGCCACTGGACGCTCCCCCGTTGGCTCGAAGAGGCCATCGACACCCCTCCGCTACCGAGTGTCGGGGTCGGCCTGTGGGTCCAACAAGGGAGGGGAGAGCTTGGGTTCCGACCTGCCTTTCCTAATGAACGGCTCGCGCAGGGGTGGAGGTGGAGGCAACCGATCCGGAGGTGGGATTGGAAACGCCACTGTGAGCGCATCCGGCACCGATTTCATTGGCCAGACCTTTGGCCTTTCGAAATGGACGTATGGCCCGAGGCGTACGCTCCTTTCGTGAACGAAGCCGGCCGACTGACTCGGATCCTGGATGCCCAACCGGGTCAGCCCTGCCAGTGGCGGGGCGCTCTATGCCGTCCCTGGCTCGACATGCCGGAGGGTTGGAGTTCGGAGCTTCATGTTCGATACGCGGCGGATTGGGATGTTGCGAGTCCCTGGGATGAGACGGCTCGGTCGTTGCTCGCCATGCCCGACCCTTGGTCGGTGCTTGCCGACTACTGGCTCGATCAATCCGACCCCCGGGGGGAGTTCCTTGTGCGCCTGGGGCGGCCTCAGGATGCCGAGAACACCCGCCGGCTCATCGAGCTGTGGACGACGCACCACACGGCTTGGCTTGGCTTCAACAGCCGCTATGTCCCTCGCAGTGGCATCCAACTTGAGCCGAGGTTCTACCGCTCCCTGTCCATGTACATCTTGCGTGGAGAGGAGCACCAGGTTCAGCTCGACGATCCGATCTTTCAACTCGTGAAGACGTTGCGCTTTTTGCCGGGAGGCGTCCGGGTCATCGGGCCAGGGATGCACAGGGTCACGTCGTTGGGGCCACTCGATGAGGACGCGTTCGCCGATCTCGACTCCCAACCCGTGCCCTTCGATACCGAAGTGCTGCACCTCCATCTGTCCGAGCTGGATGTCTTGGCCTTGGCAACATGGAGAACGGTTCCGCAACTGTCGCATCTGCAGATTTCGTTTGCTCGTTGGTTCGAGGACGCAGCGGCGTTGAGGGAGCTAGGACACGTCCCTCCAACCTGCTTGGTCGAGGTGGCATTTCCGGAGACTCGCTACAATGAGATTGCCGAGTGGTTTACGCATTGGCGCTCTCATCGGCCGGGTCAACCCTTCCGATTGACGGACTTCGACGACGAGTCCGAGCGGTTCTGGGGCTGGTCCGCGACCCTGGTCTCGGAAGATGAAGTGGTCCTGGAGCGGCAGAGTCCGGCCCCGGTGTTCTACGCGCTGGAGCTTGCGGAGCGGTTGCGACCACAATTTCGAGTCGCCGTGCGCCTTTTGCCCGCGGAGGTTGAGAGTCCCTCCGGCCGCGAGATGACCGCGAGGGGAATCACCGTGATGGTGTAGGGTCGGGCATGGCATCTGGCACCCATCAATCGGCACCCGACCCCCGCAACGAGTCGATTCTCGTGTACCTCAACGGCGACCTTGTTCCTCGCGCGAAGGCGCAGGTGAGCATCCTCGATGCGGGGTTCTTGCTTGGGGACGGGGTGTGGGAGTCGATGCACGTGAAGCGTGGGCGGCCGGTGTTTCTGGACGACCATCTGGACCGCCTCTTTGAAGGCCTGGCCGCCCTCGATCTCGATCCGGGACTCGACCGCGCGGGGGTGGCCGATGCGATTGACGCCACCCTCAAGGCCAACGCAATGGTCGACGACGTGCATCTGCGACTCATGATCACGCGTGGGCTGAAGACCACGCCGTTTCAGGGTCGCAGCGCAGATGTGGGACGCCCCACGGTGGTGGTCCTCGCTGAACACAAAGCCCCCGCTCCTGAACTCTCGACCCGGGGCCTGAAGCTCGTCACCGTACATGTTCGTCGCGGCCGGCCCGATGTGCAGGACCCAGGCTGGAACAGCCACAGCAAGCTCAATTGCGTCAGCGCAGCCATTCAGGCCGAGAAGCTCGGCGCTGACGAAGCGCTGATGCTCGACCCGCAGGGGTTTGTGGCGACCTGCAACTCGACCCACTTCTTCATCGTGCGCAAAGGCGAAGTGTGGACGAGCGCTCCCCTGTACATCCTCGAAGGCATCACGCGGTCCAAGGTGCTCGACGTCGCTCGACGTCAGGGTCGCGTTGCGCGAGAACACCCGTTTGCCCTTCGGAAGGTCTATAGCGCCGACGAGGCCTTCTGCACGGGAACGTTCGGAGGCCTCATGCCGGTGGTGGAGGTGGATGGCCGCCGCATCGGCGAGGGCCAGCGCGGACCGGTCACCGAGGCCCTGCAGGAAGGCTACCGCACCCTCGTCGAGGAAGACCTCACGTCATGACGGTGCGGATCGCGATGTGGTCGGGCCCCCGCAACGTGAGCACCGCGCTGATGCGGTCCTTCGAGGCACGCGGGGACTGCGCGGTGATCGATGAACCCCTGTATGCGGCCTACCTGCAGGCCACGGGGCTTGAACATCCAGGTCGAGACCAGATCTTGGCCAGTCAACCCACGGATCCCGAGGTCGTCCTCGCGCGGTTGCGGGCCCCCGATTCGCAATGGCCTCTGCAGTTCGAAAAGCATATGGCACATCACTGGCCCCAAAACTGGGATTTTACGCACTTCGGGCCCGCGCGGCACGCCTTCTTGGTGAGAGACCCTGCCGCGATGGTGGCGAGCTACGCCAAGGTCCGCGCAACGCCGACCGCCGAGGACCTAGGCTTTCCACAATTGTTGCGGTTGGCGAGGGCGTGTCGTGCGGTCGGGCAAGACATCGTCGTCGTCGATGGCGATGCGTTGCGGGCCGCGCCCGAGTCGGGCTTGCGCACGTTGTGTGAGGGCCTCGGCCTGGCGTTTACGCCGCGCATGCTGTCGTGGTCGGCCGGACGTCGCGACACGGACGGGGTCTGGGCACCGCACTGGTACGCCAA
This sequence comes from Myxococcota bacterium, assembly GCA_039208735.1. Classification (GTDB taxonomy): domain Bacteria; phylum Myxococcota_A; class UBA796; order UBA796; genus DRPG01. Next base: position 3,339 of record JBCCQY010000072.1, on the reverse strand, counting down.
GGTAGAGGCATCGACCGAATTTGTGCCGCCGTCACCGCCCGCGGTCGTCCCTGCGGCGTTGCGACCGCTCGTTGAGGCGCTGCAGCCCATCTACGACGAACTCGTGGCTTCGAACGACGAGAAAGGCGAACGAAACTAGCGTTAGTGGTAACCCGGTCCCCCACAATGGCTCGGCGTCCCTCCCCAAACGGTCAGGCGCCAGCGACCGGTCGCCGGCCTAGATTTCGTTCAGCGCGAGGCATGGGGCCCGCGCGATTCCCCGTCGACACGATGTCGATGCGTAGGAGAGATTGCATGTTTTTTGGTCGTGGCCGTAGGGCCCACCACCGGCGTGGACCGGGCGGCAAAGGTCGCTTCGGAGCCCGTCGTCCCCTTCGTTTCCTGATCGAGCGGCTCTCGCTCGACGACCCCCAGGCCGCCGAGCTGTCGAAGATCCTCTCGGATCTCCGTCTCGAGCGCGAGCAGGCCGAACTCGACCGCAAAAAGGCCTCGGGCTCGTTGGCCGATCTGATGACGGCCGACCCCCTCGATGTCGGGGCGGTGCGCCAGGCGGCGGAAGTCCGAGTGACGGCCGCAGGTCGCGAGCGCGATGCGACCGTGACCGCTATCGAACGCCTGCACGCGTTGCTCCAGCCCGAGCAGCGGGTCAAGCTCGCGATGTTGGTACGTAGCGGGCCGTTCGCGCTGTAGTCTCGGAAGTCGGGTCTACCCAAGGCCCGAACTCTCGGAGGCCGCGTGAGCACGCAAGTCAAGATCCTCGCCGTGGTGGGATGCCTGCTCGGAGGGTGCGACGGAACGTCCGCCCCTGAAGACTTCCCCCGCGGTTGTGATCAGTCGACGATCGACGGCGATTGCATCGAGTACACGGGCGAGGCCTGGACCGAAGTCGGGGTCGAGCTGCAGTGCACCACGGGTGAGATCGTCGATGCTTGTCCTGACGGAGCCGTCGGCACGTGCGCCATCGATACCGACACCATTGATGGTACGGTATCGTACTTCTACCCACAGTTCTGGCCCGGAACTCAGGCTGCCCAGAAGTGCATCAGCCGTGGCGGGATTTGGACCGACGCGTGAGCGATGCGCCCTTGGCGGCCCGCTTGCGGCCGCGGAACCTCGATGACGTGATCGGCCAGGCCCACATCGTGGGTCGAGGGCGCCTGCTGCGTCGAGCCATCGAAGCGGACCAGCTTTCGAGCTTGATCTTCTTCGGTCCTCCAGGTACTGGAAAGACTACGTTGGCCCGTGTGATCGCCGAGACCACACGGGCCCATTTTGTGGCGCTGAACGCCGTCCTGGCCGGGGTGAAAGACCTGCGATCGGCAGTGGCCGAAGCGCAATCTCGCCGTGAGGGGATGTTCCAGCAGCGCACCCTGTTGTTCGTCGACGAGGTGCACCGTTTCAACAAGGCCCAGCAGGACGCCCTGTTGCCCTGGGTCGAAGACGGCACGGTGGTGCTGATCGGCGCGACCACCGAAAACCCGTACTTCGAAGTGAACGCAGCCTTGGTCAGCCGTTCGCGGCTCTTTCGCCTAGAAGGGCTGGGCCCGGATGCGTTGCGGCAGGTGGTGCGGCGCGCCCTGACCCATCCTGAGGGCTACGCGGACCGAGCCGTCGAACTCAACGATGATGCCCTTGAACACCTCGTCGATGTGGCCAATGGCGATGCCCGAGCGCTCCTGAACGCCCTCGAGCTTGCGGTGGAGACCACCCCGGCCAACGACGAGGGCACGATTCGCATCGACTTGGCGGTGGCCGAAGAGTCCATCCAGCGTCGCGCGGTGATCTACGACCGTGAAGGAGATGCCCATTTCGACACGATCAGTGCGTTCATCAAGTCGATTCGAGGCTCGGATCCCGACGCCGCCTTGTATTGGCTGGCCCGGATGATCTACGCAGGCGAGGATCCGCGGTTCATCCTGCGTCGTCTGGTGATCTTGGCGTCCGAAGATGTGGGCCTTGCCGACCCGACGGCACTGGCTGACGTCATGTCGTGTGCCCAAGCCTTTGACCGCATCGGGATGCCGGAAGGCCGGTTCCCGCTGTCGCAGGCCACCTTGCGCCTTGCGACCGCCCCCAAGTCGAACAGCACGATGGGCCTGTTCGACGCACTGGCGGCGGTCGAAGGGGAAGCCACCGTCGATGTGCCCATGCACCTCAAAGATGCCTCTCGAGACGGCGCCGATTTTGGCCATGGCAAGGGCTACCTCTACCCCCATGCCTACCGCGACCATTGGGTGGCCCAGTCCTACTTGCCGAAGGCCTTGTCAGGACGCCTGTTCTATCGTCCCTCCTCGCAGGGGGCCGAGGAAGGGGTCGCGATTCGGCTTGCTCAACGCCGAGAAGCTCAGCTTGCCGCCATGGTTGAGGAACCCGATGAGCCGCTGACCGCCTCCTCGGTCGACGAGCCCGTCCAGCGTTGGCTCCAGCGCACCATCGGCAATCCAGGCGAACGGCTTGCCGCCCAGACGGCCGCATTCTTCGATGCGCTAGGCGTTGCGCGACACCACCTCGTCGCCGATCTCCACCCGCGAACCGGGCTGTGGGTGTGGGAGGCGGTTCGACGCGCTCCTGAAGGCCACGTCTGGGCGGTGGTTCCTCCTGAAGACCGCGATACCCTCGCCGCCCTTGCCCAGGATCTTCCTCCCCTGCGGCGTCCTCGCTTGGTCGATCCCGAGGCCTTTGTCGCGACGGTGGCCGACGCGGGCGTTCAATTCGACGTGATGGTGGCGCGTGAGCCTCCGGCGCAACGGGCCAACGTCCTTGCGGAGCACCTCGCGCACGGCCTCGCCCCGAATGGACAAGCTGCCTTTTCCTGGGTCGACCCCCAACTGGCCCAGCGCATTTCGGCGTGGATTGCCAAGGGGTTGCCCGACGATGTGCGGCAGCGTCTGGAGGCCGCAGAGACGCCGGTGTACGCGGCGCTGCCCGTCATCGATGTGGCGGCGTTCACCGAGGCCCTAGGCTCCTTCGCGACGACCGAACGCCACGAGGTCCATCTCACCGAGCGGCCCATCGATCGAGCATCCGTGGAGCGATGGACGGCCGAGACCCCGTCGTCCTGGCTGAGCCGTCTGAAGCTGGCCGCAGCGGATGCAGCCGTGGTTCGCCAAGCGCTGCGCGCGTTGATCGGGCAGACCGTACCTGTGGCCACCACCGAGCGTTGGCTTTGGATCAAGCGGAACTGAGTCGCTCTGCGATGAAGGCGTTCGAGGAACCCGGGGCTGACGGACCGGCCTGAACGACCTACGTGGGCGGGTTCGCGGCCTGCCACTGCTCCCGCATGGCGTGCGGAGTGAGGCGGACGGGCGGCTCGTCGAGGCGACCCAGGACGTCGACCAG
>JBCCQY010000071.1:0-42084 GCA_039208735.1 Myxococcota bacterium | reverse complement strand
TGGGTGCCATCCAAGGGCGATACGCTCGCTACCGCGGCGTCGAGAAGAACCAGTTCCACACTACGGCTTGCGCGGTTGTAGCGAACTGCTTCGTCCTCGGACGACTGAAGGAAGCCGCGTGACTGTTGGTCAGGTCTCTAGTCGGGGCTAAATGCACGAATCGTGATCGAAATCCGCCGTCCCGTGTCGCGCTTGAAGTGCGGGACGGCGTGACTATAGACCCGATTCGTATCCCATGGGATGACGATGGCGTGCCCGTGGGACGCTTGCAGATCGATGGCCGGCTGACCCGCCGGAGGGTGCCCCCGCATCCGGAAGGTTCGTGTGGCGCCAAACGAAAGCGTCATGATGGGGGTTTCGGGGACCAACCCCTGGATGCTGTCGCGGTGGGGGCCAATCCGTTCACCGAGTGCGCCGTCGTACCAGTTGAGCAACAACCCATCGAAGCGGGGCTCGAGCTGCTGGGCCCAGGTCAGTACGGGCGCCAACCAGTCCGGAATGTCGGCGGCCTTACTCGTTTGTCCCGAGAAGCGATAATCCCGGCCGTACGCACGCTGACGGCGAGGAATCACCGTCGACTTGCCGTACATCAAGATGGACTGCTCGTCGACGGGGCGCTCCGCCCACCAGGCCTCAAACACGGCCGACTCGGCAGCAGGACACCAGGGTTCGCGAAGCGGGCCCACGAAAAGACCGGGGGAGCCTGGCAAGGGCATGCAGGTCAGCGAAGTCGATCCGATGAACATGCGTTCTCCTACTCCTCCCCTCGATAGCTGACAAGGCCCTCACCAACTGAGCGCGTGAGTCGAAGCACAGTCGGCTACATCGAGCTAAGGCCCGGGACCGGGTAGAACCGGCCCCCTGCGTAGCGGAGACGTTGATGGAGACCATTTCTGGCCGGATGAACCTGGCTTACCGAGTAGCACGCCGCACGTTTGGCGTGTTTCTTTTGCCATGGGCCGCGCGTCTCATGTGGAATCTGATCCGATTGGTCGTCGGCATCGGGCAGGGGTTGGATCGAATCTTTTTCCCCAAGCTTGCGCGAACCAAGGTCGAACGACCGATCGTGCTGGTCGGAAATCCGCGAACCGGCACCACCTTCCTTCAGCGATTCCTGTCGGATCAGTCGTACGGTGCGGGCAACGAAATTTACCGCATGCTGTACGCCTCACTCACGATCCAGGCCCTGCTCAAGCCGTTCTTGCCGCTCCTCGAAGCCGTCGCCCCAACGCGGTACCACAAGACCGCGGCCCACGACACGGGCCTTACCAGTGTCGAAACTGACGATGTGGCGATCCTGTTCCGATACTTCGATGGATTCTTCCTCTACGGCTTCTTCCTTGCCTTCGACGACGTCGACCACCTGGATTCGTTCGACGTCAAGAACCGCGACACCACCAAACGCGACTATGACTGGCTCGAAGAGGTGTGGCGGCGTTCGCTCGTGGGGCACCGTTCCGACGTGGTCGTGGCCAAGCTGTTCAGCCTTTCGGTACGGCTGCCCTCATTCCTCAACCGCTTCCCCGATGCGCGCGTGCTCTACATGGTGCGCGACCCGCTCTCAACGATCCCATCCGGCATGAGCCTCGTCTCGGGCGTTCTCGACAACGCGTTTGGATTTTGGAACCTGCCGGAGGCCACGCGTGAACGCTGGCTCGAGCGGCTCTACGGCGGCCTGGTCACCCTCATGCTTCGGTTCACCGAGGAGTGGAACGACGGCAGCATCGACCGCGATCGCGTTTTCCTCGTCCACTATGACCGGATGATGAAGGATTTCGACGGCATGATGGAGGAGATGCACACCTTCATGGGCCACGAGCCCACGCAGGCCCAACGCGATGCGATCGCCGCTCAGGCTGAAAAACAGCGGGCCTACAAGAGCAAGCACAAATACGACTTGTCGAAATTCAACCTCGACGAAGATCGGATTCGCCGCGATTGTGCTCCGTTCTACGAGACCTTTCTGACGGAAACGCCGGTGACGTCGTCCGAAACCGCCACGCCGTAGTGGAATACCAGGCAGCGTGAGCCGCTCTCTTCTCGCTCCCAAACCGTCGTCCGGCTGTGCCGTTCTGTTTTTCGGCGTGTTCGGGGTCGTCGGTTTTCTGGTGGTGGGTGGGCTGACCCTCCGGCCCGCTTGGCAGATCTTGCGAGCCCAGACCTGGGAAGCCGTGCCGTGCGAGGTGGTCCACAGCGAGGTCACCAGTTCGGACGGCGAAACGTACGCCATCGACGTACGCTGCGCCTATCGCTACGCCGGGCAATCCTACGTCAGCGAGGACTATGACTTCCGGGTGGGCTCGAGTTCGGGTCGCCGGGGCAAACAGCAGATTGCGAATGCTCATCCAGTGGGCAGCGCCGCGACGGTCTTCGTGAATCCGTCCAATCCCTCGCAGGCCGTCATGAACCGCGATGCGGGGATGTACCTGCTCTGGGGACTCATAGGGGTGCCGTTCTTGCTCGTGCCCCTCGTACCGTGGCTCACCTCACGACAACGCAGCTCCCCGTTGGCTTCACGGGGCGGGCTGCCGCTGTATCGCGACCCCAGCCTGGTTCAGCTCAACCCCAAGATCACGCCGCGAGCGCGCTTTGTCGGCATCGCCATGCTCGCAGTGATCTGGAACGCCATCACCTGGGCCGCCGTGCTGGCGTTCTGGTCCGACATGGACGCCTGTTTGTTCAGTTTTCTCGGCGTGTTTGTGATTAGCGGCATCTCGCTGCTGGTGGGCTCGGGCTACGAGCTGCTCCGCATGTTCAACCCCCATCCCGTGCTCTCGTTGCCGGATGGCGACCCGGTGCTGGGGCGCAACACCACCGTGTCCTGGGTGATGCAAGGGAATGCGGCGCGCCTGCGTCGGCTGACGCTCACCCTGGTCGGCGAAGAACGGGCAACGTACCAGCGAGGTACGGATTCGGTCACCGAAACCCACGTCTTCTTCACCCAAGAACTCCTCAATACGACGGACGGGATGCAGATCGCGCGGGGCTCGACCACCGTGGCGCTCCCGGCCGACGCGGCGCCCACCTTCGACGGCGGACACAACGCCATCGTGTGGCGCATCGAAGTCGCAGGCGTGCTGTTGAACTGGCCCGACGTGGAAAGCCACTTCCCTCTCACGGTGTTTCCCGAGTCGGCCAATGCGTGAAGTGCTGGTTCAACCCTCGAAGCTGCACTACGCACCGGGCGACACCATCGACGTCACGGTGACCTGGACCCGCGATCCGGAGCCCGAGGCAGTCACCGTCCGTTTGCTTTGGCGAACCTCGGGCCGGGGAGACACCGATGTCGCCTTGGCGTCTGAACAGGCCCTGTCACCAGCGGAGTCCGTCACGACCGTGACGTTCACGGCCCCTCAGACGCCCCCGAGTTTTTCGGGCCAGCTCATCACCCTGCAGTGGACGATCGAGGCCGAAGTCCAGCCGGGCGACGGCTTCGCCCACGCGGACATCGTGATTGGGCCCGATGGCCACGAAGTCCAACTCTAAGCGTCGACCTGCCGACAACCCCTTTCGGGTCCAGCGCCACCCCAGCATCCGCTACGCCACCGGGTCCGCGCTCACCGCCTTCGCCAAGCGCTTGGCGGCACTCCATCACCGCGCTGCACTGGTGGGCCCCCACGGTACGGGAAAGACCACGCTTCGCGAAGATCTGGAACGTCACTACCTTCGGCTCGGTTGGCGGATCGTGCGCCTCGCGTTCCACCCTCACACCTGGCCGCCCTGGAACGCGTGGGGCGCGGTTCTTGCCGCCCCTCGAGACAGGACCTTGGTGACGGTGGACGGTGTCGAGCAGTTGCCTCGTCCGCTATGGAGGCTGCTACGGAGCGTCCGCCGGGGTCCTTTGCTCGTCACCAGCCATCACGACTGCGGCCTGCCCGTACTTCACCGGCACACGACGGATTCCACCGTCCTGCAGCAGATCGTGGAGGCCCTGGGAGGCCCCCGGGCGCTCGACTACGACGCGTTGTGGGCCAAGCATGACGGCAACATTCGTAGCTGCTTGCTCGATTGCTACGACCGCTGGGCCACAGGAGCGCTTTAGAACTCGAGCACCAGGCTTACGCGAGAGGGCATCGAATCGGGGTCTACAGGGGGAAGCCGATAGTCAGGCTCTGCCAGAACCGTCTCGATGCACGACCGCTCGGGCTTCGACAATTCCCCGGTGAACAACAGCGGTTCGATGACGTGGTCGCCCACTCGCCCGGTGGTCGGCTCGACCGAGGCCGTCCATTTGATTTGACCAGGCCGGCCCATGCCTTCAAAGCACTCCGCGAGCCGAGGGCTGCGGGCAGACACCTGCATGCGGAAGGCCACGAGCCAGTTCGGCGGCGTCGGTGGGGGCGGAACGAGATTGGGGCGGTCGCGACGCACCACGCGAGGTGGAGGCGGCTCGACAACGACAGGCGCCGGATCGGACACCACTTCGACGGCCAACGCAGGCCCCACGGTCCCCACACCTTCGGGCTCAAGTTCGGGCGCTTCCTCACACTCACGGAAGAGCAAGAGCAGGAGTAGGATGGCCAGGATGAGGGCGATCCAACGCCAAATCCGGTCGCCCTTACGTTCCTTTGGGCGCGCGGCTTTCCGCTCGGCGACCTGTCGCTCGAGCGCCACCCGCTTGGCCGTGATGGCCTGGGCCTGCGACTTCTGGCGCCGTTCGAGTTCCTCAGCCTGCGACTGTTGCCGACGTTCGAGCTTGCTGACCTCGGCCTGCTGGCGTCGCTCGAGTGCTGCCCGCTTCTGGGCGGCCACCTGGGACTGGGCCTGCCGTCGTTGTTCGAGCTGGGCCAGCTTGGCCGCAGCCTTCTGCTTGGCCGCCGATGCCTTCATCCTTCGATACTCCAGCCAAACACCCAGCTCCCATCGGGATCTTGCCACTCGACAGGCCGCAGTTTCAACGGCTGGAAAATCGAGGGCGCCGACACGGAATCGATGCGGAACGGCCAGGGCAACGGATCGGAAGGCGCCAAGCGGACGCTTCCCGCGAACACCGTGCCCGAGGGGTCGAGGTCGCGCGCCCGGTCACGACTCGACGCCGCATCCCCGAGTCCCCCTACGCCATCGATGATCGAAAGGGTCCGGTCCAGCAACGCCTCGGCGCGGCGGCGGGATCGGCCGTCTCCCTGCGGATCGGCAATCGGTTCGAGCATCGTCCGAATGCGGGTGAGCGTCTCGACGTGGGCCGCTCGCAGCCCGCTGTCTTCGAGTTCGAGCCGTTGCACGAATTGGTCGAGGAACCGAATGGTCTCGCTGGGGGACTCCTCGAGCCGTTGCCGAATCACCGCGGTGAACCGCGGTACGTCGCCCATTGCCAGCGGCAGTAGCAGGTCCATGCGTCGAACGAGGGCTCCTCGCCCCGGTTGCCGACGTCGCCCCCGATCGAACGACCTGCGGTCCGCGCGGAACGCCGCGCTCCACATGAGGTCCTCGAGAATCACCGTGTACTCGCGACGCGGAACGAGTTCCTCGAGCGTTGCCAAAAGATCGTCGGTCAACTCGAACTGGGACGCCACGTACGACATCCATCGCAATGACAGGCTTTGAACCTCGTCATCGATCTGCGACTGCGCAGCATTCTGGAGCGAGAATGCAAAAGCGGTCAGCGCCTCCGGCATCAGGCCCTGCTCGAGGAAGCGCACCCCTCGATGCAGCGCCACCACCGACCGCTCCCGAAAGCCGCTTTCGTCATCAAGGGCGAGGAGGCGACGCCCCCGTTCCCCCGACCAGATGGGCTCAAGGCCGGCCGCGTAGCGTGGGATCCACAGCGCGACGTCCGCCCCTTCGCCCCGCTCGATCAAGGCATCGATGATTCCCAACGCAAGGCCATCGAACGCCTCGGGGTCCTGCACGTAGCTTCGCGCCTTGTCATACAGAAACCGCCTCCGTTCTGACGAAAGCGTCATCCATTCCGAAACAGGCCAATCGCGAGACTGTCGCAAGATCAGCTTGGCATCTCTTGAATTCCGGAACGCAAACTTGGGCGCCTCTTCGACGGCCACGGAGACCGACTCACGAGAGAGACCTCTTCGACGCGCCGTCAACGCCTGTTTTCGAGCCTTCTTGCGCGCCTCCCGAGCGGCAAGCTCGGTGATCTTGAGATCGAGATCGAAGAGGCGCGCATCGATGGCCGCCACCCCTCGCACGCGGTCTCGGTCCATCGTGGATCGGCCTTGCTCCAACAAATGACGTAGCAAACGGGCCGCCACCGCGCGGTCCGTCAACTTGGCTTGCAGGGTCTCTCCGGCGTCGAGCAACGAAAGGCGAGGTCGCAAGCACCGGCCGCGAACCAGCGAAATGGTCCGCATCTCGTCAGCCGAAAGGACGTCTTCGATGGAGATGTACCGGGCCTGCCGGCCCACATCGAACGCACGGTAGGGGTTGGGGGGCTTGGGAATGGAGCGTCGGTTGCGGTTCCGTACGACCCAGTTGTGCAGGGACAACGGCCAAAGCCCTGACCCTTCTTCGTCGGTCGGCTGCCCATCTGGGCAAATGCCGAGGTCGCCAAGCGCTGCCCACGTGACCGAACCGAAATCCGGGTCGTGCTCGGAAACGCGACCCGTTTCGTCTTCGATGGCGTTGCGCAGGAACCAGAACTTGGCCGCGGTCAGCGGGTCCCCCTCGCGCAACGCGAGCCGGGCGTTGTAATACACGAGCGTCTGATCGGTGGGGAGCCCAGTCGGATCCCCAGCCAACGCCGAAGCGACGAGCCACCACATCAGAGCGCCACGCCGACGGCCAGGCTCACATCCACCCAGAACGGAAGGCTGCTGTTGGTCACGAACGCCAATGCAGGCACGGCGAATTGCACCCGTGGCGAAACGAAGATGCCGCGTTCAAAGTAGATATCGTTGGTAAAGCCGGCCGTGATGCCATAGCGCGCGGGGTCCACCGCCATCGCGTCGAGACGAGCCTCTTCGAGATTGGCGAGTTCGGCCTCGCTCAACGCCGGCTGGAAGAGGGCCGCGGCGACCTGTCCGGGTCGGAGTTCCGCGTAGCCGGTGGGATAGATCGAGTAGCGGAAACCAAGCGTCGCATTGAAGACCAGCTGGGCCGAAGGAAACCATCGTGGCATGGCAGTCACCACGCCTTCGGCAAGCGGTATGGCCACCTGGGTCTCGAGTTCGAGGCGACTCGGTCGACCGGGTTGACGAAACGCGGTCATCGCAAGCTGACGGCTGCTTTCGGAGTCCCAAACCCGGGTGTACGAAACACCGAACTCGATCATCACGCTATTCGTCGGGCGACGGATCAATGCCCCGATCCGGGCCGAATTGAACGTGTTGAGTTCGAAGAGGAAGCTCCCCGTTCCTCCCACTTGAATCTTCGTCCGTCGCCAATTGAAGGCGAGCTTCGACGACACCGTCCCGATGGTGCGGTTCGCGAGCACCTGAAAAGGCGTTTTGTAGCGAGACAACGGGTCTTCGTCCGAAGCCTCGGGGCTCGGAGCCGGCTCGGACGTTTCGACGGGTTCAACCGGCTCGGCGTCCTGGGCCCAGGCCGCACCGAGCCACACCATGGCGAGACTAGGGATCAAGAGGGAATCCATCGAAGTTTTCGTCGTTCGGGTCGGGGAAGCGCGGGCGATAGCAAGCCCGAGCGTAGGTGGCCCGGAACGGCGCGAGCACGTTGTAGACTCCCGCCCCGTCAAGGGTGGGATGGTCACAGAAGCGGCGACAGTGCTGCAGAATGGAGTCGATGTCGTAGGGGTCAGGCTTGAACGCTTTCTTTTTCTTGGGAATCTCCTCTCGATCCCGCCAGAGTCGAGAACCGAAAAAGCTTTGGTCCTCGCTGCCAAACCCAAACGGAATCGTCACGCCGAAGGCCGTAACGGAGGCCGCGGTGCGCGCTTCATACTCGAGCTGCAGCAGGAAGGGAAATTCCCAGAACAGGCCGATCTCGTAGCGGGACTCCCCAAACACCGAGTGCCAGTCGGGCAGCGCATCGATGGGCAAGAGCCCGGCCAAGATGGCGTCACAGATGGAGCTGCCCTTGCCGTAGCCCGTGTAGTCGTCAGGCCCCACACCCGGCGTTGGACCGCCGACGGGCTGCGGCTCGGTATCTTCGCCGCCCCCTCGCCCGCTGTCGCCCGGCGTTGGCGTCGTCGACACGCAGTAATCCGCGAGCAGGTAGGCGAGCTGGGGACTCTCCATCAACGCGGAGCGAACGACGAACGGAAGGGGTTCCTTGGTTGCGCAGTACGAAAAAGCGTCATCGCCATCGGCGGTGATGGCTTCGCCGTTCGCGAAGGTCACCACGCCAAAATCACCGAGGTCTCGGTGGTCCGTGGTGGGTGTGAACTCCGGCACCCGGTAGGTCAACTCGTTGATGGTCCCGGCGAGCCGAACCGAGAAGTCATCGATGAAATCGAGATATTCCTCGCGGTCGGGCAAGATGGGCAGCGTGTCAATGGCGATTGGGCCCAGCAATAAGGCGGGGTCATCCGGCAGTTTCGGACAGGAAACCGCGGAAGCGCTGAATCCGGCATTGCCGATCAGAGAGGGGCACCACAGCGTCGTCTTGTCGACGCCCTCCATCGTGATGCGCCGCGCTTCGCTATCGAACACAAACGCGCCCGCAACGCGGGGCGAGGTGCGATGGCGTTCTTCGGGCAAAAACGTCGCCAAGGCCTCCTCGACCGCGGCACTGACGGCGTCGTCATCCTGATGAATGCCAATGGCGAGGACCATGTCGTTGCCAGCCGGCCGCGCGGTCTCGATGGCATCGAGAAACGCCACCGCCAACTGGAACGTGAACGCGGGACTCAGCGCATCGTCGGTGCATGTCACCGGAACGCCGGGCATTTGCAGTCGCTGGCGTTGCATCTCCTCATGTTCGGTCGAGATGATGCGTCCACAGGGAGCCAAGAAGAACGGGAGCACCGTCGCTTCGCGAACGGGATTCTCGTAGCGCGGAAATGCCGATCGAATTTCGGGATTCTTCCTCGCATACGCATCGGTCGTATAGGACCCAGTCGCATCGCGCACCGACACTTCCGCACACACCGCCGAGGCCCCAAACGAGGCCTGGGGCAATTCCTCGAGGTTGAAGACCGCCCGACGATTCGAGGTCAGCTCGGGGATGTCGGTCGCGGTGAACCCATCGGGGCACGGTTCGCCGTAGCCGTAGGGGTTGTTCGAGGGCGCAGTCCCTACGATGCCGTAGCGCTGGTCGCGAACGGTGAAGTCTCGCCTCAACCCGAGGCGCTCCGCGCGCTGGTTGCGGATCGTGGGAAACTGGTGCCGTCCGCGCCACTGGATGAGCACATTGCGCTCATCGAAGATGCCGTAGACGAGGAAGCTTCGGCTCGCTGGCGGAGGGCCATCGCCCACCACATTGTAGAGCGGCTGGGCGGAGACGTTGCTTTCCGCATCGGGGTGGTAGCGCAGACGAAGGCGCACGCGGGTGGGCTCCCCCGGCACATGCAGGCTCGTGCTGCCGCAAAGCGACGTCACGCCACAATCTGCGGGAATGTGGGTGTGGACCTTGGGCAGGTCTTCTATGGGCGTCCAGTCCCTCGGCTCGGGGCCATCCCAGGAGATCTCGACCGCCGAAAGCTGGTTGAGACCCTGCAGTGCGTTGACTTGGTAGAAGACGAACAAGGTTTCTTCGCCTTCGAACCACGTGATGTCGGCCTGGACGAACTCCGCCCCGACATCGAAGAGCCGAACCTTGCCGCAGCTCATCGCCGAGACGACGAGGAGTATGGCGAGGACCCAACGTCCGAAACCCAAGATCACGGTCCGCCCCCACCTGCAGGCACCACCACGCGTTCAAACGGGATTTGGGCCCGCTGGAGCTGCCGCTGGAAGGCCCGGGCAAGGTCACGACGCCCCCGGTCGGCGAGCGCGACCTGACGGGACCGCGACCCCAATTCAGACACCGACTGCACCGAAGAAACCAGCGCCCGTGGCATGCCGGCAAGCAGGCGGGACTGTGCCTCCCCGTCGAGCAACGACATCCACGCGGCCAGCGGTTCGATGTCGAGTTCGAGCAAAAGGTCAGCGCGGGTCTCCACCGGCAACTCGAACAGCATGTCGGCAACGAGAATGCCACGGTACCAGGCCGGGAAGCTGCCGTGCGACCGCTCCAGGGCGCTGCGGAAGAGGGTCGTGCGACGTGCCGGATTGACGCTTTCGAGCAGCACCGACAACGCGCCTGCCGCGTCGAACTCCTCACCAAGGTCGGTAATGGCCTTGGACTTGGAGGCGCCGGGAATGGTGACTTCGCCCCGCGCCGCCGCCAACACCTCAAAGAGGTGCTCGGTCTCGCTCGGGCTCATGCGATTGCTTCGCATGAGCATCTCGGCCATCGTGGCCACGCGCTGGGTCGGCAACAGCCGCACGATTTCGTGCTGCGCATCCGTCGGCGCCAGAGCAAAGAGCAATGCTGCCGGCCGGTCCTCGAGCTGGGCCATCAACGTGGCCAAGCCCGAGGGGCCGAATTCTTCACGCAGGTTCACTACGATCTGGGCATCACTTTGGGAGGCCACCGCCGCGGACAGCGCGTTGCGGTTGAGGTTGCGGTAGAACTCCGCGTCCGACGGCAGGGTCTCGTCGTCCACCGTTTTGAGGAAGTCTGCGAGTTCGAGCTTGGCCGTCGCAAACCCACCGCCGGCCGGCATCAGGGGCGACAGTTGGGGGAACCGCAGCACCGCCTTGGCGAGGAGCGGAAGGTCGCGCGAACGGAGCAATTCTCGGAGCAGCGCCTGGATCTCTGGATCCGGCTTGGCCGGGTCGAGGCCTTCCATGCGCTCGGTCCAAGCCGCCTCTTGCTCGGCGACGAACGTTTCCTCGTCGGACGTCTCAGAGACCATGGCCTCGCTGGGCCCGCTCTCTCCACGACCCATCTCGGCGAGCAGCATCTGCTCCTCGAGCGAGGCCTGCCCCACCCGCCGCCACGCCCAAATGAGAATGGCACCCGCCATGGTGGCCAATACCAGGCCGATCATCCAGTAGAAATGCGGTAAGAGGCTCGTCCAGAGTTCCCGGCCCGCGGTCACGAAGGACCACGCTTCTTCGGCCGGAAGTTCCTCTTCGAGGGGCTCCTCTTCGAGGGCTTGCTCCTCGGGGTCAGGCTCTGGCGGAGGGGGCTTTTGCAGGTAATCCGGCAACGGCTCGAGGCGCTGGGTCGTCACGCTCACCGAGGTCCAACCGGACGACAGTTTTGCCCGAAGCCGTCGCGCGAGTGCCTTGGCATCTTCTGCCGAGACATTTTCTTCATACGCGAACGCACACCGGGCACTCGTCAGGTATTCCTGCGCGTCGACGCTACCGGGACCCGGCTCGCCACCAAGCCCGGGCAACGAGGTGGACTTCGGCTGATCGGCCACCGAGTGCGCGATGTAGGTGCAGCCCTTCGAAAAGCACCGCGTTTCATCGCAGTCCGCCGCCAATGCGAGATCGAACCGATTCGCGAGAAGCCGCAATTCCGTCAATACGGTGGGCGGGATCTGGCGGTCCGGCACCTGGGCCAACGCCGAAGACGCGGCTCCCAGGCTCACGACCGCCAACAAAAGGTTGCGCACAAACCCCATCAGAACACCCTCACGACGACGCGGCGGTGGCGGGCGAGGCGCTCCTCTTCCGTCAGCCCCTCGAGTTGGTCCTCGGGGAGCGACACGGTGTCGGCGAAACCTTCCACCCGGATTCGGCCACGCTGCACACCCACCTGCTCGAGGCGATACCGAACGGCATTCGCTCGGTCGGCGGACAGCTCCCAGTTGGTGCGGCCTTCGGCTTGGCCATTGCCGAAGGGCGTGGAGTCGGTGTGGCCTTCCACCGCAAAAGCATACTTGTCGCCATACGGCACCAAAGTCTGCAACATGCTGTCGAGAACCACTTCTTGCTCGGATCGAATGATCGCGCTGCCCACATCGAACACCAGGCCCGAGTTGAGTTGCAGCTTGAGCCCTTCGTCCGTGAGATCGGTGAAAATGACCTCTTGCAGGCCTTCCTTCTCGATCCGTTCATCGATGGCTTGCTGGATCGAAGCGAGGCTTTCGGGCTGTTCTTCCCCCGAGAGTTCCCGCGCGATTTCCTGCATCCGCGTTCGGCTGATCTCGGCTGCTCCAAGGAGCATGGCGAAGAAGATCAGCAGGTTGGTGATGAGGTCGGCATACGAGAGCAGCCAGCCTTCGTCACTGACGTAGCTACGACGGCGCATCGACTACGCTCCCGCCGCAGCCGCGCGGCCGGACCGTGCGATGAGGTCATTGACGCTGTGCTCACAGCGCTCGAGTACCCCGAGCCGCTCGTCGAGCAAGCTCCGCAGGTAATGGCCGATCGGCCCCGCCACCCCAGCGCCAAACGCAACCCCATACAGGGTCGCGAGCAGCGCAAGCGAAATGGCCGCCCCCATGTTGGTATCTTCACCGAGCGTGCGAAACAGCTGGATCATCCCAGTGATCGTACCAACCATCCCGAACGATGGAGCGAGCTTCGAGAGCAGCTCCCAATTCGCGACGGCGGGCTGCCAACGGGACAGCTCTTGGTGGGTCAGCTCGGTAAATGCCGCCTTCGTGGTTTCGTCGGGTGCCCGATTCAGCACGAGGTCCACCATGCGAGCGATGGCGGGAAACGGGCTCGACTCGGCAAGCTGCACCGCTTGGGCGCGCTTGCCGTCCATCCACAATTCGACGAGTTGGGCTCGGTCCGCCTCTAGCGCATCATTTCCTGGTCCTAAGACCCCCAGCCCGGGAATCGCTTCCCGCAAGGCGGTCAGGGTTCGCAACGTGGTGGCCACCGAAGACGACACCATGATGGCCGACAACGAACCGCCAAGCACGACCACAAAGGCATGCATGTCAAACGCGGAAATGGTCTGATCGGTCCGTTCACCGAACCCGTACCAGACCACGAAGGCCAGCAGCAGCAGTCCAATCAGTTGCACAGGTTCCCCTCGAAATCTCGGGCGCTAGGCACCCTTACGGTTGCTGGCGCTGGAGTTCCTCGAGCTTTCTCCGCACTGCGGGATCCGACTCGATCTCCTCAACTTGTTCATAGACCTCGATCGCCTTCTCCCGCTCGCCAAGAAGCAAAAGGATCGAACCTTTTGCGCGAAGCGTTTCGGGATGGGACGGATAGCGGGCGATCACCAGCTCGCACCACTCGAGGGCCATTTCGTAGTTGCCCGAAGCGAGCGCCTCCTGCATCCGCGTTCGGGCCGTACTGATGCTCACCTCGGCCGCATCGCCATTGACGCGCAGACCGCGATCGCGGTAGGCCTCGTCGAGTGTACGGTCGGCATTGGTGGGCGGTGGGGGAACGATCCGAGACATCGGAATCGTCTCGATGTCGTTGTTCCCCGGGGTGTGCTCGATGACGATGCGTTGGCCGCTCGCCAGCATCGGGATCTCGACCTCGGTGAGCACGTCTCCGTCGTTCCACCGGACCTTCATGGCGGTGGTCGACCCAAAGCCGAGCGGACGCAGCTGCGTGCCTTCATCCTCTTCGAACAACGCGTCGACCGCCGGAGCCGGCTCGATCAAGTAGTAGGTGTAGCTTCGAGCCGCGCAGGCTGCGCAGAACAAAGGAAGAAGAAGCCGAACATTCATGGGATCACCGGCAGCAGACTGATGTTCATGAGCGACACCCCAATGGTCACGCGACCGTTGGTCGATGCCGTAGCAAGAATGCCGTAGTTAGAGCGCCAAAGTGGGATTCGAGCCACCGCCACCCCATTGACAAGGGTGTCGGTCAGATCGAAGTCACCGGAATCGACCACTCGAGAAAGTGCGCTGGGCAGGCTGATGACGACCTTTCCGCCAATGAGCGGATTGAAGCGGCCCCCCCCTAATCGCAACCGCTTGTAGTGCACCACGCCCAGACCCACCAGGGGGTCCCAGGCCGTCAAAGTGATGCCGGTCAGGTTGCTGTTGGTCTTGCCCCATTGATCGGTCCAGTCGAGCGATACGTGCTGGTCAGGGAGTAGCCCCACGTCCACAAACGCCTGCGTGAGGCTGTCCTGGCGTGCCCGACGTTCGAGTTCCGCGGCCATTCGATACCGCTTTTGCGTGCGTCGGTACTCGATGAAATTGGGATCGATGTTCTGCGCGAAGACGACCCGGGCCGTTGCGATGTCGACGATCCGAACCGATACCCCGCGCTTCGTTTCTTCGACCCAAATGGCGGTCCGTGCTGGCTGCGCATCGCCACGGTTCTGGTCGTCAAGGCGCTGCACCTCGTCTAGACCGATGGGACCCGTCTGGAGCACGAGGTTGCCGTCTTCGGCGTAGGTCCGGGGCGCCATGCACGCTTCACAGACACGCAGGCCCCGGTCTCCCAGGGTCTGGGATAGCAAATCGAGCGCCCGAGTCTGGAAACCGCCGTTCGACTCCTCGTAGATCGGCTTGGTGCTAACCACGATGGCCGGCACCATGTCTTCCCGCGACAACCGACCTTCCTCGATCCGTTCGAGGAGCACTTCCTCAAGCCGATCCAGGGCTTCGGTGGTCGCAGACGGGCCCGCGACGGCCGCCGAGAGCATGGCGAAGATCAGAACCAGAATGTCACCTCAGTCCCGAAGCCTTGGAAGCTGACCGGACCGAGCCGCAGGAAGCTGCCCAGGTTCGGAGAGTTGGTGAGGGAGGGAATCCATTCGCCGAACATGGACACCCCCACGCGGTTGCCGACCCGAAGGTCAGCCCCGAGCTGCAACGTGCCGAACGACGTGCGCGGAGGAGCCAGGTTCGAAGCCTGAATGACGTCATCGGCAGTGACCCGTTCATTCGAGAACGGCGCCGTCGCGGGACCCCACACACTGATCAGGGAGACCCCAAAGAAGCCGTACAGGTCGGGACGAGTCAATGAGCGGGCTCGACCCGTGATCAACCGCTGCAACCGCCCCTGAACCATCAGCCCCTGGTAGGCCTGCGGGATGAACGTGGCGCCAACCAACAAGCTGGTCGTCCAATCCTTCGCCTGGCTTGTACCGACCTCGATGCCGGTTTGAACCCAGAGGAACGGCGGTGGCGGCACCGACTGGCGGTTGGTGGGCTGCGCGTAGGCGCGAACGGTCATGCGGAACGGAACCGCGAACGGCGAACGTCCGCGAAGGGTATTGATGTATTCCTGCCGAGCCTCAGCCGCAGAGGTGAGCGCCCTAGGATTACGGAGCAAAGCGGGTGAATCCGCCGACGAGGTGATCGTGCGGCTCCACAAAATGGGCAGGTCGGGTTCAAGCGCAGTGAGGCGTGCCCGAAGGACCAAGAACGTCCCTTCGGCCTCAACATCGATGAACAGCGCGTGCTGGTTGGTGGACGTTGCGATTTCGGACCACACCGCGGGATTGTCGATACCGCGCGTCACCACCGTCGCGTTGGGCGAGGAATGCACCAGCACTTGGGTGCAGGTGGGGCAATGCACCAGCTTTACGTTTGAACTCGGATGCGACAGCAAGACCGACGAAATGTGGTTTTCAAGCTGGGCCTGCAACCCCGTGCCGAGACCCACTGGGACGGTGACCGAGGCCAGAACAACGGGAGTGGGTTTTGGAAACACCGGTTCCTGGGTCCACCCGTAGATCATTTCGTCCACAAGGTCGAACGCCGCCAGATGAACCTGGTTCGCCGAACGGCCTCGCAGCCGGTCGAGTTCGGCCAGCTGGGCCTCTTCAGCCGGCCCGGCCCACGCCAGGCCGCACCATGCAACCAATACAGTCAGGAATGCCATCATCGGAGCCACATCCACTGGCCGTCGAAACACAGACCTGTGTGCAAGCGTGTCTCCCGCAGATCTCGAATGACCTGCGCGAGCAACACGTCGGTGTCGCGGAGCTGCCCGGTCGACTGCCAGCGCTCACATGCTGCAGGATACGCCTGGTCAGGCGGCATCCGCATGAAAATATCGATGTCGGTCGCCGAAAGCAGGGGCACTCGGTCCGACACCTTGAGGGTTTGACGCATCAAGGCGGACTTCGTGGCAAACGCAATCTTCGTTCCCACCGCGGGACTCGGGTAGAACGACTCGACGAGCCACGTGCGGTCCGAAAGATCTGCCCGAATCGACGCGACGAGGGAGGCCACCTCATTGGCATGCTCTTCGAGCCCTCGCAAGACCGCTTCGTCACGAGGGTGCCGCACCCCTTCCCGAAGGATGCGCTGCCGACAGTAAAGCACGTCGCGCTCGGCATAGGACCCACGGGGACGGTCTGGCTTGATCTCGTTCGGAGTCCGACTCCGCCCGACCTCCCCGCTGACCCTCTGACACTCGAGTTCACGGGCCGCTTTGGACGACCGAAACACGCTGGGAGCAGGATCTTTGCCGATGAACCCGAGGAACGGGAATGCCGCCACCAACGGAATCATGGGGTCTCTCCCGTGGTCTGCACGGGACTCAGTACCGCCGAAGGCGCTGGCCGATTGCCTTCGCGCACCACCCGCCAACGCAACATCGCGTCAAACAGCTGCTGTGAAAGCTGACGGTACAGATCCTCAGAGAACCGCCGGCGCGACGCAGCCACGGTCAACCGGTCTTCTTTGGCCCGACCCAGATCGCCCAACTTGTTGAAGAGCCAAGGCCCAATGCCGCCACGGGACACCACCCGGCCTTGGTAGCTGTCTTGGAGCAGCAAGAAGCCATTGCCATCGCGTACCGCCACATCGATGGCGAACGTGCGCTCCTCGACCACCGGCAGCACGGTAAAGGAAGCAAGAAAGAAGGGAATCGTGAAGAAGGGCTGCCGTTTGTGGACCAGCCGAGACCGAATCTCCATCACGAGGTCGGCGTCGAGAGGGGCCTCCTCTTCCTCTTCCTCTTCCTCTTCATCGAAGTCATCGATGTCGACGACGTCGGACACGGTGACCACCGCCCCTTGCGTTTCGAAGAGCTGGCTGACCCGGTCGCAGAGGGTGCTGGCTTCTTCGCTGGCTTTCGCACGGTCGTTGAGATCATCCCGGGGCAGGCACCGGACGGTGACGCCCAGGCCCTCGAAGTTCGGGTACCTCGGGTCCACGACGATCGGGTCATGCAACCCCGTCAATGGATGATACACGCGTATACAGCCCGTGAGAACCAAGATCACGAGGACGCGAAAGACGGCGGACAAGCCTGCTGGTCGGGGGAATCGAATCGCAGTCTCCCGAGGGGGCCGTCCCGGGGGTGGGCCCGGCCACGGACGTTGTACACGGTGCTGGTCCGACCAGCACCCCGATTCACCATGTCGGAGTCTTCAACATCCGATCAATTGCGTGCCGAACCAGGTCGTCGCTCCCCGCCTCGGAGGCGATCAGCGATCCGCACAGGTTGACCGCAGCCGGGATTTCATGGCAGGCGTCGAGGTACGCAGACAGAAAGCGACCTCCACCCGCCACAACATCGTGTAGGACGACAGGCGACAGCATATTGACCGTTTCCGCAACCGGAAATCCGATGAGATTGTGCAGCGCGGTCAGAAGCTTAGGACCAATGAATTGCGGCACCATGGGGCCGCGATGGGCGCGGACCATCCGCTCTGCGGCATGGCGATAAAAGGTCAGCATTGGATTGCCATTTCGGAACGAGAGCCAGGCGTTGTGAACGTGGCGCCTCACCCGGGGTCGGCCGTTCTGATTTTCGACCCAGATTTCGCGACCGACCGAGTACGCCGCGTCGGGAACCTTCAGGCGCTCGGGGTCGACGACCAATAGATCGGCATCGCACCACATGACGACCTCTACGCCCTCGTCGAGGCTCCGCTGGAGCCACGCGAGCCGGGCCAGATCGGTGGCCACCACGCGCCGCTCGACACACTTCTGCATCAGGTCGTTCGGCACAAGGTCAAACAGCCCATCGTCGATGAAGCGGTAGGCGAGCCCTTGCGCTTGGGCCCACGCCTCGACCGAATCGAGGCACGCCCGCAGCCAAGGTGCAGGAAGCGGGAGCCGATGCGACTGGAGGACGAGGCCCTTCACCCGGACGCGCTACAGGTGCGAGGCGCCCGTCATGCGCGGAATGACCGCTGGCCCAGGCGTTTCGACGTAGCGCGAATCTCGAATGCGGTTTTCGCTGTCGACGAGCACCACGGTGGGCTCGAACGTCCGTGCTTCCTTGTCGGGCAGCTGAGTGCGGGTGGCGATGATCACCAGGTCACCGGGGGTAAACCGGTGCGCAGCGGCTCCGTTGAGGCAGATGATTCCGCTGCCGCGCTCGCCCGCGAGCGTGTAGGTCTCGATCCGTTCGCCGTTGGTCACGTTCCATACGGCCACCCACTCGTGTTCGAGCATGTCGGCCGCATCGAGTAGGTCGCGGTCGATGGTCACGCTGCCCTCGTAATGGAGGTCGGCGTGGGTCACCGTCGCACGGTGGATCTTCGACTTGAACATGGTTCGTTGCATGCTTCCTCCGGATCCCGGCCGCACTGCGGTCCAGGCCCATGATGGCGTGAAGCCTGCTGTCTTCCTACTTTCCGTGGCCGCCGAAAGCAACTGCGGGGCTACAGCCCGTGGAACGGAAGGACATACTCATCGGCGTCGGGTAGCGGGAACTCCCCATCGAACAGGAACGAGAAGTCGACGCAGACATCGATGCCCTGTTGTTCAATGCCCTGGATGTAGAGGCGACCACAGCCATCGCACGACGACAGCGCGTCGTTTTGGTAGGGGTCTTCGGAGACGTCTTCGCGGAAGCGCGGCAGGAACACCACGTCGTACCAGTACGCATCTGGATCGCGGACCCCCATCCACCCAACCGGCTCGAGTGTGCAGTCGTCGGGTGACGCTCCGGTCGGCCCCACCAACTCCATGTCGACCTGGATCGAGTCGAACCGCCCTTGGAGTTGCGGCGTGAACAGGTACGCGTTGCCACGGGCCTCGAACGAATCGACGTCGCCGCCACTGATCGTCATGAACAGGTCGGTCCGGAAGCCTTCGGGCGTCGTGGTGCCTTCAAAGACGTCCGTGCCGGTAAGCGTGCCATCGACCTGGCTCGAGTAGACGAAGCGCTCAAATCCGTAGGCATCGAGCCGGTAGAAACTGTCGCGTGCCTCACCGTCGAACTCGAGCAACACCCCGTCATCATTGCCTACCAGGGCATCGCCTTCGATCACCCGATCGGCATCGGATGTGCGACCCTCGAAGGTGTCGGGGTCGCCTTCCTCGACGACGTTGGCAGACCAGCCGAGCCAGCCGTCGTAGTACAGGCCGCTCTGCATCCGGCAATCGTCGTACCACGCGATGCCATCGACTTCGCCGACGGTCTGGGCCCCGACCGTGAACTCCCCCGTCCAAAAGTCGGGGCAGCCCACCTCACGGCGCTGCATCGTGGCCAGATGCCCCCGCCAGACCGCCTGCGTGTTCACCGTCTTGACCAGGTTGATGGCCTCTTGAAACACGGACTGCCAGTCGATGGTGTCGATGTCTTCGGGCAGCGGAAACGCGTTTTCCACCTCGGTGATGCCCGTGTCCATCGTCTCTGACTCATCGTCGCCGTTCGAGCAGCCGAACGCAAACAGCACCAGGGCGAGGCGGTTCATCCGGCATCTCCCGTGTCTTCCACTTCGATGGCAAGGGTGGCTTCCCACTCAAAGTCGATGGTGTTGCCATTGCCCGTGGTGGTGAACCACGGGACCCACACATCGGTGCCGTAGTAGTTGTGGAAGATGCGCTCGGCATCGCGATCGTAGCCAAGCTGCCACACCACTCCGTCGGCAGGCGCATCGGGCTCGCGGCAGGACGCAGGGGAGGCCCCGTTCGTCACCACGTGCTGGATGTTGAACACGTCCGTGCAGGTCGGGCAGGTGGCGTTGTCGACCCGCTCACCGGTCAGTGCATACTCGACGTTGCACACCCATGGTAGCGGAGCCGTATCGATCGTATCGGCGGTGTCGATGAAGTTGACGTACTCCCGAATCGTCAGGTTGCCCGACATAAAACCGCCCGACAGCTCCCAGGTCCCAAAGTGCCGCAGGAAGAGGAAGTCGTCGGGCTGAACGTCGATGACGTCCGGCTCCGAGGTGTCCCGCGGGATGAACTTGGAGGTGTCGATCGGCAACAGAACCGGGTCATCGCCGGTGTCCGTGTCGGTCGGTGGGGGCGCGTCAGGCGAAGGGTCGGTGCCGTTGCAACCGAGCAGGAACGCGGCGATCCACATCACTGGGCCTCCGTGGGGTCCTGGGTGGGCAGCTCCTGCAGGGGGAAGAGGAAATCCTCGATGGCCGGCCTGGGGAGCGCGGCCAGAATAGCCGCGAAATCGAATTGGATCTCGCGCGACCAATTCGGGTCTTCTTCATCGGCCTGCTTCAGCGACAGATTGCGAATGAACGCGGTGCCAATGCCATCGCACTCGACGTTGTCGATCTCTTCGAAGGGGAACGCCCCGCCTCGCGCCGGGTCCTCTTCACGGTCGTACTTGGGCAAGAAGTACACGTCGAACCAGAACCCTTCGTTGCCGCGCACGCCGACGTAGCCCAACGGTTCAAGGGCACAGTCGTTGTCGAACTCAAGATCGAACCGCACCGAGGTGTAGCGCGGCAAGCCCGGCTCCCAGAACGGGAGGTTGGCCAGCTCGGGCGACACCTTCAGGTCCAGGGCTCGCGTATCGGCAGGCCCGAAACCGGATTGCAGATGCACCGCGCCTTCGAGGGTCAAATCGATGTCACCGTCGGTCGCCCAGGCCGCTGCGAGCTGACCCCGCAACCCAGCCGCCACGTCTCCCCCCACAAGCGAGCCCGAAAGCTTGCGAACCACGACATCGCTCTCGTAGTCGGAGCCCGTCAGCCCATCGGCCGCTTCACCATCGTACTCGAACAACACCTGGTCGTTGTCGTCGACCACCCGGGCATCCCCAATCAGGAGACGGTCGCCCACGCCCGTGTCGATGTCGACCGTGGTCTCCCAGTAGGTGAACCCCCGAAACGTGTTCTCGCCGGGGTTCTGGCACTGATCCGCCCATGCGAGACCCGGCAAGATCTCGTCATCACCAACGTCGAGGTTGGCCAGTCGTTCCGGCGGAGCCCCCAACCACACGTTGGGGCAGTTGTAGGTGCCTTCGGCCATGGTCGCCCGGTGGCCCGCCCACGCCGTTGCAAGCGTGGTGCGACCTGCAATATCGAAGGCCTGCTCGACGGCTGCGCGCAAGTCGAGTTCCTTGAAGTCTGAAGGCGGCTCGGGCGGTTCTTCGACCCGCAAGGCCCCGATCTGCGTTCCCGCTGGCGGCTGGCCAGTGCATGCGACCAAAATCGGCAATGCGAGCCAAATTCGATTGTGGGTGCCCATTCCTGGCCCTCCGTCCTTGTGGGGGATTCTCGCAGGCTAGACCTGACTCGGCAACCTGATACACCCGCAATCTTGCACTTATCGGGTGTCGATTCTGCGCGACCGAGTGCAATTCTGCGAGGGTCCAATCGCTGCACCCGGGAAAAACCTAGGCTCGGTGGCCGGCATCCTGCTTGCAAACAGACCTTCTTGTCGGGCCTGCCAACCGTTGCAAGACCGTGTATCTAGGCTTCCGACGCCGTGTGCGTGGAACTCTGGTACAACCAACCCATGCACATCGAACTGAAGGGCGTGACCAAAACGTTTGGGAATGGCTCCCGAATGCACCACGCCGTCCAACAAGTCAGTTTCGAGGCCCGTTCGGGTGAGGTCCTCGGCATTCTCGGCCCCAATGGGGCAGGGAAGACGACGATGATCCGGATGTTGCTCGACATCCTGCGTCCAGACGAAGGGCAGATCTTGGTCGACGGCCAAGCCGAGGCCAACCGAGCCCCGGAGTTTAAGGCGAACACGGGCTACCTCCCCGAAGAGCGCGGCCTGTACCAGCGGCGGAAAGTCAGCGATGTGCTTTGGTACCTCGGGGCCATCAAGGGGTTGACGCGCGACGAAGCCCTCGCGCGCGGGGAGCGCCTGCTTGCGCGCCTCGGGCTCGAGGGTTGGCAGACCAAGCGCATCAACGAACTGTCAAAAGGCATGGGCCAGAAGGTCCAGATCGCCTGTTCGCTGCTTCACGACCCCGATTTAGTCGTTCTCGACGAACCGTTCTCGGGCCTCGATCCCGTGAACGTACGACTCGTGCGGCGCCTGGTCGCGGACTTGCGTTCCGAGGGCAAGGTCATCCTGTTGTCGACCCACCTAATGGCCGAGGTCGAAGCCCTGTGTGACCGCATCGTCATGATCCACCAGGGCCAAAAGGTGCTCGAGGGTGAGGTCGATGCCGTCAAGCGCACCCACACGCCGTGGGACGTCATGGTTGACCCCGACACGCCTTTGCACGACCTTGTCGCCGTCGCGGAAGCCAAGTCGGGCGAAGCGGTCACCTGGCTCCGCCTTTCACCGGGCCACAGCATCACGACGCTGATGGCCGAACTGGGCCAAAAGGGAAGGCCCGTGCGGATGCTGCGCGAAGCCACGACCCCGCTCGAAGACATCTTTGTCGGCCTCGTTGGTGAGGCGCCGGTCGAAGTGCCCCTGATGGAGGCGGCAAAGTGAATTCGATGCTGTTCACGATTGCCCTGCACGAGTTTCGGGCATCGGTGCTGCGGGCGTCGTTCGTCTGGATGACCCTCGGGATGCCGATTCTCTTCGTGAGCTACCTCGGGCTGGTCACGGGCATTGGCGCACTGTCGGCCTCGGAAGCCCGCCGTACCGGACCACCCAAGCCGGTCGCAGTGGTGGATGAGGCTCGATTGCTGGGTGAAACCGAGGCGTTTCGCACCTACCCTTCGGTCAACGTGGCGGAGCAGGCGTTGGAACGGGGCGCCATTTCCGCCTTTGTCGTGTTGCCCCCTGACTACATCCGCGATGGAGAACTCGACCTGTACTCCGACCAGGTCGATTGGTGGATCGCGACCCAGCCTCGCCGGATCTCGCGTCGTATCCATGAACAACTGTTACGACAATCGGGCATTGACCCCGACCTTCTCGATCGGACCCGAGGCAGCGCCGAGGTCACCCAATACCAACGCAGCGAAGACGGTTCCTTCATCGAGGTCGACCAAACCCTCGAAATCGCCGCCTTCGCGATTCCCGCCGGCACCACCATGGGCCTCATCTTCGCCTTGGCGATGAACGCCAGCCTGCTGCTCGCCAGCGTCGTCGAAGACAAAGAGAACAAGATGATGGACGTCTTGTTGTCATCGGCGAGAGCCGACGATCTGCTCTTCGGCAAGGTGCTGGGCATCGTGGGCGCCGGACTGCTCCAGATCGGCGTGTGGACCATCATGACGATGCCCATCGGGTTGATCGCGCTCGCCACCACGGTGGACACGAGCGCGCTGTGGACGCTGGTTTCGATTCCCCGGTTGCTGCTCGCGCTGGCGTTCGGCGTCTTTTCGTTCCTCTTTTACGGGGTGATGCTCGTAGGCCTGGGATCGTTTGGCAGTTCCTTCCGAGACAGTCAGCAGCTTGCAGCCGTGGTCATCATGCTCCCCATGATTCCGCTCATCGCGTCGCCCCTTTTCCTGTCGAATGCCAACGGGATTGTGCCGCGGATCCTTTCGTTCTTCCCTCCGACGTGCGCTCCCGCGATGATGCTACGGGTGGCCATTGACGACATCGCAGCGTGGGAAATCGGGTCTTCGCTACTGGTGTTGCTCGCCAGCATCGTGATCGCGGTTCGGGGGGCGGCAAAGCTGTTTCGCGTTGGAACCTTGCTCTACGGCAAGCGACCCTCGATTCGGCGGCTGTGGGACGCCCTCGTCGAACCCATGTAGACCTCATGCTCGGCCCAGCCGCGCCGCGAAGTCGACCAAACGATGTTCGAGTTGCTGTCCGAAGCCGTGAAGACGCCTGCGCCCGTCGAGCGGCCCTCGACGGTCGAGTTCGTGCTGCCGCACCGCCCTCGGCGGCTCTGATGTAGCTGATTGTCAAGGTTAGCTCGACAGGCCTTCCCATCACTCCAACACCCGACAGTCGCGTCGTGTTTTGAAATCATCGACTCGGGTGTCGTGAAAGACATGTCACTCGTTCTGCGACGAGTAGCCCCCGAGGGTGTCTCCGTCCATGTCAGCCAACCCAACGACTTGGGTGGTTGTCTCTGGGTAAGTCAGGGTGCCTTGGGTAAAGGCATTGCCCGGAGCTCCGTGGGTGATCACGAGGTCGCCCGAGTCCCGGACGAAGAAGTCGTCGTAGCCATCGTCGTCCAGGTCACCCAGGTGAACACCCGGCATCACTCCGACCATTTCGGTGTTTGAAGCAGAAGGGGATGCCCTCCCGAGGCCTGGGTACCCAGCGTCGTGGAAGCTCTGAAGCCGGTCCACGCGTTGTCGATGTCCTACTTCGGGGACCTGGGCGAAGGCCTTCGATTCCGAGATGCCCGACAGCGAATCGAAGGTCTCCTCGACTCGGTCGCAGATTCGTTCCCAGGGGTGCTGGAGCGCGACTGCCGCATCGAGGAGCTCGAGCAGGTCGGTGTTGTTCGAGAGGGGTGGCTGGAACGGGTCGCCAGTCGCGCGCTCGAGCTCTTCGCGGCGATCGAATCTCCCCCAGGCCGATCGTCGTCCACGGCGATCCTCTGCCTGCGAACGTCATCCTCCAAGACGATTCGTGGGTTCTCATCCACTGGGACGAGGCCCGGGCCAGCTGGTGGCCCTACGAGCTCGCCCGACTGAGCTACTACGAGACCGATCCCAGGGTGCTGGATGTGTTCATGGAGTGCTGTCCCCAGCGGTCGCTCCGACGCGCCGATGTCGTTCGAATCGTGGCCATCGAGCACGCCCGACAGCGCCTCCGTCAGCTCTTCCAGCTCGGGTTCAGTGACGCACCGCTTCCGCAGCTCGTCGAACGCGCGGTGCCGCATGTCAGACGGATCGAGCGGCTCCTCCTGGCGAACGAGGGTCTCGGTGATGCCGGACGCGCTCGGGCGCCCGGGTGCGCAAGGTGGGCCGGACTGCCACCTCTCGAGCCGCCCGGCGCAGTCGACAGGCTGCGAAGCCGCAGTGGGTTCGTTCTCCGCTTGATACCATCTCGTCAAAACGGGAGCGTGCGATGGGTCGAATGGTGTGGTGGATCGCGGTAGGGGTCAGCGCCGGCTGCGCCGAGCCGGAGCAGGAGCTTCCTCCCGACGTGTTGACCGTCGATGTCCGCTTCGAAGGCGAAGCGCTCGACGGCGCGTTCGTCGTCGTCGACGATGCTTTCGGCACCCGAGCCGAGGGCACGACCGGGTCCGACGGGCTGTTGGATGTGCGTGTCGACGAGGCAAACGGGCCGTTCGCAGTTACGGTCGATCCCCTGATCCAGGGCGTGATGCTCGCCACGATCTTCACCCGGCTCGACGGGCTCGTGCCCGACGAGCCGATCCGGTTCCCGTTCCTCGACCCGGATGCGGCGCCGACGGGCCCGCCGTCGGTCGAACTGACGGGCACGGTGACGGGGCGCACGCCGGACCACCGCCTGCTGATGTGGACCTACGGCGCGGGCGGAGGCATCGGCGGAGGCGCGGACGACGTCTACCAGGTGGATGCACCGGTCGGAGAGCCCTTTCCGCTCGTGGTGCTCGAGGTGGAGGAGACCGACCGCACGACCCAGAGCGTCACGGCGCCCTCGACCAACTGGCACCGCCTCGATCACCCGGCCATCACCGCGGATACGACGTTCGACTTCGGCCTCACCGAGCCCGAGACACCCACCCGGGTGTCGGTGACCGTCGACGTCCCGAGTGTGCCGGACGGGGTACCGGGCGGCGGCGTCATGGTCCGGGACGACGACTTCACCCAGTGGTGCGGCTGGCCCGAGTTCCGGAGCATCGAGGGCACGCAGGCCACGTTCGACATCGCCTACCTGCCGCCCGAGGGCTCCGATACCCTCATGACCCGGCTCTTCGTCCAGGACGAGGGTTCTGTGCCGAACGACGTCGTCGACCTCTACCGGGCCGGCACGCCCGACACCTGGGCCTCGCGTTCAACGTTCCTGCCGCTGCCGCAGCTCCAGGCCCCGGGCGGAGGGAGCGCGTCGCTGGACCAGCCGATCCAGAATCCCGCTCTCCCCGAAGACGGCAGCCTGGTGATGAACATCCGGCTCGACAACGATCGGACCCTCTGGACCGTCATCGGAGCGGCGGGGCAGAGCGAGATCACGCTGCCGCCTCCCCCTTCGACCCGTGACGCGGACTACCTCACCCGGCGCCAGAACCTGTACATCAGCACGTACCAGTGGGTCGGGCCCCTCGATGTCGAGCAGCCCTCCAGCGTCGTGGATCGACAGACCGGCGAGTTCAACTACAGCCTGACCCGCGTTCCGCTGTAGAGCCGTCAGAAGCCGACGAGGTAGGGCCCGACGATGTTCGCGTGGGTGGCGCGCTCACTTCAGTGGCCCGCAGCGGGGCCCTGAAGGACCACCTCGCGGGCATCGCCCACGACTTGCGCACGCCGCTCTCGAGCCTGCAGATGGACCTCGAGGAGATCGCCTCCGGGACGCCCGCCCTCGGGGATGCGACACGATGCGACCCGAGTTTCGACAAGAACTTCGGGAGCGAACCGGTCGCACCCAGGTGCCGTGCCTCATGATCGATGGCGTGCCACTGTTCGAGTCGCTCGAAATCATCGCGTGGCTCGATTCGTATGTGGAACGAAAGGGGCCTGATGCCGAGCTTGGCAGGGGATAGCCCCTCGACCCAGCGCGAGGCCCTAACCAAGGCCCTGGCGTTCACTGTGGGCGGGCTCCCCGCGCGAAAGGACCAGGATGCACTGCGGGCTCTGTGGAGCCAGTCTTCAGAGCAAAATCCGGTTCACTCAGTTCACGTCCGTCCACCAGGACCTCCAATGGCTCACCCTAAAGGACGCTATGAATAGCTGATATCGAGAGTACCGACGGCGCGATAGCCATTTCCTACTTGCGGATCGGTTCGCAGCAACAAGCCTTCCTCCCAACACCGACACGATCGTTGGAGCCTGTTTTGCGTCTTGCCTTGGTTCATCTGAGCGACATCCACTTTCGCGCAGACCGCGACAACCCGCTGCTCGAGTTCAACGACGTTCTCGTGGGAGCAGTTCACTCCGAGGTTTCCGGTTGCGACGCAGTCGTATTGACCATCACAGGAGACGTGGCCTTCAGCGGAAAGCCGGAGGAGTACACAATTGCGGCAGACTGGTTGCGACAGCTTCGCAATGGTCTGGCAAAGCGCGGCGTGACCCTGAAGGCGACAATCGGTGTCCCTGGGAACCACGACTGCGACTTCGGCTTGGCGACCGACGTGCGAGATGTGCTTCTTCAGTCGGCGACAGTAGACCCCAGCTCCGATATCGTGAAGGCCTGTACAGAACTACAGGCTCCTTACCAGTCCTTTGCGGAGGAACACGACGTCTGGACGTGCAGCAAAGATGGGCTTGTCGGCGTCCATCAACTGGTGCTCTTTGATCGAGAGATCGTGTTCCACGCTTACAATTCCGCGTGGATGAGCTCAATCCGCGAAAGTCCTGGGCAAATGAGGGCTCCCGTGGAGTTAATCAAGGCGAAGTGCACAGACGGTGTCAAGAACGACGGGTTGGATGCCCCGGACTTGATGGTGTGGCTGATGCACCATCCCTACGGCTGGCTTGATCCAGACAACAGCAAGGAGCTTCGCAAGCACATCGAGAAGTTCTCGGATGTCATCGTTACTGGCCACGAGCACGTCAGCGAAGCATTCACTCGAACTTATCCCACTGGTGATCGAGTAGACTACGTGGAAGGCGGTGTCCTTCAAGAAGGTCCTGGGAGCAAGGCAAGCTCGTTCAACGTCATCGTTGTGGACCTGGGTGAGAAGCAGCAGCGCGTAACGACGTTCTCACTGGAGAATGGTGCATACGTGCCATCCGGCGGCGAGAACTGGGTGCCCTTCGTTCGAAATCGGCGACGACTCGGAGGGTTGTACGAGTTCAATGAGGATTTCCAGAAGCATCTCGACGACCCAGGGGCTACATTCTCACATCCCCGAGTGGCCAGGCTGCGTCTATCTGACCTCTTCGTGTATCCGGATTTGCAGGATCTTCCCGTCACCGGACGCAAGAAGGGAGAATTGATCGGCGATCTTCCCGGGTACATCCTGAGCCGCCGTCGTGTCGTCATCGTTGGCGAGGAGAAAAGCGGAAAATCCAGTCTCGCCAAACGGACGGTTGCTGATCTACGTACCAGGGACGTCCTGCCTCTCCTCGCATCTGGTGCCGAGTTCGCACCGAAGAATATCGAGAAGATGAAGCGTGGCATCAGGAAGCTCTTCGTTGCACAGTATTCGAAAGACAGGCTCGACAAATTCATGGCGTTGGCTCCGAAGTATCGGGGAATCGTCATCGACGACTACCACCGAGTCCGTCTGACCAAGCCTGCTCGTGCGAGGATGCTCGATGCGCTCGAGGACTTTTTCGGCACCGTCGTTCTGCTGGCGTCCAATGATGTGCGGCTTGAATACTTGTCCCAGGCCGGGGAGAAGGCCAGTACGCATCCCATCTTTGACTACTCACATGCAGAACTCCTCCAACTCGGACATCGCCGCCGACACGATGTGGTCGCTCGTTGGTACAGCCTCGGACGCGACCTTTCGGATTCCCAAGTCGTAGCTGCGCTCCAACGCGAGGCTATAAAGGCAGAAGAGAGCATCTCCAACCTGATTGGTAAGGGACTTGTCCCATCGTACCCGCTGTTCGTGCTCATCCTGTTGCAGCAGCTTGAGGCGGGACGAAATCACGACACCTCGGCCGGTTCCCAAGGGTATCTCTATCACACGCTGATTGTGACAGCACTGTCCAAGGTGGCGAAGCGACCTCACGAAATTGACTCCCGCATCAACTACTTGACCGAGTTGGCTCGATTCTTCAGGACTGAAGAATTGGACTCCATCGACGCCGATACGCTCGCGGAATGGCATCGAGCCTATTGCGACCGACAGCTCATCAAGGCGAGCTACCCCAGCTATGTCGAGGAGCTGGTCAGTGTAGGTCTACTACGGCGCAGCGAGGACCACATTACGTTCGGCTACCCCTACATCGAGTTCTTTTTTGTTGCTCGGTTTTTGAAGTCGCATCTTCACGATTCGGCCATCCGAGATGAAGTTGTTGAGTTGGCGCGCTCGGTTCATCTTGAAACGAATGCCACGATAATGTTATTTCTGTCTCATCTATCGAGCGATCCCTTTGTACTCGACACGATGATTGAGGCGGCAGCCAGTCTGTTCGAAGACCAGCCCGAATGGAACACTGACCGCCAGACCAAGTACTTGAACGAGTTGGTTGCCGAGACGCCGACGCTCGCACTCGGAGATCGGACTGTAGAGGAGAACCGAAACGAGGAACTCGAGAAGCGCGACCGAGCGGAGGCCGTTTCGGAGTCGTCTCCGTGGGAGGATGACCCCGACGCTTTCGACGAAGAGATCCGGCCAATCCTGATGATCAATTCTGCTTTCAAGACCATCCAGATCATCGGGCAGATTCTCCGAAACTACCCAGGCTCCTTGGATGGCAAACGAAAGGTGGAGCTCGCAGATCATTGCTATCGACTGGGATTGCGTGTCCTGCACTACCTCTACTCGGTGATGGAATCCCATGGAGAAGACTTCCTTAAGGCCATTATCGAGTATGTATCAAAGCTTCGCCCAGAATCCAGAAGGCACCAAGTCACCATGGAGGCCAACTCCGTGCTCTTCGCGCTCTGCGAGCGCATGGCGTTCGGAGTCATCCGCCATGTGTCCCAATCAGTTGGACTCGAGGAACTCTCTCCAGTATACCGAGAGGTCGAGCGCCTTGGGGAGAGTCGCACGCCCTTCCGGCTGATCGACCTGTCGATCAAACTCGATCACAATCGGTCGACACCCGCAGAGCAAGCGATTCGACTGTACGAAGACGAGCGCCGAAACACGCTTGTCGCAACCATCATTCGGCGCCTTGTATGGTACCACCTTTATCTTTTCCCGTCCTCCTACAAAGTCCGTCAGCGTCTGTGTGAGAAGCTGTCAATCGACAACAACCCGAAATTCCTCCGAAGCGAAACCAAGCTGCTCAAAGGTTGACTGGCCGCTTAGTCTTCGGAGCAAGTCTTGGTTTGATGCTTTCGACCAAGTCAAACTGGAAAGTGTGGCAGCTCGTTAGCAATGGGATTGGAAACGGCAATCCGCGGGGTTGAACGGTGGGCCGCCTGGTTTGAATTTCGAAGCTTGGACAGGTTCTCTTCTCCCCTCGACGTCGGCTTTACGATCGAGGGTGACCCGTCGACGGCTGGACAGACCGCCCGGCATCGGTTCCGCGCGGGAGCATCCTTCAAGATGGCCCAGATGGAACATTGCTGAGATTTGGCGCCAAACAGCCGAGACGTCCCGTCAAAGGAGGGGGTTTGATGAGACGTTGTTTGCGGCAGCGACCGGGATGGTTGTTCCTTCACTTTGCCGTCCCAGATTCCCATTTCAGGACCATGGTCCCGCTTTCTCCAGCTTCTCGTGCAATTTCGAGACTTCGCCCCCGATCGAAAAGGTGGGAACTCGATCAATCGCCGTTTGGCGCATGATCGACTCGTTGTTCCCTATGGGCCTACTGCTCTTCGATCCGCCCAGGATGTTTCCAGGAGTCCGCCGCCACTTCAGCCCGAAATATATCTTATTGCCCTTCGGATAAGGACTCAGGGCAACATAAGGGCAACCGACGGTTCGGCGGTGGTCGATTCTCAAGGTTCGCTCATTAGGCCCTCTCGCTATCCCAACACCCCCGTCGTCGACCTCGAAGGTCCACCCGTCCGGACGCCCACAGATGGTCATGTTTGCGGCTCGGCACCACCTGGCGATGGTGAGGACCGGGTTGCGCACCCCGCAGGTCCTCCGCGAACCGGCCTGGTCCGAGCACCTCCGATCTCGGGTCGCGCCACGCTGCCCGGCCTGCGCGCCGAAAGGTCAGAAGGTCGGAAGTGACGTCTTGAAGAGGTTGTCAGGACAACGCACTCGCGAACGTGGCTCGATGCTCGATTGTGTAGGCCACCTCCTCGTGACTCCAGGCAATCACCTCGTCGATCTTGGCCAGACTCGACACCGACTCCCCCTCTACGTAGTGTTCACGCCGTTCATTCCAGAAGGTGATGTTGCGACGCTGCCGTGCGATGATGGCGTCGGGTAGGTCGCGCGAATCGGCTCGTCCCAGTCCGTAGGCCTCTGCAAGAAGCCTCACCTGCGAAGCCTGGAGGGTCACGGGCTGCCGCTTGGGCTTCGACGACACACACCAAGCCCACGCCATGTACCCGATGTCGAGGATGGGCTCGCCAGGCCCGGCCATGTCGAAGTCGATGAAGGCAATGGGTCGTTCATGCTGGAAGATGACGTTGTTTGGGCCTGCATCGTTGTGACAGACCACCGGCGCCGACCCGCACAGCACGCTGTCTCGCGTCGCGTCGTGAAACTGCCGCAACAAGCTGCCTGCCTGTCCAACCTGTTCGTCTTCGAACCGCCGCCACTTCACCGGAACCGTGCCGGGGATGAAGTTCAGAACGTCACGGCCACGCTCGTCGCGGCCCATGAACCGGGGTGCGCCTAGGAATCCTCGCTCTTCGAGTAGTGAAAGGAGCTTCTCTGTGAACTCCGATGCAGGACTGTGAGGCCTGCGCACGGTGTCACCGACCCGGACCACCCCCAAGGTCAGCCGGCCGCCCACCAGCGGCTCTTCGTCTTTCGAGTCTTCCCATTCCACGTCCATCCCTCCCAGACGTCCCGAGCGACGGTCACCGCAGGTTACCGAGAGGCAGAAGCAAAGTCAGGGTCGTAGTCTCCGAGGGTCGCGGGCTTTGCGGCGCTCGATCCCCCGAGCACCGTGATGAGGGCCGCCCGGGCGATCACGAGTCCGTGGAGTCGGTGCGCTCCAGCTTCGGAATGCCATACAGGCTCGCCACGGCCGCAACCTCCTCATGGCGCCCGCGTCGTTCCTTGGCCAGGGCTTGAAACCACGCAACGGTCAGGCCGTTTCGGTTCTCGAGCGCTTCCACGACCCGAAAGGCCACCGCTTCCCAAGACCCATCCCAGTTCACGGCATGCCGGGCCTCTTCAGAAGCGAGGCCCACAAACGCCTTCAGTTCGTTCACGCTGAATGCCTGCGTGAGCAAGCGGCACAGGGCTTGGCTTGGGGTGGGGCCCGTCATCCGAGGGGCTGGGCCATGGCCTGAAGGAATGCCTTCGTGGTCGACGCCTCGAACTGCGACGCTCCTGAGTCCAGCACGCGGCGCTCCATCTCCACATCTGGCATGATGAAGGCGGGAGGCGGTCGTGTCCCAGTTCATCCAGCTCGCTGCCGACGACCTCGATTCTCACCACCTGTGCTGCGCCCTCGGCGACAAGAAGCACGAGGCTGGCGTTGCGGCCAAGAAGGCGTGGCTTCGCGAGCGTCTTGCGGAGGGCCTTGTGTTCCGCAAGCTCGATGTCCGCGGTAAGGTGTTCATCGAGTACGCGCCGGCCGAGGTCGCCTGGCGGCCTATCGATGCCCCGGGTTGGTTGGTCGTCCACTGCCTGTGGGTCTCAGGGAGCTACACCAAGCAAGGCTATGGTCGTGCGCTGGTCGAGAGCTGCATCGAGGATGCCCGTGCGCAGGGGCGGACCGGTGTTGTGGTAGCGGCCGCGAAGCGCAAGCGCCCGTTCCTCGCCAACCCGCGCTTCCTCAAGCATCTCGGGTTCGAGGTCGTCGATGAGCGCGGAGAGTTCCGGCTGTTTGCCTATCGGTGCCAGCCCGACGGCCCCGACCCGCGGTTCACCGACGCCGTGCCCAACGGCAATGTTGCTGACAACACCTTCGTCGCCCGCTACACCGATCAGTGCCCCTTCAACCTGCACTGGGCTCACCGGGTCGTGGCAGATCTCGAGGCCCTCGGTCACACGGCCACCGTCGAGCGTGTGACGACCCTCGAGGGCGCCCGAATGCTAGCCTCGCCACTTGGCTGCTTCAGCCTGGAGCAGGGCGAGGAGCTCGTGAGCCATCACCTCACGACGACCGGCGCCACGACCCGACTACTCGATCGTCGCAGAGGAATAGGAACCAAACCGTCGCGCAGGTAGGGGCTCGTGTAGAAACGTGCGGATCCGGTTGCTAAGGCCGAGAGGACCATAGGATCCTGCTCGTGGCCTGAAGCGCAGGAAGGCACGGGCGCCCTCATGGCCTTGCGCAGTGTTGGTTCGCCTCGCGCAGCGGTCAACTCGAATTCGAGATCGAGAAGGTCGACCGTGTCGATCCGGGCGCTGACCGATTGTATTGAATTGGTAGTGCAGGACGGGGGGATGGTATTCCAGCGGCGTCGTTGTCCCGCGGAGGCCGAGCCGCTCTACCGTCGGGCCCTCGCCCTCACGGAGGCCGCCCTTGGTCCCGACCATCCCTCTGTGGGGACCCCGCTGAACAACCTGGCCTAAACTCAGGGTCGCTACGACGAGACGCAGTATCCTCATTCAGTCAAGCTAAAAGGATGACTATTCAATTCGGCCGCTCAGACAACTTCCGAACTACAAACTTGTAAGCTTGAATAATTCGGAGTACTGCTCATAGGTAAATTGATATCTAAATGATGAGCGACAATGACTCCAACGCTAAGCCAAGAGGGACATTCTGGCGGTTTCGCCGAGCGGGATGCGTTGGGTGAGGTCGAGCGAGAAGCTTCCGTAGGGGTTGATGTGCGCGTGAAGCAGCGGGGTGAGGGCTCGTCGGTCGGCCTCGGACATGCTTCGAACCAGCCCTCCTCGCCCAGGACCTCCTGGATCATCACCGTGTTCACATAGACGAGACAGTTCTGCAGGAGGTGGAGACAGAGCATGCTGACCTCCTGATCCTGGCGGTTGTTCGAGCCGATCTTCTCCGATCTGCCGTAGAAGATGAAGCTGTTCACGCTGTTCGAAGCCGTTGCCCCCATTCTGGCTTCCTGTCGAACCACGCGAACAGCCGGTTGCCCAGCGTGGGCAGCCCCGCGAGCGCTCGATGATCCCCAAGGGTCCAACAGTGCCAGGCCTGGTGGTAGGCCTGGGTGAGGGCGCTCAGCTCGCGTCGGTCGTGGTCGTCGAAGGACCGCCGGGCCCCGTCAAGGTCGAGATGGCACCCGCGGACTGTCGCTGCACCGGCTCGATATGCGTAGGCCATGCCACCGCTCGACCTCGAGAAGGTCCTCGACGACCTCGTTTCGTCCTATGGGCCCGACACACCGCTGAATCGCCTCGAAACCCACGCGCTGCCCAACCGGCGTGCTGTCATCGAGGTCTTCAATCACCTGCTGCACGTGCTCTACGTGGGGTTCTACAGTCGCCGACAGCTCGACGCTTCGAACCTGCG
The DNA here is from genome assembly GCA_039208735.1 of Myxococcota bacterium. Lineage (GTDB taxonomy): Bacteria > Myxococcota_A > UBA796 > UBA796 > DRPG01. The sequence goes on along the minus strand of JBCCQY010000071.1, from coordinate 7,935 downwards.
TCTGGTGCTCGCGGAGCACGTGCTTCGGGCGTCCGAGGCCTTGGTAGCGCAGATTCGACGGGCGGCGGCATGGGCGGACCGACACCGGTCTCTCAAGCGCGCCGATTCCTGGGCAGAGGAGCGTGTCCAGGGGTTGCTCGAAGCCCTGCCGCACCTTCGCGAGGTGCTGCATCTCGATGTCGAGGCGGCCTACCGGCGGGACCCGGCCGCCGAAAGCATGGAGGAGGTCGTGTTCAGCTACCCCTCGGTCTATGCGGTGACCGCCTATCGCCTCGCCCATCGTCTCTACGTTGACGACGTGCCTATGATTCCGCGCATTCTCACCGAGCATGCTCATGAACGCACAGGCATCGACATCCATCCCGGAGCGAAGATCGGCCGCGGCTTCTTCATGGACCACGGCACGGGCGTGGTCATCGGCCAGACGTCGGAGATTGGCGATGAGGTGCAGCTGTACCAGAACGTCACGCTTGGGGCCCTGTCCGTCCGCGGCGATGTGGACCGCGACCGCGACCGGGTCGTCAAACGGCACCCCACCTTGGAGGACCGGGTCACCGTCTACGCGGGGACGACGATCCTGGGCGGCGATACGGTGGTGGGTGCCGACTCGGTGATCGGCGGAAATGTGTGGTTGACGCGGAGTGTCCCGCCAAAATCGCGCGTGTTCCATCGCCTGCAAGCGCAGGACGTTGCCCGGGAGAACCGCAGCCCATGACCATTCGCCAAGACGTTGTCGATGCCATTGGAAATACGCCGCTCATCCGGCTGGACGGGCCCTCGAAGGCCACCGGGTGTGAGATCCTCGGCAAGGCAGAGTGGCTGAACCCCGGCATGTCGGTCAAAGATCGCGCAGCCAAATTCATGGTGCTTGATGCGGAGCGCCGCGGCGTGTTGAAGCCCGGCGGCATCATCGTCGAGGGCACCGCAGGGAACACCGGCATCGGACTCGCCATGGTGGGCCAGGCCCGCGGCTACCGCGTGATCATCGTCATCCCCGAGACCCAGACCCAAGAAAAGAAAGACATGTTGCGGCTCTTTGGGGCCGAACTCGTCGAAGTACCTGCCAAACCCTACGCCGATCCCAACAACTACGTTCACATCGCGACCCGCATCGCAGAGAATCTGGGCGCCTTTTATGCAAATCAGTGGGATAATCTTGCGAATCGGCAGGCTCATATCGAGGGCACCGGGCCTGAAATCTGGGCGCAGACCGGGGGCCGAATCGATGGCTTCGTTTCGGCCATCGGGACGGGCGGCACCCTGTCGGGCACCGGGATCTACCTCAAGGGTCAGCACCAAGACGTGACCATCGCCCTCGCCGACCCGCACGGGGCCAAGATGTATGCGTGGTTCACGCGCCAAGAGCTGGCCACCGACGTCGAAGGCGGCAGCGTTTCACAGGGCATTGGTCAGGGTCGCATCACCGGCAACGTGGATGGGGCCTTGGTCGACAAGGCGTACCGCATTCCCGACGCGGAGATGGTTGAGGTGATCGACAACCTCGCCCGCACCGATGGACTGCTCATGGGCGGATCGGCTGGCATGAACGTGGCTGGCGCCGTCCGCTTGGCCAAGGACATGGGGCCTGGCCACACCATCGTGACGTTGTTGTGCGACCACGGCAGCCGCTACCAATCGCAGTTGTGGGACGTCGAGTTCCGTCGTTCCAAGGGCTTTCCGGTTCCCGAGTGGCTCACTCGGGTCTCGGACATCACCATCCCCTTCGTGTGATCAGCACTGGGCTTCGTCACAGAACCAAGGTGCCAGGCCATTTGTTGATTTGTTCCTGCAGCCCGACGCGCTTCAGGCTTCGTCGCCTGCGGCTCCTGCAGCCTGATCAGCGGCAAGCGAAGCTTGCGCGAAATCAGGACAGCAGCAAGCAAAGCTTGCGCGAGTCTGATCACCGCTGGCCTTCGGCGCTACGCGCCTGCAGGCTCACGCGGTCAGCTTTCGTCGCTTCGCTCCTGCAAGCTGTTAGGCGAAGAGTCGCTCGACGGCCTTCCGCGCGTCGGGATGCGCCTCGAGAAGCGCCTGAATTCGCGGCAATCCGGGCGAACTCGTAGGGGAGGCCGCAGCGGGAGCTGCGCCAAATCCAGGTTCACGGCCAAACAAGGTCGCGACCGCATCCGCGGCGGCCGGATGCGCACGCAACAACTGACCCACGAGAGCCGCTTCCGCCGAGGGTGCGGCGTCGGCCGAGGACGTGACCGCCACGGGAGGCGCGAGCCAGGGCGCCTGCCAATCCGTGACCGCGTCGAGGGACCGAGGCAACGCCCGCAGCGCTTCGCCAAACAGCGATGGCAGCACGTCGGCCGACCGCGGACGCAACTCCTGCAAGAGCGTGGGCATCCAGGGCAGAAGCACGTCATCGCCCAGTTCCGCAAACGCCCGTCCCAACAGCTCTACGCCGAGCGGGCCCATCTTGGGTGCGAACGCGAGCGACTGGAGGAACCCTGAGAGGTAGCGGGGGTAGGCGCTTCGGCCCAAGGGGTGCTCGAGGATCGCCCCAAACGCCGCTCTCACCTGGGCTTCATCCCGACGCTGAACCAGCCACTCTGCGGCCCAGAGCAGCCCGAGCTTTTCGGGGTCGACCGTGCCCGGTCCGGCATGTTCGATGGCGAGGCGGAGCTGGCTGCGCTGGCCCCCTTGGGCCAAGGCCAAACTCTCGAGCGTGAACACGAACGACAGCATGGCCGCCAGCTGTTCGGGCGTCGTGCCCCGGTCCGCAAAGGCCTCGGGCAGCTGGCTTGTGTAGTGCTGGTAGCCCGTAGCGATGAAGTGCCCGACCCAGCCCGGTGCTCCCGTGGGCTGCGTACGGTAGTGCTGATCGAGGCGTCGGATCCGAGCAAAGATCTCGGGGGCATCGTCGGCCCCCACCTCGACGAGGAGCCGTTCGACGGCCCGCTCGCCAAGGGTTTGGGTCAGGCGAGGACTCTCGAGCAAAATCTCGGAAACCTCGGCCGCCTCAAGCGCGTCGACCGTGGTCGCATCGGCACCAAACGCCCGTTCCGAAAGCCGGCGCTCCAACACCTGCTCGACGGTGACCCCCTCGAAGGCCAGCTGGATGACCTCGCGCTGTCCATGGCCATGCAGCGCCACATCCCAGGACTCCTGCTTTGGCTGCATGCCGAGCTTGAGGTCGCCCATGATGGGCACCGCTACCCGACTCTGCGGGAGCAACCAGCGCAGACGCCACAACAACCGGCTGCACGGACGCTTCTCGGGTTCGGAGGTAAAGTCCAGCAACACGCGAGACTTGCGCCGAGTCGAGGCATGGATGCCGAGGGGTTCAAGCCGGTCGTAGATGTTCTGCACGAGTGGGGGAAGCGAGTCGTAGCCGACCTGGCCAACGCGGTCGCCGCCGAGCAACCGGCTGCACAGCTGGCGAACGTTTCGTCGACCCGGCGGAGCCCCCTTTTCAAGGCACGTCTCAGCGGCATCGATGAAGTCGTAGGGGGTGGGCCTCCGTCGAGAGCGGAGGTTCGCAAGCAACATCGACGTCTCGTAGATGGCGATGGCATCCGCGGTCGAGGCGAGGTACCGCGCACGACGCGCCTCGGCCACGATGCCCGTGCACCATCCGAGCAACTCGTCGGCGTCGGCCTCACCCAGCGCCGGCGCGACCGAAAGCACTTCGCTTAGCGACAGTGGCACCGGCGGCTTCGCCTTCTTGATGCGCTTCGGTCCTTTGGCCTTGCTCTTGCGGGAGGGCAAGGTGAACGGCTGAAGATTCCAGGTCTTGACAGCCTTCTTCCAGCGAGCCTCGGCCAGCGTCACCGCTCCCCGCGAGTAGCCAAACTGATGTTCGATCGCGGCGTAGCTCGAAGGAATGAACCCGTGCAGCCACTGGGTTTGTGTGCGCTTCGGAATCTCGTACCGCAGGTCGTTGTCGAGCCCCCACTCTGGGCACTCATCGTCGACCGCATGGGCGGCTCCACACACGAACACCGCTTCGGTCGGGTCGACTCCGGTTCGCGCCAGGTGCGCCTTGATCCGGGTCCACATGTAGCGGTCGCGGCGACGAATCACCTCGCGCTCATGGGGGCGCGAGCCCAGACGCCGAAACAGGCTGCCTACCAAGAAGAGCACCTCGCGATAAGTCTCGGTATCGGCGCCGATGGTGGGCTCTTCGACGTACAACGCCGTCCATTCCTCGAAGCGCGACATTCGGGCGTTCTGCAGCAAGAAGTCACGAAACGCAGGGAACGTGGGCACGATGTTCCCCACTTGGATGCCCAAGGCCCCCCCGTGCATTCGGGCCTCTTCCTCCTCGGGCTCTGCGTCGTCATCCTCGGCGTCGAGATTGGCGTCTCGCTCACCCTCCCACAAAAAAACATGATCGACCGACCGGTCGACAAACACGACGTCCACGTCGTCGTGTTGCATCGCGTACGCCATCGCCTGGTATTCAGCGGACAGCTCGGTAATCGGTGCCACCACCGAAAGAGGCGTCCACTCCGGGGGATGCCCTTCGACTTCGCCGGCAAACGCCTGGAAGGCGACCGGCAAGGTGCAATCGCGCAACGGCTCGATCAGGTCGTGGAAGTCCTCGCACATCTCCAGGAACACAACCTTGGGCTTCTTCTCGCGTAGGTAGCGCACCATGTGCACCGCCGAAGCCGGACTGTGGTGGATGACGGGAAAGATCGGCAACCGTTCAGAGCGCGCGCGGGCGACATCTTGGGCCAGTGTCGAGAGGACCCCATCGAGTGCGTCAGCATCGGCACTAAAGGCCTGCGCGGCCGCGCGAAGGGGACCCATGAGCGTGTCAATCGCATCGTTCGCCATCAGCGATGCAGCTCCATGGCGTCCTGCCCGCCCCGCAAAAAGCCCTTCCAATCCCCGCCATGTTCCTTAGCGCGCTTGGCCACGACGGCGTGCCAGAATTTGTTCATCACCGACACGTCTTCAGGCACCCGACGTACAAGCGTGCCCACCAGGCTCTTCGCGAGGTGCTCGGGGGCCAAACCCTCCCCGAAGAACTGACCGTGCAAAATGGCATCCTCGACGACCCCGATTTGCTCGGCCGTCGACAGGGCCGACTCGAGGCGCTCGTCGTCGCTCGACGCATTTGCCGATGCAACACGTAGATCCTCGAACGTCTGCAACAACACGTCGAGGAGTGCGGGAGGAAGCTCGACGTCGAATTGGTTGCGCTCCAGCAGGTCGCGGACACGAAACTCGACGATCTGCTTTTCCGCCTTTCGATTCGCTACAATCGGAATCTGAACGAAATTGAACCGTCGTTTGAGGGCCGAAGAGAGGTCGTTGACCCCGCGATCTCGGCTGTTGGCGGTCGCGATGACGTTGAACCCCGGCTCGGCGAAGGCCACATTGTCTTCGTCGAGTTCGGGGATCATCACGTACTTCTCAGAAAGGATGCTGATCAGCGCATCCTGCACGTCAGATGGGCAACGCGTCAGCTCCTCGAAGCGACCCAGACGGCCCGCAAGCATGGCCGTCATGATCGGCGATGGAATCAGCGATTCACGGCTCTGCCCTTTTCCGATGACCTCGGCGACATTCCAGGCGTATTTGATGTGGTCTTCGGTCGTGCCCGCCGTGCCCTGCACCACGTCCGTGCTGTTGCGGCTGATGGCGGCAGACAACAGTTCGGCCAGCCAACTCTTGCCCGTGCCGGGGTCTCCAATGAGGAGCAACGCGCGGTCAGAGGCCAGGGTCACAATGGCCTTTTCAACCAGGCTTGCGTGGCCGTACCACTTTTGGGCGACCTCGCGGTCGAGCCCATCGCTCGGGCGAGAACCGAGCACGAAAATGCGCACCATCTTGGGCGAAAGCCGCCAGGTGAAGGGCTTCTGCCCATCGTCGATCGACTCGAGCCAGTCCAGCTCCTCGGCATACTTGATTTCGGCCGGGGGACGCAGGTGGTTGCTCATGGCTTGCTCCAGCGGAAGTTACGGAAGAGCGGATTTGAGTTCGCGGATCAGCGTGCGCAGACTGCCCGAGAGTACGGGAGTACCCAGGGCCTTCAGCTCGCGGCGGAACCACGGTTCAACAGAAAAGAAGCCCGAACTCGACACGGAGCCGACCGGCACAAACGTGATGCCAGACCGCACCCAGCGCGTGAACACAGGCATGAGTTCATGGGTGTCGTAGAAGTCCGAGACCCACACCACCACCGTGTTGCGGGGGTCGCGGACGTAGCCTTGGACATGCGGCACGGCGACCAGGCCGTCGTTTCCCCCACCCAGTTGCGTGCGCAGCAGGCATTCAAAGGGATCGCGGACCCAAGGCGTGAGGTCGATGGCGCGGGTATCGAAGGCAATGATGCGGCCCTCGACTTTGGGCAAACCCGCGAAGATGCTCGCTAGGATGGCGCAATTGACCATGGCGGGCACCATCGAACCCGATTGGTCGACGACCACGATCAGTTCGGTCTTGTTGATGCGTTTGGCGTGGCGGTGGTAGTACAACCGGTCCACGTACAGCCGCTGGCTTTCCGGGTCCCAATTCGTGAGGTTTCGCCAGAGGGTACGCTTGAGATCGAGATTGCTGAAGGTGCGCTTCGGAGGCTGATCGGTGTCGAGCTTTCCCGTGACCGAGCTTTCAACCTCGCGCGCAAGGATTTCGCCCAGCTCGTCGACGTAGCGCTGGATGAGCCGCTTGGCATTGGCCAACGCGGGCCCTTCGAGATGCCCCTTGTCGCGGAGCAACTGCTCGGTAAGCGCCATGGACGGGGTGAGCTTGGCGGCGAGTTTCGCATCCTTGAGGACTTCACGGAGCTGCATGCGGTCGATGAGCCGTTTCTCAATGCCCTGCAATCCTGCTCGAATCTCGGGCTCCGCCATCAGTCCTTCGCCCTTGTCGATTTCGGCGAGCGCCTCCTCGAGTTCGGCCTGTTCCACACCGATGTCACCGGACGTTCCGCCTCGGTAATCGTCGCTGGCCTCCTGGCTTTGGCCAGATGCGCCTCCGGCACCGCGCAACAACGTGCCCGGCGCGTAGCCATTGGCCAGCTCGAAGGCTCGAACATCGGCGAGCCACTGCGTGTACTGGGCTGCGGAGACCTGGGCTCCGCCCACCTTGCCAAACACGTTGAGGGTGGCCTTGAGTGACAGCGCTACCCTGCGCAGCTGGTCGTCCTCGGACAACGCATCGTCGGCGCGTGGGGGTTTCAGCAACGCGGCATGCTTCTTCGCGCGCTTCAGCACTTGGTCGGTAGGGGCTCGCGGATCGAGGACGAGCCTGGGCAGCCCGAGTTCGGCAATCAGCTCCTGAACCGGAGCCTCGAGGCCATCACGCGTCTTTTCGTCACCGAGGGCCGTCAGCAACGTGCGCCAAAACAACAGCTGGCGCCGATTGGCCGTCTGTTCGGTCATGATCGCCTCAACAGCCGCGAGGACCGTTCTTCGAGCACCGCAAGGGCGGGCTTCTTGACCTTCTTGGATGCCGCGATGCCTTCGGCAGGGCCGAACACGTTCTTTCCTTCACGGCCGGCCAACGGCTGCCAGTGCCAGCCCGCGTCGTAGCGCAACAGCGCCACCATCGCGGTGCTCCGGACGATTTCGGGTGGGTCGTAATCGCTATGGGGCGACACCCGGTCGAAGTGGATGGTCAGGCCGTCCATATGCGTACCCTCTTCGACTTCACAGGCCGACCGTACCTGGGGCACCGCGACCTGGATGGGGTGACGGTCCCGGCCTGGAGGCAGCGTCAAGGTGGCACCCGAAAGATCCACGGCAAACGGGTCAAACGCCTTGCCGGGCTTCGCACTTCCCGTCCACCGTAGGTCCCCGCCTTCGAGGGTCATTCCTGCGACCTTGAGCACCTTGGGCTGGCCCAACACCTGAATGATCTCGGGCGCCAACGGCCGCAGCAGGTTCCAAATTTCAGCCCCGGCGACCGCATCCACTTTCCAGGCAGACAAGGTGATGCGTACGAGCTGCGGAGTCCCATCGGTCTCGGTCAGCACCC
>JBCCQY010000070.1:0-42391 GCA_039208735.1 Myxococcota bacterium | reverse complement strand
GGAAGCGGTCGCGGCAGCGGCGAAGGTTCCTCCACAGGCAGTCCGTCGGGCGGTCATGCTTTCCGGCGACCTCGTGGCCCCGGCCCTCGCCGCGTTTGAGGGAGGAGAGGGCGCCCTCGAACGCTTTCGCCTCGAGCTGTTTCGACCGGTTCAACCCATGCTGGCCCAGACGGCGGACGACCTGGCCGATGCGATGGCAAAACTCGGGGAAGTCCGCCTCGACGCGAAGCTTGATGGCGCCCGTATTCAGGTCCATCGAGAGGGTGACCGGGTGGAGGTGTTCTCGCGGCAACTGCGGCCCGTGACCCCTGCCGTCCCCGAAGTGGTGGAGGCCGTTCTCGCACTTCCTGTGGACTCGATCGTGCTCGACGGCGAAGTGATCGCGCTAATGCCGAATGGGCGCCCCCACCCCTTTCAGACGACGATGCGTCGCTTCGGGCGCAAGCTCGATGTGGCCAAGATGCGGGCCACCTTGCCCCTCACGCCGTTCTTCTTCGATGTGCTCGCGATCGACGGCGAGGCGTGGGTCGATCGGACGCTCGATGAACGGCACGCCGCGATGGCCGAACGTATTCCCGAGTCCTCGCGCGTCGCGAGCTGCCTCCCGAGTTCGGAATCCGAAGCGTCGCGGTTTGTCGATGAGGTCCTGGACGCGGGCCACGAAGGCGTCATGGCGAAGGACGGGCCTTCTCCCTACGAAGCCGGAACCCGAGGCGCATCGTGGCTGAAGCTCAAGCCAGCGTGGACCCTCGATCTCGTCGTCCTCGCTGTCGAATGGGGTAGCGGACGTCGCAAGGGCTTCCTGTCGAACCTTCATTTAGGGGCTCGCGATCCCCAGTCCGGCCAATTCATCATGCTCGGCAAGACGTTCAAAGGGCTGACCGACGAGTTGCTCGCCTGGCAGACGGAGGCCCTCCTGGCCCGGGAGACCTCCCGGGAGGACCACGTGGTGAGGGTGAGGCCTGAACTTGTCGTAGAGATCGCGTTCAACGACGTCCAGCAGTCACCCCGCTATCCAGCAGGGCTCGCCCTCCGCTTTGCGCGGGTCAAGGGCTACCGCACCGATAAGGCTCCGGTCGACGCCGATACCCTCGAAACGGTGCGTGCGATCTTCAACGGGCAGGCCCGGCGTCAGACGTCCGGCCGCCCGAAGGTCGACACTACGCCGACATCGCCTGCTGAAGACGAAGCACCATGACCGGCACATCGGCATGGCGCACGAGGCGCTCCGAGACCGACCCCATGAAGAGGTGGGACAGCCCCCGGCGTCCATGGGTGAAGACCAAGACGGCCTGGTAGCCACTCGCGATTGCGACAATTTCTTCGTGGGTCTTTTGACCCTGCACATACCGGGCTCGACCCCGCACATCCTCTTCGAGGGTCTCGACCATGTCTTCAAGGGCGGCCCGATGGTGATCCTGAATGCGACCCCAGGACTGGACGACCATGCGCTGAATCTCGGGGTCTCGAATGCCGTACGCCGCGTCGGTCGGCTCGTCATCGACGAACACCAAGTCGAGAGTGCCGCCGAGCGAACGGGCCCAGCGACCGCCTTCGGCGACCACGGCAAGTGCGTCGGGATGATGAATGTCGATGGCCAGCAACAGTTTCATGTCACGCTCCCATGCCGGATCCCCGCTCGGGAGACCCGCCTGACGACCACGTGGGTCGACAAGACACGAGTGCAACACCGATGCCAGGTGTCGGCCACGGAGGGGTGGGGGGTTTGGAAAGAGGAGGAAGAAGCAGAGCGAGGGGAGGGGCAGAAGAAGAGGGAGAGAAAGGAGCGGCCGCCCACATGGCCGTCGGGAACGCGTGAGGTCAAGGTTCCCCCTGGAATGTTACCGAAGCATCCGCCAGGGGGCAAGCCAAGGGGGGCGACGGGCCGCGCTGCTCGATAGGCGAAACCTCCATGACTCGCCCCCCCTACCTGGCCTCCATCTCGACTCGTGTCGCGGCGCCGCTCACGTTGCTTGCGGCCTTGCTGCGCTTCAATCGAGACCATCAGGAGGCGTTCCGTCGCCAGTGCCGGGACCCCGCGTGCCAGGCAGGCCTCGCCCGAGCCCGGGAACACGTGGCGTCTCGCCTTCAGGAGGTCACGACATTCGAGCGGATCGAAGTCGATCCCTTGGTGAGCTGGGTGCAGGCCTCGGACAACTTGACGGACGTAATGTCGGCCCGGGCACTGGCCGAGGCGCTCGATGTGGTGGTAGGTCGGGAATTGGCCGACCAATACGTCGATCTCGGGCCCCATGACCTTGAAGTCGACAACGTGTTCCCGCGATCCGCGGACCTCATCTTCGATCTCGTGGGTCGGTCCAACATCACGTCTCACCCCGACCTGCACGGAGCGGTCGCCCCATTGCGCTCGGATCGACCCGCCCGACGCGTCCTGGCCACACGAGAGCCGGATCGATTGTCGCACGTGTGCCTGGTGCCCCCGCTGGCCGGCTTCCGGGTGCGCTACGAACCGTGCCCCCCCTCGCTCATCCGACTCGTCGATGGCGTCTCGATCACAGGGTTGTTCCCCCACGGTCGTCTCGACCAACTGCAGTGGTCTCAAGAACAGATCGAGGGACAGCCGTTCTTTCATAGTGTGCGCCCCAAAGAAGCCACGGCGGACATCGACGACACGCTGCTGTCGGCCGCAGCCGACGTTGGCGCCTCGATCGCGGTGTTTCCGGAACTGTCCGGCACGGACCACGAAGTGATGCATCGCATTCAACGGGCCCATGCCCTTTCGATTGCCCTGACCGTCGGTGGCTCGTTTCATCGGTCGGACGATCTGGGTTCTCGCTCCTGGGTCAACGAAGCCCTGACGCGGATTCGCGGCGGTGACACATTCGCGCACCACAAGTTCAATCCCTTCGTCCATCCCTTGTTGGGAACCGAATTGCTGGCGTACCGTCGCCAAGTCACGCTGCTCGCGAGCGGCGGGTGGACCGTCGCCACGCTCATTTGCAAAGATCTGATTGAACCTTCGGTGGTGGGGATCCTCGAGCGCCTCGGTGTGTCGCTGGTCATCGTGACGTCGTTTTCCGACAAGACCCAGGAACTCGAAAGCCAAGCGCGACACATGGCCACCACCGCCCAGACGATGGTGCTCATCGTCAATGCCTGCACCGAGCACGCCGATGCATTCTGCGCCTCCATGATTCTCGCGCTGCCTGACCGACGCCGCATCGTACAGCGTCTCGGACGTTCGGGCATCCGCTTTCCTGCCGTTGGTCGCATGCAATTCGAGCCTGGCCAATCTCGAATTCCCCCAGACTGGCAGATGGTTGATAGATAGTTGATCAAACCCTTGCAGGACGAGAATCATGGCTTGGTCGGAGTGGTTGGCAGAACTCGAAGACGCGGAGGACCCGAAGGCCGCTTGGCGCCCCGTCGCACGTACGCTGGCGCGACTGGCGAGCACGGGTCGAGGCACGCAACTTCGCGCGCTTGTCGCCGAGTTGGCTCAGGTCCAGGCCGGTACGGAGTGGGCGGAGGGCTTCGCCGAGGCCCTGCGGACGGTCGGCGGGGCCCTCGACCGGTCATTGCGGGAGGATCAGGCCCGGGCCGAACTTGTCACGATGGCGGCGAGCCACGACTGGCAACGACTGTTGCCCTGGCTGCAGGACTGGATCACCCCCACCGAGCTGTCCGAGCACACGGCCATGCACAAGGCACAGCTCTCCCGTGTGCTTGCGAACATGCACGCCAATCACATCGTCGAGGTCCAGCGCGGCCAAACCGATGCCCGGCGCCGGTTCTTCCGCCTGACCCTACGCGGCCAGCAGCTCGTACAGGCCACCGGCCTCGCCGAGGCACCCACCGATCGCATCGGCGCATGAGCTAGCGAGCATTCGCAACCTCGCGAAACCTCGCTCTCTCCACGGTCCCCCGCGGACCAGAGCTGTCGCCTAATGCCAAGGAATCAAACAGGTAATTTCAGATCCAGCCCTCCTGGCACGGTCTGTGCGAAGTCCCTCTCGAACACTGGAGGAACCATGGCAGCAACCGTCGTTCAAACGAGTCGGGGCCTCATCAAGGCATGGACCGAAGGCGTACCGGTCGAGGAAGCGGCGTGGGATCAGCTCCGTCGCATTGCGGATCTGCCGTTCGTGCATCGCTGGGTCGCGGCCATGCCGGACGTCCATCTTGGGAAGGGTGCCACCGTAGGCTCGGTCATTCCGACCGAAGGGGCCATCATTCCCGCCGCGGTCGGGGTGGACATCGGCTGTGGGATGATCGCCGTGCAGACGTCGCTGACGTCGCACGAGCTTCCCGATGATCTGGCACCTGTGCGCGCGGCGATCGAGCGAGTGGTGCCCCATGGGCGCAGCAAGAATGGAGGGAAGAACGACGTTGGAGCGTGGTCGAACCTCCCTGACGCGAATGCTCGCGCGTGGTCCGGGCTACTTGCGGAGCGGTGGTCCGAGATCACCGATAAGAACCCCAAGCTTGCCCGAGGCAACACCGAAAACCACCTCGGAACGCTCGGCACCGGCAACCACTTTGTAGAGGTGTGCCTCGACGAGTCGGACCAGGTTTGGGTGATGCTCCACTCGGGGTCCCGTGGGGTGGGCAACCGCATCGGTCGGTACTTCATCGAACTCGCCAAGCGCGAGATGGAGCGCTGGTTTGTGAGCCTTCCCGACAAGGATCTCGCCTACCTTCCCGAGGGTACGGAGCATTTCAACGCGTACCGTCAGGCGGTGGGCTGGGCCCAAGACTTCGCTCGCATCAACCGTTCGTTGATGATGGAAGCGACCTTGGGGGCCTTGCGTGAGACGCTGCCGCCATTCGAAGCCCGGGGTACCGCGGTGAACTGCCACCACAACTACGTGGAGCGGGAGCGCCACCATGGCCGTGACGTGTACGTGACGCGCAAGGGTGCGGTGCGGGCACGGCGTGGCGAGTGGGGCATCATCCCAGGATCGATGGGTGCGCGGTCGTTCATCGTCAAGGGCAAGGGCAACGCCGACGCGTTCCACTCGTGTTCCCATGGTGCCGGGCGAGCCATGTCGCGGTCGGAGGCGAAGCGTCGCTTCACCGTGGACGACCACGTCCAAGCCACGGCAGGGGTCGAATGTCGCAAGGACGCCGGCGTCATCGATGAGACGCCCATGGCCTACAAGGACATCGACGCCGTGATGGCGGCGCAGGCCGAACTTGTAGAGGTTGTTCACACTCTGAAGCAGATCGTGTGTGTGAAAGGCTGATCAGATCCGAGGAGGACCGAGGGAGGTCCTCTTGGAGCAAGTTTTCGACCCATCCGGTGTGCCGGGCAACGGGCTTGGGACCGAGTTTGACGATGCCGAGGAGTGCGTCGACGACCCCTCGACGGTGGTGTTGCAGGACATCCATGCCGATTGGCTTCAGGCGAATGCCAGACCACCCGACCCCGACATAGCCGAGCCCACGCTTAGTCACGTGCTCGAGCCCTTGACGTTGCCCTTTGCCCGCCCTCCACAATCCCGTCGGGACCTGATTGCGGGGCTCACCATGGCGACGGGAGTCGCCCTGATGATGGCGGTGCTTGTTGTGGTCGCCATCGTTGGCGTAGTGGGAGGTCTTGGAATCGGCATCGCCATCGCAGGGGTCGCCGGCTAATGCCTTCGGGGGACCCCGTCCGCGAGGCATCGAACCACGTCCATGGAGGCGTGGAGGAATGGCCCGCCACGGCGCCCGAGGAGGAACAATGGCGACGCCCAAGCGCAAGAGCGGGTTCGTCGAGTGGCTGCCCGAGGACCAAGTCGTGGAGGACGTGTTCGTGTCCGCGATCCGCCGGACTTACGAACTGCATGGCTTTGCCCACCTCTTTCTTCGGTCGGTCGAGCCCGTCGATGTGCTCCTTCGCAAGGACGGCGACACCAACAAAGAGATCTACGGGGTTCAGCGGCTGCAAGCCGAGCGCGATGAGACCGTCTCGATGGGTCTGCACTTCGACCTCACGGTGCCGTTCGCTCGATACGTGAAGGACAATGCCGGTCACCTGTCGTTTCCGTTCAAGCGCTACCAGATCCAGCGGTCTTGGCGCGGAGAACGTCCTCAGAAGGGTCGTTACCGCGAGTTCATCCAGGCGGATGCTGACGTGGTGAGCCGAGGCCCCCTGCCACTCGCCTTCGACATCGAGCTGCCCGCATTGCTCATCGAGACCATGGCGGCGTTGCCCGTCCCTCCGGTCACGCTGCGCCTGAACAACGTGAAGATTCTCGAGGGTTTCTGCCAGGGGCTGGGCATCGAAGATCCCTCGGGAACGCTGCGAATCGTCGATAAGCTCGACAAGATTGGGGCCGATGGCGTTCGCAAGATCCTCACCGAGTCCCTCCAGGCCGATCAGATCGACAAACTACTCGCGCTGGCCGACATCGAGACGTCCGACGCGTCGTTCGCGGAACAGGTGCGGGCCCTGGGCGTCACCCACGACCGCCTTGAACAGGGCCTCGATGAACTCACCGAGGTCATGCGAGGCATCGGAACCCCCTCGCGAGGTCAGATCGTGGCGTGCCTTCGCATCGCACGAGGCCTCGACTACTACACAGGAACCGTGTTTGAGGGCGTCATGGAAGGCCACGAGGGCATCGGCTCGGTGTGCAGTGGCGGCCGCTACGACCGACTCGCCGGCGACGAATTGCCGGGCATCGGCATTTCGATTGGAGTGACGCGGTTGCTCGGCATCCTCGTGGACGAAGGCAAGTTGACCGGCTCCCGTCAGACCCCGACCGCCGTGCTCGTCGCCCTCAACAACGACGATCACCGCCCTGCGGCGCGCGAACTCGCCCGATCGCTACGGGACCGAGGGGTCGCCACCGAAGTGTTTCCCCAACCGCTGCCCTACGGCAAACAGATCAAGTACGCCCTCAACAAGGGAATTCCCTACGTCTGGTTTGCCGAGGTCGACGAAGCTGGCGTGCACAAGGTCAAAGACCTTGCCGCCAAGCAGGAGCGTCCGGTTGACCCCGCGACGTGGACACCTCCTGCCGAAGCGCTCGAACCCCACGTCGTCAAGAACTAAAGGAAGTAGTTGAACTGCCCGTTGAGCGAGCCCAAGTAATAACGGTAGTACCGCTGAGCCACGGGCACACTTCCCCCGATCTTGGCCTCGACGTTGCGCTCGTCGGGGTTCTTGGCGTTCACGGCGGGGAAGAACGTCAGCCCCACCGAGACGACATTGAACGAGAACAGCCCCCCTTCGAACGAGCCATCGGCCGGCTGGGGCTTGAACAGCAAGAACGTCTCGGCAAACACAGACACCCGGTCGCTCGCAGCCCACTGAACCTGGGCTCCTCCGGTCACCCGAGCCTGCAGCTCCACACCGTCGACTTGGCGAAGGTCGAGGTCCGACCCGACCTGAAGCTGGAATTGGAAGCTGTCGCCCAGCTTTTGCCCGAAGCCCAGGACCGGCCGAAAGGAAGGATACAACGGGTTGATCGTCAATCGCGTGTCGAACGACACCGTGACCAACGTGTCGGTCTTGGCGGATTTCACGAGGGCGTAGCGAGGACCGAACTCGATTCCAAAGCCACTGAAGCGGCGCCGCACGCCTCCGTGAAGGGAGAATCGGCGCGAGAGTGCAGCTTCAAAGTCGGCCGTAAGGTCGAGATAGGTCGGTGGACCGAACGTCAGAGCAAGCTGTAGGCGAGTACGGGGATTGATGTTGTCGAGAAGCAGGCCTTGGCTGAACTCGATTTCCTGACGCATCGCATCGACGACCCCGCCTTCTTCCTCGGGACTCTCGCGTCCCTCGGCGTAGAGCCGATCGAACAGCAATTCGATCTGCTCTTCGATCTGCTGACGATAAAGGGTCTTCGGGTACTTTTCGAGGTAGGCTTCCCACTCCTGAATCGCGGCATCCGGCGCCAGACGCTCGGACCTGGACAGAGTGTCGCGGAAGGTCGCCTCGGTGTCGTCATCGCCCTCGACTTGCTCGTCGGGGTCGTCTTCGAGAAGGTCGATTTCAGGACCTTCTTCGTCTTCGAAGTCGAGAATCTCCTCGTCGTCGAGAATCTCATCATCGTCGATGGGCGGTTCAGGGGCGGGCTCTTCTTCTTCCTCGGATGACGTCTTTTCGTCGTCGTCCTTTGGCTTTTCGGGCGGATCGGCCGGCTCGTCGAACTCGAAGTCCTCGAGATCGTCGAAGTCCTGAGCGATGGCGGGGCTGCACAATCCCCCGAGAATGGCCCAGATTCCGATCGTCACGCGCCCTCCGATGCCGCCACCCTGGCGGACGGCCGATCCTAACCGATGCGAAACGCCCGCCCGTCAAACCGGTGTGCGGACCGCGGGTGCTCGCGCTACCGGTCAGGCTCGGAGCCGGCGATGCCTCGGACCTTCTACGAACCGAACCCCTCGGTCCCCGACGCCTTCAAGGAGGCGGCGGAAACCGTACGGGTCCATCTGTGTGCCTTGCGGGGTGGTGCACCCTTTCTGTCTTCTGCGGATGCCATGCAACTGATGCGGTGGTTCGAGGGTGGGGTGTCGACCACCGCGATCCTACTGGCGTTGGAACGCGCCGCCGAGGCCCGACGTCGCCGTCGAAGCAAGGTTCCACTTCGGCTCTCGCACGCCAATCGCCACCTTGGGCGGCCCACCACGAGCGCTCCGCTTCCGCCGCTGGCCGCCGACGACAGCTACGATGGACCGTTTGCTCCCATCCTTTTGGTGTTGGCGCACACGCCCTCACCGGCCACCGACGAGCTCGCACGTGGCCTTGCGTCGGTGCAGGGCGTGGGGGAACCTGCGGTGACCCGAGCCCTTGATCACGTCCACCGCTTCCTCGACCGAACGTGGCAGGAGCTGGGCGAGGAAGGTCAGCAAACCTTGATCGAGACCGCGCGAGGCCAACTCGGAGATTTGCTTGACGCGGTCGACGAAACCACGGCCGCCGCCCTGCTCGACGAGACGGCTCACGACGTGCACCGTTCCCGCTGGCCGATCCTCTCGGTCGCGACGCTATGGGATTGCGTGGAGACCGCATGATGGAGGAACTCCGACATCCCGGTGCCAAGCCGGATTGCCCTAACTGCCGGGGGCTCGGAGCCGCCGTCGCTCGCAAGGGCGAGTACGCGGTGGCGGTGGAGTGTTCGTGCTTGGGGCCGTGTCCCTTGTGCAAGGGGACCGGACTCGTGGCGACGGAAGCTGGGTTTCGCGCGCCACGGCGGCGGTGCGTTTGCCAACGGGTGCGTGCTCGCATGCGGGCCTTCGATGCGGTTGGGATCCCCGGCCGATATGCGCAAAGCACGCTGGGCAGCTTCGTGGTGACGGGCCGTGTGCAGCACGAGGTCATGAAGCAGGTCAGCGCCTACCTCTCGGCCTTCGATCCCGAAGAGCGCCCTGGAAGCCTGGTGCTTCATGGCGAGGTAGGTCGCGGCAAAACCCATCTGCTCGTGGCCTTGCTTCGCGAACTCGTCCTCACGCGAGGGGTGCGCGCTCGATTCGTGGAATTCACGCATCTGCTCGCCGATCTCAAGGCGGGGTTCGATCACGGCCGCGGCATGGCGAGCCTCATCGATCCATTGGTCGACGTCGACATTTTGGCCATCGATGAGCTGGGCAAGGGACGGAACACCGAATTCGAAGGAACGGTGCTGGACGAGATTGTGTCGCGCCGGTACAACGCGATGCGCCCTCTCCTTGCGACGACGAATTACCACCCCGGCCCCGCGCTGGGACGCGCCGTTGCCAATGCCGCGGCGGTCCAGGCGGGCATTGCGGCAAGGGAGTCGCTGGCGGATCGAGTCGGCGACCGGGTCTACAGTCGACTTCGAGAAACCGCACGTTTCGTAGCGGTGCTCGGAGATGACTTCCGGGAACACCGGGGTCGGCGACTAAGGACCTCGTCTGGATGAGGGCGCACAGCGCGGAGCAACGATGGCGTTCACGGTGACGTTCCCCTCGACGAGCCCCCCTCCTCCACTCGATACGCTGGGAGAGTGGCTTACCGAGCGCGGAGAGCCCTTTGCGGTCGACGGCGATGACAGCGTGACCCTCCGGGCCCTGCCGGTTCGTTTCGTGGCCTCCCCGGCCAACGCCTCCCTCAAAGCCCAACTCGAATTGACGTCGTCGACTGCGTTGACGCGCATGGTGGATGTGCTGTTCGAGGTGAGCGTTCGCGCCCAAGCGGACGTCATGCTCGCGGGCTTTGGGCAGGTCAACCGTTCCTCGTTGTGGATGCGGCTGTCCGACGACCAAGATCGGATCCGGATTGCCGGAGCCCTCGGACGAGCCCGCGAACACGGCCAGCACGACGAGATTCACAAGCGGCTGTGGTCGGTCATCGCGGTGCAGCGGCCGGGCCACGACGATCGCTGGGACGCCCAGCACGAACGCATCGTGGAGTTGGTGGAAGTCGGTACCGGCATCAGCCTTGACGAAGCCGCCTGGCACGCCGAGACCCCAGAGGCGGGCGACGTCATTCCCGTCCCCGTTCATGGTGCGCTGCACATCTTGGTGTGGCGATGGCTGTCCGAGGCCTACCCGGGCATCGCGGAGTCTGAACACACCCTTCATTGATTCGGGAGACCCTATGATTCGCTCGCTCGATCACATTGCGATCGCCGTGCCAGACCTCGACGAGGCCATCACGCGGTTTGCGAACGACCTCGGCATCGCGCTCGACCATGTTGAAGACGTGACGTCGGCCCAGACCCGGACGGCGTTCCTGCCGGTGGCCGGACCCACCAATGTCGAGTTGATCACCCCACTGGACGGCCAAGGCCCCGTCAAGAAGTCGCTCGAAAAGCGGGGTCCTGGACTGCACCACCTGTGCTTTCGCACTGACGATCTCGATGCAGACGCGGCCCGCCTTCGCGAGAAGGGCTGGCGCTTCACCACCGATGCTCCCACACCCGGAGCCCACGGCACCCGCGTGATGTTCATCCATCCGAAGTCCGCGGGTGGGGTGCTCATCGAGTTGGCCGAGTACCCCGACGGAGATGCGCACGGATGAGCATGGCCATCGGCGAAACGACGTCGCTCGCCGACCGCAAGCGCCGCGCGGGGCAGCGGCTCTTGGTGGGATTCACCGGGCTCACGGCACATGACGATCTGCGCAAGCGCATTGCGCTGCTCCAACCCGCGGGGTTTCTGTTCTTTGGCCACAACATCGCCGAAGTGGAGCAGGTGCACGACCTCGGTGCAGAGCTTCGCAGCCTCGTGGACGCCCATCGTCCACCGATCTTGGCCATCGACCAGGAAGGTGGACGGGTCCAGCGCCTCACCGCCCTCGGCGCCGAGTGGCCGCCCATGGCGACGCTAGGTCGAGTCCCCCACCACACGCCCGACGTGGCGCGTGCGATCGCCCGACAGCTGCGCGCGCTCGGGTTTCACCTGAACTTTGCTCCGGTCGCCGAACTGCTTGCCGGCGACCAGAGCCCGATTGGCGATCGTGCATTCGGCCGCCATCCGGCCCGCGTGGCGGAGGCGGTCGGCGCGTTCATTCGCGCCCACCAGGCCCAAGGCGTCATGGCCTGCGCCAAGCACTTCCCGGGGCATGGTGATTCCGACGTCGATAGCCACCGAGCGCTGCCGGTGCGCACCGGCGACCCCAACCAATGGGCAGACGCCGCCCTACGTCCCTTTGCGGCGGCCGTCGAGGCAGAGGTTGCGTTCGTCATGACCGCGCACGTCCTGCTGCAGGACGTGGATGCCGAACTGCCGGTCACCTTTTCCTCTCGGGTGGTGCCCCAGTGGCTTCGTCGTCGCCTGAACTACGACGGAGCGGTGTGTAGCGACGACCTCGTGATGTCCGCGGTGCGCGATCGGATGTCGATCGAGGAACAGGTCTACCGGCTTAGCGAAGCCACCGTGGATCTGTTTGTCGTAGGCAAAGAACCCGAACGACAAGTCGCCTTGTTCGAAGCTTTGGTGCGGGCGCAAGAACGCAGCCGGTCCGTCGAGGTGGCATGTATTCGCAGTGAAGCTCGCATTCACGCTCTTCGAGAGCGGTTTTGGCTGCCCCCGTTGGGTGGACAGGCGCCGGTCGACCCTTCGATCCTCACCGATCCATCAAACCGGGCGTTGGTCGCGGCCATGCGACTCGATGATCCACTCGCTTGAACGGGTTACGCAGCGGGCCATGTGGTTCATGATGGCCCTGCTTTGGGCTTGCGGTACGTCAACGTCGTCGCCCCAACCAGCCTCTGCCAAAGCGGTGTTGTCGGCTGCTGATAAAGTGGACGGCACGATCGACAAGACGGTCTCTCAGTGCTCAGGGTGCGGCCTCGGCATGGAAGGCGACCCGGCTCACGCAGTCCAGCACGAAGGCTTCGAGCTTCACTTTTGCTCGGAGACCTGCGCCACCCACTTCGAAAAGGACCCTGACGCCGGGGTAAAGCGCCTCGAGTCCGCGGTGACACCGAACGACTGATCCCTGCGCAGTCGGGGGTGAGGGAGCGCTCGTGAAACGCTGGATTTGCCCTCGTTGCCTGCATCAGGGCGAGGCGTCCCAGCCCGGTCCGACCGCGTGTCCATCGTGCGACGCCCCACGTCCGGCGGCGGGCTGGGCGTGGGTCTTCGAGACGGGCGAGGTGCTCGATCGCCACTACCGCATCGAGCGCATGCTGGCGGTTGGATCGGCGGGGCCCACCTACCTCGCCTGCCAACTCGGGCCTGACCACTCCCCCATCGAGCCACGGCTGGCCATCAAAGTGCTCTTTCCTTCGCACGCCGAAGGCCCCTTCCTGCGGCAACTTGCGACCGAGGCCCAGGTGCTGCAACAGCTGTCGCACCGGCACATCGTGCAGCTCCGTGGCTTTGTCCACCGCACGGGCCACGAGCCCTATCTCGTCACGCGCTACGAAGCGGGAGGCACGCTCGCGGCCCACGTGGCGCGTCACGGCCCGTTGTCCGACAACGTCGCACTCGGGATCGCTACTCAAATCGCGCGGGCCCTGGCCGTCACTCACCGCCATGGCGTGGCCCATCGTGACCTGACCCCCCACAACGTGGTGCTCGAAACCAAGGTCAACGCACAGACCGTGCCCCATTGCCGACTCGCGGATTTTGGGTTGGCCGGCGCTCTGGTTTCTGGTGCAGGAAACCCTGAGTTTGCCGCCCCCGAGCAATTCAGCCCACAACCGACAGGCCCCGCCGCCGACGTCTTTGCGATCGGTGCCTTGTTGTGGTGGATGGTCGAAGGCGAACCCCTGGTCCGACTGACCGATCCTGCCGATCCCAAGCGCTGCCTCGACGACTGGGTGCTCGCGCTGGCGCATCGATCGCGGGGTCGTCGGTCTCCCGAGGTCGAGCGGTGGTTTGACCAGACGCTCGTGCTCAACCCCAAACACCGTCCCGCCGCGGTCACGCTGGTCGACGAGGGTGACGCGACCTTGGTGGGCTCCAGTGACCTCGAAGGCGACGAGGCCTTGACCAACGTTCCCGCGCCGCCCCGCCCCAAACGCCCCCCGGCGGTGCTCTCGAGCCAGGACGGACTGGCGATCGGTGGCGGCGAAGAGGTCGATCCGACCGAGATCAACGCCGCGTGGCCAACGAGCCTCGAAAGCCCGCCGGCAACGACCTCCTCCTCGGGCGTTCACCCCCCGAGTGTGCTGACGAGCTACACCGGCTCGTACCGCGTGCTGGCGAACTCAGGGCCCCGCACCCTGTCGGGGCTCCATTCCGTCCACGAACCGACCCCGGTGTCGAACCACCAAGGGCTTCCCCCTGTCCAAAAACAGGGTCCATCCACACTTACGGTGGCCGCCTTCGTCGTGTTCGCCTTCTTGGTAGCGGCCGCGGGAGTCATCGTCGGCTACGTCGCCATGTCCACCTGGGGCAGCTGACGCATGACCGAACCTTCCGCTTCTTCGCCGGACAAAGAGCGTGCCGGCGGATTGGCCGTGTTCTCGTGGATTCTCTACGATTTCGCGAACTCCGCCTTTCCTACCTTGGTCCTCACGTTCATCTTCTCGACCTACTTCGTGAGTGTGGTCGCCGAAGACGCCTCGCTTCGAGGCGACACGATCTGGCAGTTCGTCATCGCGGTGTCCGGCATCACGGTGGCTCTCGTCTCGCCCCCGCTGGGCGCGGTGGCCGACCGCGGCGGCTACAAGCGCGAGTTTCTGATCGCCAGCTCGCTCGTTTGCATCGCCGCAACGGCCTTGCTCACCTTGGTGGGTCCTGGCGACATCGTGCTCGGCATCATGCTGTTCCTCGCGGCCAACACCGCCTTCGAAACCGGCCTCGTGTTCTACAACGCGTTTCTCCCCGACCTCAATCGACCCGATCAGGTCGGCCAGATTTCGGGATTCGGCTACGCGTTGGGCTACCTAGGCGGGCTGCTTGCTCTCGCCGTGGGCCTGGTGGGGTTTGTCCTCCCCGATGCGTTCTTTGGGATCGACCAGGAGAGCGGGGCCAACATCCGGGCCACGAACCTGCTCGTGGCCGCTTGGTTCTTGATCTTCGCGCTGCCGCAGTTCCTCTTCGTGCGCGAGTCCCGCTCCACCCCGAAGGAATCGCTACCCATGGGCCAGCTCATCCGAAGCAGCTTCGGAGAGCTTATCGAGACCTACCGTGAGGTCGTGCGATACCCCCAGGTCCTGCGCTTCCTCATCGCCCGTCTGCTTTACAACGATGGCCTCGTCACAATCTTCGCATTCGGCGGGATCTACGCTACGGTCACGTTTGGCTTTTCAAGCGAAGAGCTTCTCTACTTTGGCATCGCCCTCAATGTGGCGGCTGGCGTAGGGTCCTTCGCGATGGGCTTCCTGGACGATGTGGTTGGCGGCAAACGCACCGTCATCCTCTCTATCGTGGGACTGCTCTTCGCCACGTTCGGCACCATCTTGGCCCAGGACAAGACGCAGTTCTTCCTCGCTGCTTTGTTCTTGGGGCTCTGGGTTGGTCCGAACCAGTCGGCGAGCCGTTCGTTCATGGGGCGCATCGTCCCTGCCGACAAAGAAAACGAATTCTTCGGCTTCTTTGCCTTCTCCGGCAAAGCTACGTCGTTCATCGGGCCACTCGCGATGGGCTCGATGACCGCGATCACGGGTGACCAGCGGGCCGGCGTCGCGGCCATCTCGGTGCTGTTGCTGGCCGGTATGGCCTTGTTGTGGCAGGTCGACGAAGAGGCAGGCATTGCCCAGGCGAAAGCAGCTTCAGAAGCGTGAGCGACCCGTTCCGTCGCGATCCACCACGGTGGGCAAGTCGTCGGTGTTCTCTTCGCTCACCGGGTCTGAGTCGTCTTCATCGACGTCGAGCAGCAACGTCGTGATGTTGTCGCGGCTACCGAGCCGCTTCGCCAGGTCGGTGAGCTGCTCTGCGGTGGGTTGAGGCGCCCCCCGATCGGAGAGGATTCGGGACAGCTGATTGTCGACCACGGCCTTGGTGAGCCCGTCGGAACACAGCAACACCCGGTCCCCCGGCAGCAGCTGAATCGCGCCGGTGTCTTGACCGGACTCGATCCTCAGTTGTGTGTTGTCCCCAAGCCCGCGAGAGCCGTAGATGAAGTTTTGGACCAGGTGATGCCCGTCTGGCGTCTCGCTCTTGCCGTCACGAAGGGCAAACGCATTGCGGGTCTGATCGACGGTCATTTGCTGAATACGCCCTGACCGCCACAGGTACAACCTCGAATCTCCGACGTTGACCCAGTACAACACGTCGCCGATGAACCATGCCACCGTCACGGTGGTTCCCATCGACACCGGGCCGTCCTCAGAGACCGCGTCATAGAGCTGACGATGGGCCTTGTGCACGTAGTTCTGCAAGACGTGCTCGGGATTTCGGGGATGGCCAGGTCGGTACAGCTTGGCAAGGACCTGAACCGCCGCGGCGGACGCGACATCCCCGTCCTCGTGGCCGCCCATGCCGTCACAAACCGCCACTAGTGTCCCCTCACCCCATTGGATGAGACGCTGTTCGGATTGTTCAAGCCGGTACCGAACAAGGCCTTCGTGGCAAACGAGGTAATTATCCTCGTTGCGCTTGCGCCCCCCGAAGCGTTCCCCGACCCCGAGGTCGCATACGAGTCCAATAGAGAGTGCGGTCATCTGGGGGTCATAGACCAAGGCATCCTCGGTTCAGGAGCGTACCACCACCCCCATCGGCCGTCATTCCTCCCGCAACACGTACACGCAACTCCCAATGACCATCCGATCGCCGTTCATCAGTTCAAACGCCGTTCCATCTTCAGGAGCGGTTTTGAACCGTGCGCCCTGCTTCTGGACGAAAAACGGGTAGAATCCGTCGCCTTTGCGGTACCCATCGACGTAACCTGACACGATCACCTTGTCGTTGTCGTACAGGAGATCCATCTCGAGGCCCCCGAGGTTGAGGCGTCGCGAGGTTCCGGTGGGCAAACCTCTCGTAACGAGAGCTGCAGCGAGGGGATCGTTGAAGTCGAGCGCGACGAAACGAGCGCGCGGATCGGGCAAGCTCGAATCTTCGACAACACGCAGCCGAACCGCAAAATCGCTCTCGCCACGCTCATCGCGCCGAATGATGTCGATCACGTGAGACCCAGGATCCGCGTAGGTTTCGAGCTGCGGCGCATCCTCATCGATGAGCAGTTCGTTGGCGTTGAGCACCGTCAGCTCCCCGCGGTGACCCCGGATGCGCAGCCGGAAGTAGTCTGTCGACGCGAAGGTCTGAGACTCGACGATCCGGTTTTCGGGAACCACGAGGTTTGCCCCATCGTGGTTGCCGCACACCACCTCACCGTTGACCGTCCACCCCGCCAAGATCAGGTGCATCGGGCGCCCGAGTTCAAATTTGGCTGCGTTGTCGTCGGTAAACACGACGCCATCGGCGGTGCCCGTCGCAGGCGTGGAGTGTGCCGTGGGGTCGTCCTCGACGGTCTCGGGTTGATGTGGAGGAAGCCCGTTGGCCGTCACGTCGGGGAACGGCTTGGGGACCTCGACGGGGGGGTCGTGAGCGTGGTTCATCTCGCCGAAGGTGGTCGAAACCGGACGATCCTCCTCGGACCAGTCTTCACCATCCCAAGCACCATTGGAGTTGCCATCGATGTAGGCCTGATCGGCGCGGTCGAAGGATCCACTCGCCGGCTCAGAGGCGTCATAGGTCTCAGCCCCGACCCCGGGCGAGGGGTAGCCGGGCTGTGTAGAATCATCGGACCCATCAAAATGAATAGAGTCGGTGTGGACGTTGGGCCGCACCGGCTCCTCGCCCGGGTAGGGCTCCATCATGCCTGGAGGCGCTCCCGGATGGGTCGCCTGCTTGGTGACCGAGGAATCATCTTTGTGGTCGAGGGCCTCAATGTCGGGCTCGGGCACGAACTGCGCGAGATCGTCGGCCGTTCGCTCGGACCGGGGTGCGGGCGCAGCGGGCTGCGCGTCGGCTGGCGAGTACCCCACGTGGAAGAGGCAGTTGCCGATGAGCACTTCATCACCGGGGAACAGCTCAGACTGCTTCGGATCGTGGGGCGATTCCGAAGGATACAACGGCATAACTTCGCCATTGCGCCGCACGTAGCTGTAGCAATGCCGCGCGGTGCAGACCACACGCGGCAAATCGGCCCGCAGATCGATCGTCGAGTGCTCAGAGGCGACCATGATCGAATCGGTGTAGAACCGCGCCTTGGGAATCTCCCCGGTACGAGCACGAATCGTGGCGCCATCGCCCACCGAGGGCTTCCAATGGATGTTCTCGTTGCGCGGTTCATCAGGCAAGACCACCCGGCACTCTCGGGAACGGCCGACCTGGTAGTCTTCACCCCAAATCATGTAGGTCGAGGAGGCCGGGCGACGAATCTCGCCCACGTACGGCCACCCATCGACCTTGCAGTGGCGCAAGTCGCGGTATTCGAGCTGCTGGCCCGCGACCTCGATGCGCACATCGCCCTCAATGGGGACTTCGAGTCCGGCCGGCACCGTACGACCGCCCACCATCACACCGTCGATGTGCGCGACGAGCGCAACCGAACGCTTGCGCACCTGGAACGTCGCCGCCGGATCCTCGACGTGCGTGCCGAGTTCCCCACGCGAACCCAGATACACATCATAGCCAAGCATGAAAGCCGAGAAATGCACCCGCTGCAGCAGGGCACCGCGTTCCTGGAACGTGAAGATGCGCTCGGACGGCGTGTCAGGGATGATCGTCTTGCCGCCGAGCTTCGACGAAGAGGAGTCTCCAGCGCCTCCCGTCGAGCCCACGTCTTCGTCGTCCATCAGCATGGGGGGGGCGATGGACGGCACCCCGTTGTCACGCGCCTCGCTGCGCGGGGTGGGCTGAACCGGAGGCTTCGGCATCTGGATGCCCGGACGAGCCAACCGAGGGGCCGGCCGGATCGCGGGCGGATCGATGACCGCGAGGACCAGATAGGCGAGGGGCACCCCATCGCGCGTGCCCAAGGTAAGTACGCTGGCTCCGCCCTGGTCGGTACTGGTGACCTCGTAGCGATCCTGGAGGTCGGGGTTCACGATGTGAACGAAGGAGCCATCTGGGTATTGGCGAAGGCGATACAGCGCCGCTTGTTCGAGCGATGGGTGCGAAAAGTTGTCGAGCCAGTGGTTGCCCAACGTGAACAAGACCTGGTCGTTATGCAGGCGGCCAACCTCGTGGTAGCCCTCCCAAACGCCCGGCAAGTTCACGTGCACTCCGATGACCGGGTAGCTTCCGCGAACCGGACCCGTGTAGAGGTTCGGCAGGAGCCCCGTCACGAATTCGCCGCGGGTGAGGTTCAGGTTTTGACCTCCCATACCTGGCGAGCCATCTTCGAGGATCCTCACGCCGAGCGGACGGTGGGCGTGCAACCGCGAGAAGTTTTCACGGCGGCAGAAGTTCTCGAACTCCTGCTGGAGCGTGCGAATGACGTTTTGCTGCCACTCATTGGACGCACTCGCAAAATCATCGCGCGAAATGATCAGCAGAATGTCGGTGTAGTTCGCGGTGCCGTCCCCCACCTCGACGCCGACGTGGGTGCCCAGCCCAGTACGCCGCTTAACGTAGGGCGACGTATACCAAAGCAAGCCGGGGTCCTGAACGATATCGCCTTCTGCGCGATGTCGCCGTAGCCGGTAATTGTAGTACGGGTTGGCATCGTCCAACGCAACGGACTGGGCGTTGTCGCCAGAGAGTCCACGCGTCTGCTGATTGTCACCCTGGAAAAGGCCCGCTACCCACTCGAAGGCCATGCCGCGCTCCCCAACTCGCCCATCTGGTCCCGTTATCGGAGGCATCGTAGCCCCGCGACCGAACCCTCGCTAGATGCGGTTCACCGCATTCGTCAACCAGATTGCCGGTGGTTGGCCAACACCTCGGCGGGGTCCTCCCCATCAGGCACAAACACCAGGGCAAACCCGTTGACGCAATGGCGAAGGCCGGTCGGCTGATGGGGCGCGTCCTTGAAGATGTGACCCAGATGACCGTCGCAGCGTGCGCAGCGCATCTCGGTCCGCACCATGCCGTGCGACGTATCGGTCAGGGTGCGAATCGCGCCCGGCTCGACCTCCTGGAAAAAGGATGGCCAGCCACAGCCCGAATGGAACTTCGCATTGCCGTCGTACAGTCGCTGCCCGCATCCTGCGCAATGGTAAGCCCCGGGCCGTTCTTCATTGAGGTAGCGCCCCGTGCCCGGACGTTCGGTCCCATGTTCCCGCAAAATGGCAAACTCGATCGGGGTGAGCACCTGCTTCCAGTCGTTCAGCGACAGGTTCTGCGCGTCAAGGTTGGGTTCGAGAGCGGGATCGGTCGACATGAAGGCTCCGCGTTCCGCGTTGGTGAACACCCGCGGTGCTCGATCCGTACCGTCGGGCCCGCCGCCCTCGCAATCGCCCGACGACCTCCACCCCGGGTCCCCCGGCCCTTGTCGAGCTTGGCAACAGCATCAGCGACGGCTGATCGGGGCCGAGCGAAAGGCCATAAGCCGCCATGCCCAGCCCCGCGGCGAACGCCACCACCCCCGTCGTCACGGTAATGCCGCGAACGTCAGGGTCATTGAAGACGCCCGACAACAGCACCAACCCCGTGCCCACGCCCAACGTGTAGCCGCCCCGGATCATCCACCGATCCCCACGACTTGGGGGCACCCGGGTGGGAGACGGCACCTCCACATCGGCGGGCGGCTCGACGGAAACCTCCCCCAGTTCCTCCACCGCACGTTTTAGAGCGCCCAGAAAGGCCCCTTCGAGTTCCGTCGCCTCCGCCCCCCCACTGGTGCGGGTGGTGAAGGGCGGCCCCTCGGGCGGCGTCACCGTCCAGTCGACGACCACCAGGCACCAAGGGGACGTACAGGCGATGTGTTGGACGGTGCCTTCGACGTGGGCCTGGGGCCATACACCGGCGACCCGTGCCGCACGAAGATCCACTTCGTCCGCAGCAAGACCGTCTGGCCACGGCGCAACCACACCGATCTGCCAAGTATCGGCCGATTCCGTAGCCATCGCCAGCGCGATCCCCAGGGCCCAAGCCATCATGGCGTCGACGTTAGCACGCCGCACCCGCCCCCTGCACCGCGCAACTTGAGGTATGAAACCGCACCCAGAGGTTGGAGTGTCCCATGGCTAAGGTACGCCCCTTTCGCGCGCTTCGGCCCGCCAAAGAGCTGGCCGCGCGCGTGATTGCGCCCCCCTACGACGTGCTATCCCATCAGGAATGTCGCACCTTGAGCCGAGATCCTGTGCATTTCGTTCACGTGACCCGGGCGGAAGTGGATCTGCCCGAAGGTCGCGATCCGCACAGCGACGAAGCGTACGCCATGGCCCGCGACAACCTGACGGCCCTCGTCGAACAGCAGGCCCTGGTCGAAGATTCAGAACCTCGCTTCTACTTGTACGGCCAGACCATGGGCCACCACACCCAGATCGGCGTTCTCGGAGCGGCTTCGGTGGCCGAGTATGACCAGGGGCAAATCGCCCGCCATGAGTTCACGCGACCCGACAAAGAAGACGATCGTACGCACCACATGCAGGTGATCGGCGCTCAGGTGGGCCTCGTGTTCCTCGCCCACCGTCCCAATGCCGCGTTGTCCTCGCTCGTACAGCGCCTCGCCGCCGCTTCGCCGCTGTGGGAGGTCACCACCGAAGATGACGTCATCCATCGCTTCTGGGTCGTCCCAGAGTCCGAGACGGCATCACTCGAAGCTGCCTTCGAGGCCATTCCCACCCTCTACATTGCGGACGGGCATCACCGCTCGGCGGCCGCATCACGGGTCCATGCCGCCAACCCCAACGAGCTAAATTCGACTTTCCTCGCTGGCATTTACCCGTCGGACCAGCTGCAGGTCATGGCCTACAATCGTGTGGTGGCCGACCTGAACGGGCTCGACGCAGCCGCGTTCCTCGACCGCGTTGGCCAGACCTACGAGATCGCACCGACCGACGATCCGGTGCCGACCGAACGGGGCCAGCTCACCATGCGCCTTGGCGACACCTGGTACCGGCTCGTCACGCGACCCGAACATCGATCCGATCATCCGGTCGAGGGGCTGGACGTGGCAGTGCTCCAGCGGCGCATCTTGGGGCCCCTGTTGGGGATCGACGACCCTCGGCGGTCTGCCCGCATCCGCTTTATCGGCGGGATTCATGGTGCCGATGCCCTGGCGGTCGCCGTCGATGACGGCGCTGGGGTGGCGTTTCACCTGTACCCCACCGGCCTCGACCAGCTGTTTGCCGTGGCCGACGCCGAACAGGTCATGCCACCCAAGTCCACATGGTTCGAACCCAAACTGCGCGAAGGCGTGGTCAGCCGCCGAATCCAATAGGACCCAGACGCTTCACGCCGGAACGAGCGGCGGTCGTGGCTCAGAGGGCATGGCCCAGTAGTAGCCCTGCATCAGGTGAATCCCGCACCCAAGCAGGGTCTCCACCTCGTCTTCCGTCTCGACGCCTTCCGCGACGACCTGCGTCTGGGTGGCTTCGGCGAACGTCTGGAGTAGCGAAACCAGTCGCTGACGACGTGGAGAGTGGTGCAAGTTGCGCACAAGATCCATGTCGATCTTGAGGAACGCCGGCTCGAGGTCCGCCACCATCAACAGTGAGGAATGACCGGCGCCCAGGTCGTCGACCGCGATCGAGAACCCGTGCTCATTCATCCATGCGACCGACTCTTCCCACCGCGGAATGTCATGAAGTCGGCTTCGTTCCGTTATTTCGAGGACCACCCGGTGCGCGTACGGCACAAAATCACTCAGATCGTCGGCCAACGACTCGGGGTGGCCCAACTGAGCGGGGTGCAGGTTCAAGAAGAACCGCGCATTGTCGGGCAGACCTGGCATGAGGCGCGCCGCGATGGCGAGCACGCGGGTGCTTAGGGTGCCGATCTGCCCGTAGCGTTCCGCCATCGCGAGGACGGCGAGGGGACTCGTCAGCACCGGATGCTTTGGGCGAAGAAGCGCTTCGTAGGCGACCGGTACCCCTTGGTGGGGCCCCGAAACCGAGACGATCGGCTGAAGGGCCAGCGACAACCGACTCGCTTCAATCGCCACATCGAGCAATCGCTGCTCGGCTTCCATCTCCGCCCGGCGTTGTGCAGTTTGGACCTCGCGGTCACGACGGGCCGACTCGAGGGCCTCGGTCACCCAATCGGTGATTTCACGAACGGAGAAGGGCTTGCGCAGAACCCGGGAAATCATCCCTTCATTTACCGCATCAACAAAAATATCCGCTTGGGTGCGACCGGTCATAAGAACGCGTAGACAACGCGGCCGGATGCGCTGAAGTGCGGTCAATACGTCGAGACCCGTCTCCCCAAGGAGCGAGTAGTCGACCAGCGCAACATCCAGCTCCTCCACGCGAGCCACATGCAAGGCAGTGGCTACGGTGTTCGCCTGAAACACCTGGAAACCGGCGGTCCGAAGCATCTTCGTGACCGAGCGTAGAACAAGATAGTCGTCGTCGACGACAAGCACGCAGGGACGCAAGAAACCCCCGAGACGTCATTTGAGCATAGCGCAGTCTCATGCGAGTTCTTCTGCAAGAACGGCAAATGCGTCCTTCAAGGCCCGTGGGCGCGAGGTCTTTTCCAAATTGCCCCAGGATCGCCCAATGAGGCACGTCCCGTAGCGGATAGGCTGGGAAACGCGAGGAGGTATCATGCGAGTCCTGATTGCCGACAAACTGCCGGATCAAACTCGAACACGGCTGGCTTCGCACGGGTTTGAAGTCGTTGCCGAGCCCACGTTGAAGGGCGAAAGTCTGGCCGAGCGGCTTTCCGAGCTCGACCCTGACATCTTGGTGGTTCGTTCCACCAAGGTCACGGCGACCCACACCGAGGCCGGACCTTCTCTTTCGCTCGTGATTCGGGCGGGGGCGGGAACCAACACGATCGACACGGCCGCTTGCTCTGCACGAGGGATCTTCGTGGCGAACTGCCCCGGCAAGAACGCCGTAGCGGTCGCCGAACTGACGATTGGCTGGTTGATCGCCCTCGACCGGTTCCTTCCCGACGGCGTGCGCGACCTGCGCAACGGCCAGTGGAACAAAGCCGCCTACGCCAAGGCGCGAGGTCTTTCAGGGCGGGTGCTCGGTCTCATCGGCCTTGGGGCGATCGGGCAGGCGGTCGCCACCCGTGCCCAAGCGCTGGGCATGACGGTGCTGGCCTGGTCACGAAGCCTCACCCCAAAACGGGCCGCGGAACTCGGGGTGACCTTTGCGACGACCCCCGAAGAGGTCGCGCGGCAGGCGGACGCCGTATCCGTGCACGTGGCCCTCACGCCCGAAACCAGCAAGCTCGTCGGCGAGTCGATCTTCTCGACGATGCGCCACGGGGCGCTGTTTATCAACACCAGCCGGTCCGAAGTGGTCGACGAGACCGCGCTCGCCAATGCCCTCGAGTCCAACGACCTTCGGGCCGCCCTTGACGTCTTCGATGGGGAACCGTCCGACAAAACGGCTCCGTTCGACCATCCTTTGGCCAAACATCCGCGGGTCTACGGCTCCCACCACATCGGCGCGTCAACCCTGCAGGCCCAAGAGGCAGTGGGTGACGAGGTATGCCGCATCTCAGAGACGTTCCGCGATGAAGGGCGGGTCGTCAATCTGGTCAACACCCTGACCGAGACCGCCGCCACCCACCGCCTGGTGGTTCGTCATCTCGACCAGGTTGGCGTGCTCGCCCAGGTGCTGAAACCCTTGTCCGAAGCCGCGGTCAACGTCCAAGAGATGGAGAACATCGTGTTCCCCGGAGGAGCCGCGATCGCACGGATTCAGGTCTCCGAGCCTCCCTCCGACGACCTGTTGCGGACGCTGCATGCACTGCCCGCAGTGTTGCATGTGACTGTCACTCCGCTATGACGCGGAACATCGAGCAAGAGGTACCGTAATGGCGCGCATCTACAACTTCTCGGCGGGTCCTGCGATCCTGCCCGAGCCGGTCTTGAAGCAAGCCCAGCAAGATTTGTGGGAGTTTGGCGAATCCGGACTGGGCATTGCCGAGTGCAGCCACCGTTCCAAGCTCTTCGACGCGGTTGCGGTCTCGGCTCGCACGCGGGTCGCAAGACTGCTGGGGGTCTCCCTTGACGAATACGCCGTGCTGTTCTTGCAGGGCGGTGCGCGGGGACAGTTCTTCCAGTTTCCGATGAACATGCTGCAGGGTGGCCGCGCGACCTACCTCGACACGGGTCGTTGGGACGACATGGCGGCCAAGGATGCGGCTCGCTACGGCGACGTCGACGTGGCCTGGTCAAGCCAGGAAACGGGCTGGAACCGGGTTCCCAACGACGATGACTATGTCGTTCAGAACGATACGCGCTACCTGCACTACACGTCGAACAACACCGTGGCAGGCGGTGAGTTCCGTCACACGCCGGATGCCAAGGGCGCGTGGCTGGTTTGCGACATGTCCAGCAACTTCCTTTCCCATCCCGTCGATGGCACGAAGTTCGACTTCATCTACGCAGGTGCCCAAAAGAATGTCGGCCCGTCTGGCGTGACGATCTGCGTGATTCGCCGATCGCTTCTCGATCGGGTCGCCTCCGACGTTCCGGATGTCCTGCGCTACGACAAGCAGGTTGCCAAGGACGGGATGGTGAACACGCCCTGCACCTTTGGCATTTACGTCATTGAGCAAGTGTGCCGCTGGCTCGAGGACGACATGGGCGGACTGTCGGGCATCGAGGCCCGCAACATCGCCCAAGCCAACAAGGTGTACGCGCAGATCGATGGCACGGACTTTTGGCAAGGCAAGGTCGAAACGAGCGCGCGTTCCCGCATGAACATCACGTTCACCACGGGCAACCCGGAACTCGACACGGCCTTCGTCAAGGCGGCCGACGAGGCTCGGCTCTCGGGCCTGAAGGGCCACCGTTCGGTAGGCGGGCTACGCGCCAGCCTCTACAACGCGCAGACCGACGAAGCGGTCGATGCGCTGGTGGCCTTCATGGCCGAATTCGAACGCACCAACGGCTGAAAGAGGAGGTGCTGTGATGGCGGGATCGGAAGACGAAAACGGCGAAGGACACGTTCACGGGTTCGACGACTCCGAGGAGATCACCGACGACGATGTCATGGTGTTCGAGGACGAAAATGGCGTCGAACGCGAAGGTCTCATCGTCGCCGTCATCGAGCACGAAGGGGTGGACTACGCGGTCGTCCAGCCCCTTGACCAGCTCACGGAAGAAGACGGTGATGACGAAGAAGACGAGATCGAAACCTACGTCTTCACCGTGATGTCGACGGCGGAAGGGGAGGTCGCCTACGGCGAGGTCGAAGACGAAGCGGCCTTCAATGCGGTGTGCGATGCGTTCTCGGAACTCATGGACACCGTCGACGACGAGGACTGAGCAGCTTGCAGGCGCGTGAGCAACGAAAGCTGACCGCGTGAGCCTGCAGGCGCTCAGCGCCGAGTCTGATCGCAGCCGCAGGGTGTGTCGACACAGCGATCCACGGCCACCACCTCCTCGTCCTCCCAGGTCACGCCGCAGCAGGCCTCGAGAAGTGCCCGAAGCCGACGACGCCCCCGTTGGACCCGCGTCCGAACCGTAGACGGCGCCAACCCCAGCCGATCGGCCAACGCTCGCTGGGTCGCCCCCTGAAGCTCCACTTCGCGCATCAATGCGCGGTAGGGTCGCGGCAGCTGTTCGATGAGGTGCGGCAACCAGTCCGCCACCTGCGTGGTTAGCCGTGCCTGTGGTTCGGGCGACGGTTGAACCGGGTCGCGAGTCAGCGGCTCAGTGGGGCGTCGGCGCCGAAAGTGATCCGCCCACACGCTGTTCGCCACGCGCCGAAGATAGGCTTTGCGCTTGGCTTCGGGCCATGCCTCAGTGCCCAACTCCGCCCCCACCGTCCGGACCAGCCGAAGCGCCGCCTGTTGCACAAGGTCATCGACCACCGCGGCATCGATCCCCGGCCGCTTCAAACGACGCCGAAGATCGTGCATCACGTTGCCCAAGCGGCGTCCGGATTCATGCGCAGCACGCTCTGGACGGCTCGGCCTCCGGTGCTTCGTCGGTCACCGCGTAGACCTCCCAGGCTCGTCCATCCGGGTCTCGGAGCCAGGTCTCGTCCTTCTTGGCGTGGCAACACACCACGTCGGTAGCCGGATTGACGGGCAGTCCCGCCGCGGCCAATGCACCAAAGGTGATGTCCGTTTGTTCGGCTTCTACGCGCAAGCCGAAGTGATCGACATCGACCTCCCCCGGCTGCAACGACAGCACAATGGGAAACGCCTCGGGAGCAAAGCGGACGTAGCCATCGCGGACCTTGTCGGGCCCAACTCCGAACATTTTCGTGTAGAAGGCGGTCGTGGCTTCCAGATCGGCGGTTCGCAGCGACACATGGATTCGATTCATGAGAGCCTCCTTTCGGTCTCTCCCCCCAAGACGCAGCTCCCCCAAAGGTGACGCAAGTCTCGGTCAGGCTGGGCGGAAATGAGCCACTGGACTACCTCGATGCATGGAAGATCGTCGCCGCTACCGTCGCTTCGCCAAGGTGCGTGCCCCGATGGGTCGACGGGTCGATGCCATGTGGGCCGACATCCTGTGCGCCTACCTGGATGCTGAGCCGCGATCGGTTTGGGTGTTGTCGGACCTGCTGCAGGGCAGCAACGCCGAGCCGTTGCGTCCCGGGTCTGATGACAAGCGCATACGGCGCGTCCTTGGCATCCTGCCGCCCAAGGTGTCGCACGACATCGCGTGTGACTTCGCCGCGCAAGTGTTGGCCATCACCGAGCCCCATCACCGTGAATCCTGGACGGCCGCGTTGGAGATGAAGCGCCGATGGCTTCGGGGCGCCATCGATGATCGGACCCTTCGGGAAACGCCATGGGGGGTGTCGCACTCACCCCAACTCCTCATGCAGAACGCGATGTCGATGTCGCCGTCCCCTTCCGTTCCCCAGGCGGTCGCGAAGTACGCCGTCGATCTCGTCCGCGCGACAATCTGGAATGGCCGCGACAAACGGGTCGAAACCGACATGCTTGCCTGGCAGCGGCACCACCTCAAAGAGCGACTGGTTCGAGCGTCATCCATCCCGTAGGTGGGCCAGCGCATCGAGCGCGTCGAGCGCATCCCGCAGCCGTCGGTACCGCGCGTGGGCCTCCGCGGGCTCGGGGGCGTCCACCCACCATTCGCGCAACGCGAGCTGCCCTTCGGCGAGCCACCGTGCAGCCACCGCGGTGAGCACCCGACGAGCGGCATCGGGACCCGACGTGGTCAGCGGACCGGTCAGGGTGTCAGGACCAGGGACCAAAGGCAGCAGCCAGCCAGGAAACGCTTGTCGCAAGGCCCGCAGGGCCGGCTCGGAACGTTCCCTCAAGGCCCGAAGCGCCTCACTCGGCTGGTGGATCGCCTCGCGATCGATCGCCGCTTCGACCTCCTGCACCTGCGTGCGAACCGCGCCCGCCCAGGCCGCTTCAACATCCTCGCGACGGGGCGGTGGCGACGGCATCGCAGCCCGCATCGCACCCACCGCATCGGCGAGAATGCGTCGACGTCGGGGTGACAGGTCCGACGGAGGCCCCGGGAGACCCGGTAGAGGCTTTTCCTCGCGGGCGTTGATCGCACGAATGATCGTGGGCGACAACGGCTCGGACAGGTCTCGAATCCGGGCGAGGACCGCTTTTCGGTCGTGGTCCTCGACCAGGTCGATCTTGGTCACGATGATGGACAGGTTGGCGTCGCTCAGTACGACGTTCGCAACATCACGCTCCGAGGCGGTCAACGGCTGTAGCCCATCGACGATCCACACCGCCGCGTCTGCGGTGTCCATCAAGGGCTGCAGCTCGAGCACCGCATGATCCGGATTGTCGATGCCTGGCGTATCGACGTAGATGCGCCCGCCCCCATCGATCTCGACCGACGCCTCGGTCACCCCCCCCAGACCGGTGGGCGCCGAAGTGCCGGTGATGGCGTTGAGCCATGTCGTCTTGCCCGCCGCGACACGACCAAACACGACGATGCGCCAGGGGTCCTGAAGCCAGCCGAGAGCGGCGTGCAACGGAGCGGGGTCGACGAGCCCCTCCGCCGCAGCCATCGCTTCTTCCATTCGCTCGGGCCATCCTCCACTCACTCGGAACGCCGCCACCGAAGGTCCACCTGATTCAGCTCCTCGACGCCCGAGGCCCCTTGCGAACCGGGATCGGTTTCGAGCCACGCTGCGACGATCTCCTTGGCGACATCGCCCGAGAGGCTGCGGTTCGACAGACAAAGCACGTTTGCATGATTCCACACTCTGGCTCCCGCCGCGGTCGGTGCATCGCCACACAACGCCGCACGGATGCCCGGGACCTTGTTTGCCGCGATGCTGATCCCGGTCCCTGTCCAGCAGAAGAAGACCCCTTCGTCGCAGTCTCCTTCAACAATCCGAAGGGCCGCCGCTTCGGCAAGCGATGCAAAGGGCGTTTCCTGCCCATCGGCAATGGCCCCCAGCCGGAGCACCTGATGCCCCCGGGTTTCCAATTCGCCGATCACAACCTCGTGAACTGGGTAGGGCTCATCCGAGCACACCGCGATGCGCATCCCGCTCTCCTCCTGATCGACTGAAGAGCCGTAGCGCCTCAACCGTGACATCGCACCGGCGTTGGCGGGGAAGCGGAACGATGAACCGATTGTGACCAACCCGGACACCGTCAAGATCGACAAGGCAGAGCGCGTCGCGTATACCTTTCCTCGGATGGGTCGGCCGCGCTTCGATGTTCGGAGCAATCGGGGAAGTCGTTGAACGAGACCAGGCGAGTACGTATCGGCGCCCTGCCGCCGGCACTACGAGCGGCGATGGGCCGCAACTGCGCGCTCGTGGTGCACGTCGATGTCATCGACGAAGCTCGCTACGACATCTTCGAGACCCGACGGGATGGGGACGGGGTCGTGGTGAGCCGGTGTTGCTGGTGGTTCGACGAAGAAGTCCAGCAGTGGCTTATCGACGAATCCTCCGAATGGTTCTTCACCGCCGAACAAGCCATGCAGCTCGGCATGGCCATTCACCAGGCCGCCCTCCCGGCCGCCGCGGACCGTCAAGCAGGTTGAGCCTCACCGCGGAGCACCCACGCCCCGAGCAGCGGGCCTAAAGCGAGCACGGGAAACGCCCACTCAAACGGAAGGAGGGACGTGACCGCGAGGCTCACGATGGTCAAGGCAAATCCGATGCACGTGACCATCGTGAGTGCCGACCCGACCAGTTCACGGGGCGCGGTCTGCGCCGTAAGCGCAGAGAGCTGTGGCGAATCGCCCACCACGACGAACCCCCAGGTCAACAACAGGACGAACACGATCGGGGTGGGAAGCTGCCACCATAGGGGCGCCGTGGCGCAAAGGGCGGCCGAACTGACCAAGTTCAACCAGGCCACACGGCGACTTCCTAGCCGAGAGGCCACCAGTCCCCCTACCGCGCACCCCACGGCTCCCGCCGCGATCATCGCAAAGGCCCCTGGGCTGGGGTTCAGTTCCGGATCGTGAGCCAACAAGATGGCAGGCACGAGGGCCCACACCGTGTACAACTCCCACATGTGCCCGAAATAGCCAAGGGCCGCGGCCCGAAACGGGGGATCTCGGAACGCCGTGAAGACCGCCCCTGGTTTGAGCGCACGGGGTTGGCCGCTCGACAAGTAGGGGCCGTCGCTCACCGTGAGGTAAAGGCCAATCCCCGCCACGGCCGCCAGTCCCGAGGTCACGAGGATGGTCACGCGCCATGGCAGCACTTCGCCCAAGGCCCGCAGGCCGTGCGGAAACGCGGTGCCGAGCACGAGTGCGCCAACGAGAAAGCCAAGCGCCGCTCCCAATCCACCCTTCTCGGGATCCGCATGGCTCGCCGCGAGCTTCATGCCAACCGGATAGACGCCGGCCAAGAATAGACCAGTTCCAAAGCGCCACAGTGCAAGCGATGTGCCGTCGTAGGCCCACAGCAGGCCCAGGTTCGTCGCCGCCGCCCCCAATGCGGATCCCGCGAAAACGTGACTCGCCGACCATCGATCGGTGAGCCCCGAAATGGCGAGCAGAAGGGTCCCGCAGATGAAGCCAAACTGCACGGCCGACGTTGTAAACGCGACCGATCCGACGATCTCAAGGTCGCGCTCGAGTTCGGGGAGCACCGCGTTGCCTGCGAACCACGGACAGGTGCCCGCAAACTGGGCCGCCACCAACAACGTCAGAACAATGAGTGGAAGCGGTCTTTGACCCTCGGCCATGCGTTCTCCAACACGTTTCCTCCCTGGACCAGCGAGGGCCTCAAACATTACCGGGGTCGCTTGGAGGTGGACGTGCATGCCCCGCCCGTCGTGAAGATCTTCGCGACCACACAGGATCACGACTACGAATCTCCGTGGCAGGCCAAGTCTCCGTCGCGGAGCACGGGCTCGGGCGTGATTCTCGGTCCCCACCGCGTGCTTACGGGCGCCCACGTCATTGCCAACGCCACGTTCCTGCAAATCCAGCAGATTGCGGTCCCTGACAAGCCGGTGGCGCGTGTGATCGCCGTATGCCACGACAGCGACCTGGCGTTGCTCGAGGTACCCGATGTGGATCTGACGGCCAACACCGAGCCCGTGGTGTTGGGAGACCTGCCGGAGCTGCGGGACAAGGTTTCGGTGCTTGGCTTTCCTGTGGGCGGAGAAGAGATCAGCGTCACCGAGGGGGTGGTCTCCCGCATCGAGGTGCAACGCTACACCCACAGCCAGCGCCGTCTCCTCGCGGTCACGGTCGATGCCGCCATCAACAATGGCAACAGCGGTGGCCCCGCGTTCATCGACGGCCGCATGGTCGGTGTGGCCTTCCAGTCCCTCGCGGACGCCGAGAACATCGGCGAACTCGTCCCCATGCCCTTGGTGCGGCTGTTTCTCGACGCTGTCGAACAAGGCCGGCAGCCCGCGATCCCTGGTTTGGGCATCTATACCCAGAATCTCGAGAATCCCGAGCTACGGCGACGGCGAGGCCTTCCGGAAGGCCAGTCTGGCGTGTTGATCACCAAGGTGGCCTATGGCTCGTCGGCGGACGGGGTGTTGCAGGCCGACGATGTGCTCGTCGGCATCGACGGACTGGCCATCGCCAACAACGGGACGGTCCAGTATCGCGGCCGTTACCGTACACGGTTTTCCGTGGTTCTCGGTGAACATCATCTGGGGGACGCCCTTGCCGTCACGGTGTGGCGAGACGGTCAGGCCCGTCAGGAAACCGTCACCCTGCGGCCCCGCGTCGACCTCGTGCCTCGGTCCGTGTACGGCGTCGAACCCACCTGGTTCATCTACGGAGGGCTGGTTTTCCAGCGTCTCACGAGGAATTTCCTGACGACTTGGGATCGGTGGTGGAACAACGCCCCAACCGAGTTTTTGAATGAGTACTACATCGGTACCCGAACCGGTCAGCGGCAAGAAATCGTGGTGCTTACACAGATTCTCGCTGACGATATCAACGTCGGCTACGCGCCCCTTTACGACGAGGCGGTGCTGTCGGTAAATGGCACCCTGCCCCGCGACATGGCGCACTTCGTCGAGCTGGTGGATTCGGCAACCGACGTGGTTGAGATCGTCACCACGCGACGCGGCGTTGCCGTGTTCGATCCTTCCGAAGTGGCGAAAGCGATGCCACGAATTCTCGAGAGGTATCGCATTCCGCGCGACCGTTCGGCCCACCTCCCCGGGCCTAGAGACCCGTTCCAAGCGCCTCGCTGACCCCTCCACGCGCGCCGCGCTACCGTGCACGCCCACGAAGAGCAGGAGCGTGCGATGACAGGGTGGTGGATGCGCGTATGGTTGGCGTGGATCGTTGGAATCTACGCCTCACCCGCTTGGGGCCAAACGATTGGCGTGATCGCCCCAGACGATCCGGCCTTCAACCAGACGGTGGATCTGTTCCAGACCGACCACCCGGACGTGACCGTGAAGCGGGTCGCGGACGCCGCAGATGCCGAGGCCAACTCGGTGGTTGCCGTCGTCGCCCATTCGACAGACGATGCCGCAGCGGAAGCGACCGCCACCGCCCTCAAGGCCGCCAAAATCCCCATGATCGCGTCCAACGCAGACTCGGCGGACGTCGCTCGGATGGGGAGCGGGGTCTTCGTGTCCAACGCGACCCTAAGTCGCCGCGCCGAACGGCTTGTGGCCTACCTCAAGGCGATCAACGGCGTGCAGTCGATCGGGCTCATCTTCGACAACTCGGAAGCCGAGTACGCCAACATCGTCAAGGCCACCGCCGAGGCGGTAGGCCTGCAGGTGCCGGTCAACGCGGGATGGGACAGCGCTCCGGATCGGGCGTTCCTCGCGAGCAGCTTCAATGAGTTTGACCGGGCTCCTCGCATCAACCGGCGAGCCCAACGCTTTCAGCGGTTGTTTGGTGCGCGCACCGAGTCTGCCATCGACCGCAAACTCGGGGTCGGGGCCGTCGTCGTGCTTGGCGACGGTGAGGACAGCGGCAAGGCGGTGACCGGACTGCGGGACGCAGGCATCACGCTGCCCATCTTTGGCACCGAGGCCATGGCCACCGACGCGTTTGTTGCCGAGGCAGGACGCGAAGCGGCGGACGTGTTTGCGATCACGACCTACTCGGCTGACTTTGCCAATGTTCGGGCCCGTGGCTTCGCGCGTCGTTTCGATGGAACCCCAGGCACCGACGCCGTGCTGCTCTACGAAGCCCTCGAACTTGCGACGGCCGGCGTACGGGATGTTCGTGAGACCGAAAAAGCCAAGGAATCACCTGGTTCAGTGACCGGAGAAGCGATCGCCTCGGATCTGGCGAGCCGTCAGTTCGCAGACCAAGCCGTCGAGGGGTTGTCGGGGCTGCTGTACTTCGATGTGGATGGCGTGGCGCAGCGCGATCCTTGGATGTTGGTGCTCGATCGAGGCCGGTTCCGCCCAGCCTACTCGCAGCTTCGGCCCATCGTCGACCCACGCGAACTGTGGAAGGCGAGCCATTCCGACGACGAAGAGGCCGCCGAAGAGCCCGAACCCGAGCCGAACAATCGACGGCGGGCCCGACGTCGCGCTCGCAACGATGTGCAAACCCCCGTCGAGATGGCAACCGGCCGCACCGTCAAGGTGGGGCAGCGCCTCTACCACCGCACCGCCGTGGTTTACGCGGGCATCGACTTCTTCCGGGTCAACGAAGTGGATGTGGCCAGCCAGGCCTTCGACGTCGAGCTGTTCCTCTGGTTCCGGTGGCAAGGCGACGTCGACATCGACAACATCACCTTCCTGAATCAGATCAACACGGAAGACTCCTTCTTCCAGGTGGTTCGGCAGGACCTTGAGAGTCCCGTCAAGTACATCTGCTACAAGGTGAAAGGCCGGTTTCTCACACCGTTCGACCTGCACGACTTTCCCTTCGACCAGCAGCGCCTGCCCGTCGAGCTGTCCCACGCCACCCTCGACAGCCGCGATCTGATGCTCGTCGTGGATTACGACCGGCTCTCACAGGAAGAGATTCGCGCGATCTACCCAGAAGAATGGTCGTATGTGGGCCGGCGCGACGCTTCGGCGACCTACGCTCCGACGACCACCTACGGTGACCCCGCCTACGAAGGTCTCGCGAGCCGCAGCGAGTTTTCGGTCTACCACACCGAGATCGTGCTCGACCGCATCCTCTTTCCCTACTTGATCACCCTGTTCTTGCCGCTCGCCATCATGATCGGCATCAGCCTGTTCGTCGTGCTGATTCCTCCGTCCCAGTTCGACGCGCGACTCACCTTGGTCATGACCGCCCTGTTGTCGGTGGTCGTGTTCCACTTGGCGCAGGGCGAGGATCTGCCGAGCGTCGGCTACCTGATGCGCGCAGATCAGTACTTCATGGTCGCCTACCTGTTGCTGTTCGTGCTCATCATCAAGACGGTGTTGGTCAACCTGCTCATGGGCCGACTCTCGAACGCCATGATCGCCCGAGGCGAGTGGGTGTTCGCCATTGCCTTCATTCCCGCGACGTTCCTGCTCTACGGAACGCTGTCGTTCGACAGCCCGCTCGAGTGGGTCGCGGAACGCTACCTGCGTCCGCCGCCGCCCGAGGGCATTGACACGGTGGTCACTCCCGAAACCCCAGTTTCCGGGCAACAGGCCGCGACCACGGAAGACGGCGATGATGCAACGGCGGCGGTCGAAACCCCCGCGCGCATCGAGCGGGACCCGAACGAGCTGTACGCGAAGTGCAACGGCGAAACCATGGCCCTGTCGACCTTGCTCCAGCCCATTCTCGAAGACATGGCTGCGATCGAGATTCCCTACACGCAGGACAAAACGGGCGGAGACCAGCTTCGGGACTGCTCGGGCAACTTCTTGCGGGTCTCGAGCGAAGTCGCCAACCAGTGTGTCGATGCGCGGCCGTACCTCGCGGCCTCGGAAGGCGTCGTGCCGTGGAAAAACCCGCCGGGCAAGCAGAACGTCTTCCAGGGCACCCACCAAAAGTGGACGGCTGATGGCAAGAACTACGAAGCACGAGACACGCGAGGCACCGCGCGCTGGTACGACAAGCAGGGACTGTTCACGCCGCTGTACCACGACAACAAGCAGAGCCTGACCAACGCGTCATCCGCTCTCGAGGCCTTCCGCAACACTATCAAGCCAGGCATGGTGCTCTGGTACGCCAAGTCCGGGAAATACTTCACAGAGAAATACGGCAAGGAACCGTTGTTCACCCGCGGTGTCGGCATCCGTCATATGGGTGTGGTTCACTCGGTACAACGAGACCCTGAGAGTGGTGACGTGGTTGGCTACAAGCTGTACCATG
The DNA here is from genome assembly GCA_039208735.1 of Myxococcota bacterium. Lineage (GTDB taxonomy): Bacteria > Myxococcota_A > UBA796 > UBA796 > DRPG01. Next base: position 7,374 of record JBCCQY010000070.1, on the reverse strand, counting down.
GCCGTAAGGACGACCCGAAGGCGCCGGACAATGACATCACGGAGCACAAGTGGGATGCCTGGAGGGGCCAACCTCCGTTTGGCAATGGCCCGGATCCCTTGGTGGGATGGGCGCCATTGCTTCCGGATACGCCCTGACGGTTGATGGCTCACGAGGAGGACGGAGCATTGGCGACCCGACAGCCCCCCCGACACAGTCCGCCCGACCTGCGTGAGCTGGCCCATCGGCCGTCGATCGATCCCGCCGAAATGCCCACGCAAGGGGCGGACCTGCCCATCGATGCCTGGCCGGTCGAAGTGGCTGAAGTCGAGTTGTTGCCAAGCACGACCGAAGCCGAGATTCCGGCCATTCCCCAGCTCGGACTGACTCCGATGCGCCGGCGGTCGCCGATTCCTATCCTCACCGCGGACCAAGCGCGCGATGAGCGACGGCGGTCGCCTTTTCGTTGGTTCTTGAACCTCGGCGTAGCGGCCTTGGCGCTGGGCCTCTTGGGTGGCATCAGCTTTGCGTTGGCCGCCGTATGGTTCATCGAGCCTACGCGTACCGAAGCGTGGTTCGCCGATACCCAGGAGTGGATCACGAACCTTGCCATCCCTGAAGTTTCGTTTCCCGCGGGCCTGGCTACGCCTTCGGAACCGAACTCGGCCGAGCCTGAACCTGTCCCCACCGCCGTTCAAGCCGCCCCACCCCCGCCGAGCCTCTCTGAAGACCTGCAGCAGGCCGCAGCGGCAGACGGATCGGACGTCCTAGACACCGAAGAGGAAGAACCGCCGGTCATCACGGAGCCCCTCGAACCGGAGCCCGAACCCGTGGTCGCCCCCGCTCCGGAACCACGCCCTCGCCTGATTCGACGCTACGTTCCACCGCCGACCCCTACGGCAGGACCAAAGCCCGTTCCTACCGTCAAGCCCTATGCGGAACGGCCGCGGCCCGTGCCGGGCGAACAACCGCCCCAGCCTAAGGCCTCGGAGGGTCTCCTCGATCGCTGACTTTCCCCTCAGCCCGGTTCGCGGGTCGGTCGGGCGTCAGGAGGAGGCAGCGATGCGACATTGGGGATGGGCGCTTTTCGGTCTGCTGGGCTGCGCAACGACCAGCGAGACGACGACGACACCCGAGGCCGAGTGTGCCACCGCGCCCGTGTTGACCTGGGCCAACTTTGGCCAAGGCTTCCTCATTGAAAACTGCCAGGCGTGCCACGCAAGTACGAGCCCAAACCGACAAGGCGCCCCCACGACGGTGTTCTTCGATCGCGAAGAAGACGCCTGGATGTGGTCGGAGCGCATCCTGGAACGGGCCACCGGCGAACAACCCGACATGCCGCCCCAAGACGGGGTGGACGTGGAGGACCGCACGCGGCTCCGGTTGTGGCTTACGTGCGGGGGGTGAACGTGGCTCCAACCAAGTCGACCACCGAGTCCCGCACTGCTTCAGGGGTCAATGGCAAGGCCTTGGGGTCAGGATCGTGCGGCAGTCGACGTGTGAACGTGGTGATGAGTTCAACGACGTACCGCCCGGCCATCACCGGCGTGACCAACGCGGCCAACTGGTGGCGTTCCATTCGTTGGCGGAAGTAGCGCGTCAGCTGATCGAAGAGCACTTGGCGGACGTCCACGAGGAACAGTCGGGCCACCTCCGGCAGGTCTTCGGACGACCGCTCCAGTAGATCGATCCACCGACGATTCGCCGCATTGAGGTCGTACAACTCGGCCGTGATGTCGCGAAGCTCGGCGACCGCGTCGTCCACCTCAGGGGTGTCCAGCGCCGCCCAAAGCCGAGGCATCTGGTTGTGGGTTTCCACCTGTTCGGCGAGCCGCGAAAACAACTCCTCTCGCGGAGGATCCACGACCGGAAGCGTTTCGGGAAGATCGGGGGGCTCGGGGGCCAACCCATGCTCGAGCAACAGAAAGAACAGGGCTTCTTTGCTCTGCACGTAGTTGTAGAGCGTGCCCGGCGACACGCCCATCACCTGGGCCACATCGGACATGCGAGCGCCTTGAAGCCCTTTGCTGGCAAAGACGGTCAGTCCGGCATCGAGAAGAGCGGCGAAGCGATCGGCGGGTCGAGGACGGGCCATGACGCCCGCTCTAACGCCCTCGCCTCGCCCTCCAAGAGGGGCAGGACCATCGCATCGAGCTGATGCAGGGCAGACGGAGCCACGTCGATCCGCCGCCCTCCCGTTCGTTGCGTGGCGATCGATGGATCGGACTTCCGCCGAGGGACGACCACCACATCGATCACGGGAAGACCGTCGGGAAGCGTCCAGATCCGAGCCCCGAGCGTGTCGGAACGCAGCGAGGCCACCGTCGCACGGGGAATCCGCGTGATGACGGGTCCGTAAGGCGAAAACGAGAGTCTGGGTGATGCGAGGTGACGCCGTGGGTGGTCCAGCCCCCGGAGGAAGCCGTGCACATTGATCCATCCCGCTACCTGCAGATCCGCGTCCTGGAGCGCGAGTGCGGTCTCGGGCCCGCCCCGACCCAGGCTCACCACCACCGCACCGGGATGGGTGCGGAGGGTTTGGGCCACTTGTTCGGCATTGGCGTCAACGACGGCCCACCGGTCGGTCGACGCCCGAACCACGGGCCAACCCGACGCCCCAAGTGCGTCTTCGAGCCGGCGCAAAGGGGCTTCATCGCCGGGCAGTCCGCCCACGAGAACCACCCAGCCCAAACCGGTCATGTACCACCTCCTGAATGAATGAGTCATTCATTCATTCATGGGATTGAGCAAGCCCCTCTTCGCGTTTCGTGTTCCGTTCGGCGGGCGGTTCTACTCGGCCGGTTCGTGTTCCGTACACCACTTTGAGACCTCACTCTCATGGAGTTCGGTCTTCAGGAGGGCACACCAACGCTGGTCCCCTCGCCGATCGTGATGGCGACAGGTGTGGCACACGCCGAATCGAGCGCCTCCACGGGCCGCGAGCATCTGCTGCAGGAGGGCTTCAATGTTGTCCGCATGGGTGTCGGGGGCCTCGATGTCGGACAAGGCAGGCGCGGGAAGTGCGCGCTCTGCAATGCGGCGGCCCTCCTCGGTCAACTCGAGGTGGAAGACCCTTCCATCATCCGGGTCTTGGGAGCGGACCAACAAGCCCTTCCGCTCCAGCGCCTTCACCGTCTGGCTCGCGGTCCCTTTGGTGGAACCCAGAAACGCAACCAGAGCCGTCAACGTGTCGCTGAAGCGGTTTGCGACCACCAGGTACTGAAGCGCGTCGAGCTGAACGAGCTTTAGGTCGTGGGCCGTGGCCACGGTCCGCAAGTCTTCACGGAGCACGTTCGACAGGCGTTCGAGCAGGACGTGGAGTCGATGTTCCATGCCTACGTACATGTCGAGTCGAGCGTCGTTTGACGACCGCGGAAGAGAGAACCCTACGACCCATTGTCCTCGCGCCGTGGCGGCTGCATCCGTGAGTAAAAGCGACGTCATCGCACCATCTTGGTTTGCCAAAACGAACGATGCTCGCCTTCGAGTTCCGGACAGAATTCGCCCGCCCACAGGCATACATCTGAGGTGTGGAGGACACATGTCCAGTTTCCGCGCCTTCCCGCGTGTCGCGCCGCAGCGAAGAAACATCGCCAAAGTGCCGTTTGTCGAGCTGTTCGATGGTCGACTCCAGGGAGTGGTCTCATCGGGTTCGTCCGCCGATCGAGTCTACGTTTCGTCCATCAAGGCCGAAACGGGCGATTATTGCTGCAGCACCAACAACAACCGTCCGTGCGGGGGTCTCAATAGCGGCGGCTGTTGCAAACACATCGAAGCGCTCGTCACCAATGCCGTCGCCCAGTACGGAGCCGAACGCGTCTCGCGCTACTTGGGCCTCCCCGAACCCGAGACGCGCGCAGGCAGCATCGTGGCCCGGCTCGGAGGCAGCCGAGTGAAGGAACCCGCCGGCCAGGTGTTTGCGCGATTCCTCGATTATCTGCGGTACGTCCAGCTTCCTTCGAGCCATCGTCCACGACCTGAGATGGCCTGGTTCATGACCGGGTAGAATCCCCCATGCTTTGGTGGTTGCTCGCGTGTCGGCCTCCGCCCGAGGCTCCGGCTGAGGTCGGAGCGCTCGGTCGCTTCCTGTTCGCTCACTTTGAAGATGAAGAGCCCGACGAACTTGTCGCGGGAATCGACAACCTCGTGATGAGGCTTGCCACGGAAGACTTCCGTACATCCGTCGCTGACCGGGCAGTCGGTATGCCGGTCTTGCGCCCTGAAGACCTTGGCCCCTTGTCGTTGCCCAACGGAACGTCCGCTGACGACCAGGTGGGCGTGGCTGCCTCGGGCATCAGCGCGTTTCCCTTGGTGGACCAGCTGCGCCTCATCACAGACCCGATTCAAACCTGCATTGAGTCCTCAAACACCACCTGGGCGGGTCGGACCTTCGAAAGCGATCCCGACTGTTTTCCAACCGACTGCGACCGGCTGGTGACTGGCAACGAAGTCCGGCGGGAGTCGCTGTTGGCGAGGGTCTGGTACGACCAACCCAAGGTCTACCGCGCGGTGCGCAGCTCCTCGGACGTCGAAGTGATGGTGGGTCGAGCCCACATCGATCGCATCTTTGAAGGGGACGGCGGCTCGAATGCGTGGCGGCAGTTGTTTCAGCTCGACGTGTTTGTCGACGATGGCGACCAGACGCTCCGATGGTTCGCGAGTTGGACCGAGGTCGATGTGACCGGCCTGGGCGATGATCTTCTTGCGAACCTCGTGATTTCCGGCATCGAAGAGGCCTTGGGCTTCGGTGACGAGCTGCTGGGGAACGCCGAGTTGTCGTGCCCCCACGACCGCGACGCCCCCCGACCTGACCGAGAGTAGGACCGTCTGATACGATGAGCGCTTCTTTTAAGGGAGGCGCTCGATGCGTTGGGAATCGTTGGCCCTTGCCGGTCTCATGATCGGTTCCGGGATTCTTTCAGCTTGTTCGGGGTCAACCAAGGACGCCGACACCGGCCAGGACACCAGCGCTCCGGCGCTCACGGCCTGCGAAGACGGCGTGCCCGCGCGCCCATTCACGACCGAAGGCGTCGGCGTGCAATTCGGAGAGGTCGCAGGCGATTTCACGGTCGAGACGCTGGATGGCAGCTTTACCCTTTCGGAAGCTTGGAATGGCTGCGACACGTTCGTCGTCGTCAGCTACTTCGAGAATGCCGAGGGCGACGCGCTGTGGAGTTCCGATCCGAGTGAGTTGCTCGCGAACGCGCCCAAGAACAGCCAGTTCCTCTTCGTTTCGGATGAGGGGGGACCGGCTCGCCGAGAGCAGCGCGTTCAGGCGATGAAGGACACGCTGAACCTCGGGAAGCGTCGGGCCGATCGCGTGCACTTCGTGCTCGACCGCGTGTCGCGCATCAAAGGTGGCCTGGGCGACTTTGTGGCCGATTACCTCGAGTACCAGGCCGACTCCCTGGTGGAAATCGACGACAGCCGGTCATCCTCGGCCCCCTTGCCTTGGTTCATCGGCATTGATCGCTTCCAGACTTGGGATCCCGGTGGGAACATCGACGATGTGGTCGGAGGCAACCCGCAGGTCTCGTTCGCCGGCTTCCTTCCCCAGTTCTACAACCACAAGGCTCAACTCGCTCACCGCCTCGACGCCGAGACGGTCACCGAGATCGAGCTTGTCAATCAGGAAGTCACCGAACGCGTGTTCCCCGTCACGGTGGATCTGCCGAGCGACATCTCGGCGTTCGACACCATGGAATTCGACGTTGAAGTGACCTGCAAGGCTCGCAATCCCTTTGCATGCTCCGAATGGGACCGCATCGCCCGCATCGAATGGTGCACGTCCGAAACGTGCGAAGAACGCCGTGAAGTGGCACGTTGGATCACACCCTACTGGCGACGAGGCAACCGCCGATGGGCCATCGACGCCTCGCCGTTCTTGGGGCTGGTGGGCAGTGGCAGCCAGACTTTCCGCATCGTGATGGGCCCGGATTGGGAACGCGCCACCCCCCGCGATGCTCGGATCGCACTGCGGTTGTCGACTCAGGGCAAGGCCCGGGCCAGCTCGGCAAAGCGGGTGTTCACCGGCGGTTCCTTCGACGCGAAGTACAACGAAAACCGGAAGCCCGTCACGATCGACGTGCCGGCCGGGGCTTCGAAGGTCGAACTCGTCACAATCTTGTCAGGCCATGGCCAAGCCGCAGGAACGAACTGCTCGGAATGGTGTGACCACCGTCATCGCTTCTCGGTGGACGGGCAGGAAGCCGTCCTCATCCAGCCTGAAGGGGCGGTAGGCGCCTCGTTGGAGTGTGCCCCGGCCGCCGCCCAGGGCGTACCGCCCGGACAATGGGGCAATTGGGCTCCGCTGCGGGCCTACTGGTGCCCCGGCCTGCCTGTCGAGGCGCGCATCACCGATCTCACGTCGTTGGTCACCCCCGGCCAGTCTGCCTCGTTGACCTACGAGGGCTTCTTCGCGGGGAGCGACGTCGGAGCGGGCGGAAACATCGACTTGTCGGCCTATGTTGTCTACTATGAGTGACTTTCGAGGAACGTCCCAACGAGGCGACATCGTGCCGTAGCGGTCCCCATGGGGGGATCGTCGTCGTAACGGTCCCCAACATCGCGAGTCTGCGTTCGACATCGCGGAGGTGCTATGCGCATGTGGACTGGATGGGTGGTTGTTTCGTTAGTCGCTTGCAACGGTGAAGAAGGCAACGAGCCCACAGCAGGAATGGGTGAAGCCCAGACGTTTGCGTTCGAGAACACGGGCAACGACAACCGGGAAGGTCACACCCCTCGCGGCTTCCAGGGCCAGGGCGGCGGCATCTTTACCGGTGATAACCTCAACGATGGCTTTCCCGAAGGGGATGGGGTCCAGATCTTCATTTCCTTCAACCTGGCCCGAGGCGCGGACGGGGAGAGCCTCGTCGATGACGGCGCCACCACCGTCGAAAGCGCCTTGCTCGCAGCGGCGGTCGAGCCCCAAATCGAAGGCTCACCCTTTGCAGATCTCGGTGATCTCCTCGCCGATGAAGTGATCCACGATGGGTTTTCGTCGGCCCTCTGGGACCTCGAACCCCCGGCGAACGGCGGCTCGTGTGTGTTTGCCACCGGCCCCAATCAGCCCTTTGAGTGCGACTTCGCCGATGCGGTTCAGAACGCGCTCGACGACGGACGCCGCTTCCTCGACGTGCGGATGCGCTTCGAGACCGCGGGCGACAACGACTCGTCCCAGGACATGGTGTTTTTCTTCACGCAGAACGTGAATGCCACCGAACCCGGTCTCTTCACGCTGGACGTGACCGCCCGCTAGAGACCCGATCAACGGTCAAGGATGGACTCGCTGAGTATGTTGTGATCTAACAGAAGCCCAGGAAGGAGCTTCTGTTGGACACTTGGAATCCGCCCGTCGATCTGTCTGCCGCCGAGTTGCGGCTCCTGAAGCTGTGC
>JBCCQY010000069.1:0-43653 GCA_039208735.1 Myxococcota bacterium | reverse complement strand
GTCACATCGACGTCAACGGCTCGCTCGACCATCGCGCCCCCAACAACCTTCATGTGTCCTTTCAGGGACTCGAAGCATCGGCCTTGATGGCGAACATCCAGGATCGAGTCGCCGTCTCGTCGGGATCGGCATGCTCGTCCGCTTCGCTCAAGCCATCCCACGTCTTGACGGCCATGGGCATCGATGCAGAACGAGCCCGCCAGTCCGTGCGGTTCGGCCTTGGCCGGTCCACCACGGAGGCCCAGGTCGACGCCATCGTGGGCATCGTGAAGGACGCTGCAGCAAGCCTACGCGGCTAAAGCGTGAACGACTCGCCGCACGAGCAGGTGCGCTTTGCGGCTGGGTTGTGGAAGACAAACCCGTTGCGCACAAGCGTGGTCTCGAAATCGATTTCGGTCCCTACTAGGTAGAGGTAGGACTTGCGGTCTACACAGACCTGAAGCCCATCGAATTCGAATTCGAGGTCCTTGTCAGCGGGTGACTCGACGAAGTCCATGAAGTAGGAGAGGCCGCTGCAGCCTCCCCCCCGAATCCCTAGCCGAAGCCAAGGTTTGGACTTCTGTTCGACCAGTTCCTTACCGCGCGTAACCGCCGTAGAGCTGAATTGAATCGCCATTTCTGCTCCTTGGCGGCGTCGTAACATGCATGAAGCGCGGTCTTGTGCCTCAAGAGAGGCACACGGAAATCAGTTGCCGCCACCAATCAGACGAATGGAACCACGGCCGCGGATCATCGCGTCGTAATCAAAGCTGCCCTGCACGTTCGTACCCGCAATCGCGGCCACTTCGGACAGCGGCATCTCGATCACGAGACTGCCGACCACGGGGAGGGGCGTACCGTCTTCGACGCAGGTGTTGACCTGCGCGATGAAGGGGTAGTCGTCTTCGTTGTAGTCCGAATCGGTGTCCGGGCCGTCGAAGACCGTGGTCTGACCGGTCGACAGCAGCTGATTGTAGTCGTCGAGGTTCATCGACACGACGTCCACCGTCGACGCGCCTTCCTTGGCGGTCGAGATGCTGATGCTTACGTCGGTCAGGTTCGGCGTGGGGCCGGAGGACACACCAAAGTTGGTCACCACGAGGTCGAGGCCCGTCAAACGGGTACGGATGCGGTTGTTGCCGCCCGTCGCATCGTCGATCTCGTTCGAGACGTCTTCGGTGTCGATCAGCTGGAAGTCCGAGCAGTCGGCGAGGATACGGCAGGTGTCGCCATCGACCTGGTATTCGACGGTGCACACGCCGCCGTCTTCCGTCTCGTAGGTCGACGGGTTTTCTTTCTGCGAGCAGTCGGGTCCGAGGTCGCCGAGGGCGAACGGAATCGTGCCGGACGAGTCGAAGTCGAAGCCGATCGAGCAGCCAGTGAGCAAAGCGGTCATCGCGAGCATCTGGGGCAGACGACGCATCGTTCCTCCAAGGTTGTGTGGGGCCTATCGTACCCGCGAATCCCACGCAGCCTCACAACACTCTCACGTCACGCTCGTGTCACGGTTCTCGGATCCGGGGCGCGGGGCGTTCGTGCGTCGCAGCGCGGGACGTTACGAAACTTGTGTTCAGATACCACGGGAGGCGCGGCATGGGCGGCAAGTGGCCACCAACGGCGCGTGAAGCCGGCAGCCCGGTCGGGCGCGCCGACGCGGTGTTCAAGTTGCAAAGCGAGCATTCCCCTACGGGCGACCAGCCGAAGGCCATCGAGCGGCTCGTACAGGGGTTGCGTGACGGCGAAGCGCATCAAGTGCTGCTCGGCATCACGGGGTCCGGCAAGACCTTCACCGTCGCCAATGTGATTTCGCAGGTCAACCGGCCGGCGCTCGTTTTGGCGCCCAACAAGACGCTCGCAGCCCAGCTGTTTGGCGAGCTGAAGAAGCTGTTCCCCGACAACGCGGTGGAGTACTTCGTCAGTTACTACGACTACTATCAGCCCGAAGCCTATGTTCCGAGCAGCGACACCTACATCGAGAAGGACAGCCTCATCAACGAGGCCATCGACCGGTTGCGTCACGCCGCCACCAAGTCCCTTCTTGAGCGCAACGACGTCATCATTGTGGCGAGTGTCTCCTGCATCTACGGTCTTGGGAGTTCCGAGGCGTATGAGGGCATGCTCTTGCTCCTCGAACAGGGCCAAGAGGTCTCGCGGCAGGACATCCTCGCGAAGCTCGTCGAGATCCAGTACGACCGCAACGAGCAGGATTTTCACCGGGGAACGTTCCGTGCACGCGGGGACGTCATCGACATCTTTCCGGCGTACGAAGAGGACCGCGCCGTCCGCATCGAGCTGTTTGGCGACGAGGTGGACGCGTTGTGGCTCATCGATCCGTTGCGGGCCAAGAAGATCGATAAGCTCGCCAAGGTCGCGATCTATCCGGCTTCCCACTACGTCACGCCGAAGCAGAAGATGGAACGGGCGGTGGAGAGCATCGAGGCCGAGTTGGGGGAGCGGCTGAACGAGCTGCGTGGTGCAAGCAAGCTCCTCGAGGGGCAGCGGCTCGAACAGCGCACGTTGTTCGATCTTGAGATGATGCGGGAAATCGGTCGGTGCAAGGGCATTGAGAACTACAGTCGTCACCTTTCAGGGCGAAAGTCCGGCGAGCCCCCGCCCACCTTGATTGAGTACTTCCCAGATGATTGGGTGCTCATCGTCGACGAGAGCCACATCGCCGTGCCTCAGGTGGGCGGCATGTTCCGGGGCGACCGGGCCCGCAAAGAGGTGCTGGTCGAACATGGGTTCCGCCTTCCGAGCGCGCTCGACAACCGACCGTTGAAGTTCGAAGAGTTCACCGAGCACGTCAAACAGGCCATTTATGTCAGTGCAACGCCAGGAGCCTGGGAACTTGAGAAGGCAGGTGGGGCGACCGTCGAGCAGATCATTCGGCCTACCGGCCTGCTCGACCCCACCGTCGAGGTGCGGCCCGCTCAAATCCAGGTCGATGACGCGCTGCATGAGATTCGCGCCCGCGCAGAGCGGTCGGAGCGGACGCTCGTGACCGTGCTCACCAAGCGCATGGCCCAGGAACTGACCGACTACTGGAGCGAACTCGACGTCAAGGTTCGCTACTTGCACAGCGACATCGACACCCTTGAGCGGATGGAGATCTTGCGCGACCTCCGGGCCGGGGAGTTCGACGTGCTGGTAGGCATCAACTTGCTTCGTGAGGGCCTGGACCTGCCCGAGGTGAGCCTCGTGTGCATCATGGACGCCGACAAGGAAGGGTTTTTGCGCAATGAGCGCTCGCTCATCCAGACGATTGGCCGCGCCGCGCGAAACGTGAACGGGCACGTGATTTTGTACGCCGACCGGGTCTCGGACAACATGCAGAAATCGATCGACGAAACCCGCCGTCGGCGCGAGATTCAGGAAGCGTACAACCGTGAACACGGCATCACGCCGATGACCATTCGGCGGGAGATCGATTCGCCCTTGGCCGCGTTGGTGTCTGGTGACTTCGTAGAGGTCTCGCTAGAGCGGCCAAAACCGAAGCGGTCGAGCGACCCAATTCCCGAGGATCCGCGCAAGATTCCGAATTTGTTGAAGCGACTGCGGGATGAGATGCGCAAGGCGGCGGGGAAGTTGGAGTTCGAACGTGCGGCGGAGCTGCGAGACCGGATTCGCGACCTGCAGGACTACATGATGGAGAACAACATTACGTAGGGCGGTCGCGCAGGAGGGGTGAAAGTCGATGAGGCTGGGGGAACGGTCGAAATCGACGACGTGCCCTTGCGCAGATCAGCAAGTATTTGCCTAGTTTTAGGCCCGCGGCCTTCGTCCTGTTGAACCATCATCATCGCGCCCGCACTCTCTCAATTACCAGTTCGAATGCGCCACGTCTCCACTGCTCGACGTGAGCTTAACGGAGTGGGAGGGGGCAAGAACGAGTAGGGTCTAAAGACCCCTCCCTCGGCTCGACTTGGTAGGCTCTCAAGCTCCAAGAATGAACCAATCTCAACCAAAATCGGGTCCTCGCCAACCATCACCTGCGCGTGTGTCAGTAATGGGTGGGGGAGTTCTGGACTATTTGTCTCCAGCAGAAACAATGGAGACTCGATCCCTGCCAGGATGAGTCCTGGAGATGCTGACGTGCAGTCGACCGCACGCCATGCTTGGCTGGGAATGAGTTTGGGATCCCACAACGCAGGGTATTCAGCTGGAGAGGAAGCAACGAATGAGCAACCTTCAAAGTTCTCGAAAAACTGGTTGACCAAGCTCCCGACAAAGAACCCAGACGCCAGAGCGAAACCCTTCGGCGGAGACCCCATACGATTGAATGTCGCGCCTTCGTCGCTGAACGCGTATCTTAGACCCGGCCCACCAGCATCAACGACCACCCTCCAGGGCTCGCGTCGGGCGAATACCGTGAGTTTGACATCCTTCTTGACAGCGTCCGGCATGAAGAACCACTGGCGAGGAAATCTGCGTAGCTTGGCCTTGAAAACAACGATATCCGTTCCCACGTGCCAATATGCAGCGATGAGGTCCGGTGATGTGCTTGGAGCGACCGTGACGCTGTCTCCACTATTGAAGTTGCATGAGCCTAAAGAGAGCAAAGCGAGATTGTGAATCAACACTTGGTCAGTCCTCCGTCTAATTTTGAACAGGGTTCGTGCAGTACGGGCATCAGCTAAGGAATGGAGAATCTGTTGCTTACACCAAGGTTACCAGCCAATTTTCACCCGTGCCGATGGTGAACTTGTCGAGGGCGACGGGTTCGGGCTGAAGGGCGAAGGTGAAGCGCGGCATGGGCCAAGCCTGCTGCACGATGCCCATGGCGTCAATTCTGGCGGTTCACAGTTACGTTGGCTCCAGATGCACAACGCATCCCGTGGTAAAGGGAGTGCAGTTCGAGATGGCGCACCAAGTGCCCAACAACGACCAGTGGGTGCCAGTACTCGACGACACTAAGAACACGGTCACCAGCCTAGCACCTCAACGCCAATGGCTCTTCCGTCTGCGTCGAAGTCGACGATGAGGTCGGGACCGGAGTAGTCCTGAATGACATCGCGAAGCCGCACCTGCTTAACGCTGATGCCAGGTGCACCAGGTCCCGGGTGGTCGCGCAGGTACAGATAGGCGACACCTGGGTCGTCTGGCGAGGTGACAAGCCTGATAGGAGGGCGCTCATCGTTCGAAAATGACATGGGTCTCCCTCTTGACGCAGGCCGACTCCATTCGCGTCAATCGCAGCACATGACCTCGTGGAGATTCGTGCACACGTCACGGCTCGGGCCAACGCCAGGGCCCCATCGGGATCCCTCGTTGGCCGACGAGGTATATCCGCTACAGTCGTTATTGAGGTTGCCATTGGCCGCCTGTTCCCAGGCTGCACCCGCGTACCAACCGCCCTCAAAGGTTACTGGAATCTGGTCGGCGTAGGACATCACGATTTCGGCCCCCAGGCACATGTGGGCATCCGCCGAACACCCTTGGGCGGCCGCACATAGGGTTCGCGCACCATCGTAGCCCTGAACCGCGTCGCCGCTGATCCCTTGATCTGGACCGGCCGGTCCGAGTTCCGTCAGCCCACAGAACCGCCCGAGGTCGCGCGTTTCGAGTACGCCAATTCGCTCTACGAGGGACGCCGCCTGAAGGCTGCGGATCGCATCCCACATTTCTTGCATGTCCGCGGCCCGAATCGGATCCCCACGTTCAAAGGTCTTGGGGGTCAGAGCGGTCGCCACAAACGGGATGAACAAGACCGCGAGAGCCCCGACAACGGACCCTTGTAGAAAGCCCAGCGTTCGCTTGGTCATGCCACCTCCCCGCTGGACAAGATTGTGCCACAGCCGCGAGTCGTCGTCTTGGGTTGAGAACGCTGGCGCTCCCCATGATCATGGGCATGGCACGGCAAGACACGGGACGACTACCGGGGCTTCAACGGAGGTCCCATGAACCTGGCGCTTGCATTAACGACCTGGACGGCCTGCCTTTCGTTGCCCTTCGATCGACTCACCGAAACGGAAGAGCCAACCGAACCCTCCGAAGATGCTCCTTCCCCCGTCGACCCAATGCCCGAGCGGCTCCTGCAGATTGCGCTGGACGGGGAGTCGAAGGAGCTGTTGGCCTCCGCCTTCGGAGCCTACGACTTCACCGTTCCCCCACCCGAGGAGGGACTCGTCGTCGCACTCTCCGCGGACGAAAACGACCCGTTGTTCGCACTGGAACTTGGGTTCGACGATGCGCTGCGCGTAGGTGAAGCTTGGGAAGCTTCGGCGTCCTTGTCGAACGAGGCGATGGGCATTCGGCTGTTGATGACGGACAGCGATGGGCGCCCTCGGCGGCTCGACGACGACGATCGACGAGCGTGCATCGGGTCGATGATGCCATCGGGGCCCGTGGAGGACCTCTCGGCCCCCGCAGGCGAGCGGGTGCGCTTCATTCCCTACACCGTCGACGTCCGCTGTACCGATGTGCCCTCCGACTTTTTGGACACCCCTCCGATCGAAGAAGACATCGTCGCCACGATCGCCATCGAATTCGAACCTGTCGTGACCTTGGTGGGCAACCCGTAAGACAAAGGCCACAGATCCCACCTCGACGCCCTGAGAACGGTGCCTACGCTGCAATCCGTGGGCACATGGCGCTGTGTCGAGGAGGTGGGGTTGGCCTATTACAAAGACCTTGGCGAGATCAACTACTTCGGCAATTCAGCAGCCAAGGTGCTCCGCGCCGTGGGGTGGCTTAGCGCGGGCGAAGAGGTGCCCCGAGGTCCTACCGAGATCGCTGACTTCCGGCTGCTGTGCGAGCACCTCGCCAACGCTTGGCAGCGTTCGATCTTTCTTGGCTGGCATGAGTGTGAGTTCTGCACCTTCTCCGGCGGACCCAGCAGCACTCAATACGAAGACATCACGATCCCAATCGGAACTCGAAACCTGTTCTTACCAGCGGGAGACTGCATCATCGTCGCCCCTTCCACAATCGCCCACTACATCGACGCACATCAGTATGCCCCTCCGCAGAAGTTCTGGGAAGCCCTTCGGACTTGCCCAACCCAGCGGAGTATGGCGTACAAAAGGGCGCTTCTCGAAGCGGGAGGACGCCACCTACTGGAGCGTCCCGGCAGGAAAGAAGTCTGACGACCCCAGCAGGCAAGCCCACCCCTTCACTCCGGCGAAGCGTCCGTGCACCGAGTCCATACCCGCTCCGACTGGCCGCCGATCTCCGCAAGATGGAGCTTGTTGTTCGAGTCCGAGGTCCAAAGCTGGAATTGCACGGGAGGATTGGGTTTGGTGCGGATCGCGACGCGCATCCCGAAGACGACCTTGGTCTGCTCGACCATGAACACCTCCTTCCGGCCGTCGGCGTGGGTGACGGCAAGAAAGGGGGGCGCGTCATCGATGGAGGTCTGCATGGCAAACGCGCAGGTGTCGGGGTCTGTGCGGGACCACTTGCCCATATAGAGTGTGAGGTCGAGCGGGCTGTCCTCCAGTGCGGTCGTGGGCAAACCCGCGACCGGAAGGCGAGCCATCGTCTTGCCGAGTTGACGGATCAGGGTCGAGTAGGCCACCACGCTGATCGCCACGAACAGCACTCCGCCACCGAGCAGCGCCGCAAGGGGCCAGAACGGCGAACTCGGCGGCTTGGTGCGTTGCGGTCGAGTCTGTGTCTTCACGCCTCCACGCTTAGGCGCCTTGCCATCGCGACGAGCTCGGACATCGTCCACGAAACGCCGCCAGTGGGGATCGTTCGGGTCTCCTCGCCAATGGTCAAGGGTCGACGTGTGAGCCAGTTCGAACGCGAGCGGCCGCCGACAGGGTTCGATCGTGGCGGGCACCAGCTTGCCTTGCCGATCACCCACCGTGGCCTCAGAGCGAACCCAGCGTGACCCCACCGATTGCGGGCTCCACAACACCACTACGACCTTGGCAGCGGCAAGCTCGCGTTCGATGACCTCATCGTAGGTCTCCCCACCTCGAAGCGCAGAGTCCCACCACACGTCAAATCCCTCGGCCTCAAGACCTCGGGCGATAATGGCCACTCGCTCTCGATCTTCGGACTTGTAGCTAATAAAGACGTCCGACATCGCCCTCCCACTGCGCACGCACTCTAGCCTCTCCCGCAAACAAAGCGTGGTCGCGATGGTCGAGAACCCCGCGACCCGAGCACCCGGACTCGAACATGAACCAGCGAAACCTGCGCCATTGGACCGCGATAGCCGGTCTTGGCGCCGTCCTCTGGCTGCCGTCGACCGCCCATGCGGGCTGTGGCCAAGTCCACATCACGCTCGAACGCAGCACGGGGCTCGTGAGGGACGGCCTATACGGCAAAGCCAGCGACCTGTTGGCCGAGCTTGACCCCGCCACACGGCCGTTGCGTCGGGCTCGCTGTCTGGAAGAACGGGGGAGGTTCTTCCTTCTTCGCGGGCTGGCGAGCCTCAACACAGCGGCGTACGACCGCGCGGCCAGCGACTTTCAGTTGGCCATCTCGAACTCGACGCCAACGACCCCGAGGCCGCCCTAAGTGCCGCACTCCGATGGCTGAAGCGTGAGGCCGCCACTCCCGAAGATTACCGCGCGGTGGCCGCACTTCTGAACGCTCGTGACCAGGGCCCCCCCGCCAACCTGGTCCTCGCCTCAGCGGCCCACCGATTTCCCGAAGCCTTCGACAACCTCCCTTCGAGGCCCCCTGAACCGATACACACCGAACACCCAGTATTCCCTGCCGAGGCGGCACAACAAGCCATTGAAGGGACGGTGGTCGCGAAACTTTGGATCGACGCAAACGGCAAGGTCAGTAAGGTGGAAATCGTCAGCGCCACGCCCCCAGGGGTCTTTGAGGAAGCAGCTCGGGCGGCCTTCATGAAGTCGACGTTCAGTCCTGCAATTCTCAACGGAGAGCCCGTGGGGTCGGTCGCGGAGCGACTGGTTCGCTTTCACCTGAAACCCTGAGGGTCACTCGGCCGTTCGATGGGGTTGGGGCTGTCCGTGCGTTCGGCCGAGATGGAGCCGTAGACCAGCGCGGAGACGAATGGAACGCGAGGGGGCGAGCATTCTTGGCCAGGTGATCGGTTGGATCGATACCTTCGGCCCTCCTGATTCGGCTCGAGACTCCCTAGCTCGGGCGCGACTGCTCACCACGTTCTCGCTCTGCGTGATGTTCTGGAGTCCCATCGACGCCGTCGTGCTCTACGCCTTCTCCGCCCCGTGGACGGCGCTCGGCGTGCTTGTCTTCGGCACCTCCACGAGCTTGGCGCTCGCGGTCCAATCCCGCTTTGGTGTGCAAGCCGCGGGACACGCAGCCGCGGCCTCGGCCTACCTGACGATTCTCTCCGCATCGCTCCTCAACGGAGGGCCCGCGTTCCAGACCCACGCCATCCTCGCGCTGATCCCTGTCGTAGCCGTCTCGATCTCGGGCATTCGCGCAGGCGTCGGCTGGAACATCCTCGTCCTCGCTTCATACCTCGGAATGTACGCGGGTAGCGCATTCGGCGCTCCGTTCCCGCGCGACATGCCCTCCGATAACTACTGGATCTTCCAGGTTGTGGCTGCCTGCTCGTTCTCGGTGACCCTGCTCCTGTTCGTCGTGATGTACGAACACACCCGAGACCATCTGTCCGCGGCGCTCGCGAGGCGCGAGGGAGAGCTGCGAGGAATCGTAGAGACGGCCCGAGATGGGCTGCTTGTCATTGAGGACGCGGGACGGCTCTGCCGGGTCAATCCCGCGGCTGAACGCCTCTTCCACCTACCGGAAGCCCAGCTCCTAAGACGCACGCTCGATGACCTCTTCCCCGACGGGATGGCCCTGGAACATGCGGCAACGGTGAGCAATGTTCGGGCCTCTCGACCGGATGGCACCTCTTTTCCGGCCGACGTAACCTTGGGCCGTACCGACGACGGCATTCACTATGTTGCCATCGTGCGCGACGTGAGCGAACGCCACGAAACCGAGCGCACCATCGCCGAGGCGCGGGATCGGGCGATTGAGGCGAGCCGCGCCAAGTCCTCGTTCCTCGCCAACATGAGTCACGAACTTCGCACGCCGCTCAACGCAATCCTCGGCTACACCGAACTCATCCAGGAAGAGACGTCGGAGGGCCGGGTCGACGGAACGCCCGAGGACGCAGCGCGCGTCATTAAGGCCGGTCGTCACCTGCTCTCCCTCATCAACAGCGTCCTCGACCTCTCGAAGATCGAAGCCGGGCGCCTGGTGCTCGAAAAGGCCCCCACCTCCATTCGCCCCCTTCTGGAAGCCATTGGAGAGACGGCGGAGCCGCTCTTTGAAAAGAACCACAACGTCTACCGTTGTGAATTGCACGAAGAGCTTGGCATGCTGGTCACCGACGCGCTGCGGCTACGGCAAGTCCTCCTCAACCTGCTGTCTAACGCCGCCAAGTTCACGCATCGTGGAACCGTCACGCTCCGCGCCCGTCGCAATGATTTGCGTCAGCTCATCCTGGAGGTCGAAGACACAGGCATCGGAATGACCGACGACCAGCTTGAACACGTCTTCCAGGAATTCGTTCAAGCCGACCTATCGACCACGCGCCGCTTTGGGGGCACCGGCTTGGGGCTCGCCATCGTAAAGCGCATCGTCGAGCTGATGGGCGGCACCGTGGACGTCAGGAGCACGCTTGGCGTCGGCAGCACGTTCTCGATCGTACTGCCTCCGGCGGAGGCCCATCCCACCGCGCCGAGACCGCGGGTCGAGCCAAAAACCATAGCCTAAAAGTGTCCTTTGGCTTCTAGCCCGCAAACGTGACGCGAACCGTGGGGCAACGCGCAGCAACCCGTTCGACACATTGTTGTACGCGCTCCGCGTTGAATGCGCCGTCACGGGGGCGTACCGTCGTGGTGGTGCCAACTTCACGCGAAGCGGTGGTTGACGACCAAATCATGGCCTGCGCCCCGCGGTCCCAGTGGCCCATTCGACGTTCACCGCCCCGCGCAACGCTCAACTCAAAACGGTCACACGCATCCACGACTAACGATAGACCGATGCCGTGTAACAAGATCTGCTCAGACTCTAGCGTTGCCCCGGCTTCTGTACGCAAAAGCCCCAACTGGCTGAGAACCCGATCGACGTACGGCCGACCCGCGACGGTCCGGTCAATGCCCATGCCTCGACCGTCGTCTTGGATGCGCAGAACACCGTCCGAGGCCAGTTCGACGTGAACGAACGACGCATGCCCCGCCAGGGCTTCGCCCAAGTGGTACAGGAGCAAGGTTTCGATTATCGTTTCGGGAGACATGGACCCCGAGTAACGTTCAGCCAGGCTCGGCGGTTTGCACACCTAGAGCCGAGGGTGCACGATCCACCCTCGACACCGGCTGCTGACGGAGCCCCTATGCCCAAAGACCTTGGCCCGAAGACGTGGCGTGGCCAGTGCGCGTGCGGTGCGCTCCGCTACGCAGCTTCCGCCATCCATGACATCGGGTTTTGTCACTGCCGTCGCTGCCAACAACGAAGCGGTACCGATGCCGTTTGCTGGCTCCGCGCGCCGACCAAACGGGTCGTGTTCACCGGTGAACCATCGATCTACCCCGATGGGGCTCATGGGGCCCGGTGGTTCTGTCGGACCTGCGGAACGGCACCTCTGGAGCAGGACGAGGCGGTGACCTACATCGCAGCCGGAACGCTCGACGAACCCGATGCCATCGCACCCACCTACCACCAGCACGTCCGTTTCCAGCGCACGTGGGCCCGCTATTGGGACGGGCTGTATCGCTACGTCGATGAAGCCCCCCTCGAAAGTTCAGATCGGGGCTGGCGCCCCCCTCGCGCTCGGAGCTGCGGCGCTGCGCCTCACCTTCAGCGAAATGCAGGCCTTGGGGCACCAAGAGATGTATGTGTCGTGCATCGGCGGTCCTGGGTCGCCCAAAGCCTTCTATGAGCGCCTCGGATTTGCTTCGACCCATCGATTCAGTGAGGGCGAAGAAATCCTTCACCGCGCCCTCCCTGCGTAAACGCGACAGTCTGTCAAGCCCGCAAGGTGCGCCGGGACCCCGATTGACGAGTTGTCGGGCTTCGCGTCCTTGTGGATCGGTCACGACGCTCCCCGGCGGATCTGCGGCTTGGCATCGGTGTTGCTCATCCCACGAGCACCTGACAATGGGAGGACCAATGAGTGTGGAATGGCAGGTCGCTGTCGTGGCAGTGGGGTTGGCGAGCGGGGCGGTCCTGTCGCACTGCTCGGAGGAGGCCCCTACATCGGCGTGGCCCGTTCCCTCAAGTCGCGAAGTTCGCTACACAGTGGACTGGGACGAACTCGTTCATGAGCTCGTACATGAAGTCGACACCGTCGTTCCATTCCCCGCGACAAGACCGAGGATGATGCTTCACCGAGGCGCCGACGGCAATTTTGATGGATGGCGAATCACTGCCCTTCGTCCAGGCTCCATGGCTGAAACCCTGGGTTTGCGCAACGGAGACATCGTGCATGCCGTCAACGACATCCCGACCACGTCGCTGCAGGGCGCCATCGATGCCTACTTCTCTATTGTGGCCCCTTCGACGGTTTGCGCAGACCTCACGCGAAGGCGGTCCCCCGTGCGGATCTGCTACGACTTGCGCTGAACGCATGGGCTCGGCCCTTTCGGTCGGCCTACCGAGAGCGAGAAACCGGCGTATCGAACGAGACGGGAATCGCCCGGTTGAGTTCGGGACGCCCCTGACATCCCGAACGCAAGCTCCAGTCCGAGGTCGTTGCGTTCTCACGAAACGCCCGCGCCTGGCCACTGGTCGCGCAGGTCGCGAGGACGCCACCGTCGATCGGCAAGGCGCCTCCCTGGATCGGACAGAACTCCTCCATCGACCAGGACCCGGTCACCGTCAACAACCCGACGCTTGCATCCATCGACATGCGCAGCGCCCGTGACATCCCTTGGCTTGCGTTGTCGAACACCCACAAATCGTCGTTCACTAGCGAAGCGTTGTGCTGACCCCGGAAGCGCTCATTGAGCTGGCCGGTAGGAATGAAGTCGGGGTTTGGCAGACCCGTTTCGGGAGCCCCCGCCGCGTGCCAGAGGATGTCGAGGAAGGTCGGTGAATTCGGATCGCCATCCAACGCCACCACCGCATCAAAGCTCAAGAACGACAGAACGATCGTGCCGTCATCGTTGACGTTGATGCCATTGCCATGGCTCCAGTCGGGGTTGCCTCCGCCCACCGTGAAGTGGTCGTCCATGAACCAGGTCCCACGCAGCGTGTCCCCTTCGAACACGTGGACCCCATCGACGAGGAAGCCGTCCACGTCGTACTGGAACAGCAGGTAGCGAAAGTTGCCCCAACGATCGACGTCGTGATGCAGCATGTGTGCGTTGGAGTAGTGAACCCCAGGGTCAAGGCGCAAGACGATGTTCCCCGACAGGTTCGTCTCGATGAACCCCGCCGCCGACGCAATGAGTACGGTTTGGTGCTCTTGAGACCAGTTGAAGCTACCGTAGCCCCACAGCGCATAATCGTCGGGAATCGGTTCGTACCAGATGATGCGACCTTCGGTGTCGATCATGGTGGAGTACCGTCCGTTCCGACACTCGAGCGGTCGCATCACGGCGTCAAACGTAAAGGCGCTGGCATCTCCCTGCACATTGATGTTCGGCTGAAGTGCTTGAGGCAAGGAGCCTGTCGTCAAGGTGCCCGTGATGTCGCCGACGGTCCAGGTGTAGTTCGTGTCGGGTACCAGCCCCCAAACGAACAACGTGTGGTTGGTCATCTCATCTGAAGACTCAAACGTCCGCGTCGGAACCCCTGGTGCCGACAGGGTCAAGGTCACCGAGATGGCCTCGGTGGCCTGAACCTGGCACGAGGCCCGAAGCGCGTTGTTGGCATCCCGCTCGCAGACGGCCTTGACCGTGGGGTCCGACGTTGTCGGTCCCGTGTCGGTGGTGGGAGAGCCCGTGTCGGCGGTCTCATTGGGCTCATTCATTGGGGGAGGGGGCGGCTCTTCGCCTTGTTCACCCGTGCAGGACAACATCACCATGAGGGCGCCAGCGAGCATCATTTCCTCCAGGGCCAACGATAGCTGTCCCCTTGGCCTCAGTCCGTCAACGAACCGTCAGCCACGAGTAACCGTGTAGATTCCGTGGCCCCCCGAATTGAACCGACGTGGAACCCAGAGAGGTGTACATTGCGGTTTTCTCGTTTATCACTCGCCGGCCTGGGTGCCGTCGTTGGTCTTTCACTGCTGGGGTTCGGCCGTTCCGAAGCTCCAGACTCCCCCAACCTTGAATGGTCGGCGAACCATGTTGCAACCATGGGGATCCCCTCGACATCCGAGGACCCCGTCGCCACCGTCCAGATGGTTCAACCGGCGACCTCTGTTGCAGAGGCCGCCGATTACCGCCCCCACGAACGACTCATGCGATTCGCTGACGACGCTGACCCCACCGAGGTCGTCGCACGCCATGGAGCCCGTTTGCTTCGACCCCCGGGTCGTTCGGGGTATGCCCTCATTGGAGGCTCGGCGACGGCCCTCGATGCCGTCAGCGCGGACCCCCGAACCCGCACAAGCTTGCCGCATGCCACCACCACCGGCTCCGGCAACGTCCGCAATCGGGTCCGTCCGCTCGAAAACCACCAGTGGTACATCGATGAGATCGACCCGCCATTGCCGGGGGCCTTTCATCACAGAAGCCAGGCCTTTGACTTTGTTCAGCCTCTTTCGACCTTCGTGGTTGCCGTCCTCGACACAGGGGTCGCCTATGGCCCGAACGGTGCACCAGGGCTGACAAGCAGTCCGATCGTGGCTCCCTATGACTTTGTCAACGACGACGCGGAGGCCCACGATGACCACCAACACGGGACGCACATCGCGTCGCTGATCGCGGCCGATGGGGAACACGGAGCCATCGAAGGCATTGCGCCTGCCGTGGGCATCATGCCGGTAAAGGTGCTCAACGCCGACAATCGCGGGATCGAAATCGACCTTGTCGAGGGCATCCACCACGCAGTGGCGAACGGGGCCGACATCATCAACATGAGCTTGTCGTTCGGCGAAGGGTACCGTCCCTCGATCGCACTCCTCGAAGCCCTGCAGGCCGCACACGATGCAGGCGTCATCATGGTCGGCGCGGCAGGCAACGCGGGCTCCGACTACATCACCTGGCCAGCGGCGTCTCCGCTGGTGATCGCGGTCGGCGCGTCCGCGAAGAAGAGCGGTCACAACCGATACGAGAATCGAGGCCCGGCCGACTACACCAACCTTGGTGCGGGACTGGACGTGATGACCAGCGGGGGCGACCTGTCCCGCTCTGGTCTCGTCAGCGGCTTGCCCAATGGCATTCTCGCCGAAGGCATTACGCCAGGGAATCCAGACCAGGTGGGCCACTGGCTCATGGCCGGCACAAGTCAGGCCGCGGCGGTCGTGAGCGGCTTGGCCGCGGGTCTACTCGCCGGCGATGTGGCTCCCGAACGGGTGGCCGCGGCGTTGCAGGGCCACTCCAGGGTTCGTGGGATTTCAGCCCGCGACCTTCACCTCGCAGGGGAAGGAGCCGGCTATCTCGACCTCAACTGGGGGCGTAGCCTCGATCCGAAAGAGGTCTACAAGCCCCTTCCGTCCGATGGTCAGCGCTACGATCCACTCGAAACCTTCCACGTGGCGGTGCTGCCGTACCTCAAGGCTGTGGGAACCGATGAGGTTCAGGCGGTTGCGCGTATCAAGGCCTTCCAAGAAGACGGTAGCCCTGCCAACGGCGTCCGGGTCTTGGCGAGCCTCTACGGGTCGGACACGGGCATCGTGCACTGCTACACCGACAGCGCAGGGGTCTGTACGCTCGAGGGCAAGGCCCTTCCCGAGTTCGACGAAGCCGGGAATCCCGTACCACATGCCGTCGCCTTCTCGGTCGAGAAGGTCCTCTACGACAACGACCAGCGCCACTCTCACCCCCGCGTCGCGATGACCACCTCCCCGGGGCTTGATGCGCTTGTCGACGCCTTGGCGGAGGACTCCCAGACCAACAATGCCCTGCTCGCCTGGTCTTTCGATCGGGTGCATGACGATGAACTCGGGGCATTGGCTCCTGCCTTCAGCGTGGTGGACAACGGGGGATCAGGCCTTGTGAGCATCCCGTTGGGGCTGGTCATGAGTCCGCCGATGGTCGACCAACTGGGCACGATTGAGCCCGGCACGGTCACCGCAAGTGGTCACGAACTCCCCGTGCAGATGGTCCATCTCGACGGCAGTGGTCTACGCTCTTTGCCCCTTGGCTTCCTCGACGTTCGCATCGTGACGCTTGATGGTGTGGGCCTCGCCAGTCTGCCCTTGGGGGTCCGGGCGCTTGTCGCCCACGGCGATGGGCCAAGCGTGCTGCCCGTCGACCAGCTGGTGGGCAGCGCCGCGAAGACAACCCTAGCCGAGCACCTCTGCAACGGAGGCTTCAGTCTGCAAGGCTACGGTGCCGCATCCATTCTGAGCAGCAGCTCCGAGGTCGCCATCGCGCCCTCCTTCGTCGCAGGTCTGACCGGCCTCGGCGCCGGTGCGGTCATCCTCGATCCTGTGGTGGAAGCTGCGGCGGCCACGGCCCCTCCCGTCCCCCCGGTGTCTGAAGTCGATGAGCCGACCGTGGCCGAACCCCA
Organism: Myxococcota bacterium; assembly: GCA_039208735.1. Classification (GTDB taxonomy): domain Bacteria; phylum Myxococcota_A; class UBA796; order UBA796; genus DRPG01. Next base: position 27,153 of record JBCCQY010000069.1, on the reverse strand, counting down.
AGAATGAGCCGCTAAGCCTCTGGATCGATGCGCTGTAGGAGCTGGTAAGCGTAGGCGCGTTCGGTCCAACCGGCCTCCTGCCACGCTGCGCGCACCCGGCGACACAGCGCTCGGCAGGGGGCCTCTTGCCCAAGCAGGGCGTAGGTCGCCGCAATCTCGGTCCCGGTGAACAGGAGGCCATGGGCGGTGGGCGGCATTCCCTCGGTGGCTCGAGCCATGAGCGCATTCGCCTCCTCGACGCTGCCCAAGCCAGCGTGGGCCTGGGCGGTCAGGGCGAGCCCCTCGGGGGTGTGCACCAACGGGCCCGCTGCCTCCAACACCTGCAACGCGGTCACCGGATCGTTGCAGGTCAGGGCGATGCGCGCCTGCGTGGCCACGAGGTAGCCAAGCGACACTCCGTCGGTGACCTCGTGCTCCAACGCTACACTCTCGCCGGTCTCGACGCGTTCCGTGGCCGCCTCGTAGTCGCCCTCGATCAAGTCGCACCAGGCCAACAACGCCAAGCCCATCACCTGGCGCGAGGGAGTTCCCAGACGAATCGCCAGGTCGACCATCTCCATCAGGCAAGGCCGGGCGCGTTTCGGGTGCCCCACCATGACCATGGCCCCGCCATACATCCGCAAGGCAACCACGAGGCCCCGCGTCAAGCCTACCCGCTTGAAACCCCGCCGAGCCATTTCGAAAGCGGCATGGTCAATGGGCGGTCGATGCAGGGATAGTTCGCATCGATACAAAAGAAAGAACGAATGCTCTCGCAGGCTCGACTGGTGGGTGAAAAACGCGGCACTCGCGTCGAGATCTGCGGCCGCCTCCTCGATCTCCCCCAACGCCATGCGCATATGGGCTCGGTTGCGAAGCAGGAGGTTGCGCGTCAGTCCCTCAGGAAGGTGCGGCAACACTCGGTTGAGGAGTTCCGTCGTCTCGGTCAGCCGACCCATCCGACTAAGCGGCGTGGTTTTCAGCAGTTGCACAATGGGTCCAACCTGGCCCGCTTGTGGGGTCTGGGTCAGGGACTCCGCGGCGGCCAGGGCTCCCTCCAGATCACCTGCGAGGACCATTCCGAAAACCACGTGTCCTGCGAGTCGGCGCCACAGCTTGGGATCGTGGCACCCCTCCAAGACCGAACGCGCCACCTCGGCGCTCTTGTAGACCGGCCCCAGCGCGTCGTAGATCTCGCAAAGCGCAATGGCCACGTGGCTTCGGTGCTCGGGAGTCTCGGCCAACGCCCAGGCCGCTTCGAGGTTGGCTTGCTCGGGTTGCAACGCGAGGACCCGCGCATCACCGCCGCGCAAGGACCAGGTTGGCCAGGCGGCGCCCAACTGCGCGGCCCACGCCACAAACCGACGTTGGAGGGCGGGCTCATCGACCCGCGCGGTCCCTGCAGCCCGACGCACGTGGGGGTAAAGGCGCAGTCGGGACCGGCCAGGCTGAGCAGGGTGCGGAGTTGCTTGCAACAACGATCGTTGGCGCAGTTGCGCAATGACGACGCGAAGGTTTACGCCCCGAGGCACCTCGACCACCGCCGCCGCCGCATCCATGCGAAACCCGCCTTCGAAGATGGACAGTTGGGTACATACGTCCGCCTCGATGCTCGACAGTCGCGCCCACGCCCGTTCAACCACTTGGTTTAGGGCGTCACCGGTCTTCGAGTCATGCCAGCTTTCGAGGGCGGCCTCGAGCCCCGTCTCGACGAGCCACGACGCCACGACCTCCAACACCCGCGGCAATGCGCCCACCGTCGCCACCACCCGTGTGGCCTCCTCCATGGTGAGCGAATGGGGTTCAACGAGCTTTCGCAGTAGGTCGACGGCAGCCACCGGCGTCAACGGCGAAACCTGGAGCGTTACCTCGCCCGGGAACCCGATCGGAGCGGGCCCAGTGATGAGGACGATCGCTCCACGCTGGGTCCACCGCGCCAAGTGCACCTGCAGCCCTTCATCGACGGCCAGTCCATCCAGCACGACAAGCCTCGGCTGGCCCGACAAACACCCGGCCACGGCCTTGGACATCGTTTCAAGGTCGGGCCAGGGCATCGGAGGGGCCATGGCTTGCGCCACCCGACGCACCACGTCCGAGGCCCGAGTGCAGTCCGCCACGTCGATGTGGAGTCCCGCCCCCCGATCCGTGAGCGCCCATCGGGCCAACGCGCTCTTTCCCACCCCAATGGGTCCGCACAACGACACGAGGGCATACTCATCCAACGCTTGACGTAGGTCGTCTTGCTCTTCGTCACGCCCCACCAACATCCCTTGTACCACTGGTTGCCACGTCCACGAGGCCGTCGTGGGAAGCGTTGGGGACCAGGGCACGACGTTGGTGAGGACGTCGCGGAAGGTCGCCACGTCAGGGATGCGTTGGTTGGGATCGGGCTGCAGGCCGCCTCGGATCGCCGCGACCACCGGCGTGGGAAGCCTGGGCATCAACGTTCGAGGATCCGGGTAGTGGCCCGTGCGGGCCTTGTTGAGGACGTCGAGCGCGGAGTCCCCGATAAACGGGGCCCGTCCGCACAGCAGCTCGTACAACGTGGCCGCAAGCGAAAACACATCGGCCCGCGCATCCACACTCCGGGCATCGGACACCTGCTCCGGCGCCATGTAGGCCGGAGTCCCCAGCACCACGCCCGTAGCGGTTAGCTGCGGATCTTCGTTGCGCTTCGCCAACCCAAAGTCAGCCACCCGCGGCACGGGGGGCGTCTCCCCATTAAGCAAGATGTTGCTCGGCTTTAGGTCGCGATGGATCAGCCCCGCCTCGTGGGCGGCCGCCACCCCGTCTAAGATGCGCTCAAACACGGCGATGATCTCATCATACGGCCGAGTTCGGGCCCAGTCCCGCAACGGTGGACCCTCCATGAACTCGGTGATCAGGCCGACAACACCGTCCTGATCCACCCATTCGACCACTCGCAAGAGATTCTCGTGGTCGAGGGCATCCAACACCCGGGCCTCACGTCGGAACCGACGCTTCGCCTCTTCAGTTGGACGAAGCAAGATTTTCACGGCCGCGATGCGCCCATCGGGGTGCTCCGCCCGCCATACCTCCGCCACCCCGCCTCTCCCCACAGGGGTGCGGAGGGACCAATCCCCAATGGTTGAGCCCTGCGCCTTCATCTGGCCAGGGTAGCCCCTCAACCGCATTCGCGGACCGGCTCACTCCTCTGCGACCCACCCTGGCGCCACCTCGGCCTCAATCGTGACCTTAGGAAGGGCGGCGGTGAGGGCAGGGGCCTGCTGCGCAATGGGCTGGTGGTTCAACACCAGCTGCTGAAGAGCCGGAAATGCGGCCAGCACATCCAACACCTCGGGCGGTTGCTCGAGGTCGCCCTCACTGAGATCGAGAAAGGTCAAGGTCTGCGTGAGGGGGGTAGCGGCGAGGGCCCGGAGCAAGGCCGCGGTGTCAGCGGTTCCTCGAAGGGCCAGGGAGGTGAGCGACAGTCCGCCAAGGGCGGGCAACACCTCGAACGCCCACCTTCGTGGCATGCCCCGCCACCAGATTCTGTAGAATTCGTCGTCATCGTCGCTGGCGAGCCGTTGGGCCTCGAGCACGACCGACCGCAACTGAGGGCATGCCTTCGGGGTCAGCTTGGCCAGTCCTTTCACATCGGGTTCCACCACGCACCGCAGCGTGCGCAGTCGAGGCGCCACCACCCGTCCAAGCTGCCCTTCACGTCCGCAAATCGAGACCTGCTCGAGGTGCGGAAGCTGCGACCACACCCGAGCCAGATTGCCCACGACCGCATGCGGAATCGCCGCCCCGCCCGTCGCGGGGCCCACCCGAAGGTCTCGAACGGCCCGCAACGGTCCCTGATGAACGATGGAATCGAGATCGGCTTGCCAATGCGCTCGGGACGCCACCGGAAACTCCAGGCACTCGAGCAACGCCGCCGTGGGATGCGCGAGCAACTGGTCTACGAACGAAGGCGGAATGCAGTCAGGGGCCTCCGCGTAGCCCGAGTTCAGCACCAGGGTGTGGAGGAACCCACAGCGCCACAGCCCCCATGCAGACTCGGGATAGTGAACGATTGGCCCTAACAGTTCGCGAGCGAATGGAGGAAGGCCCCGGGCCTGCCACTCCTCGATGGACTCCGGCTTGAGGGGGGTGTCTCCTCGAGAAGCCATGGCTCGCCCGAAAGCTCCGCGCGAATCTCCCTTCGATTCCAACCAATCGAGGAACACAAGCCAAGGGCCAACGTCGCGTGGATTGGCGAGAATGGCGTTTCGCAGTGCTTCCTGCATGCAGACGCCTAACGGGTACTGCGGTCAAGGGGTGTCCCCTTCACGAAACTCCATTCCACCCAACATCGCACCGAGGAAGGCTTGGACCCCCGACCCATGCGAGCCATGTTGAAAGGAACCGTCATCGCTGGCTTGTTCTGCGTTTTCGTCCGCTATGCTCGGCCAATGACACGACTCGCATTCTGGATCGCTTTGGGCGTGTGGATGCCGTTGTCCGAGGCCTGGGCGCAGGTTTGGGTCGCGCCAAGGCGCGCCGGACAGACCATCGTGCGCTACGCCAACCACGACTGGCAGACCATCGATCTACTCGTCGACGAAGCCTTCGAGGGGCATGCAAGCAAGGCAGGCGGCGTGCGACTGTTCTTCTACGAGGCAGAGCGCCAAGCCGCCGAGCGCGCGGCCGCCCAACTCGAGGGCGCATACCGCGAACTCGTCACCAAATTCGACTTCGTGCCCCCGAAGCGGTTCGACTACATCGTCTACGGCTCCTACCAAGAGTTTCTCCGCACAAACCTGTTTCCGGTGCAGGAGGGAGTGCTGGGAGCCACGGCACCGCGCGGGCTCGAGGTCGCCCTGCCCTACTTCGGCGACCACGAGTCCTTCGACCACACCTCGACCCACGAACTGGGACACGAGTTCACGATTCAGAAGGTTCGCGCTGCCGCTCGGCCGGCAAATCTCTGGGGCGACCCGCTCGAATCCTTGCCGCTGTGGTTCATCGAAGGCCTCGCCGAGTACGTGAGCCTGGGCCCCATCGATGGCGAAAACGCGATGCGGGTGCGGGATCTCGTCACCAATCCCGACCTCTTCCGGGGGCATGGGCTTCTCGGGTTCTACACCGACTTCCCCGGCTACGTACTCTGGACCTATGCCGGCGGCCACGCGCGGGTCTCGTTCCTCGAGGCGACGTACGGCGCGGGCACCGTCAATCGCATCCTCGACCTGACCCCTGCGATCCTGTCCCGGGCAGGGACGGCTCGCCGCATCGACCGATTCGCCAAGCTCGTCGAAGAGGTCACCGGAGACAACGAGGCGCGCATCGCAGCCCGCTTCGAGGCCTGGATCAAGCGCCGCTCGTACGTGGAGTTCCTCGACCGAAGCCAGTCCATCGCCGATTTCGACCCCCTCGATCGGGTGGTGGGGATTCCTCTGGCGCTCGATGCCTCACCCGATGGGTCACTTCTCGCATACCGAGCCATCAGCACCGACAACGGACGGACCGGGTTGTACCTCGTCGACCCGCGCAGGCCTGGCGCCACCCGACGCCTGGTTGCGGATCGCAAGCCGGGGGTGGAGTCGTTGCATCCGATCGACCCCCGAAACTTCGACCTCGGCGACGATCGCATCGCCTACATCGCTGAACGCCGCGGCCGCGACGAACTCATCGTCCAAGCGATCCGGCACCAAGCCGCCGAACAGGAGCCGCTTCCCTTCGACACCGACGACCCGGCCTCGGAGATCGAGGTCTTCGATCTGCCACGAACCGCCGACCAGCCCAACACCTGGTGGCGCGTCCGCATCCGAAAGGGGGACCGGGAGCGGCTGGTCTTAGGCCGGTACGGCATCCTTGCGGCCACCTCGGTCGCGTTAGAGCCAAACGGCCGACGGGTCGCGGTGGTCGGCCTCGCTCGTTCGGGCGCTCGCGACATCTGGATTGTCGACCTCGGCGGACCTCGTCCCAAGGTGCGTCAACTCACCGACGACGTGTTCGCGGAACGCGACGTGGCGTGGGGACCCGACGGCTTGGTCTACAGCAGTGACGCCTCCGCCGATGGCAAACTGCAGCTGTTCGCGCTCGACCCCGACGCCGAGCGGCCGAAACCTCGGCGCCTGACCGACCGTGCACGAAGTCATCATTCCCCGACCATCCTGGCCGACGGAAGCATCGTCTATTCCGCCTACGATGACGGTGCGGTGCAGCTCTTCCACCTCGACCAAGACCAAAGCCGGCGGTTGACCGACCTTCCCACCGGCGCCTTCGACCCCCAACCGGGCGGAGAGGACGCCGTCTGGACGCTCGTGCAGCACTCGGGTCGACTCACTCCGGCTCGCCTGCCCAACCTCAAGCAAATCACCCGACCCGACACGGGCGCCTCTGGGGCTTCGGGCCCCCCTGTGGCATTCCCCACCCGAGAGCTCGACGACGCGAAGCCCTACCGCGCCGCCTCCCTTCGAAACTGGCAGCTCGATGGAGGATTCGCAGCGATTGGCGCCGGGCCGGGAGGCATCTTTGGCCAGTTGTACCTCTCGGCCAGCGATCGACTTCGGGACCACGCGTTCGTGCTCTCCGCCCAGGCCTACGGCACGCCTGAACTCACCGACGTCCTAGCGCTCTACCTCAACCAACACGCGCGCATCTCCTGGGCCGCCGGTCCCTTCCATCAGCTGCGGTTCCGCGTCGACCAAAGCGTCGACACCGACACCTTCTTCCAATCGGGAGAACGGTTTTACGGTGGGCAACTCTCGCTGCGCTATCCGCTCGACCGCTTCATGTACCTGCAGACCGACCTCGCGCTGGGCGGCGTCAGCTACTTCCTGTTCGACGACGGCGCATTCCTGATCAGCCCCATCACCACCAACCTGGATGACGATCTCCGAAGTCGCTGGACCGAGGCCAACACCTTCCCCAGATTCCAAGCCGAAGCCACCGGTCGATTTGGCATCGACACCACGCGCTACCACCCCAAAACCGGACCGGTGGCCGGTGCGAGCGTCCTCCTCGAGGGGTCGATCGGATCGCAGCCGTTCAACGGCGAGATGTACGGCAGCGCCCGTCTCGATCTGCAGCAATACCTTCCGCTACCGCTGATTTCCGGAGCGAACCTGAGCCTTCGGGCCTCGGGGGGTACAAGCGGCCTTGGCACCTACGCGCGAGGTTTTTGGCTGTCGAGCTACGACACGCTTCGCGCGTACCAGTGGGGCGATCCCGCCTTGCTCGGCCGCCACTACTGGTTTGGCAATGCAGAGTTGCAAGTGCCCCTCGACGCCCTGCTGCGTGTGGCATTGGCGAGTGGCATCGAAGGCGTGGGTGGGCTCGACTTCGGCGGTGTGGCCGACGACGTTGGCTCACTGTGGGACCGCCGGGTCCTCGACGTTGCAGTGGGCAGCAACGTCTTGGTGGGACCACTGGTGCTTCGGCTGCACTGGGCCCGAGCCATCGACATCGGCGCCCCGCTACCCGAGACGCGGCGGCCGTGGGTCACCAACTTCTCGATCAGCTGGCTGGGACAGTAATCGCGCCCCGTCGAGCCACCGGCGGTGCCCCAAGATGCTGGGTGATCCGGTCAAGCATCGGCTCGATCGACTGGCCATGCTCGGCGAGATGCGCGGCCACGACACGACGGGCGGCCGCTTTGTCCTGGTCCGACATGGCGGTGGGCACCAAGCCGAGGACCGGGCGATCGCTTTCGAGCGCCACCGCCAGGCCCGTGGCACCGTCGCTTAGCAGATCGGCCATGAGCAGACCGGCCTTCGGCAGGGCTGCGTGCGCCTCGGTCGGATCGCGGGTGGTGATGACCGACCAACCTTCATCTTCGAGCGGACGCACGGTGCCTCGCCCGCCGCCAAAGACCACGATCGGCTGATTGGGATGTCCGAGCGCGCGGGCCCGAGCGATCAACCGAAGGCGGTCGGGAGGCAGGGCCAGCACCCCTAGCAAGGGCAACACCAACCCTCGACCACGTCGCGACTCATCGACCGTCGTGGCCACACCCAGGATTGGCGTGTGCGAGAGCGGTCCTCGCTGCGTGAAGTGAATCAGCTCGGACCAGGGATCGCCTCGCAACAGCGAGATGTCGATGATCGCAGCGGAGGGCCCCAGCGTCTCGGCCGACTCGAGGGCCTCGGTCGCCGTGGCCATGCTCATGACCTGTACGCCACGTGCGCCCAGCCCGGCTTCGACGAGCCCTCGGAACGCCGCATCGTCGGTCACCACCAACACCCGACCCGTCTGGTGCCGCGTTCGGGTTCGAACCAGGCGTTCCACGCGGACTTCGTCCTGCGCGGCGGGAAGCTGCAGGGTGAAGGTCGTTCCACGACCCACCTCGCTGTCCACCCCAAGTTCGCCGCCCATGAGCCGCGCCAGCTCATGGCTGATCGCCACGCCCATTCCACTCGCCGGGCGCTGACCTTTGAACGCCGTAAACAAGGTGCGGCGCTGCGCGACGGGAATCCCCGGTCCCGTGTCGACCACCTCGACCCGAATGCCCGGGCTTTCGTTGCGCCGCCCCGTGGGGGCCGTCATGCGTACCCGAATCTCGATGGATCCCGAAGACGTCACCTGGGCTGCGTTCGTGACCAGGGTGAGCAAGACCTGGCGGAGCCGGCGACGGTCGGCCCGCGCGGCGGGAAGCTGGGGTTCGATAGTTTGAATGACCGGCACCCCTGGATTCACAAGCGGAGCTACGGTATCGACGACCTCGGCGACCAACTCATCGAGCTGCACCGGAACGAGGTACAGCGCGAGCTTACCCGCCTCGATCATTGCCTGGTCATGGACCTTCTCGACCACTTCGAGCACCTGTTCGGTGGCCGAGCGAACGCGCCCTAGATCGCGAAACAGCTCTTCGTAGCCCTGCTCTTCCACCTCTTCCTGAATGATCTCGAGGTAGCCCCGCATCGACGTCAGCGGCGTGCGAAGATCGTGTGCCAACACTGCGAGGAATTTCTGTTTCGCGTCGTCGCGAGCGATCGCCCGGTCGCGCTCGTCGGCCAATGCGCGATTGATCCGACGCTGCCGGCTTGCGGTGACATGGTCTTCGGTCACGTCGCGAATGACGTGCAGCACGGTGTCGTCATCGACCAAGCGAGAGGAGGCGATCTCGACATGGATCGGCCGTCCATTGGCGTCTCGCCCCTCGTGCAACCACGCCATGCCAAGCAGCACCCCGCGTGCGGTGGCGCGTACGACCTGTTGTCCGGCGTCGACCCGGCTCCATTCGGGCACGAACCGCTCGAACGGTTCGCCCACGATGCTCACGGCTTCAAGGCCAAAGATGCGGGCCCCCGCCTCGTTGCTGCGGGCCACCGTGCCGTGTTGCGTAAGCACCACCCCGTCGACCATGGACTCGAGGACGGCACGGTACTGCTCTTGGACTTCGAACTGCTTTTTCGTTCGCGTCCCCTGGGCGAGCAAGGCGTCCGCGCGTTCGACTCGGCTTCCCGTGAAAGCGCCCCAAAGACCCAACATCACGACCGAAGCATCGGCCAGCCACAACACCGCGTTTCCACGATGTGCCTCGATGAGACCATCCAAATCGAACGGGAGACCGCTCGAATAGATCTCGAGGCCCCAGGCCACCAGCGCTCCTGCGAACCCGGCGGCCATGCCCCACAATGCGGATCGTACGGTCCGTGTGCCCATGCTCAACCCTGTTCGTGACTGGCGGCCGGCTGGCCATCATCGTACCCCAGTCGGTCGCCGGGGCGCAGACGGGCCCCGTTGGCGAACGACCGCCCATCCACCGCGGTGCGCCCGGGCGCCTGAACCGTGCGCAGCTCGAGCGCCCGCTCTCCACACGCCACGACCAACGGATCGACCGACAACACCGTTCCCGGCGAGCCTTGTTCGTCGACGACGGCGACCTCGCGAAGCTTCAACGCGCCCTCCCCATACGGCAGGAACCCGCCGGGCCACGGGGTCATTGCCCTGACCCGACGATCCAGTTCAATCGCGGATCCAGACAGGTCGATCCGACCGTCGGCCTTCTCGATCTTCGGCGCCCACGTGATCCCCTCTTCGGGCTGGGGCGTGGGAACCGCAGGTGGATCCGACGAAAGCGCCTCGAGCGTCGCCACTGCGGCATCCGCGGCCAGCTCGGACAACCGATCGTGAAGGGTGGCGCTCGTATCCTCAACGGAGATGGACGTGCGTCGCTCTACAAAGATGGGCCCCGTGTCGAGGTCAGGCTCCATCTGTTGCGTGCACACGCCGGTTTCCGTGTCGCCCGCGAGGATGGCGTGTTGGATGGGGGCCGCGCCCCGCCAACGGGGCAACAACGAGGCATGCACGTTGATGCACCCCAGTCGCGGAGCGTTCAGCAGGTGTTCGGTGAGGATGCGCCCATAGGCGATGACGACCGACACATCCGCTTCGAGGCTCGCGTAGCGCTCGGGAAACGGCCCTCGCTTGATGGCGCGGGGTTGCGCGAGCGGAAGGCCCAGGGCCTCGGCCCGTTCGGCGACCGGGGGAGCACGAAGTTTGTTGCCCCGACCCGCCGGCCGGTCGGGCTGGGCCACCACCAGCACCACTTCGTGACCCGCCTGGACCAACGCATCCAGGGTCGGGACCGCGAAGTCCGGCGTCCCCATGAAGATCACTCGCATGCCTTCGCTTAACGCGCACCCTGGCCCCGATCCGCGCTGCCCAATTCCACGACGAAGGCGCTCCCACCTTCTTTGCCGGGCAGGTAAGTGACGTCTCCCCCGTGGGAGCGCGCAATCTCCCGAACCAGATGGAGCCCGAGCCCCACGCCTCCATCGCGTCCTTCATCGTGGTGAGGCGGACGCACGAACGGCTCGAAAATGCGATCGACGAACTCAGGATCCACCCCTGGGCCCGCATCCCGAACCACGAGCCGTCGATCCGAGACCTCCACGACCACCGGCGGAGCCCCGTGTCTCGCCGCATTGTCGAGGAGGTTGCGGAGGAGCCGCAGGAGCAATCGCTGATCGCCCTGCAGCGGAGCGGATGTGCCCCTCACGGTCACGCCCTCCCGGTTTGCGGCTTCTTGTTGGGCCAACGCGAAGAGGTCGATCGATTCGGGATTGGGAGGAGCTTTCAGGGCCTGCATTCGACCCACTTGCAACAAGTCGCCAACCGTTGCGTCAAGTTCCGTGATGTCGACGATCGCGCGATCCGTCCATCCCTCGGGCGCGATGTCCTCGGCGGCAAGTTCAATCGCCACTCGCAAGCGGGCCAACGGACTGCGGAGTTCGTGCGATGCACTGGCCAGGACTCGCCGCTGGGCCTCGAAGAGGCGCTCCACTTCACCGGCCGCCTCATTGAATGCCTCGGCAACCCCCGCAACCTCATCACGGCCCTTCACGGGCGTGCGCGCCGACAGGTCGCCCGCTCCCCAGCGTGCGACGGCGTCCTGCACGAGTTCCAGGCGCCGGGTCACCCGACGTGCGATCGGATAGCACCCTACCGCCACCAACCCCGCCAGGGCGACGAGCCAGGCCAACCCGCCCAATGCCCGCTCTGGGCTCCGCTGCACGGCCCCCACCCGACGACCATCGGGCAAGTCAAAGCGGACCCCCACCAAGGCCCATCGGCGCACAAATCCTTCGGGGCCGTAGGGCACGCGTCCAACCTGGGCAAGGACGGCTCCCTCGGCATCCCAGACCGCCACCTCGGCATCGAGATCTTGGGCGATCCTGCGCACCGCATTGGGCAACGCGTCGGGCGTCACCGTGGCGATCAAACCGGCCGCCTCGAGGGGTTCCGCAAAGCTCAAATCGGCGTTGCGATCGAACAGCGCCGACACGACCACGCCACTCACCACCAGCGAGCCGATGCCCACGGCGACGAAGGCCAGGTAGATCTGCAGGTAGAGCCTACGCATCATGTGTCTTGCGTGGGCAGGAAGAGGTAGCCCGCTCCCCGGCGCGTCACGATGCGGCGCGGCTTGCGGGGGTCGTCCTCGATAGCCGCACGAATGCGCGAGATGTGAACGTCGATCGACCGGTCGAAGGGCTCGAGGGTTTCCCCTTTTACCGCCTCCATCAGCTGCCCACGCGAAAGCACCCGACCCGCACGCGTCGCAAGGGCCCACAGCAGATCGAATTGGTAGGACGTCAGTTCGGCTCGAACCCCGTCGACCAACACCGAACGGGATCCAGGGTCGATGGTGAGCCGGCCAAAGGTCAGGGGAGCCGGCGCGGTCGGCGTGGGACGCGCCCTTCGGAGTACGGCTTTGAGCCGGGCCACGAGTTCACGGGGGTTGAAGGGCTTCGGCACGTAGTCGTCCGCTCCCAGTTCAAGCCCCACGATGCGATCGGTGTCTTCCCCGCGTGCGGTCAGCATGAGGATCGGCACGTTGCTTTCGGCCCGAAGGCTCCGACACAACTCGAAACCGTCCGCATCGGGCAGCATCACATCGAGCAAAATGGCGTCGTAGGGGGTGGTGCGCGCGCGGTTCTGCCCTTCGGCGCCGGTGGTTACCGCATCGACCGCAAAGCCGTGGGCCTCGAGGTACGTCCCCACGAGTTCACCGAGAGCGGCGTCATCGTCGACGAGCAGCACGCGCGGCGTCACCGATCAGCCGTCGAAGCCGAGCCGACGACGCCACTGCTGCCGACGTTCCTCGCGGATTTTGCGCCACTCCGCGCGCTGCTCGGGCGAGTAGAGATCGGCAATATCCGCGAACATTCCAAACATCGTGGACGTGGCGCGGTCAAACAGATCGACGAGATCGAGCCGGGCGGACTCGAGCGCTTCGCGGTCGACCTTGTCCGCTTCGAACGCGGCGCGGATGTCTTCACGAATGAACTTGCCTTCGGCACGGTAGGCCTTCATCTCGGGCAAGGTCTCGTCGACGATGGCCTTGGTGGCCGCACGCTGTGCATCGGTGGCATCGACAGTGTCGAGTGCCTCTTCCATCCGCTCCATGGCACGTTCGTGCGGAACAGTGGGGGGCGCGGCCATCGCAGGGGCCGCCAAGAAGAGCATCGAAATGGCGGCAATGGCGCGATTCATCATGGGTTCCTCCCAGGGACGGTCCATCGAGCGACCGTCTGCATCCAACGTAGAGCCGCCAATTTGCGACTCCGTGGAGCCAAGGAAAAGAACTGTAAAGCTGGCTACTGTCCGGGAGCCTGGCGCTTCGTTTTGGGGTCGAAGAGCGCCACGGGGTCACACATCAGGCTGTGGCGACGCAGGCGAGCTTCGGTGGGAGCATCCTTTTCGAAGCCGTTGGCATCAAGCACCGACCGATAGATGGAGCCGAGGGGCGGCACGCCGTACTTCTGGCGCTTTGCATCGTCGATGCTGCCGTCGAGTTCGATGAGGCAACGCCGATTGGCCCCATCCACCCGGGTCTGGGTACCAAACGCCTGGCGATAGCCGTCGGCCGACCGCATGCGGTCAAAGGTGTAGGCCGTGAGCCAAGCGCCACGCGGCACGCGCTCCTGCATGGTCTGTTGCGCCAGCTCATAGCTCCGCTTCAGATCATCGATCTTGGACGACGACTGCAGGATCCACGCGGCGTACCACTTGTCTTGGCCGCTGCAGAGCTTGTCCTGCTTGTCGTACTTGAGCACTTCGTTGACCCGTCGGCGGTCCGCCTTCGCGGCCTCACTCGCGAGCAAATCCGTGCTGAAGCGGTCCTCGCGAGCGCTCTCATGGTCCTCGTAGAGGTCCTTGATGGCGGCCGCGTGAACCTCCAGGAGGTTCGGATCGGTACAAGGATTCTTCGCGAAAGCAACCGTAGCAAGCAACGAAACAATCATGCGGGCACCTGACTCTTCTTGGCCTTTGAGACCTTCTTCAGGTAACGGCTACGCTTGAAACGGCTCGCACGATCGAGCAGGATCGTGCCTTGCAGGTGGTCGATCTCGTGTTGTGCGATCACCGCTTCGAAGTCTTCGAACCACGCGGATCGCGCTTCACCGTCGGCTGCGTTCTGCCACTCGACCTTGATCATCCGATTGCGCTGGACCTCAATCTCGAATTCTGGCACCGAAAGGCAGGTCTCAAGCCAGGGAATCGTATCATCACTGCGCTCGACGATGCGCGGATTGACGAGCGCGAAGAACCGCTGTCCCCGTTCGTGACGCTCGCCAGGGTCCAAAATGATGATGCGGCGAGGATCGCCCACCTGCGGCGCGGCCAAACCAACCCCGGGGGCGGCGTACATCGTCTCGGCCATGTCCGAGACCAACCGCTCGAGATCGGGTCCGAACTCGTCGGGCCGCACGACCCGGGCCGGCTGCTCAAGCACCGGATGAGGGGCAGTGATGATGTCGAGAAGGGCCATGATTGCTGTGCTCCAGCCGTACTTGAGAAGACGGTTTCGTAACCTCAGGATGCCCCGCGTGCTCGCGGGCTTCGTGCAGACAAGTCCAACGAAAACTGGCAGTTGGCGCGTTGAGTCAGTACACCCATCGTCCTGAGCGTTGAGAGAATCTGCTGGCGTCCGTAACGAAGGCGAATGGGGAGCAACCTCGTGGGTGAGCCCGCCGACACGTCACCCTGGAGCCAGTTGGTGCTTGCCATGCAAGCGCTAGGGCTCCGTGCTGAATTCGTCGATCCCGACGGGCCCGTCGTCGCCGAGACCACGCCGGGCCTGCTGGGCCTTGTGGCGTGGGCCCATCCCGATCGCGGGGATGTCTGTGTGGTCGAAACGCTGGTGCCGTCGGTACCTGCGGCTCGCCAGCGGGCCGTTCGGGACTTCGTGCTGCGGGCCAATCACCATCTCACGGCAGGCACGATCGACTTTGACGTCGATGAGCGACGCCTGAACTACCGGGTCGGCCTGCACCGGGTCGGGACATCGGATCCCGTGCTCGTGGCGGTCACCATCAAAGAGTGCCTCAAGGGCATGCACCGAGTCTTAGACCCCCTGCTTGAGGTCGTGGAAGGCACCCATGCGACCGAGGCCGCCGATGACGTCTACGTGCCGCGGGGCGAACCCCGAGAGGGCTGGATTCGTGACGTGGCGGTCCTGGCCGAGGCGATGCGCGCGCTGGATCTCGATGTCGATGTGCTCGAAGACAACGGCATGTGCCAGGCGATCCTAAACACGCCCGACGGCATTCCCGCATTGGGGTGCCTCGCATGGGTGGAACCCGAGCACGCGCAGCTTTGTGTGACCACGATGCTTCCCCAGGGCATTCCCTACCACCAGCTCGACCAGGTGGCGGAGTTCGTGCTGCGAGTGAATCATCGGTTCAGCACTGGGGCGTTCGACCTCGACCTCGACGATGGCGGGCTGCGACATCGGGTCGGGCTCATTTACCGCCCGGGCGGCCTGACCACCGATCTTGCTGCGGTGGTGGTGAGGCAGGCCCTCGAACGGATGAAGGCCGCGATCGATCCACTAACCATGGTGTTCGAAGGCCAACCCGCGAAGGCCGCGGCCGAGACCTACGATCCCTTTGGTGACGTCGACGTCAACTGACCCCTAGAAGTCGATTGTCGGCTGACCGGCTCGGGCCTTGTCGCCCTGTACCTCGAAGTGATTTTCGAGCTTGAGCACGCCCCGCGGGCACACGTGAGCACACATGCCGCATCCCACGCAGCTCGCCCGCGTGAAAGACTGGTTTGATTGGGCGTAGCTTCGCACGTCGATGCCCATCTCGCAGTAGGTCGTGCAATTGCCGCAGCTGATGCACATGTCTTTCTTCACCCGAATCCGGAAGCGGCCTGCTTTCTGCACAATGCCGAGCATCGCCGCCATCGGGCAGAAGTTCCGACACCACACCCGCGGTCCGAGCAAGGGGTAAAGCCCCGTCCCGATGACCCCGGCGAGAATGGCGCCGACCACGAAGCCGTACCAGGACTTGGTCTGGTTCGCGAAGGCCGTGAAGGCTTGCGACGTCGTCATGAACTGGTCGGCGGCGATCACGGCGGTCGCCACGAACGCGATGAACAGCACCGTGTGTACCGCCACCTTCTCGAACTTCCAGGCCGGCGTGCTCGTGTGGGTGAGGTGCCGCCACGGGTCTCCAAAGGTGTTGGCGAGCGCCCCACACCCGCACACCCAACTGCAGTACCAGCGTTTACCGGTGAAGATCGCAAGCAACGGAGCCAGGACCGTGCTGCCCACGACGGTGTACACCGCCATGTACGTTGGCAGGGATTGCAAGGTTTGTGGGTAGAAGTAGTCGTACTTCAGTGGCCAGAAGTAGCTCCAGTAGAACTCGGGCTGCATGAAGAACGGCAGGGCGAAGCCGAAGGCGATCTGCACGCTCATATTCGTGCCGATACGAAGCACATTATAGCGGGAATTCCCGTGCTTCCGCAGATAGATGATCCCGCCGACGGTCACGCCCACCGTGTAGAGCATGCCGTAAAGGAACCACTTGTTTCGCAGGCCGAGAGACTGCGCCACCGGCTCGAGCCAGTTGGTCCAGTACAACGCGCAGTAGAAGCCGATCAGCACGGCGCTGATGGCCCAACCCAACGCGCCCCGGTTGCGCCACGGCTGGCGAAACGTTCGCATCAGGCCCTGTTGGGCTTGCAAGTGCATGAGGAATCGTCTCCTTTCAGGCCGCGGAGGATGCGACGGGAATCTGAAGCGGGGGCACAAACTCGGTGTCGAATCGAGCCTCGTTGAGGTGAGCGAGGACGTACTCCAGAGTGCGGCGCTCCTCGATCCAGCGGATGCACACCTCGGTGTCCCATCGGCGACCGAGGAAGTTGAATCCGATCACCTGACCATCGACGTGCACGATGCGGGTCGTGGACTTCACCGCACCATCTTCTTCGTGGTACCAGGACGCCTCGCCCTCGACCTTCATGTTGACGAGGCCCGCCGTCGTGTACTCGATGTCCATGAGTTTGGCGGAATTGTAGAAAATGCCGCGTTCGTAGCGCACGTCGTCGCCGAGCACGGCCCGAGCCGCAATGCGCCCTTGGTCCCGTCCGGTGTACCAAAGCTGCTCGGGGCGCACCCATCCGTTGAACCACTCGACGCTCGCGCAGTCCCCACACGCATAGACGTCGGGGTCGTTCGTGCGTTGCTGCTTGTCGACGAGGATGCCTCCACCCTTGTCGCGCTCAATGGCATCGCCCATCCAATCTGTGTTGGGTACGACCCCAATCGCGACCACCACCAGATCCGTCTTGTGGACATCGAGATCGGTGACCACGCGCTGGACGGTCGTTTCCCCTTCGAGCCGCTCGACGTTCTCTCCAAGTCGCACTTCAACACCGTGGTGCCGCATCTGTTCGGCGATCCACAAGGCCTCTTGGCGATCCAGGGCAATCGGCCAAAACGAATCCTCACGGATGAGGAACGTGGGTCGCAGCCCCGCCGCGATCATCGTCTCGATGACCTCGATGCCAATCAAGCCGCCACCGATCACAACCGGACGCTCCGCTTTGCGGCCGTTGACCTGGGAAGCCGGGGGACGAGGTTGGTAGGGACTGTCGGGCGTGGTTCGGGCGAGGTGGGCGTCTTCGTTGGGGGGCCGAGCGGGCGAGAGCTTGTCGTGCATCTCGTGCTCGAGCCAAGTCAGATCCTGCATCGTCACGAAGTGTCCGACGCCCTTCAGATCGTCGTAGCCGGGCCAAAACGAAGCGGGTCGAGGCCGGCTGCCGCACGCGATGATGAGCTTGTCGTAGGGCACCCGCTCCCCATCGGCGAGCAATACCGCATGGCCCTCACGATCAATGCCGGTGGCCCGGGCCCGTACCCGCTCGAAGCCCTGCAGGCCGTACGTGGATCGCTCGAGAGGCTCGATGCACGCGTGGCTCAACTGCCCGGACAACACGTACATCAACGCGGTGCGCGAGAAGAAGTGGTCCGATTCTTCGCTGATGATGGTGATGGACCAGTTGGCCTCCCGCTGCCGGATGGTCAACGCAGCCTCCATCCCTGCAACACCGTTGCCGATGATCACGATCCTCATCCCGCTTCCTCCTGGCCCCCCGTTCGGTGCCACGCTCGTCCTGACTCGACGGTAGCGCAGGCATTACGCGAATCCGATGAATTGGGAGATCAGCTTCGCAGAAGCTTGCCTTCACATTGGCAGATCGTCGATGCCATCGTGGAGCCTCGCCCAAATCAGTCGTTCCACGACCGACCTTGCCGAGAGCCAGGTGCGGAGGCTTGGGTTGTGCACCCAATCGTGGATACCCGCCCCTGGCACCATCACCTCCCATCCTGATGTCGTCTGTACGGCGTGCGCGACGAGCCCGCCGGGCAGAATACAGGTAAAACGGCCTTCGTTCCGATCCCAGTTCACCACATCCTCCAGTCAACGGGAACGAGGCGCTCCATGGGCGGCCGATCGTCCCCTTCGTCTGAACATCAGTTCAGTATAGCAGGGACGCGAGGTTGGCCATATCTGGCGGCGTGGTCTCTGCGATTCGAGAGTTGTGGGAGTGGCTGACCGAGCACCGAACCGTGCTGTGGTTGGCTACGGTAGCGGCATTTCCCCAGTTGCACTACATCCGTCACGGACCTCGAGCTGACCTTTTGGTGTTGCCCGGTCTCGCGATCGTGGTGTTCCTCGTCGTGCCTTGGGCGGCTGCGATCGCCCATGACATGTGGAGGAGTGCCTTCGGAAAGCCCACCGACCCAACCCTGCCGCGCTGGCGTGCCTGGCTTTCCCTCGCTTTGGCGGTGCTGGCGACGGGCTTCGCGTTGACCGTGGCGCTCGAATGGGCGTATGGCCCGTTGCCCCCAAAGAAACTGCTCCTCCAGTGGCAAGACGACCCAAGCTGGTTCGTTCAGATGGTGGCCCTGTCTTTCGGCACGATCGTGCTGGCGGCAGGCGTGGGCGGCAGCCGACTGGCGGACTGGGGACTTTCGCTTGGCGACTGGCGCTGGTGGGGGCCGCTGGCCCTTGGCGTGGTGGTGGTGCTCGGCATCAGCATCCCCCTCGCCGCGTGGTTCGATCCAAGTTTCATCCAGTTCTACCCAAGACATCCAGATGCCCGAGCCGGTGACGTCCTCGCTCTCGTTCAGTACCAGGTAGCCATCGGCGTCTACATGTTTTGTTGGGAGTTCTTCTTTCGCGGATTCATGCTGTTTGGGTTTGCCCGCGCCCTTGGGCCATTGGCTTCCATTCTTCTGCAGGCCTTCCCGTTTTTCTTGTTGCATGCTCGCAAGCCCGAGACCGAACTCATCGCGTCGTGGTTTGGCGGCGTCATCGCGGGCTGGTTCGCGTGGCGTTCGAAATCGTGTTGGCCCACCGCCATTCTGCACACGGTGATGTACGCAACGATGGAAATCACGGCCTTTGGGTTCCAGTTCGGCTGGCCTTCGGGTTGAAGCGAGCGGAGTAAGCGCGTGGAGCTGGTTAGGCCAAGGCAGAGAATGGCACCGTTGTCATCTAAGCCACGAACGGAGGTGGCATGACCCTTTGGATGGTAATCCTGGGCGCACTCGTGGGTTGTGGGTCCTCCACGACCCAACCGACGTCGGCCGACAACCCCACCGCTTCGGCGCGTGGCAAGGCGAAAGTTGGCAAGCGCGGCAAGCGCCGCGGTGGGCGCTTCAAGGGAAAGCGTCGGAAGGGCGGCAAGCAAAAAGGCCCGCGCATGGCCCCGGTTGGCGCATCGGGCGACGTCATGGGCAAGCTCGTACTCACGAAGCTCGAAGAGCCCGTCAAAAAGGCGAACCCGACTCCGACGCCCGAAGGCACGGCCGGAGAGGCTGCCGCCACCTCCATGATCACGCGCACGAAGGCCGAATTGCAGCTCACGTGGGGTGAGAACAAGGCGCAAACGGTGGGGCTAGGCAAGGTGCGAGGCACCTGCACCGATGCCCCCATTCGGCCGGTGGGCAACGCGGGCAAAGAGAAGACACCGCTGTGGACGGTGCGGTGCGCAGACGGTGACAAGAGCCTGGAGCTGTTCATCCTGCAGGTCGGGCAGCGCATCTCGGTAGTGCGGGAAAGCCCCGGAGCCACGCCGGATGCGCCCAAAGTGTTCAAGCCGGTCAAGCGCATTCCGTTGGCTCAGGGCGCGACGCTTAAACGCGAAGCCTCCTAGCGACCTTGATGATGCTGGCTCTCCTGTTCGGTTGGTCGATGGCCCAAGCTCGGACCTGTCCCGATGCAGCCACCCTGCAAGCTGCCTGGGAGGCCTACCGACCCGCCTTGACCGCCGAGGCGGTGTATCCTTTCCGATTCACCGAAAAGGAGTGGGCCACCGTCGCAAAGTGCGAGGTCGCCCGTCGCCGGGAGAAGCTGAAGGGCACAGACCGCGTGCTTGGATTGGTGTGGCTCGACGCCGACATCGACACCGCCTGGGTTGCGGTGCAAGACCCTCACATCGAGATTGTCGACGGATTTGTGGAAGAGACGCTTCCGGGATCGACATTCGAGAACAAGGTCGTCTACCAAAGCATCGATCTTCCCTGGCCCCTCGCCACACGGCAATGGGTGATTCGGGTCGTCAACAACGGGGCCCTGCGCACGAAGACGAACGGACATGTCTGGGAACGCACCTGGGACCTCGACCCGGCCCGCAGTGCCACCCACGAAAAGAAGAAAGGCGTGTGGCTCGACGTCAACGACGGGGGCTGGTTCTTTGCGAAAGCCGCGGGCGGTACGCTGGTTGGCTACCACGCACGAACCGTGGTCGGAGGCATCGTCCCTGACGAAATCGCGACACGCTGGTCATTTGGCACCATCGGCAAGATGCTACGACGCGTGGCCGAACGCGTGCCGTGGGTACGCGAGCACTACGTCGAAGACCATGTTCCGGTGCTTCGACCTGGCGCAACTCCGATTCCGCCGGGCTGACGGAATTTCGGTTGACACCGTGTTGGGGTCCACCTATGGTGAAGCCATCGGAGCCGTGATCTGCCAGGGCTCCACCGTTGGAGGTCCAGTCGATGGACTAGTCGCTTGAGAACCGGAAAATCTGAACCCTTCCCGTTCCAGGCGTAGTGCCTTCGCTGGCCCTCTCGTTTTCTTCCTGCAATCCCGTACATCCGTGATGTATGGCTGCGCGCAGTGAACCCAACACAGTACCTACTGTGTTGAATGGAGACGTACGTCTGCCTGGAGCGCTCCTCCTTTCCACAGAGCGTGCATCCTTGACTGCTTTTCCCCAACCTCCGAAGCCTCAGCCGACCCCTCGTCCCCCGCGCCGCGAACGGCGTCACCCCGGGGGACCTCCGAATGGACCTCGACCCTTTCCCGGGCGGGGTCCTCGAGGCCCCCAAGTTCCCTCCCGAGGTCCGGGACCGGACCGTCCCCGGACCTACCGAGGCCCTTCACGGCACCGAACGTAAAGGTAGGCCCTTCAGCAGGGCCCGTCGCTACAGCAGTCGCCATAAAGTGCGCACGGGCTGTCGCAGTAGCACCCGCCCGGCGCCTGGCCCCCACAGGCTTGCGATTCCACGCAAGAGTTGGGGTCAGGCTCGGGTGAGGCGTCGCACGTGAACACATCGAAGCAACAGTCGCCTTCGGCCTCGCAGGCCTCGTCGCACCAACAGCCGCCGGGAGCCTGCCCGTCGCACGAGGTGGTCTCGGCGCACGAATTGGGGTTCGGTCCCGTGGGCGGCGGTTCGTTGTTGCAGGTGCCAACGTCATCGCAGCAATCGCCGTACTGGGCGCACTGGGCGTCACACCAACACCCACCTGGCGCTTGTGCACCACAGGCCTCGCTCTCGAAGCACGAGTCCGCGTCGGGCGCGGGGGGCTCCGTCCCCGGGTCGGGCAGGCCAAAGGCCCGATAGGCCTCCCACTGCAGTGCCATGCGGGTGCGCTGACCGCTCGACAGCTGGTTCATGCAACTGTCGTCGGTGTAGTCCATGAAATTCCGGATGGGATCCGAGCCCGCGGAAGCGCAGGTGTCGCGGCCCACCGGGCACCCGTAGGCCGGCGACGCCTCGGCGGGCGTGTCCCCTACTTCATCGCCCCCCGTACACCCCCCCTGAAACGTGTGGTAAAGGCCGAGCCAATGCCCCACTTCGTGAGTGCCCGTATCGCCTTGGTTGAACGGCGCGTTCGCGCCCCCAGGGAGGGTCGAGTACAGCAGCACCACACCGTCGTTGACGGGATTGTTGGCGTACCACGATGGGAAAGTGGCCCACCCAAGCAAACCGCCGGTCGCCTGCACCGTGTACACGTTCAGCGTCTCCGGGCCCCCCACGCGAAGCGCCGACTTCATCGCGGTCTCCGCCGCCGAGTCGATGCTCAACGAAAACCAACTGTTGTTGGCTGTGGTGTCGACCGAAACGAGCTGAAAGCGGAACGGGGTATCGACCGAATTGCCCGAGGTGGTGCCGGAATAGGCCTCGTTCAATACGTCAATCTGCGCATCGATCGCGGCCTGAGAGAGGCTACCCGTACCAAACGAGTTGGTGATGACATGGAAGGCCACAGGGATCGTCACACTACCGGGGACGATGTTTGGCGGCGTATTCGCCGCGATGGCCATGCGGATCTCGTCGGCCTGGATCTCTTCGATGGTGGGAGGGGGCGTGCTGCAGCGTCTCGCCACCTCAAGTTCGTCTTCGGACGAGCTTTCCAGAGGGTCCGGTGGCCTCACATCATCGAAGGGGGTCGTCGCATCTGCGCAGCGGATTGCCGAAAGAGCCCATACGAGAACAAAACCAGAGCGGAGCGGCATTCTTCCCCCTGCGCACCGCTCAAAACAAAACAACGCCAGCGGGGCGCAGCCGCCTCGTATTGGCGTTTGACGTCTTTGGAAAGAAGTTCAGCGCCGCCAGATCCGACGCACGAAGCGGTCCGTCCAAACACGGCCCTCGGGGAACGACAAGGCGATTCCAATGCCGAGATAGCTCGACGCATACAGCCCAATGGCACCGATGCTACCCACGGTCGTGCCAAAGAAGGGCACCCAGGCCAACAGCGCGGCGACCGGCACCGCAGACCCTACGGCAACCAAGACCATGCGGGCGATCGTCCCGATCGGCAGGCCAAATCCGGGCAAGCGTGACCGGAGCGACCAGACGAGGGCCGTCAGCTCGACCCACGCCCCGACGGAAGCCCCGGCCGCAAGCCCCACCGCGGCCAACGACAACCGCGAGGGCACCTCAAGATCGACCCACTCGCCCACCGTGCGCGCATCGAGCGTGAACATCAGCCCGGCCCCGATGACCCCACTGATCACCACCCGAAGCACGGCGATGCGAGCGGGCACGGAAGCCTCATTAAGGGCGTAGAAGCTGTTTTGTAGCAACCGGCTGGTCGCCGTGGCTCCCAAACCGACCGTGTAGCCGGCAAGGGTGAGGAACACGAGCCAAACGTCGTCACCGTCGAAACTACCCCCGCCGAACAGGGCCGAAACGATGAACCAGCCGAACAAGAGGTAGCCAACGACCGTAGGCACCACGAGGTAGAGCACTTGCTTCGTTGAATCGCTGACCCGATCGAGGAATTTCGCCCGTTCCTCGGCCCCAAGTCGCGACAACTCGGGAAGCTCGCTGGCTGCGACACTCATGCCAAACAAAGAGATAGGCAGCATGTAAAGCACCAGCGCGGGTCGGAGGGCGCCGAGCGTCCCCTGGGCGGCGAAGCCCGCAAGCACCGTGTCGACGTAGCTCGAGACCTGTGCCACCCCTCGACCAGCAAGCACGGGACCGAACGCCTGAAGCGCTTCGGTGACCCCTTCCACCCGCCGGGACAGCGACAGTCGGAACCCCTTGAGCACCCGGAACACCGCCGGCAATTGAACCGTGAACTGAAGCACGCCCCCGACCAACGCGCCCACCATCGCGGCCATGAGAAGGCGTTCGAGGCTATCGATGTCGGCGGTGAGGATGCCGTCGGGCCCTCCAAAGGGATCCCCAAAGATGGTCATCGACCCGACAACCAGGCCGGTGATCACCGCAATGTTGAGCAGGGTCGGCGCTACGTAGGGCAAGAAGAAGCGCCGGTGCGATTTGAGCACGCCAAGGGCCCATGCCGACAGCGCGAGGCACGCGGCCATGGGAAGCGCAAAGCGAAGGGCACGGACGGCGAGGGGCAACCGATCGACGGTCTCGGTCCCCTGGGCCACCAACGCCGCATCCCCCGCGAACCCTGGCGCCAGGACATAGCGCACGAACGGCTCGGCAAACACCATGCCGATGCCCGTGATGACCACCGCCACGGCGATCAGCAGGCCAAGAATGGCCCCCGCAAATCGGCCCGCATCACGCTCCCGACCCTCCTCGAGCAACCGGCTGTATACGGGAATAAACGAGGCTGAAAGGGTGCCCTCCCCAAGCAGGTTGTTGAGCAGGTTGGCCCCCCGCAGGGCGAGCTGGAACACGTCGAGGAACGGCCCCACGCCAAAGAAGTAGGCCACCGCCTTCTCGCGAACCAAACCGAGCACCCGACTGGCCAGAATACCGGCCGCAACGGAGCCTGCAGCCGATCCCGCGGGTCGAGCGGGCGAAGAAGATTCGTCTTCGGGAGTAGGAGCATCGCCATCGTTCGAGGTCGGTGCGCTCAGCGGACCCTCCTGGACCCTCGGCTGTGGTTGTCCGGCAAAAACCGGAAAATGGCTCAAAGGTGAGTACCTCCACAACTTTTTGGATCCGACGGACCCCGCGGAGGTTCGATCGATGACATCACTCGTGACCTGGCTGTTCGCCAGTGCACTCGCGAGTCCGGAGGTGGGCTTCACCGAAGGATTCGGCGGTTCGAACAAGAACCGTGCGTTCTTCTGGGACGGTCCCCCGGGCGCCACCATCGTCGTGATGGGTGGCCAGAGCTATCGACAGTGCAACAGCCCGTTGGGCGGTGTCTGCACGGGCCTGGGCAAGAGCGAAGTCCTGTTCACCACGGTCTTGGGGCCCGACGGCACCGCGTCTGTCGAGTACAGCTTGCCCCGAGCCCTCAATGGACGCGAGATCGCCCTTCGCGTTGTCGCCATCGACAGCGTGGTGCACGACGGCGTGCCACCGTCAGCGGAGCAACGGCCCTTCTTCGTCTCCGACCCGATTCGGTTTCCCGTGCACGCGCGCAGCGAGGACAGCGACCGGGACTGGCTGACGGATGCGACAGAGCTTCGCCTCGGCACCGATCCGAATGACCCAGATACGGACGGCGGCGGTGTCCCCGATGGCATCGAACACGCGATGCGGGCGAATCCACTGCGGCCGCGCGACGATGCCCGACTGCTCGCGGTGGACACCGATGGCGATGGCATTGACGACGACACGGAGCAGCGCAACGGCACCAATCCGTTGGCCGCCGACACCGACAACGACGGCCTGACCGACGGCGAAGAGGTGTTTGGCTTCGGGACCAACCCTCTGTCCCCAGACTCGGATGGCGGCGGCGCGTGGGACGGTGACGAGGTCGCCTTCGGGGCCGATCCCCTGGACCCCCTCGATGACGGGTTCTGGTTCGTGGACAGCGACGGCGACGGCCTGCTGGACGCGGAAGAAGGCCGCTGGGGCACCGACCCGTTCGTCTTCGACACCGACGGTGGCGGGGTGGGGGACGGCGAAGAAGTCCTGTTCGGGACCGATCCCACGCGCCTCTTCGATGACAACTTCGTTTGGTACGACAGCGACGGTGACGGCCTGTTCGACCAAGATGAGCGGTTCATCGGTACCGACCCCTACAACTGGGACACCGACGGTGGCGGCGCGAGCGACGGCGAGGAGTTCCACACCGGACGCAACCCGTTCGATCCCTACGACGACGCGGTGTTCATCATCGATTCGGATGGCGATGGATCTCCCGACGATGAGGAAGCCCGCCGGGGCACGGATCCCTTCCTCTTCGACACCGACGGTGGCGGCGTGGGTGACGGCGCCGAGGCCATTGCGGGAACGGACCCCCGCGACCCGAGCGACGATGAGCTGGCCTTTGACTCCGACGGGGACTTCGTGCCCGACGAGGTCGAACTCAACTGGGGCAGCGACCCCAACAACCCTGACACGGACGGGGGCGGTCGTCTCGACGGCGAAGAGTATTGGCTGGGCCTCGATCCGCAGAACCCCGCCGATGACGAGGTCAACCCCCTCGACAGCGACTTCGACGGGCTCACCGACGAAGAGGAACGCAACCAGTTCTTCACCGACCCCTACAACCCCGACACGGACTTTGGGGGGATTTGGGATGGCGAGGAAGTCGCGAAGGGCAGCGATCCGCTGAACCCCTCTGACGATCATGACGGCCACGACGGCCCGCCCGTCTACAACGACCGGGACGGCGACGGCTTGTCCGACGAAGATGAACAAATCATCGGCACCGACCCCGACAACCCCGACTCGGACTTTGGCGGCGTCCCCGACGGCTATGAGCTGATCTACGGTCTCGATCCGCTCGATCCCGAAGACGACTCAGATGCCCCCGTCGACAGTGATGGCGACGGCCTGTCCGACGAAGACGAAGCGATCTTCGGCACAGACCCCAACAACCCCGATTCCGACGGCGGCGGGGTGCTCGACAGCGACGAGGTGTGGCGAGGCACCGATCCAAACAACCCCGATGATGACGACTTCGGATTCTTCGAAGACTCGGATGGCGACGGCCTGTCGGATGACGAAGAGATCTACGGCTGGGGCACCGATCCGTACGACTGGGACACCGACGATGGCGGCGTTCCCGACGGCGAAGAAGTCTGGATGGGCACCAACCCCCTCGATCCGACCGACGATCGCCCGCGTCCCGAGCCCTTCGGCGATCGCGATGGGGACGGCCTGTTCGATGAAGACGAAGAAGCCTACGGCACCGACCCCGACAACCCGGACAGCGACTTTGGCGGCGTTCTGGATGGCTACGAGGTGGCCTACGGCCTCGATCCGCTCGACCCCGAAGACGATGGGGACGCTCCGGCGGACTCCGACGGGGACTTCGTGTCGGATGAAGACGAAGCCGAGATGGGCACCGACCCCTTCGATCCAGACAGCGACCAGGGCGGCGTATTGGACGGCGAGGAGCTGCGCCGGGGCACCGATCCGCTGAATCCCGAAGACGATCTGGAAGAGCCCCCCTGGAACGACTCCGATGGGGACGGTCTGTCAGACGAAGAGGAGATCTACGGCTGGGGCACCGACCCCTACAACTGGGACAGCGACTTCGGCGGCGTCCCAGACGGCGAAGAAGTGTGGCGGGGCACCAACCCCCTCGATCCTTCCGACGACGGGTTCATGACGCCCGACCGCGATGGGGACGGCCTCTCCGACGAAGACGAGGCCGAATGGGGTACCGACCCCGACCTCTTCGACACGGACGGCGGCGGAATCGGCGATGGCTACGAGGTGACCTATGGCCTCGACCCGCTCGATCCGAAGGACGACCGACAGGCGCCCACCGACTCCGATGGGGACGG
>JBCCQY010000068.1:0-43692 GCA_039208735.1 Myxococcota bacterium | reverse complement strand
GCCCCACGTGTCACCGGCTCGAGGTCCACGACGAGTCTGGGAAGCGTGTCGTCACCGAGGGAGGCGGCCGCCGTCCCGTCGATGCAGATCGCGAAGCCTGGCCACATCTCGCGCGGGCCGCACAAGGCGACGTGAAAGTCGTGGGCACCTGTCCGCAGTGTGGGCAGCCGTTGCTCACCGCCACACCGAGCGATCTACCTGGTGCTGGCTACGACATCACGATTGGGGGCGTCGAGGTGCGACTGACCCCAGACCAGACCCTGCACGGTCCCTACGCCCGGCTCAGCGTGGATCAGATCCAGCCGTTCGTGCAGCAGACCCTGCGACGCCGCTTTGAGCTGAAGCCCATGCGCACGCTGTTTCAAAGCGCAGTGTTGACCATGGGCATTACCGCTCCGCTCACGGTTTTTGCCGCGGGTCTGTTCGGGCTATCCATCTTCTTCTGGCCCATCTTGAGCAACTGGCGCCTCGCCTGGAAGCTCGCCTTCGATCTCTGGGGCTTTTCGTGATCCAACGCCGCGTGGCGGTGGGGGCGGTGGCCCTTGCGGCCATCGTCCTCGTGTTCCGGGTAGGGACCACCTTCGCGGCGCGCTTCTCCTTTCCGTTCGACCTTGAATGGATGGAAGGCGGCATGCTCGCTCACGCGTGGCGTTTGCAGCGAGGGTTGCCCTTATACGCCCCCCCGAGCCCCGATTTCGTGCCCTACGTGTATCCCCCTGGCTATTCGGCCGTGGTGGCGGCTCTCGGCGATCTATTTGGGCTTGATTACCAAGTTGGACGAGGCGTTTCGATTGCTGCCACCCTTGCGTCGGCGGCCGCCATCGCAACCCTGGCTTGGCGGCACATGCGGTCCTGGCTGGGGGGATTGGTTGGCGCGGCCTGTTTCCTCGCCCTGTTTCGCGCCTCGGGAGGGTTCTACGACCTCGTCCGTCCGGACTCCCTGGGCTTGGCTCTGCTGGCCTGGAGCATCGTGCTGGCGGCAGAACGCGACCGCGGCACCGATGTCGCGGGCGGATTGCTGTTGTGCGCAGCGTTCCTCGTCAAGCACAACTTCGCCGCCTTCGGACTCCCCCTTGTCGCGATGATCGGATTGCATCGGGGGGTATCGTCAGCCGTGCGATTCACCCTCGCCTCGGCGGGCCCTGCCCTGCTGATGACCGGCCTCCTGCAGTGGCGCTCGGACGGAGGGTTTCTCACCTACCTCCTCAGCGTGCCCAGCTCGCACCCCATGGCGTGGAACCGCTTTTGGATCGGCATGCCGGGCGAAATCGGACTCGTCTTATTGCCCAGTCTGCTTGGCATCGCGGCCTGGCTCCTCGCTCTGTCGTGGGATGAGCCGGGCCGTCGTACCCAAGCGTTGGGCTTGGGTCTGGGGGCCGCGGCGATCTGCGGCGTGATCGCATGGTTTCTCCCTGCGATCCGTGGAGTTCCTATGACGTGGACCTCGCTTGTCGGCGCCTTCGTGGCGTTCGGGGCGATCGGGGGCCTCACCTTGGTTCGCTTTCCCCAAGGTCCCTCGTGGCGGTTTGTCGGCGCGGTGCTCACCGGTGCCTTTGCCCTGCTCATCGCCGGGCTCATGCGCGCACACCACGGCGGATTCATGAACGTGGTGATGCCCGCCCACTGGGCGATCTCAGCGGGACTGGGTCTGGGCATCGGATGGGCCTTTCAGTCCTCGCGGGCGTTCGTACCGTGGGTGGCCTTGGCCGTCGCGGGAGGCCAGCTCGGCTGGCTCTTGGAGACGGTGGATTTCGAAGCCCCACGGCCCACACCGCAACTCGTGGAGGCCGGGCAAACGCTGCTCGACGAACTTGAGGAAGCCTGTCCTGAAGGCCCCATCCTCGCCCCCACCGTCGCCTGGGCACCGGTTCGCCTGGGCCGGCCCCCCAGTGTCCACCTCATCGCACTGTGGGACCTCGATCACGCAGGGGGACCCTACTTTCAGGACGTCGTCGACATGATGCGAACGGCCACCAAAGCCGGGCACTGGCCCTGTGCCGTTCAAGGCAATTCGGATTCGAGTCGCATCCGTCTGCCCGTCAGTGGCTACCAGATTGCGCGCTACTACCGCCGTGCCAAGCGCTTCTCGGCTCGCGCTCAGCGCTTGCGACCCATGACGGGTTGGCGGGTACGATCGCGCGACATTCTCGAGCCGCGGAAGACGCCATGACCGAAGAGCAACGGGCCCAGCTTCGCACCCTACCTGCCGTCGACACCCTCGCGAAGCAACTCGATGACGTGCCTGATCGCATTGCGGTGCTTGCCGCGCGGCAGGCCATTGCGGTCGCCCGACAAGCGATCGTTGCAGGAGAGTCGCCCCCTTCAGAACTGCCACCGCTCG
Organism: Myxococcota bacterium; assembly: GCA_039208735.1. Taxonomy (GTDB): domain Bacteria; phylum Myxococcota_A; class UBA796; order UBA796; genus DRPG01. The sequence continues at coordinate 41,351 of JBCCQY010000068.1, read as the reverse complement.
CCAAGGCCTGGGCGCACCGTTTGGAATTGGGGCGCATGAAGCCCGTCATCAACGCGACGGGCATCGTCGTCCACACCAACCTCGGGCGGGCTCCTTGGTCGGATTCGGCACGGGCCGCAGCACTTCGTGCCAGTCGGTACTGCGACCTCGAGATGAAGCTCGAAAGTGGACTTCGAGGAGGTCGCCTGTCGGGGGCTGCGGCTCAGCTGCGATTGCTCACGGGGGCCGAAGCCGCCATCGTCGTGAACAACTGTGCCGCCGCCGTGTTGTTGGCTCTCACGGCGTTGGCCCGCGACCGAGACGTCATCGTGAGCCGCGGGGAACTCGTCGAGATCGGTGGGTCGTTCCGCGTTCCTGACGTCATCGCCTCGGGTGGGGCTCGGCTCAAAGAGGTGGGCACCACCAACCGCACCCGAGCCAGCGACGTCGAGGCCGCCATCGACGACCACGTGGCCGTGATCCTCCGGGTCCATCCTTCGAACTTTCGCATCACCGGATTCACCGAGGCCCCCGACCGCAAAGCGTTAGTCGACGTCGCCCGGCGCAACGGGGTCGTGCTGGTCGAGGACCTAGGCTCTGGCTGTTTCGATGCCGCGTTGGGTGACGAGCCCGTACCCGATGTCATCGCTGAAGGTGTCGATGTGGTCTGCTTTTCGGGCGACAAGCTGCTGGGAGGCCCCCAAGCGGGCATCCTCGCGGGTCGGGCCGAGGTCATCGAGCGCCTTCGTCGCCACCCGCTCTATCGAGCCTTGCGGGTCGACAAGGTGATTCTGGCGGCTCTCGAAGCGACGTTAGGCGATCACCTCGCCGGTCGGGCCCCCCCCGTCGCGGGCATGACGCTCGCGGAGCCGCACGTGCTGCAGACCCGTGCTCAGGCGCTCCATCGCGCTCTTGGCGAGGCAGGAGTCGAAACCACGATCGTCGAAGACGTTGGTTACGTCGGAGGCGGCGCCCGCCCCATGGAACCCATCGCGGCGGTGGTGGTGCAGTGGCAACCGAAGCGACCCGATCGGGTCGCCCGGGCCCTGCGCACCGGCACTCCGGCGATTGTCGCTCGGGTATCCAACGACGCAGTCCTTTTCGACGTGCGGACGCTCCGCGATGACGATCTGCCGGCGCTTGCGGCCCGGGTGGCCGAGCTGGCTTGACCTTCGGTGCCGCGCGCACGCGGGCTCACTCCCTGAAATCAAACGTCAACTGGTCAAGCGTACGGAACGACGCCACATGCAGCGTCTCCGTCGGGGAGAGTTCACCTTCGAACCGAACCCGAATCCGCGTGAGCTTCCTGGGACGTCGACGACCCATCAGCGCCGCTCGGAAGGTCAGCACAAACTTCCCTTCCGCTAGCTGAGCCCCATTTCGCGCGATGAACACCGCGTGCTTGACCGTGGAGGTGCCCGGTTGCAAAACGAACGGATGGGGCATCTTTCGTTGGTCGGGCCGGACATCTTCTCGGCTCACGTGCTCGTTTAAACTTTCGCTGTCTGAGTAGCAGTTGAAGAGGAACTTCCCTTGCTTCGTCTTCGCCTCAACATCGAGAAAATCCACGGCCAGCATCGTGGAACCGCGGTTGATGATGGTGAGGGTGGCCCCCATGAACCAATTGCCCTCACTATCACGGCTGAAGCCCACAAATCGAGGCTTTGGTGCGGTGACCGACTGGCGGAGGCTCGTCCAATACCAAGTGAACAATGAAACAAGCAGGGCGACGAGCGACAGGACGTCAGAGGCAGACACCAGAGACTCCTCGGAGGCCTCGAGCATACCCGGCCGTTGCCCGCCTGGCCTGCGCCTCGATACCGAGTTTGTCATGCCGCGACATACCTTCGTCGTTTCTGCCGAAGCGCGAATCGACCTTCAGATTGCCACCCACGTCGCGTCGCTCTCTCGATCGGCCGCCACGCGCCTCGTGAAAAACGGCCATGTACGGTGCGATGGCGCCGTCGTGGCCCGAGCGTCGCTGCCGGTATCACCGCCCTCGGTGATCGAGGTCGAGGTTCCGGCCCCCCGGGAAGCCACGGTTGAGGCTCAAGATCTCCCCATCGAGATCGTGCATGAGGACGCGGATCTCGCCGTGATCAACAAAGCCTCGGGCATGGTCGTGCACCCGGCGCCCGGCCATCCTGATGGCACCTTGGTCAACGCGCTGCTGCACCACCTCGACGGCCTATCCGGGGTGGGCGGCGAATTGCGGCCCGGCATCGTCCATCGGCTGGATCGCGGGACCTCAGGGCTCATGGTGGTGGCAAAGCACGACGCAGCCCATCGGGCCCTCGCGGCCCAGTTTGCCGACCACAGTGCCGGTCGTCGCTACCTCGCCTTGTGTTTGGGTCGTCCGAAAGAAGAACGCGGCACCATCGAGAGTCACCTGGGTCGCCACCCTCGAGACCGGCTCCGGATGGCCTCCGTTCCCCCCACCCAGGGGCGACGTGCGGTGACCCATTGGCGTGTGCGGGCCCGCGCGGGCACGGTGACCCTCATCGAATGCCGTCTTGAAACCGGACGCACGCATCAAGTCCGCGTCCACCTCGCCGAGAAGGGATGGCGCATTCTGGGTGATGGTCTATACGGCAGCAAGGACTTCAACCGGATTCCGGCTCGGATTCGCAGGGTCGTCGACACGAACGGAGGTCGGCCCCTGCTGCACGCATGGCGGCTCGATTTCAAGCACCCGCAAGACCAGGAGGCTCGCTCCTTCCGCGTGCCTCCGCCGGCCGACTATGCCCGGGTCTTGACGGCGCTCGAACTTCCCGCCGACCCGACCCAGGCCGCCCCGTAGGCGCGCGCTACTCCGGCGGGCAGGCCTTTTCGACATCGAGCAGGCTGCGCGCGGCCGACTTCGCGGTCGCCTCGAACACCAAGCATTCGCCCGAGGGGCTGGTGTCACACGGCGCGCAGACGGGCATGAGAAGCGCACCCAGCACCGGGTTCTTGACCGCATCGGGGCAGGACGGTAGCTCGTCGAGGCCACCCAGCGAAATCGGCACCGTTTCGAGCGCGATGAGTGTGTTGATCGCGGTGTTGGTCAGGGACTGTCCGTCAGGGGCAACCCGGCCTTCCACGACCAGGTCTTCGAGGGTCACCGAGGCCCCACCGCCGATGTCGATGGTCAAATCCTGTGGACCAAACGACAGGAAGGGATTGGCCGAAAAATCGGTCGTGCCCGCCACAAGGAACTCGCAAACCGGAGCATCCTCTTCGTCGAGCACCGTCGTCACAGCGTCGAAGCTCGAGGTTGCGGCATCGTAGGTCGTGAGCTGCAGGGCAATCACGTTGAAGATGCTCTGATCGAGCCCCGCCAGCACCGTCTGGAGAAGCGCCGGGTTGGTGATCGTGATTTCTTCTTCGGCAATCGTGAAGGTCGCGCCTTCAAGGTTCGTCGCGTCGACAGGGGCCGCACCGGTGAGGAACTCGAAGGTGCTCATCTCTTCGCAGACCGTGACGTTCACGTTGTAGACCGTCTCGAAGTCGAGCGGTGCGTCGGGAACGAAGGTCGCGGAGAGGCGGTCCTCGGCCAATGTGGCCGCGCCATCGACACCGTCGATCGCCAGCGACCACGTGCCGCCATCGATCAGAGCCGTGTCGAACGTGGCCGTTACCGACGTATCGGCCGACACTTCGGTGGCATTGGCGGCCGGTTCGATCGTTGCGAGCGTCGAGTCACAGGTCGGGTTCGGGGGCATCATCGTGCCCCCCGTCCCAGTGTCATCCAGCGTTTCACCAGAACAGGCGCCTAAAAGTCCCACGCCCAAAATCGAAATCCATCGCATCACAGCTCTCCCACGGGTTCGATACAGAATGACACCGGAAGGCCCAACATTGCAGGCCAACCGGTTCAAAGAATGCGGGACGCATAAGATACGGCCCCGCAAAATAGCGTGTGCCTACTCTTCGCAGACCGGCTCGGCGACGAGCGGATTGCTGTCGGCGAGGAAGGGCAGGCGTAGGTTTTCGACCTGGAGCTGGATGCACGTCTCGGACGCCGGCTCAAGGCTGCACGGACCGCAAGACGCGAGTACAGAAATCGCATCACAAAGATCGAGAGCCGCGATCTGACGATCATCGATTTCGCCGGCGAACCGCGCAATCTCGATGGCCGAGCCGTCCGGGGTGTAATCACCCTCGATTTCGAGGTTCACGATCGTGGCTTCGATACCCAACACTTCGATGGTCAACTGGTCGGTCGCGCCCACGAAGAAGGGGTCGGTCCACATGCCGCCCTCAACGAGGAACGGGTCAACACAGTCGTCCTGCTGGTCGGGGTCGAGCGGATCTTTGCTGGAACCGATGAAGCTGATGATCGGGCCCCCGTCACCATCTTCGACGATAGACTCCGCCATGAAGAGCAGGCTGATGTCGGTCGTGATGAGCGACGTGATGAGATTGCCAATGCCTGGGGGCACCGTCCACAGACCGGTCGTCAGGTCGAGGTTGTAGACCCGACCGATGGGGTCGATGGTGAGCGGGAGCCCCGTCGATGACGTGGTGAAGGAGACCGTCTCGTCCTTGTCGCACTCGTACGACAGCGTCGCGGTGTAGCTCGTCTCGGGCGTGAGCGGATCGGTGGGGTCGAAGATGACGACATCACTCTCAACCCGGGACGTTCCTGGCACATCGTTGCCTTCGGCGTCAGCGAGCGTGATGACGGCGGTGTCATCAGGCTCAGCCAAACTAAACCGGAGGTTACTCCGGTAGTTAACGGTCGTGGCTCCGTCTTCGGGCAACGAGCTCTCGAGTTCATTGGGGCACGCCGCTGGATCCTCGCCAGTCTCCATGGGCATGCCATCGTCGCCCTCGTCGCCCGAACAGGCCACGAGCGAAAGCCCCAGCCAAAGTGCTCCACGCATCATCGCTCCTCCATCGAATCCACTGCACAAGTCGACGTTACTGTGGTGCGCCCGGCTGTCCCCCACCACCACGAGTGCGGTAGGGCCGGACAAAGACAGTCTTCTCGGGCGGAGTCCCCGCGGGCTTTTGCAGCGCCCGGTCCAGCTGCTCGAGTTCCTTGCTCTTGGGTGCACGCTCGGCGAGCTTGTCGCGGACCGCCCTCGCCGAATCGACCTCGCCCGTCGCATGAAGCGCCATGCCCAACAGCGCGTAGCCCTCGACCGCAGCTTCGGTATCGCCATAGCGACGCACGAGGCCCTCGGCGCGGCCACGAACACTCGCATAGGCTCCACGACGCAGGTAGAACTTCGCCACATACAATTCTTTGTTGGCGAGCCTGGCCCGGCCCTTGCCGAGCAGCTTCTCGACATCGTCGATGTATTCGGAGTCAGGAAAGCGCCGATCAAACCCGGACCACACGGTCACCGCAGAACGCGTTGCGCCCTGGTCGCGACCGGCGAATTTAGACGCCCGCTTGTAGACCGACTGCCCAATGCGCCAGGTGACGTAGTCGATCTGGGGATGGTTGGGATGAAGGTCGCGAAACTCTTCGTAGGCGAACCGCGCCTGCTCGAAGTCACGCTTCTTGAAGTGCAGGTCCGCAATGACGAGCTGGGCGCGTATCGAGGCCTTGTCGTCACGGTAGTAGTTGCGGACCCGTTGCAGCGTGGCGAGGGCTTTTGTGTAGTTCCCTCGCTTGAGCTGCTTCATTCCAAGATCGACGAGTTCGTCTGCAGTGGGCTCAGATTGAGCCCATGCAGGCGCACTCACGGTCATCCACAATGCCAGAGCTGCGAACATCGCCTGCGGGTATCGCGATTTCCAGACGCAAGCTACGTCGGAGCCTCGCCCGACCTCTCGAGAAACTTCATGCGAACGTCGTACAGCACGGTCTCGAGGAGTTTTTGTTCGTCATCGTCTAGATTTCCCTTGGTTTTCTCCATGAGGAGACCCAAGAGGTCGACGGTGTGCCGTGCCATCGGCATATCGAGCTTCGCTCCAGGGCCTTCGCCAAGGTGATTCATCGCCGAGGTCGCAAGCGACACCACGAACGACGAGAAGCTCACGGATGGGACAGCATCGGCAGAGTCGGCCACTCCTCCTCCAAACCAGGCGGCTTGGCCGAAGCTACGCACCTACGACAGCTTCGACAAGCCCTGTCACATCGACAGGCCACCGTCGATGTCGATGCAACGGCCGGTGAAGTAGTCGCATTCGATGATGAAGCGCACGGCTTGGTAGATCTCTTCGGGCTGACCAGCGCGGCGCAACGGCACGGCCTTCAGCATGTTCTCGAGCACTTCGGGACGCATCCCCTGCAGGATCGGCGTATCGACAAAGCCCGGGGCAATCGCGCCCACGCGAACGCCGTAGCGAGCAAGTTCCTGACCCCACAACTTGGTGTCGGCGACCAAGCCGGCCTTGGCCGCCGAGTAGTTGCTCTGCCCGGGGTTTCCGTGGCGCGCCACCGAGCTAATGTTGACGATCACCGACGACTTTGTGTCGGTGGTGATCATCTTTTCGGCAAACTCCCGCGTACAGAGGAACGGACCCGTCAGGTCGACGGCAATGACCGCGTTCCACTTGTCGAGGCTCATCTTTTTGACGGCGCCGGTCTCCTTGTCTTTCTTGACGAGCAGACCGTCGCGGAAGATGCCAGCGTTGTTGACCAAGGTGTTCAGGCCGCCCATCGCTTCATAGGCGCCGTTGACCATCGCGATGACCTGCCCTTCGTCAGCCACGTTGCAGGTCATCTTGTGGACTTGGCCGGGCAGGCTCGCCGACTCGTCGATCACCGATTGCATGGCCCCATCGTCGAGATCGCCAACGGTGACCTGAGCGCCGGCACGCGCGAGCTCCAGCGTGAATACGCGACCCATGCCGCTCGCCCCGCCGGTAACAATCGCCTTCACTTCGTTCAGTTGCACGGAACAACTCCCCTGTTGGGTGACGACCTGCGGTAACAAGGGGGATCGCCGTGATTACGAGAGCTGCTCCTCGACGAAGGCATAGACGCGCTCGATCGCCGCCGAAATGCCGCTCGGGTCGGTCCCCCCCCCACGGGCGAGGTCGGGACGACCACCGCCGCGGCCCCCCACGAGCGGAGCGACCTCTTGCAGCACCTTGCCCGCGTGAATGGTCTTGCCCGCTACATCCTTGGTGGCCGCCGAAACGAGCTTCACCTTGTCACCGTCCGCCGCGAAGAGCACCACGAGCGAGGAGCCAAGCTGGTCCCGAAGGCGGTCGGCCTGTTCGCCAAGGTCGCCGTCGAACTGGGCCGCGAGCACCTTGAGCGGACCGACTTCGCGGGCTTGCCCGATGAGGTCGCCAGCGGCCGCCTTGGCCGCTTCGCGCTCCATCTCGGCAATCCGTCGCTCGAGGGTCTTGCGCTCCTGCTGCAGACGCACCACGGCGTCCGCGACCTGCGTGGGATCCGTCTTGAGCGCCTGCGCGGTCTCTTGAAGGCGTTGTCGATCCTGCGAGATCACGCGCAACGCGCCCGTTCCCGTCTGCGCTTCGATGCGGCGAACCCCCCCGGCCACCCCGGATTCACTCACCAGCGTGAACAAGCCGATGTCGCCCGTTCTCGTGCAGTGCGTGCCGCCGCACAACTCCACCGAAAAACCGGGCACTGTCACCACGCGCACCCGGTCGGCGTACTTCTCTCCGAACAACGCCATGGCGCCTTGGGCCTTGGCCTGTTCGAGGTCTTCAAGGGACGTCCCCAAGGGCTTGTTGGCGAGGATTTCTTCATTGACAAGCCGCTCGACGCGTTCCCTTTCCTCATCCGTCATCGGAGCAGGATGGGTGAAGTCAAAACGAAGGCGGTCTGGGGCCACGAGCGAGCCCTTCTGGGTCACGTGCTCGCCCAGAACTGCGCGAAGGGCCGCGTGGAGCAAGTGGGTACCTGTGTGGTTGCGCTGGGTGCGATTGCGCCGCGCCACATCGACCTCAGCGCCCACTTCGTCGCCCACCTGAATGCGCGACGTGGCGGTGCCGTGGTGCAAATGCAACTCCGCGGCCTTGGTCGTGTCCGTGACCTCGAAGCTCGACAGGGTGCCCGCATCGCCGACCTGGCCCCCGCCTTCCGCGTAAAACGGGGTCTCGTTGAGCACGACGATGCCGGTCTCGCCCGGATTGAGCTGTTCGACTTGACGGGTGCCGTCCTCATCGCTGCGCACCAAGGCCACCACCTCACCTGTGCCCGACGTCTCGGTGTGTCCGGTGAAGGTCGTGGAGCCCTTGGCGTCGTGAATGTCGTGCCAGACTTGATCGAGGGCCGCATCCGCCCAACCCTCGCCCGCCCCTTGGCTCGCCAGCTTGTGCAGTTCGAGTTCGCGGTTGTACGCATCGATGTCGACCGTGAGCAAGTGCTCGGCTGCGATTTGCTCGGTGAGATCGAGCGGGAAGCCGTGGGTCGCGTAGAGGGTAAACGCCGTTTTACCCGAAATCTGCGCCGCCCCCTTCAGCTCGCCATCCAGCAACCGGATGCCGTTCGAAAGGGTTCGGAAGAACGTCTCTTCTTCCCGGTGGACCACGTTCCTGATCACGTCCGCGCGCTGCGCCAGTTCGGGGTACGCCCCCGCCATGCGCTCGATGACCTCGGAGCAAACCTCGTGAAGGAACGGCGCTTCGAGGCCGAGCTTGTAGCCAAAGCGAACCCCGCGACGCAGCACCCGGCGCATCACGTACTCCCGCTTCGCGTTCCCGGGCACCACCCCGTTGCTGGCCAAGAACGTCGCCATTCGCGCATGGTCGGCGATAACGCGCAATGCCACGTCGGTCTCGGGGTTTGCGCCGTACGCCACCTTGGCCAGCGCTTCGCCCTTCGCGATGAGCGGCGTGAAGAGGTCGGTGTCGTAGTTCCAGTACTTGCCCTGCAACACCGCGGCGACGCGTTCCAGACCCGAACCCGTGTCGATGCTGGGCTTGGGAAGGTCGATTCGGGTGGCCTCGTCGACCTGTTCGAACTGCATGAAGACCAGGTTCCAGATCTCCACGTAGCGATCGCTCTCGGTAGCCGGTCCGCCGTCGTTGTCGTCGATGGCCTTGCCGTGGTCGAAGAAGATCTCCGAGCTGGGACCGCAGGGACCCAAGGCTCCCATGGACCAGAAGTTGTCATCCGTAAGGCGCTGAATGCGGGCTTCCGGCACCCCGACACCGTCGCGCCAGATCTCGAACGCCTCGTCATCGTCGACGTAGACGGTGACCCAAAGCCGGTCACCATCGATGCCCAAGCGTTCCGTGAGGAGTTCCCAGGCGAAGGGAATGGCATCGGCCTTAAAGTAGTCGCCGAAACTGAAGTTCCCCAGCATCTCGAAGAGCGTGTGGTGGCGGGGGGTGCGACCGACGTTGTCGAGATCGTTGTGCTTCCCCGACACCCGCATGCACAGCTGGGACGACGTAGCTCGGGCGTACGGGGCCTTGGCGGCTCCGGTGAAGTAGTCCTTGAAGGGCACCATGCCGGCGTTGACGAAGTACAGCGTCGGATCGTGCTGGGGAATCAAGGGTGCACTTGGCACCACCTCGTGGCCCTTTTCCGCAAAGAAGTCGAGGAACGCCTTGCGGATCGCTTCCGATTTCACGGTCGTCTCCAGAGAGGTGAATCCCATTTCCACCTCGTCGTCGCCATACTTTCGTTCCCCCCTCCAGGCCAACACCTTCCCCACAACGAAGAACAGCCGACACCAGGGGTGCCGACTGTCCTAGGGTGTTCAGGCAAAAACCTGATCAGGGCATGATGACGCGGTCGATGACGTGGATGACGCCGTTATCGGCAGCCACGTCGGTCGCGGTCACGTTGGCCTTGCCGACCTTGACGCTACCGTTGCCCTTGACCTTGATCTTGACGTCGTCGCCCTGGACCGTCGCGACCTTGCCCGAAGCCACGTCCTTCGACATCACCTTGCCGGAGATGACGTGGTACTTGAGGATGCCGGCCAACTTTTCCTTGTCAGCCAGGATGGCATCGAGGTCGTCGACCTCAGCGAACGCCTCGTTGGTGGGCGCGAAGACGGTGAAGGGACCTTCGCCCGAGAGGACGTCGACAAGGCCCGCGGCCTGAACGGCCTTCACGAGGGTCGAGAAGCTGTCGTTGCCAGCCGCGACGTCCACGATCGTGTTCGTCTTGACTTCTTCGACCATCTCTTCCGCAGCTTCTTCGCCTTCGGCCATCTCGCCTTCGGCCATCTCGCCTTCGGCCATCTCGCCTTCGGCCTTCTCGGCCATCTCGTCAGCCTTCTCAGCCATGTCTTCGGGAGCAGCAAACGCAGTCGAGACCGGAACAATCAAGCCCGCAAGAGCGAGCGACAGGAAACGGCTCATGAGAAACCTCCATCAGGGTGCGTCACCCGACGCACCGACCTCATAAGTCTTTCGAATCCGGGTTTGGGCACCAATTTCCAAAACTCAATTCGACCCTTGCCAATGAACAAGAGTCAAAATGAACTTGACGACCCTGCGCTGAAGCGGAAACCCGCGTTACGGCCGGCTTCAGGACGCCCGCCGTCCGCGAGTGATCGTTGTCGCGTGGCGCTCCGATGAGCGGTTCAGACCCTAGGCGCTGGGCGGCCAAGACGGTGGAGAGCAAGTCCGCACGACCGCCCAGCGCCCCTCGGGCAAGAAATGGTCCTCGATGTGGCGACCGGGAGTGAAGGCGCTGCAGACGGGCCCAAACCTCGACGAGGTGCGGCCCCCACCGCATTCCCGACTCGACCAAAGCTCGTGGTGCGTCGCCCCCGGTTTCCCACCGAGCAATCGCATCTCCCGATGGTCCATCGGTCGACGGGGGATGGTGTTTAGGAAATTCTTGGTGGTCAGGTCGATTCGAGACTTGTGAACCGCAAGATCCTGATGATCGGGGCCTACCGGCCCCTCGCGATACGACCGACCGTCAAGCCCCCGGTGCGCCACGCCAAACGTTAACCGGCCTTCGTGCTGACCCGTGACCGTCCCTGGATCCTTGCTGTGTTCGCGTTCGCGTTCACTTGGCACCTGCTCGCCGTGATGGCCGGGGGTTGGAGTCGAACCCACCATGTCCGGCACGGACGCGACTTCGCGAGCTACCACTACGCCGTCGAGGTTGCGGTCAGCGGCGGCAACCCGTACGACGTCGGCCAGCTGCAGGCCGCAGCCCGCCAGGACCGCATCCGCAACAGCGTGCATCCCTACTTGTACGCCCCTCCATTCCTGCTGATGATGAGCTGGACCCAGGCGTTCGACCTGCCCCGTGCGTTTCACCTTTGGTTCTGGCTTCACACGGGCTTGGGCGTGCTCACCGCGTGGGGCCTTTGGCGATGGTGGAGGCCTTGGGGTGGAGATCTCATCGGGGTCTGCATCGCGTTGGCATTCGCCCTCATGACCGCCGTCCCCAACAACCACGCGATGGGCCAAGCCAACTTCGCCGGGCTCGGACTCGCTTTGGCAGGCCTCGCCTTGGCCCAGGGCCAACGCCCGGCGTGGGGCGGCGTGGCGATGGGAGCAGCATGCATGCTCAAGATGTCACCCGCGCTCTTCGTGATGTGGTGGATCCTTCGTCGCGAATGGACTGCCGTGATTGCCGCCTGTGCGACGGGACTTGGCTTGTCGCTGCTTGCCTTGACCGTTGTCGCTGGGGATGTACAAATCGGGTTTTTCACCGAGGTGCTTCCCACGTTCGGCGCAGGCTCGTACAACGGGTTGCGCGTTCCCATCGGCCTGTTCGGCAACCATTCGGTGCCCAACCTCTGGGATGCGGCCTTGCCCCACCCGGGATTTGGGTTGGGACCAGCCGCGCGCCTGGCCAGTCAGGTCTCCGCCCTGGCGTTGCTCGCTGCAGTGGCCGTCGCCTTTCGGCGCCCGGTGGGGGCCCCCGATGGACTCGCGGCTCAAATCGCGTGTGTGGGGGTGGTGATCTTGCTCGTGCCGGTGTTCACCTACGAACATCATCTCGTCTTTGCGATTCCCGCCCTGGCCGTCTCGGCGTGGGCCGCCGCAACCGGACGACTCCCCGTGGCGCTCACCGCGCTTGCCGCAGCCTCCTTCGTCGTCCTCTGCTTTGATCTGCAGGCCCTCAAGCGCATGGCTGAGGCCGACCGGTTTGGACTTTCCTGGCTCGGGGGACTGTTCCGCGAGCTCAAATTCGGTGGCTTGATCGGGTTGCTGATCACCACCGCCTATCTCGGAAGCGCCCATGACGACGCGACGCTCGCCGACCCTCGAAGTCGACGACCTCCCCTACCCACTCCCTGAACGCCTGTACCTGCTGCTGGCCGCAGCTTTCGCCGTGGTGTTGGTGCTCACCAACATCATTGGCATCAAGCTGTTCCCTTCCCCGTTCAACTCAGAGTGGGCGCTCACCACCGGCATTCTGACCTACCCGCTCACCTTCCTCATCACCGACATCGTAAGCGAGGTGTACGGCAAACGGCGCGCCGACTTCATGGTGCTGGTGGGCTTCGTGATGTCGATCGTGATGCTCGCCGTGACCCAGCTCGCCATGCGGGTTCCGCCTCATCCGTTTTGGGTGCCCGGCGTCAATGCCTTCTATGACGACGCCGCCGGCTATCAACACGCCTTCGAAAGCGTCTTTTCCCTCAATGGCGTGTTGCTGTTCGGGTCGATGCTGGCTTACCTGTGTGCTCAGCTCACCGACAACTACGTGTTCCACGCCATCAAGCGAGCCACCGACGGCAAATACCTGTGGCTTCGCAACAATGGCTCGACGATGGTGAGCCAGCTCGTCGACACCATTGTGGTGAACTCCATCCTCTTCTACCTCGGGTTCGGATGGGAGTTTTGGCAGGGAGTCACTGTGATGGCCACCATCTACCTCCACAAAATCGTGTTGGCTTGGCTCGACACCCCGCTCATCTACCTCGGCGTCTATCTCGTGCGCCGCTACACCAAGGGTGGGGCATGAGGCCGCGCGCCCTCGTCACCGGAGCCGCGAAACGCGTAGGCGCCGCCATCGTCATCGAACTGGCCCGCGCCGGGTTCGATGTCGCCATCCACTACCGAAGCCAAGATGAGGCGGTGGAGCACACCGCAGACGTCTGTCGAAGGCACGGGGCGGAGGTCTTGCTCATCCAGGCCGATCTCGCGACGGTCGAGGGGTGCCGACAGGTGGTGAGCCAGACCACAGCGCGGTGGGATGCGCTGCATCTGCTCGTGAACAACGCGAGCGTCTTTCCGTCGGCCGAGTTCGCCGAGATCAGTTTGGATGCCTACCAGAAGGTCCAAGACATCAACCTGCGCGCCCCATTCCTGTTGTCCCAAGGCCTGTTGCCTGCGTTGCAGGCCGCCGACGGGACATGGCTTGGCTCGCCGCCTGAGCAGCACGGCGTGGTGGTCCACATGGTCGACATTGGCGCAGAACGCCCGGTGTCGCGGCACGCCCACTACTCGGTGTCGAAAGCCGGCATCGCCATGCTCGTCAAGGCGATGGCCGTGGAACTTGCCCCTGCCGTGCGGACCTGCGGCGTGAGCCCCGGACAAGTCGCATGGCCCGACCACTACGACGAAGCAACCCGTAAACGCCTTACTCGTCGGATTCCGATGCAGCGCGTGGGCACCCCCGACGAGGTCGCCAAGCTCGTGCGGTTTTTGGCCACGGAAGCCCACTACTTAAACGGCGTCATCGTGCCCATCGATGGCGGACTGCATCAGAGGTACTGATGGCCGACCGCATCGACCTACATGTTGACCTCGCCTGCATCGTGGGAATCCTGCCCCGGGAACGAGTCGAGCCGCAGCCGCTCGAGATCGACATCGGCATGGTGATCGACCTCGACGCGTGTGGGTGGACGGGCGACCTGACCCAAAGCGTCGACTACGGTTCGGTCGACACACAAGCGCGGTTCCTCGCTACGCACGGCCGCTTTCGACTCATCGAGTCGCTTTCGGTAGCGCTGTTGCGGCTGCTTCTCGCCCCGCCGCCCGAAGGCACCCATGCTCCGCTGCTGAGCGCCTCCGTTCGCATCGCAAAGCCCACCGTCCTACGCTCCGCGATCCCCGCGGTGAACCTGGAGCGACCTGCGACATGGGCCGCGCACCCTCCACCTGAGACCCGGGATGGCTGCACGCACCGCGTGCTGGCCAACCTGACCGAAGTGACCGCGCATCGCATCGAGGTCCCCGCTGGAGTGCGCTTCGAGAGCGCAGGGGTCGCCATGGCCCTCGAGTCTGGTCAGGCCGTCGCTCTGCCGTTCACGGCCGACCACCCTCAGACCCTGCTGTGGGTCCAGTCTCGGCCGTGGACGCCGCCCGACACCTAGGCCGGGGAAGGGGTTCCGCCTGGCGAATCCAATCGAAGAAACGCCCGAAGTCGTTCGAATCGCGGACTGTCGCGAACCAACTCCGTGATGCGGGAGGAGGCACGACGCAGGCCGTTGGTCACCGCCCAATCCATCACCCCGGCTCCGCTTCCATCGAGTTCGACCTCGCCGTTGGGATGCAGCGAGACCCTGCGAATGCGGATCCGAGCGAGCCCATCGAGCCATCGGGCTTGTTGGTGCCGCACCCCGATGCCCTGTCCAGCAACCGACACTTCCACCGCGGTGGCCAGCACGACCGCATCCGGCGGGCCTTCCACGACCGCTGACAGGGTCACCACCCCTTCGGCCGGCACGCTGGCCTCGATGCCGTGGCCCAGGCTGACCTGGAGTTCGCCATCGGTGCGCGCCTCGACGCACAACCCAACATCGTGCAGCGCATCGACCACCGCTGCGACGCCGAGCCCATCGGCGGTGGTGAGGTTGCAGCGAGGGCCGACCACGGTTCCTTCCGCAAACGCCGGGGTTTCTCCACCGATAAAGTTCAGAGCGACCCGCACGAGGCCAATCCCAATGGGCGTGGGGACCCCATCGAAGGACGGCTCGATGGCCCGCGGGAGCCTCCCCGAGATCTGAACGGTGCCCTCGACGAACCGGCTCGCCCAGCGCGCAAGGGGCAAATCACGCAACGCAGCGGCCAACGAACCTCCGTTTTCGGGTCATATCCCGGTGTTCAGCCCAACTCGTCGACCAAGTCCTTCAGCGAATCGAGATCCGCGTACAACTCCTCGACGTCGGGGCATGCTAGCAACGCGCGCTCTAGCGTCGAGATGAGCGAACTGCCCTCTCGGGATTCCGAAAGCCGCTGGGCGATGTACGAAACAACGCGGTCGGCACTGCCTTCGCGAAGCTCAACCCACGTTCGAGCGCGCAGCTGATCGACCACTGCTTGCGAAAAGCCAAGGAGAAACGTCGACGACATGAGACAGCCTCAGAGTCCGCGTTGATCCCAGATCGCCGTGGCCGACAGACCCAAACAAACCACGAGCCACCACACCAATCCAAGCAGCAGGCACACTCCCCCGAGCGATAACCCCGTCGTTGCGGCTCCTTGCCCCGCGCCTTCCGTCTCGCGGGCCACCCGAAGTCCTAGCCAACCAAACCCAACCGATAGCGCCGCCACCGCCATCTGAAGGGGCGCTGCGGCCACCGTGGCGAAGGTGGCGACCGACGCGCTCGGAGCCAGGGCCACCGCCACCGAAGCGAACCAGGCCACCACGGCGAAGATGCCGGTGAGCAGCGACAAGGTCGCGAACACGTTGCGGCGGTCCTGCCCCTTGCGATCGAGCTGCAAGATGATCGAGGGCACGCGACGGCCGTGCTGAGCGGCCAGTACCACTAAGGGTGGTTGTTGATTGAGCCTTAGGTCCGTCGACTCCGTGACCTCGGGATTCGGCAGCTCCACCCCCATGCGGAACGCCCACCGGTGCCAGGCGCGCTCGGGCACGTCGAGGCGCCGGGCAACCTTCTGCAACACCTTGACCTCGGCCGGGCTCACCTCACCGTCGCTGGCCGCGACGCCAAGCAAGGCAAAGAAGAGTTCCTCACTATCGAGTTCTGCAAACCGGCAACGCAGCGAGACCGCGAGCGCCGAGACCTTTGGGGGCTGGAGCGGAGGCTTTGAAAACGCTTCGACGGCCACCTCGTCGTCGCCCAAGACCGTTTTCAGCTGAAGACCAATCTGCGTTCGCTCGGCCGGATCCAGGTTGCCATCGGCCATGGCCACCGCCCACGCGAGATCGGCGAAGGGCTGCGCATAGGCCGCAAAGTCCAGCGGATCGGCGGGGGTGGGACGCACCGCAAACGCGGTTTGTCCCAGTGGTCCCTCCGGGCCATGCAACACCAGCCGCACCGTGGCCCGTGGCGGAGGGGCTTCGAGAGCCCCATTGGCGATGAAGAAGGCCAGCCGGTCCCCTTGCATGGGAATCTCAAGCGCAAAGTAGCCATCGGCGTCTGCGAAGGGCTTCCGGGCTCGAACCCGCTCCCCGCCTGGCGTCTCGAGGATCACAATCGCAGAATGGAGGTCGAAGGCGTCATCGCCGACCCCTTCCAGTTGGACCACGAATCCCGTACCGTCCTCTTCTACAAGGATATCGGCTACCGCCGCCAACGGTGCTCCCCGCTCGCTGGCCAACCGTGGACAGCGTTCCCCTACGGTCTTGCCGACTGCACCGAGTACCGACGATTCGAAACGGGAGCGCGACTTCACGCATCCTCCGGGGTCTCAGGCAGGATGTAGGCAAGGGCATTGGGATGGTCGGGGGCCAAGTCCTCGGCTGGCTTCTCGACCGCTCGGGCGCGGCGCAAGGCCTCTCTTAGCTTCGGGTCGCGAGGCGGATCCAACAGCACCACGGCTTCAAGGTTGGGTAGACCGACGAAGTCCTTGATGGAGGCGATCGAGGTTTGGGCGAGCCGAATCACCTTCAGTCGCTGGCACATGGCGATGCCATGGAGATCTTCGACGGCGGGACACCCCACGAGGGTGAACGACTCGAGCTTCGAATCGATCGAGAAGCTGGCGAGTTCGGTGAGCCGCCGGCACTTCACAATGGTCAACTCGGTGAGATGGCGAAGCCGCGCCACGGCCGAAAGGTCGCGAAGCCACATCAGACGCTCGAGTGTGAGGTGTTCAAGCGCCGAACACTCGGCCAAGGCGCGGAAGTCCATCAACTGATGGTTGCGGATGAGGGACAGGCTCGTGAGCTGCGGAAGCTCGACGAGGGATCGCAGATCAGACATGCCGACGTTGCGCAGCGTCAGCGAAGTGGTGGAAGTGAGAGTGGAAACTGGTCTTAGGTCGTCCACCGTCTCAAGATCGTACAGCTCCATCTCGGTGACCTGAGCACAGTCTCGAATCCCTTCGACGGTCGTCCATTCGCCTTGACTGCCGACGGTGAGCCGCCGCAACGCGGGAAGGGTCGGCAACGCGTCCCAGGATACCGCAGTGGGGCAGCCCGCGAGGTGCAGGTCGATGAGTTCCTTCATGCCTCGCAACATCGACAGGTCGAGCAAGCCTCGACACTGCGCCACCCGCAGCTGTTCCATGCGCTGATGCGACCGCACCGGATCGAGGTGGCGCAACGCAAAGCCCTCGACATCGAGTGCGGTGAGGGGCCCGAACCGTTCGAGCCACCCTAGATCGAGAGAGTCCAGGTTCTGGTTGGTGAACGTGAGCGACTGCATTCGGGGGGTCTCCCCAACGATGTGCAGCAAGCTGGGCTGCAGATCGTGGACGAACACCCGCAAAAACGCGAACTCAGTGGTCACGCGTTCAAGACCCGTCCAGTTGGGCTGAGTGCCATCCAGATCGATGCGCAAGCCTCGATCCCAGCGCGCATCCACCCATGTGCCAAGCCGCATCAGTCCACCGAGCTGCTGGGCCCCATCGATGCCCTTGAACCACTCCGCGATCGGGTCGCCAAGGACCGCGTGTGCGACGACGTTGCCGAGTGGATCCGCCCGCTCGACCAGGGCCCGCGCGTAGGCCTGCCAAAGATCGCGGTGCTCGACCCGAGCCATGGGGTCAATGCGGCCGTGGAGCACGTGATGGATGGCCGCCACCATGCCCACCATGCTGGTGGGAGGCGCCACGCGCATCGGCGCCTGCCGACGGGGCGCCGGCGACATGTCGGTGACCCACGTCCCAAACGGATTCGACAGCGAGACGTACCCTTCGGAACACGCCTGTTCATTCCACGAAAGCTCGCCACAAACACGATCAATAACGACGTGGGGCACATCCATTGCGCAGGCGACGGTCTTCGACACCTCGGCGCGCCGGGGGGCCCGCAAGGCCCGGGTCCGGTCGGCGCCGTCGAAGAAGTCCGGCACGACCGCGTGGGCGTCGGTCCGGGGGGCAGTCTGGTGGGTTTCCGTACGCATCACGGGGTTCCGGAGATAAACACGTCGGGGAGCCCGATGCCAGCCGGCAGGGGACACGGATTGACGCGACCCGTAGAGAACGAATCGGTTACGCGGGTTGACAGACTGGCTCCTCGACGGGAGAGCGAATGTGGGCCTTGTTGATGGCGACGGTGGCGACCGCCAGCGCGCCTCCCAACATCCGACTCGATGATATCGAAAAGTGGGAGAACGCGGCCGAGCAACTGCTCGACATGCCTCCCGGCTGTTGGGAATGGGTAGGCCAGGCTTCCTGGGACTGGCACACCGGAAAGTACGGTAAAACCCGCGGAGATGCGGTCTTTGCGGGCAAGACGGTGGACGGACAGTGGGGTGAGATTGCCCTGCAGCCCCTGGGCGAACTCCAGCAGCGAAATGCGCGCGACCGCGAGCAGCGCGTGTATGCCGATAAGGCGCGCTTCGTACCCATGGTCGGTCGCCTCCCCGGCGGTCGGGTCGTGGTCGCGGGCGACGACGACGATGCCGGTACGGTCGAAGACACCGAAGCGCTCAACGTGCTTCGTCAGGTGTTGTCGCGCATCGGTGGCGAGGCCTTCACGAGCTGGGCGGAGTGGGACGAGGCGCGTGGCGGTGTCGTGCTCAATCGGGCGATCCCGCTGGCGTCCAATCGCAAGGAAGAGGTCAAAGTCCAGATCTTCTTCCCGAGTGGTGGCGACGTCCCGAGCCTGCTCGACGTGCGCTTCCCGGCCAAATTCAAAGCGGCCCTCCGCGGCAAGAACGACGACACCCAGCTGGGCAAGATCCGCATGGGCTTGTTCGCGTGGACCATCAAGAATGCTGAAGTCCACGTTCGCGGCCTCATTCGAGGCAACGTGGTTTATCCGTCTTCCGAAGCATTTCGCTTCAAGTTTGGGTTCTTGGGCTTCCGCTACCACGGCGCACAAACGGTCGTGTACAAGCAGAGCACTCGCTGCGAGAATCAGCCGCTGTCCGAAGAGGGTGCCGTCGCGCCGCCTCCCGCCGAGGCCATGGTGCAGTCGGGCAACCCGCTTGATGAAGATGCGGTCGCTGAAGATGGGGCGACCCCTGAAGAGGGGGCGACCCCTGAAGACGGGCCGACCCCTGAAGAGGGAACGGTTCCTGACGAGGAATCCGCCGCGGGGGTAAATGCGACGCCCGAAGAGGGTGCGAAGACCGAGGTTCCTGAAGAGGGAGCGGCCGACGCCGAGGACGTGAAGGCCCCAGAACCACCGAGCGAACCCCCAACCGAGCCTCCGGCCGGCGGAGGGCCCTCGGACGAGGTTACGCCCGACGCTCCGAAAGAAGCCACCGCGCCCACCGAAACCGTGGAGCCGGCCCCCGAACCGACGGAGTCGGCAGAGACCACGCCGCCCGTCGAAGAAGCCGTGTCTGAAGCACCGCAGGAGCCCAGCCCGGATAGTCCCCCAGGTGATGGCTCCCCGTAGTCGCCGGGAAGCCGCCCCTGCCCACCGAGGAGTCGCCCGATGGGCAACCGACTGACCGAAGAAACGAGCCCCTACCTGCTTCAACACAAAGACCAGCCCGTCGACTGGTTCCCTTGGGGTGAGGAAGCCTTCAAGAAGGCTCAGCGCGAGAACAAACCGATCTTGCTCTCGGTCGGCTACTCGGCGTGTCACTGGTGCCATGTCATGGCCCACGAGTCGTTCGACGACCCAGCGATTGCAGCCCTCATGAACAACGGGTTCGTCAACATCAAGGTCGACCGGGAAGAACGGCCCGACGTTGACCGCCTCTACATGCGCGCCGTCCAAGCGTTCAACCAAGGGCGTGGGGGCTGGCCCATGACGGCGTTCCTCACGCCAGAGGGACAGCCTTTCTTCGGGGGCACCTACTTCCCCCCCGAAGCGAAGGCCGACATGCCCGCCTTCCGGGATGTGCTGGCCCACGTCCGTACGCTGTGGACCGACCGCAAGAGTGACGTGTCCTCGGTCATCCGAGACCTCCAGCGCATCCTGCAGCCCGTGACCCCCGCTGGAGCGGGCCTGCTCGCTCCGGAGTGGCTCACTCCGGTCGTCGAATCTGCAAACCAGAACTACGACGCGCGCCACGGAGGCTTCGGCGAAGCGCCGAAGTTCCCTCCGCACGGCTTGTTGTGGGCGTTGTCCGCTCACGTGTTGCGGTGTCACGACGAAACCTCGCTGTCGATGTTCACCCGCACCCTTGACGGCATGGCCAAGGGAGGGATGTACGACCTGCTGGGAGGCGGCTTTGCCCGCTACAGCGTCGACGTGGCCTGGCGGGTTCCGCACTTCGAGAAGATGCTCTACGACAACGCGCAGCTGATCCCGCGCTACGTCGAAGCATGGCAATTGACGGGCGAAGCCCGTTATGCGCGTATCGTCCGCGAAACCGTGGCCTGGGCGCTCGACGAGATGCAGCTTCCTCACGGCGGATTCGCGGCCAGCCAAGACGCGGATAGCGAAGGGAGCGAAGGGGCCTACTTCGTCTGGACCCCGGATCAGTTGGTCGACGTGCTCGGCGCCGAAGACGGTCGTGCCGTGGCCGCACTCCTTGAAGTCACGGCGAGCGGCACATTCAAGGACGGCACCAGCGTGCTGCGGCTCTCCGAACCCCTCGAGAAGCTCGGCAAGACAGAGCGAGCACGCTTTTTACGAGCCCGAACCACCCTGCTCGACGCCCGACGTCAACGCATCGCTCCGGATCGAGACGACAAGGTCATCGTATCGTGGAACGCGCTGATGATTAGCGCGCTCGCTAACGCAGCCGGTCCGCTCGCCGAATCCGCTTGGCTCGACGCCGCCATTCGGGCCGCCGACATGGTCCTAAAGCAGTGCCGAGATCCCTCTGGCCGCCTCATGCGGACCTTTAAGGACGGGCGCGTCAACGTCGCAGCCTACGCCGACGACGTTGTGAATCTGCTCACGGCGTGCCTCGATCTGTGGGACGCCACGAGCGACCTTCGGTGGTTGAACGAAGCCAATTCTCTCGCCGACCTGCTGGTCCAGCTGTTTTGGGACGATGAGGACGGGGGATTCTTCCTGCTCGGAAAGGATCAACCCCCCTTGGTTGCGCCGAGCAAGCCCTTCCTTTCGAATGCCGAACCTGCGCCAAACGCCATGGCCGCCCTGGCTTTCCTACGACTCGCTCGGCTCAGTGGCGACCCGGCCCGGCAGGAGGTTGCGGAGACCATCCTGCGCATGAGTCAACGCTACCTCAACGAAGCCCCTCAGGCCTTGGGAGCCGATGTCATCGCCGGCTCTTGGCTCGCTCGCGGCGGCATTGAACTTGCCATCGTTGGAGACCGTACCCAGCCCGAAACCCAGGCGCTGCTTCGCGTGATCGAACGCCACCCCATGCCGTTCGCGGTTCGCTACGTAGGCCCTCCTCTCGAGGACCCTGCAATTCCCTGGCTCGAAGGGAAGACGGCGATCGACGGTAAGCCGACGGCTTACTTGTGTGAGGGGTACGCTTGTCAATTGCCCGTTCACACCCCGGAGGAGCTTCATGGCCAACTCGACGGTGTCTTCGACCGGACGGCGTCGTTGACGTCTAGGGAACAAGATCGCGCGGAAGCGCCGGCATTGCCGCAGGATCCCGAACGGTGGATCGGGCTTCGAGAAGAGGCTCCCCTTCCCGAGGGCTACATCGGGGTGCTCCATTTCTGGACGGCCTGCTCGATCAATGCGCGGCATGTGCTTCCCGAACTGACCGAGCTGGAAGCCCGCTATGCGGTCAAGCCGGTTCGGGTGATCGGCGTGCATGCATCAAAGTTCGACCACGAACGCGAACGTGCGGTGGTCGAAAAGGCGATGGAACGGCTCGGCGTCCGGCATCCGGTCTTGCTGGATCCGGACCACGACGTCTGGGACGCGTTTGGCGTTCGGTCTTGGCCCACCGTTGTGGTCATCGACAGGTTGGGCCGGGTCGCGGCGCTGCGCTCCGGAGAGACCACCGCCGACGACCTCGCCGACCTCATCGATACCCTTCTGGCCGAGGATCCAGCCGAAGAGCCTACCGCCGAAGCGGCCTGGGACTCGGTGCTTGCCGCAGGCGGCCAAATCCCAAGCGATGCCCATCTCGAGGCGCCGGCGCGCGCTCGTGACGAGGCTTCCATCACCGAGGAGTCCCCCAAGCCGCTCCTTGACGGGCCGGTGCCCGCCTCAAATGCGGTGCCCTCACGGCCCATCACCGAAGGGGTCTCGCTCCGCTTCCCCGGTCGCGTGCACGTCTGGCCAGACGCTTACCTGCAAGAAATCGGGCAGGCGGCCCAGCGCGTCTACATCGCGGATTCAGGCAACCACCGCATCATCGAAGCGGAGCTCCGTCTGAAGGAAGGCTGGCCGTTCCTCGTGCCCCTTCGCGCGTTTGGCAACGGTGAGCCGGGATTCACCGACGGCGGTGCGGAAACCTCCCGATTCCGCAATCCACAGGGCATCCGTCGGGCCGAAACCACGCTGTATGTGGCCGACACCGGAAACCACGCCCTGCGTTCGATCGACCTCATCACCGGCAAGGTGACGACGCTGGCGGGCAACGGAGAACGGGGGCAGGGTGCGGTTCCTCGCGAACGGCTGGCCACGCCCAAAGACATCGCGCTTCGCTCCCCTTGGGGCGTCGAGGTCATGATTTTCCGGGACGAGCACCTCGTGTTTGTCACCATGGCAGGCAGCCACCAGATCTGGGTCTACGCGAACGGCCACATCGGCATGCACACCGGAAATGGACGCGCTGACCATGTCGACGGCCCCGCCGCGGCGGCGGCGCTCGCCCAACCCACCGATGCCGCGCTTTACGGACGCTACCTGCTCTTCATCGATAGTGAAGTCAGTTCGGTGCGCGCCGTGGACCCGCAGTCCCACCAGGTGGTGACGGTGGTCGGCCGAGGGCTGTTCGACTTCGGCGACATCGACGGGGGGGCCGATGTGGCTCGCCTGCAACACCCGCTCGCGCTGACGTTTGCCGGAGAAGAGGTGTTCGTCGCCGACACTTACAATCAGAAGGTCAAGCAGATCGCCCTTTCAAACGGCCGTACACGCACCTTAGCCGGTGGCGACGGTGAGTTCGATGAGCCCTCGGGCATCGCTCGGGCCGGGGCCTTCCTGATCGTCTCCGATACAAACCATCATCGAATCGCCGCCGTCCGCATCGATGATGGCGAGGTCAAGGCGGTGCCCTGGGCCTCGTGAGGTCCGTCACATCACGGTGATTTCGTCATCATCCTCGGGACGCAGCAACCGTTCAAAGAGAGCCAGTGTCTCCATTTCTTTGGAGTCCACTCGACCATCGGCACCCACGAGTTGAAGCAGGATGTTGAGAAACATCTGCCGATGCTCGACAGGAATATCGGTGGGGTCCACCTCTTCGGGGAGCGGCGGCAACTTGAGCCACTGCTCCACTTTCGACGTCTCCTCCTCGTCGAGCCCAAGCTTCTCGACGGTGCGGTGCACGAAGGACTTCTCCGCGTCCTGAACTTCCAGATCCGCCCACGCGAACGAGCAAAGGAACCGCATCAGCCGCAGCCTATCGCTCTTGTCGAGATCGCCGAATTCCATGCGTTACTCCTGGCCACGTAGATCCCTCGCCTCCGCAGAGTGCAAGGCCTGGCCTTTCGAGCCCTCACCGTACACCATTCGGGATTGCGAAGTCAGCGTGCGCCGGTCGGCACAATGCGCAGGGTCATAGGAATCGGCTCGGCGCAAAGAGGGGGCTCGCTTCGGAGCATTCGCCCATCAATCCCTCCACTACGAGGCGAGCCGCGCCTGGCCCAAGCCCCCAGTCGTTGCCACAGAATCCGGTACACGCAAGCAAGCGATTCGAGCCGGGAACCGGTCCAATCAGGGGCAGGCCGTCCTTGGTGTACGCATCGATCCAGGCCCATCGACGAGCCACCGACCGACCTTCCGCGAGCCAGCCAAGTCGCTCGGCGAATGCTTCGATGCGTGCCTGGACGAGGGGTTGGGGGACCGGCTCGGTCTCACCCACTTCCAGATGGGGGGTGGCCCATCGACAGCCCCCCACCCAGCCTACCGATCCACGACGTTCAAACCACGTATACCCGTAGCCGGCCCGGCCTCCATCGTCGGAGCCCGGCGGAAGGCCCTCAATGGCCAACGCCTGCTCACGGACCGGAGTGAGGGCCTCGGCCAGGGCAGGTTCGAGATGGCGGGTGGCCACCCCTGCGGCCCACACCACCACCTCAGCCGTCACCGACGTCGTGCCAGCCTGCGCAAGGTAGCCGTCACGCGTGTCGTGCAGCGCCAGCAGGGGATGATGCTCGAGGACCCTCACCGAAGCGGCGCGCGCGCGTTCCGCGAGTCCGGCCAAGGCCACGTCCGGCACCACCCGTCCCCCCATGGGCATGGTCAGCAGAGGCGCTGAGATGGGAAATCGCTCCACCGCGCGTTCGGGAGGCTGCAGAGAAGCTTCGAGGCCCATCGCGCTGAGCACGCGTTGGGTACGGTCGAGTTCATCAGGTTCGCGATCGTCCAGGGCTAAACTCGCGAGTCCGCGTCGTTCAACGAGGTCGCCCAACCATGCCACGCTCGTCTCGGTCAGCGAAAACAGCTCTCGGGTGCGAGCCTCTCCAAGCGAGGCCACCACGCGATGGGGCGCCTCGATGACCCCCAACAACAGCTGTCCACTGCTCTGACCTGACGCTCCGGACCCAATGGCCCCGGCCTCCACGAGCACCACTTGGGCCCCTGCGTTCGCCAGCCCCTCGGCCACACACAGGCCCGCGACCCCACCTCCGACCACCAATACGTCGGCGGCTGCGTCTTCGCTGGTCACCACGTCTCGCCCCCCACCCCAAAGGACCAGCCATTGGGCCCCCACCCGACGTAGCCTGCGATCCGGTACGAAAGCCCCAAGGCTTCAAACACCTGAATGCCCGCCCCGGCCGTCGCCTCGAATCCCGCCACGCTTCCCCGAGGAGGAACGGTGGCAATGCCCGCTCGCAGACGAAGTTGTTCGAACCACAACGACGTTTCGACCCCGGCGCGCGCGCGCAGGGTCGGCCCTCCCACGGGCGCAAGGTCTTCGTCAACCAGCAACGGACTTAGCGCCACCGCGTCTGCCCCTCCACCCGTGAGGAGCACCTCAACATCGACGAGGAGCCAGTCACAGCCCCACGACACGGGCGCTCGCTCTGGGCCATAGGGACCTTTGCGATTGCGAGCGCCGAACGTCCGGCTCACGCCTACACCAGCTTCAAACGGCACGCGCAGACGTTGCCCATCGGACAACGGACCCGTGCGGATGGGGGTACGAGCACGGGCTCCCAAGCGCCAAGGCGAGGCGTGCGGTGCCCACAGCCCTCCTAGGGTCAGCCCTCCCCCGACACTGCCCTCGATGCCCGTGCCCACGTTGCCTCGGAACTGAAGCAGGGACGAACTCACCCCCAAGGCCCAGGTGGGGCCCGCACGGCCCACTCCGAGCGACCACCAGCGCCCCACCCAACGGGAGTCGTCGTCCTCGATGCTGTCCTCGGCTACCGAGGCGCCGGTGGCCCAAGGGCCGGTTCGCAGGCCCAACGCGCCCTGCCATCGTGCCCGTACCCGCGGGCCTGACACCTCGCCGAGGACGCGCTCGAAGCCCTGGGTGAGGAGAGGGTGGGCCCCCAGTTGAATGCTGGAATCCAGTTCGATCCGGGTCTGCTCACGAAACGACCGCCGGACCGCAAGCGCGGCAGGGTTCTCGCGAACGCTGCTGGCACCTTCGGCGACGGCCAAACTGGCTCCCGCCATCCCGCGCGTTCGCAGACTCCCCAACGTCGTGGTCGGCAACTCGACGGTTTGGGCTCCCGCCGTGGACAGCATCCCGAAGAGCTCGATCAATCGCGCCTCGCGAGTTCGTTTTTGTCATCCCCCACGCCGTGAAGTGCCCTCTGGCTCGATCATCACCATAAGAGTCCTTCACGGGGAGGCCATTGCATGTCACAGCGCCGAGACCTCGAGCGACGTCGCGGAGGGGTGCTGCAGTCGGCCAAAGCAGGTGCCGTCACGCTGCTGTCGACGGTCGGGGTCCTGACGGGCATCCACATTGCCAACATCGTGTTGCAGGGCCGACTCCTTCTGTACGGGATTGTGCCGCAGTCGATCGATGGGCTTGTGGGCATCTTCGCATCGCCGTTCTTGCACCTCACCTGGGAACACCTGGCGTTCAATTCCCTTTCGTTGCTCATGTTGGGTCCGTTCGCGATGCTCCGCCGCCGGTCCGACTTCATTCGGGTGTGGGTCATCGGAAGCTTCGTGTCGGGTTTGGGTACTTGGCTCATCGGGTCCCCAAACTCGGTTCACATTGGGGCCAGCGGCGTGGTGTTTGCCTACCTAGGCTTCCTCATGGCGCGGGGCATCTTCGAGCGAAGCGTGGGCGCCATCGTGCTTTCCGCTCTTGTCACGTGGCTGTTTGGCGGCATGCTTTGGGGCGTCCTTCCCACCGTCGGAGGGAACATCAGCTGGGAAGCGCACCTGTTTGGTTTTGTCGGAGGCATCCTCGCCGCGCGAGGCACCCCGCGCTCCGCCAAGTAGACCCTCTGGGGTCTGGACAGGCCTCGTGGCGCGCATTACCGTCGGGCGCGCGAGGATGCCGTGCAACCGCCACCTCCCGAGCGCGATTATTGGCTCGGTCGCCTCATCGGGGGTCGTTATCGAGTGGAGTCTCGGATTGCTTCCGGGGCCACAGGAACGGTCTATTTGGGCGTTCAAGAGCCGATCGGCCGCCGTGTCGCCCTGAAGATCCTCCACCCCACGCAGGACCGACGGGCGAAGGCCGAGGCGCGGTTCATGCGCGAAGCGCGCATGCTGGCGCAACTCGAACACCCCAACACCGTTCGCGTTTACGATGTCGGCCGCGAAGGTTCACAAGCGTGGCTCGCGATGGAGCATGTCGACGGGGAGTCGCTCCAAGACTTGCTGAAGCGCGGTCCCGTTGGCGAACAGGGCATCATCCGCGTTCTGGTGCAGGTGTGCCGGGCCCTGACCGAGGCCCATGAGCTGGGCGTCGTTCACCGGGACTTGAAGCCGGCGAACATCCTGCTTCGGCCCACCGAGGGCGGACGCACCAAGGTGAAGGTGGTCGACTTCGGGTTGGCTAAGACCGTAAACGATGGTGAACCGCTCACCGCCAAGGGGCTGGTGGTCGGCACTCCGATGTTCATGTCACCCGAGCAGGTGCAGGGTCGGTCCGATGTCGATCCACGCTCCGACGTCTACTCACTCGGGATTCTGTTGTACCGGGCCATTTCAGGTCGGTATCCGTTCACCCACGAGCGCACGGCAGATATCCTGCTGGCCCACGTGTCGGACGAGCCCCAACCGTTCAGCGAAGACGTCGACGTTTCGCCGTGCATGGCGCGCGTCATTGCGTTGTGCCTCGTCAAGGACCGCGACCACCGCATGCCGTCCACCCAAGCGTTGGGTCGCTGCCTCAAGGTGGTCGATGCCGTGCGTGCGGGCTCGATGACCGAACGGTCGGGAATGCAGGCGATCGAGCGACTCGCGGGGCGAGCGCGAGGATCATCACGGAGCCGGCTCTTTCGACGCTACTGGCCGGTGGGTTGCCTGGTCTTCATCGCCGTCACCGCCCTCACGGGGTGGGCGTCCTACGAAGTGGTCCGCTACGTGTTGACGACTATGCCTTGAGGCCCCCATGGTGACCCGTCTTGTGTTCGTGAAGCTGAAAGACCAAGCCACCCGCCCGCAGGTCGCGGAAGCGGCCCGTCAGGCCTTCGCCCAGATTGCCGTTGTTCGTTCGTCCGAGGTCCTCGAACCCGCCGATGCGAACGCCGAGGTTTGGGACCTGTGTTTCCGGGTGCTCTTCGACTCGATCGAAGACGTCCCCACCTACATCGACGACCCCGCCCACGTCGCGTTCGTCGACAACGTTCTCACGCCGGCCGCCGACGTGAAGAAGGGCTGGAACTTCAAGGCGTGACGTCAGTGGCGTCGCGGGACCGCGCGAAGCATCGCTTCTGTTCCCGGCTGCAACTGACCTCGACAAGCTGATTCGACTTCACCGACGTTCGCAGCTTCGTATCGACGAAGCCTTCGCCAAAGTCGGCCCAAACTTCATAATCGCCCGACACCAACGGGGTGCCCGGTCGGAAGTTCCCGAACTCTCCGCGAAGCTCCACCGTAGCGCCTGAGGTCTCGAGGGAGGCCGGTCCATCGGCGGGCGGCTCGATCGGGGTGCCGTACATTTGGAGCAGCGCACCGCGCTCGGGGGCCACGGGCGGAGGCTCATCTGGGTTGGGCGGTGCTTCGCTCGGGGCCGGCGTCGACGGCGTGGCCTCGGCCGGAACGGCGGCAGGAGGTTCCGGGGGCGCTTGCGCTTCAGGGGGCGCAACAACGGGGGACGCCGGCTTCGGTTCCGCCGTCGGCGCAGGTGGGTCGGGCTCGATCACAGGTGCTAATCCCGCAGGGGGCGTTCCTGGGACTTCCGGACCACCGTCGGGCTGCGCCCACATCACCAACATGCCGAAAGCGACGACGACGAGCATCGCCACCAGGAAGGTCAGTCCGAACCCCACGAAGAACCACAACGGGTGCAGCCCCTTGCGTTCGGGCGTCAACGGAGGCTCACGGTCGTCATCGATCTCGAGATCGACAACCGGCAGTTCGTGGACCTCGTCGCCCGTGACCTCAGCATCCCATCGCGAGAGCGCCGAAGCCGACAGTGGAGCGGGGTGCACGGTGATCGCCTGCGTGAAGGCCGCCGAAGGGGTCAGCGAGGACGTGACCGGAGGAGGAGGGGGAGGCACCGACCCCAGATCCATCGAGGGTGCCCCTTCGATGAGCTGCCGCGACGTCAGGGGCCCTTCCGAGGCCCCTGTGTTCCAGTTTCGGGTGCGGGCCCAGCGCAACAGCCCCGTGCCGGGAACCGACTCCGCAAGCTCATCACAAGCCTCCGCGATCTCCCCGGCACTCGGCCGGGATCGAGGGTCGATCGACAACATGGGGGCGAGGAGGGGTCGAATCTTCGGTAGCGGTGGAAGCTCGCGCAGGCGAGCCTCCACAAAGGCCTGAAAGCGGTCGAGATGGTCGCCCAGGTCGTACATCATGTCCAACGTGATGCCATCCATGAGCCGTTCGCCGGACAGGCCCTCGTACAGCACACATCCGAGGCCCCACACATCCACTTTGCTGGTGAGCGGCGGCGCCGGATCGACCAACCGTTCCGGCGGCAGGTAGGGCCCACTGCCCATCAGCGCGTCGGCGCCCTGGCGTCGGTGCAGGAGCTGCGTCGCCTGAGCAATCCCGAAGTCGAGCAGCTTCACCTGACCGTGAATGCCCAAGCGGATGTTCTGGGGCTTGATGTCGCGGTGAATGAGGCGCATGGGTCGCCCATCCGTGCCCGGGGTCGACCAGGCCACGTGCAGCGCATCGGCCACCATGCCAACGGTCTGCACCAAGCCGCGCAGCTCGAGCGCACCCGTGTGAATCGCGTCGTGCAGATCGACACCGTCGACGAACTCGGTGACCAGCGCGACCCGGCCTCCGAGTTCGATCAGATCGTAGACCTGAAGGATCACGGGATGGTCGAGTGCCCCCAGGATGCGTCCTTCGTCCTCGAGCCGACGGACCGGGTCGCTGCCCGGCTCCAGTTCGGTCGACAAGATCTTGACCG
Organism: Myxococcota bacterium; assembly: GCA_039208735.1. Classification (GTDB taxonomy): domain Bacteria; phylum Myxococcota_A; class UBA796; order UBA796; genus DRPG01. Next base: position 11,664 of record JBCCQY010000068.1, on the reverse strand, counting down.
CCACCTCGGACTGAACGCCCCCTTCGCGCCACATGGTGGCCCGATAGACCTCGCCGTGGCCGCCCCGACCGAGCAGGCCGTGAAGGCGGAAACGGCGAGGCCGATCCGAGGTGCCTTCGACCACTTGCGGGGGAAGGTCGTCGTGGGATTCCGAGCCACGCATGCCCAACTCCTGGTCCTGGCATACCGCGGGCCTTCAGGCCCCGTCCTGACGAATTGTGTTAACAGCCTCGGTGCTCAGCGGTACTCTCTCACCGAACCGCTGGGCGGTCTCGTATTCGTCGTGTGAATCCGTCGCCCCCGACAGCCCGTCCTGTCGGCGAGATCCCGAGGAAGTCCTTCATGAGTGTCCGCTTCGTCCTGCCCTTGTTCGCCGCGATCGGCTGTGCTCCAACGAACACCACGATCACGGATGGCAGCTTCATTGCGTTCCTCGCCGACGCGACGAGCGGATCGCTCGCCACCGACGAGGTCGACCCGAACGACGAGGAGTGGCAGTTCAGCTACAACGTCGACTGCCGCACGTTCGAGACCAACGCCGAGCGCCAGAACTTCCAGCTTCCCGACCCCATCCGCATCTGCCCCGGGGCGCGGAACGAAGATGTCGAAGACCCCACCTGGCCGCCCGAACATGAGCCGTGGGCCGACCGTGGTGCGTACCGCGTCGTGGGTGGTGATCTCGACGTCTACCGCGGTGATGCCCTGGTGAACTCCGAGGGCGATGTTCAGTTCGCGTTTCACCATCGGTTGCCGGGTGGCGCGGACTTCCGGTGGACCTTCGCCGTCGACCCCGACTTCCAGCCCACCAACTGTGAGGGCACGAACGACGGTCAGGTCGTGCGCCGTGAACTCGACGGTGATTGGATCGAAGAGTGGTCGACCGAAGTTCGCCGCTTCGCCGGTCGCAACAACCTTCCCGACGGGTTTGAATACCTCGCCGATGTCGCCGACGGAGGCCGGGTCTTCTTCCTCAACGCGAACGCCTACCAGCTCGACCCCGAGTTCCAGAGCACGGAGACCCTGGACGATCGCTGGTTCTTGCCCAACCAGTGGCTGTCGGGTGCGGCGACGGGCCGGTTCGCCGAAGACCTCATCGAGGAGCGTGCGTCGCGCTTTGGCGAGCCAGGCTTCTACGAGGCGTACGAAACCCTTGAGCCGGGCTTCGACCCAGGCGACGTCTTCAACAACCCGGTCGACGAGATCCTTTGGTACTGCGACGAAGACGCGCTGCCGGCCGACACCAACCCCCGACAGAACGACTGCATGACCCAGCTCGACGAGCGTATGGAGCAGGTCGAGCAGGAGACCTACGACGAGTTGCGTCGTCTGGCGAGCCCCGATCTTCGCAACAACGACGACGGCACCCCCGTCTTCACGTTCCGCCCCATCACGCACGTCAACACCTGGCGGCGTCCCGACGGGGCGGCACCGGGCCTCGATGCCTGGGGTCAGATCGAGTATAGCTTCGTCGTATTCAGCGCCGATTCCGTGCTTGAGCCCGGCGGAACCGCCCGCGGCGCCTTCCAGATCCTGTTCGAAGGCATCGGTTCGACGTCGCGCGTGATGGTCAAGGGCAACTTCGAGACCGAACGCATCCGCACCGACCGTTGGGGCGCACAGGATCTCTTCGCCGACAAGGCCGAAGAAAACGGCGTGGAACTCTGCTTCGAACAGTGATTCGACGCTTGGTCGCGGGCCAGGACCTCCCTGGTCGGCGGCCCGTTAGCAAGATGTTTTCTACGTTGTAAGGACGGCGACCCACTTGAGGGCGTTGTCGGCGAGGGGCGTGCCCTGGTAGTCGCTGAACTCGCTGATGAGCGTCCAGCCCGCCTCTGAAATGGCCTGGTGGAGCGCCCGGCGGGTAAACATGCGCAATGCTAGGTGAACCCGGGTTTCGGTGCCGTCAGGTCGCCGATAGACCTGCAAGACATGGCTGGTCTGGTTCTCGGCATCCCACCAACCCTGCTCCCAACTCTCGAGTTCGATGCCGTCCCGCGGGTCCACGAATCGGCGTTGCTCATGACGCCGCTCAGGGTCCGTGCCGTACAACGTGGGGTCGGGAAGGTAGGCATCGAGCGCAAGCGTGCCGTGGGGACCCATCCAAGACCGAATCCGCATCAACATCGACACCAGGTCGGCTTCCGAGTCCAGGTGATGCAATGCGTTGAACGGCCATAGGACGAGCGGCACGGGCTCGGGTGGGGCGTAGGCCCGGTAGTCCTCGCGAAGGACACACAAGGCCTCCTGAACGGCTGCAGGCTCCCCCCGCAGCTTGGCCTCAAGGCGGTCGACCATCGGGCCCGCTCGGTCGAGACCGGTGGTGAAGATGCCCGCCTTCGCAAGGGGAAGGGTCAATCGACCCGTTCCACACCCCAGCTCGATCACGGGGCCTCGGGGGGCCAGCTGCTGGGCCAGACCCAGGTACCAACTCACATCTTCATCGAAATGTTCGTATTCAAGATCGTACAACACAGCGTCGGTGTAGGGCTCGTCGCTCATTGGGAACTCCACACCTGCTCGATCGTCCATCGGCACATGATGTGCCCCTGTCGCCTTAGGACCTCCACCATGGTGATGGTGGGGGGTGGCGTCCGTCCCCGCTCCTGACGGTCGAAGACATCGAGCCACACGAGCCACCGTACCCATTGCGAAAACGCATCGGGCAACGGTCCCGGAACGAGGAGGGGCACCGTGGCGACAAACCCCTGCTGATCCAGCGCCATACGCGCAAACAAGAGGTCTCCTGCTCCCCCCGGTCCAAACGGTCGCCCTGGGGGACGGAGACGGACCGGACCCTTGGGAACCGCGGAAGGATGCAGTCCCGCAAGGTCCGACACCCACACCACGTCGCCCTCAAGACGCTCGATGCGGTACGGCGCAAACGGCGCCAGAGCAATGGCCCGGACCTCCAGTCGTTCGGCCTCGGGAGGCATCGGCTGGCGGCGGGTGTAGCGCCGGTAGGGAGACGCATCGACTCCATCGCCAACCATGAACGCCCCTGCGGCAGCTGCCACAACGAGTGAACGACGATCCTCAGTTTCGTCCGCCACCGGCCCCAAGACCACGTCGGGAGCGAACTGCCCGAGCGACGGATCCGCGTCGGTGGCCAGCCTGACGAGTTCCGCTTCGGTGGCCAGTCGCGGCGAGGAGGGCAAGACAAGCTTTCCTGGCACCATTCGAGCATCGAGGCCCCGTGCGATGGCCCACTGCTCGATGGCGTTGGGGTCCCCGCGGCCCGTCCACAACCCTTCAAGGCGCTCCCGACCCGGGCTCTCGACGATATCCTTCGGCAACGGCGCCGCGAACGGATCACGGGGTTCGAGCACCCCTGGCCACGTGGTCACGCGTCGTATTGGGAGGCCGCCTCGGCCAACGATGCGGCCACGTCCTGAGCCAGCGAGAGGGGCGAAAGCACCTGTGCATCGGACCCAAACCCTTGCACCCAACGCTGAAGCTCGACGGTCACCGCCACCGACATCGACAGCTCGAGCCGGCCATCGGGCAACGTCCGAAACGCCTGGGTGGGGTGCCACGTCCGTTCACGGATGTAGCCCATGACTCGCTCGCTAAAGGCAATCACCACGTCTTGCGCCGAACCGCTGATGATTCCGAACGCATGGGCAATATGGGTCTCGGGAGACCAATCCTTCGGCAACTCGAAGTGGTCTCCTCGACGCCGCAACGCATCAACAAACCGCTCCACGGCGTAGGTTTTGACGACCCCTGCGTCCACATCGAGCGCGAAGAGGTAGAGCCCCTGCCGGAAGGTCGCCAAGGTGTAGGGATGCAAGACCCGATCGCCTTCAACGCCGTTTGAGTTGCGGTACCGCGCTTCGACGGGGTTGTTGTAGACCAACGCCGTCACTAGATCGTCTAGAATCTCGGAGGCTTGGCCTCGATAATCCTTCGTTGGTTCAGGAACCGCGAGGAACTTGGTGTCAAGCTGCCGCGCAAGGTTCTGGTGCGCGCGGCTGATCGCGGGCTCAAGCCGTTCGATGGCCCCTTCGAGGTCTTCCGCGAAGCTCGTGCCTTCAAGGAAGTTGAACAACTTGCGACCAAAGTGCAGCGAGAGCACCTCAGCCAACGACAGCTGAACCCCCGTGCGCCGCCAACGCGGATCGATCGAGATGACCCGCTCGTCACCCCGCCCTTCATCACGGACGGGGAGATCGAGTTCTCTCAAGTCCGCGAGGTAGCGGCGCAACGTGCGCGCATCGAGATCAAAACGCTCGATGAGCTCATGCGCGCGCACACCACCGCGACGCGTCATGAGCTCCACCATCTTTACGAGCTTCTGGCCCTTGTTGAGGTCGGCCAACCCTGTTTGCGATGACGTCAACGATCGCCCGGACGGAAAATGACCAAATTCACAAACACCGATGTCTCACCGAGACAATCCGAGTGTTCCCTGCAAGCCACAAGTTGCCGCATCGCACAGATGTGCGCAAGACGATCTCGAGGAACCACGAATGTGAGTCGGGTTTCTGGGGGTGCAACCGTGGCCTGGGGCCTCGAAGCGATGATCGTGATTGGACTGGCCGTGCTCGGCGTTCTCATTCTCCCGGGTGGGATGCGCGGGGGCCGGCGCCTTCCGTCGTGGATGCGGAGCCGGCCCCGCGAGCGCATGTCGACCTTCCACACCGAGACCCCTTCGTGGCCTCCGGCGGGTCTTCCGCTCCGCGGACTCCGGCCTCGCGAACACACCCCCCTCACCGTCGATCCTGTCGAGTGGACGAATCGTCCGGAACTTCATCGTCGCGACACCGACGCCTAGCAAGGTTTTTAGTGATGGTAGGGCAGGCCTTCGAGCCAGGTCATGGCCCGGTACAGTTGTTCGTAGAGCACGACTCGCGCCACCTCGTGGTTGAGGACCAGGTCAGACAACCGGACCACCCGCCACGCGGCCGACCGCAGCCCGGGGTCATGTCCGTAGGGACCCCCAATCACCAGCCACAGGGGACCGGCTTGCCGTCCTTCATCCACCAACGCGGCGAACTGCTCGGTGGTGCACCGGTCTCCTCGCTCGTCGAGAACGACCAACGTGCCCCGAGACCCAACCAACCGCTGGACCCGTTGCGCTTCGGCAAGGCGAACCGCATTCACATCTCCGCGAAACCGCTCCGGCTTGACGACATCCTCCCGGACACCACCAAGACGTCCCAGCCGACGAGCGTAGTCGGCGACCGCCTCGTTCGCCCACGAGGCTTTCGGGCGGCCCACCACGACAACATGGAATCGCGCACTCACCTCACCACCCAACGTCAGGCGTTGAACGGCTCGGGGAAGACGGGAATGCCAGGTTCATCATCGGCCCCTTCTGGCGTAGCCAGCCGCGGGGCGTCGGCCCAAAGGCCATCGAGGTTGTAGAACGGACGGAGGGGACCGTCGAAGATGTGCACCACGACCGACTCGAAGTCCACCAGGACCCAGCGGCCAACGGCGAGACCCTCAACTCCAGCACATCCAATACCGAGGTCGGTCTTTGCCTTTCGACGCATTTCGTCCGCCAGTGCTTGAACGTGGCGACGATTGCGGGCGGTACACAGAACGAACACGTCGGTGTAGTCGACGAGGTTGCGCATGTCGAGAATCACGACGTCCGCACCCTTCAGCTCCAATGCAGCGGTGGCCAAGGCCTCCGCGACAACCTCTGGCTCGATGGGAACCTCCTGGTACACGGTCATTTTATCCCGAGGGGGATTCGAGATGGCGAAAAGTGATCCACTTCTTGTGCGAAGAGGACGTTTTCAGGCCCCTTCACACCCAAATCCCGACCGCGCTCATGAGCTGCGGGGTTTGAGGTGCGATGCGGGGCATCGGGCCAAAAGCAAGGAAGCTTTGAAGGAGCAAGGGTCGCGTAAAGACCCTGGGCTCCGACGTCACGCGCCGACCCGGGTGTATTCCGTAATCACGAGGTAGCGTACCCCGTCCATCTCAATGAGGCGACCCCGAAGGTCCAGCCGGCCCTTCACGACACTTCGCCGTTCCATCAGCCCAAGGACCTCATTGGCGACCACATGGATCGCCGCATCGGGGCCGACCGTGTAGGGCGTGGCAACCCGACTTGGAAGCTGATTTGCACTGGCTTCGAGATGACCAACGAACGTGTACGGCACCCCGTCTGACAGCGCCCGTGCCGCCATCATCGACGTGCTCCAGGAGCAGTTTCCCGCTCCCAGCAGCTTGGCCTGGCGAGCTCCATGGGCCGGATTTGGTTTTGCAGTGGATTCTTCGGACGAGGCTTCTTGGTGCTCCGAGGGCGTTGCCGAGGCAACACCCGGCTCGTCAGACGCCGCCGCTGGCCCCATCAACAACGTCGCATGGACGCTCAACCACATGTCGTCTCCTCGTGGCTTGGCGTAGACCCTACCCACGACGACCGACCCACATCAAGCCACGCGACAATCCTCGACAGTACGCGTTCGTCATACGCGACTTTGGACAGGATCCACCTGGCGAACCCTCTTGAACGCGAAGCTACATAGAGGAGCCAGGCGAATGGTCTCTCCTCCGAGGAGGCGTCTGGCGCGGATTCGCTCCCCATTCACCCTGGTTTCCCCTGCCAACTCTTCCAGATAGTGCCAATCCCCTCGGGCGGTGAAGCGACAGTGGATGGGTTCGAGGCCCGAGTCCACGATGCACAAGTCCGCATCCTTCGAGGCGCCCACAGTGAAGCCAAGACCCGTGACATCAAACCGCATGTTCTGTTCGAAGTCGGGGATGATCACCCCGCGCACAGAGTCCGTGAATCGCGAGCGGTCAAAGTCAAGGGTGACCTGGTTGATGCGCCGATCGAGGTCTGGATGGCCTTGCGCGGTAGCATCAGGACGTTCTTTTGTTTCGAGCTGACGTTTCAGCATGTCGATAACCTGCCGCTCCGCGTCGGTGACCCGCCAGAACGGAAGCCACGAGCCCGCGACGGTCGCCACCGCTTTGGCCTCCCTAAGGATCGTCTCGGCGTCCCAGGGGCCTTGGAAGGGAACGCCATCGGCGAGCAGACGCGCCAGGATGTCGCGAACGCGCTGGCCGTAGGCGGTGCTCGGGGGGTAACGGAGCCACCCCCGCACCATGACCATCGCTTCCTCCGACAGATCCCACTCCTGCGCCACGGCGGCAATACGGGTGGCCTCCGCTGGCTGCATCCGCCCATCGGCCCACGCAACCTCGACCAGCGGAAAGAGCAGCAGGGCGCCAATCGACTCATAGTCGATGCCGAGCTGGTGAAGACGTCGGGTAAGGTCCGCGTTCATCGCTGGCCGCATCGGTCGGAACGGGCACGGGCTTGAGCCGACCGGGGCTCGACGAAGGTTAGTGCAGCATCCAGTAGACGATGACCAAAGGCACGGCACCCGCGACCGCTAGCGTCGCAAACCACGACGCAGGGGACCACAGCCGACCCGGTTGACGCTCGATGAACTCCACGGTCCAGGGAGGAGCGCCATGCAGACTCCCATCGAGATCGAAGTCCACCAGCGGCCGCGACGGGGTCCGCGACTGCGTCGTGTGGCGGAAGGTGCGCCGAGCGTGGCGCATCACCTCGTCCATACGTTGCCGCACCCGCGGATCGGTCTCGGTCTCGGTCGGGGTCACACCGCCTCCAGCGCCCCCCTCATCGGCACCCCGGAGTGGGAATTGAGACCGCAGTGTTACCCAGATCTGCGGTTTCTTCATGAGTCGCTAGTAAACCGGTCAATGACCTGGATCACGACACCAAATCTCTATCGGTTCAGGAGGCGAGATTCTCCAGGATGTCTTCCTCGGAGATGGAGACCTCGACCTCTTCATCGACGCCCTCGTTGAAGCGCGTCGCGTAGATGGCAATGCCCACCCCGACCATGGCGAGCCCAATGAACTGAGACGTGGTGAGGCCCATGACCGGGTTCGCCAGGGAATCTCCCGCTTGGGCCATGCCGGGAAGCCAACCGGCCAGGGTCTCATTGACGGGGAATGTCAACGCGTATCCGCGATGGTCGCTGCGGAAGGCCTCGACGAAGACGCGTGTCACAGGTTCGGTCATGAGCGCAATCGCAGCAATTTGGCCGTCAAAGCGACGCTTCGTCCAGGCATAAGCCAGCACCGCGAACAGCGAAGTGCCAATCACCACCGACCACAGCTGGGTTGGATAGAGCGGAATGCCGGTTACGCGCGACACTGTGTCGGGGTGCAAGAACTCGGTCGCCATGTAGGGGAATGCGCTCGACAACCAGATCTCGCCTCCACTGAACTCGCCCAGCAGCGGCACGCCATGCGACATGTGTGGTGCGGTGACGCCGTGACAGCAGCCGGCAAAGAAGCACGCGAGCCGCCCCACCCCATGCCCCAAGATGACGGCCGGCATGAGAATATCGGCAAGCTTCCACCCATTGAAACCCTGCTGGGCCGCATACGAAAGGACGAGCGCCCCGCCCCCGATGAGCCCGCCGTAGAAGGCGAAGCCCCCGCCCGTCGGTGAAAGGATGTTGAGCGGGTTGCGGAAGGTCGCTGCAGGCTCAACGGCGATCATGTAGAGCACGCGAGCCCCGAGCATCCCTCCGATGAACGCGGCCACGTAGACCCCGATCAGCTTGTCAGGATGAAACCCGACCTTGGGTGCTCGCCACTGGACGTAGGCGATGGCGAGGGAAAACGCCACCACGATGAGCAGTCCGTACGTTCCGAACGGCTGCACGGCGCCGTTCGCGAGTTCGATCTTTGCGAGGTAGGGCCACATGACTCGGCCCTTACCATCTTGTTGAGGATTGGCCACTGGACCCGACCGCGGCCCAAGGAAGTCCGGTCGGATCGGGTGACAACCACCCCGACTCCGCAAACGAGCGGGTTTCGGTCGCTCCGACCACGAGATGATCGACCAGCACGATGCCGAGAACACGACCAGCCTCCACCACCCGGTCGGTGACTTGACGGTCAAGCCGCGAAGGCTCGGGGTCGCCTGAAGGATGGTTGTGGGCGAGCACGACCGCCTGGGCGCCCACGCCTAGCGCTACTCGGAACACCTGGCGGGGATCGACAACGGTGAAACTATCGCTTCCGACGGTCAGTCGTCGGCGCGCGAGTACCCGTCGCCGCCGGTCCAAAAACAGTCCATGAAGTTCTTCATGACCGAGACCCTGGAGCCCTGGAACGAGCCACGCCCTCGCATCGTCCGGATGGCGGACCGGATTCGGCCCTCGCCCCTCGGGAAGTCGCTGCGCCCGACGGCCCAGTTCGAGCGCGGCGTGCACCCGCACGGCTCGTTCGGGCCCCACCCCCAGCACCTCAAGCAACTCTTGAGGCTCGCTTCGAGCGAGCGCACGCAAGCTCCCAAACTGCGCGAGAAGCCGAGCCGCCACGGCGCGCCCTTGGCCCGCCGGGGCCCCAAGGACGCAGGCCAGTACATCACCGTCACTCAGCGCGGCCGGTCCGCTGAATTGGTATCGCTCACGTAGTCGCACGGCTTCTCCACGAGTCGCCCGGCCAACTGCAATCCGAAGGCCACCCATTCGCCGGGTTGGTCCGTTGAAGACCGCCGGAAATGTCGACGGTTGTCACGACCCGACGAGTCGCGTCACTCGTCGAGCGGACGTGCCACCAACAAGCCGCCAAGCAGCGGTAGGAGCGCCCATCCCCACGAGCCCCCTTGTTCCCGCGCCACCACCACCGAGGTGAGGTAGAGCACGGCGAAATCGAGCGACATGACGTGGACGAATTGGTCCCTCGCGAAGATCCGCGCATACTCCTCGGGATCTCCAAGGGCGATGGCCCCCGCGACCATCGCCATCGTGCCCAACGCAAGGGCCCCGCGAAAGGCAGGATGTCGCAGGAAACGCTGCCAGGTCGCCACAGGCTGCGGTTTGCCGCCGATCACCAAGCCGGGAATCAAGATGAAGGCCCCCAACGCCATCGAGCCGGCCACGAATGGCCAAAGGCCGATGGGACGCCGCCGTAGCCAAGGGGCGAGCAACGAAGCCATGACCAACGGCCACACCCCGAGCAGGTTGAAGATCACGACGACCCATGGCTCTTCCCCTTCCCACTCGCCCGTGAGGAGGCGCATCACCCACGCGTCCTGGTCGGGGCGCGAAGGAGGCGCGAAGAGCACGGCGTAGGCGAGCAAGATCGCCCAGACGATCCCAAGCCCGATGCGCGACCGCAGACTCACCAATTTTCCCGATGCGGCCGAACTTCGAGTTCGAAGGTCCAGGCCGTCGAGGGCTGCTTGGAAAGGTGCAAGAAGGTGGTCGCGATGTCGTCGGGCAGCAACGCCACATCGATGGCGTCTCGGTCGGGTGCCTGAACCATTCCGTCCACCACCACAAGCGCCACGTGAATGCCTTGGGGCCAAAGCTGCCGGGCCAGGCTCTGGCACAAACTGCGCTGGGCGGCCTTTCCTGCCGCGAAGGCGGTCGTGAAGGGCTTCCCTCGCCGCGACGCGGTGGCACCGGTCACGAGGATCGCGCCCTCTCCGGCGTCTCGCATCCCCGAAACTACCTGCTTGGCCGCCACAAACAGCCCGAGCGTGTTCGTTCGCCAGGCCAATTCCATGCCGGCAACCTCGATGGCATCCAGATCGCCAAAGACCCCGGACCCCACGTTCCACAGCAGCGTGTGAACCGTCCCCAGATCAGCCGCAACCTTCGCAAAGGCAGCCTCGATCGAAGCCTCATCTGTCGCATCACAGGGGACGGCCAGCCCTCCGACCTCTTCGGCGAGGGCGGCAATCTTGGCCTCGGTCCTGGCCATCAAGACCATTCGGTAGCCCTCTTTCGCATAGGTTCGCACGAGTGACTCGCCGATTCCTTTGCCAACGCCCACCACCACGCACACGGGTCCGCTCATGACCCCTCCAGTTCAAGGTCCGTTCAGGCCGAGTATGGTTCAGAACCCGCGAGCGGCCAATGCTTCGGCGATGGCCTCATAGATCTTTGGAGCGCCGAGTTTCGGGCTCCGGCTCCACCCAACCTGCGCCCAATGGTCGACATCGACGATGAACAGGAGCTCACCCCACTCCTGCGAACTCGCGGGCACGATGCCATCATTGTCTCCCGCCTGACTACATAAGTACTGATAGGTCGGCGCAAGCAGAGGATGGACCTCGGCAAGTCGCTTCGCTCGACCCACCACCGAGGCGTAGAACACCGCTTCATGATTCGGTGTGTCCTCGTTGAAGCGCTTCATGCGACGCGTAGTCAAATCGCGCATCATCTCGCCGGCGTGGCCCAACAGTCGCCGAATCCCAATGCCCGCCGTGACGGAGTGGCCAACATTCGCCAATGGTGTGCCCCGGTGCGGCGTCCCAAAGGTGACCAGCGCCGAAATCCGCTCGTGCAACCCGAAGTGGGTGATCGCGTAGCGCGTGTCGAGCCCCCCCATCGAATGGGCGATGACGTTGACGCGAGGCTTGTCGAGTGCTTCAAGGTAGCGCACGAGTTGCTTGGCCCGCGTTCGGATGCCGGCCACGGGTGCCACTTCGGGTGTATGCACCTCGATGCCCTGCGCTTCGAGTCGCTCTCGCACCCCAAAGAAGTAGGCGTGGGTGTCGTTGCGGATACGCAGTTCTTCAAACCCGAAGGCGCCATGTAGCAAAACGACAGGGTTCCGAGTGGCTTTTTGAGGCGGCAGGGGGGGGATCGTTGGCTCTGCCGCAGGGGCAACCTCGGCCGGAGGAGGTTTGACATCGATTTTTTG
>JBCCQY010000067.1:0-43997 GCA_039208735.1 Myxococcota bacterium | reverse complement strand
GGCGCTGTAGGGGCCCGGAAACTCGGCGGGGAAGGGGGTGCAGCCCACCTGGCCATCGGTGAACCAATCGCCGAGGTCCGTTGCCCATCCTCCTGGAAGATTGCCTGATACCGCCTCGTCGAATACGAGTGGTTCGCCGTCGCAGGTGCCATCCCGGGTCACGACCCGTGGGGTGGCGTCGGCCAACGTGGTAGCGGCGGGTTCGGAGCCACTGTCCGAGGTTTCGCTCGATGTGCAGGCGAGCAGCAGGAATGCGAGCAGGTTCACAGGTTCCCCCCAAGCGTTGCGGACCCTGCGATATCCCGTCAGCTCGGTGCAGCCGAGAGCGGTGATGAGGCCTCGGTTGGAACCTCCGGCCACGGCTGGCCTTCAGCCATTTGGGCAATCGTCATGCGTCCAGAGGCGAGCGTTCCGGTCGCGGCATCTGTGATCCACCAGGCTGCGTCTCGGCGATGGATGGGTTGGGATTCCACGCTGATCACCCGAAGTTCACCCGGTTCAAATCCGCACTGGGCCTGAACCGCGCGCAGGAGCTGGGGGTTGCCGAGGTGACCTTCGCCGAAGTTCCAGCCCACGACCACCCCGGCGACCAGTTCGCCATCGAGCCACTCGTACTCCTCGATGTCGTCCACCGCCTGGGGCACCAAGGTCTTCAATGCGCCTCCGAGCAGGTGCATGAATCGAAAGGCCATCACCTTGGAGACCGCGGCTTCGATGATGTCTTGGTCGTACAGCAGCTTCAACTGGTCCTTGACCAAAGGCGAGGTGCGCGTCAGCTTCTTCAGCTTTTGTTGGGCGTCTCCGCGGAAGAGCCACACATTGTAGGCCCAATTGCCCGCGTAGTACCGATGCGAAAGGAGGAAGCTCACCCGTTCGGGGAACATGCTCCCGAAGATGGGGATCACGAGGTGGGCGATGGCCAGGTAGGCCACGAGCCACGGTGTCGTGATCGACAACACGCTGACGTCCGCGTGTACACCGAACAGCACGAAGGCCCCGTAGATCATCACGAAGTTCCACTCGAGGGGGACGCCCATGGGCACGTTCAGGAAGATGAAAATGTGGAAGCCCGTGATGATGAAGAGCAGGCTCGCCGTGATGGGGCCGCCGTCGCCAAAGGCGAGCAGGCCGAGCGGCACGAGGTACTCCACCGCCGTTCCAAAGTGCGCGAACACATGAGCGAGGCTCGAGGGGCGTAGATCGTCTGGATAGTTCCGGTAGATCATGCGCCGCATGAACGGCGTGAATTGGGTGATGGGCGCGTTGCTTGTCATGACGCACATGACGGCGGGGAAGTGGTGGTTCAGCTTCGACGTGGCGGCTCCCCACCAAATCGCCATCCAGACGAGCTTGCTGCCCGCAATCCAATCCGCCCCGGCGAGCAAACACACGATGACCGACAGGTAGTGTTCAGACCGGAACACGAGGAATAGCGTCTTGTCTAGCAGGCCCATGACGGGCACGAGGACGACGAGCGCGCCGAGGTGCTCGATGGTCGGGGTCTCGCTGATCAGGGCATGGCCGAGCACCCCAATCGTAGCCAGGTACAGGCCCACATCGATGACGGTGCGACGGATGCCCCCCAGTACGGGAAACCCCTCAATCATAGGGAGTTTCGTGGTGCCGGGTCGGAGGAAGTAGAGAAATCCCCCGAGAGGGGGGAAGTATCGCCCGGTAAGGGGCCCACTGCCGCAGCCGAAGCCCAAACCCTCGAACAGCATGATCCAGAGCACAAACTTGGCGAACGCCGTTCGGGTGGCCCACCAGGTATCGATGTTCTCGACGGTGTAGCCTTCGGTGAACGTGCAAAAGAACACCCAGCCGGCCAACCAGGCCGCGATCTTCAGCACGTAGACCAGGTACACCAAGATGGGCGTGCCGTAGCCATCGATGGCCCAGGACTGGCAAACGGTACGAACACGTTCGTGAAAGGGCCAGCTTCGCCAGGCAGACAGGTCGTAGGACGGAAGACGTGGGGTGAGCATTGCACGACGATACCGCAGCATGACCGCGTCAGGTTTGCAGGCTACGGTCCCCTCATGAGCGAACGGTCCTCGTTCTCCGGGATTTCTGCCACCGAGCAGGCGTTGCGGTTGGCCGCCGAGCAGGACCCGACCTCTCGGGCCATGGTGGTGCTCCTCGACTACTGGGCCGAACATGGTCGGCCGGAATGGTCGTCAGCGGCGAGGGTGTTTCTCTTCGAACGGCCCAAGGCCACCCGCCTGTTGTTTGCTCGCATGCCGGGCTCCCCGCCCGATCCCCACGCCGAGACGGCGTTGCGTATTCGCCTCGATGCTTCGGAGGCCTTGTTCTTTGGGCAACCGGTCGAGGCGGTGACCGCCCGCTTCGAGGTGTCGTGGAACACAGGCCAGTGCAGGTTCGACCAAGACATGCGACTGCGCCTTCACGGCTCGTACGGCATCGACTGGCTGCAGCCCAGTCGTTTCGTTGAGTGGCTCGGCTGTGGCTACGGAGTTCCCCTGACGTTGCCGCCGGACCGGAATTTCTTGAATGAACTGTCGACGGCAACGACCCGCTGGGTGTCGTCGGGGTGCCCGGGGCACGGCGACGTACGGGAGAGCTGGTTCGAGGATTGGGGAGACGCAGGGTGGATGCACACGAGCTGACCGGGGTCTCCGAGACCATGTTGTGGACGCTGCACGATCGCGTTCACGAAGCATTGCGGCCGGGCGGACGCCTATTCGACCCGGACGCCGTTCGCATCTACCATCAGATCGACGTCGACCTTCGGCGCCGGTTTGGCCCTCCGCTCGGTGTGATCGGACTCCGCTCGGCGGCCTTCGATCGAGTCGTACAGCGTTTCGTCGACGCTCATCCATCCGCGGTCGTGGTGAACCTTGGCGAAGGCCTCGAAACCCAGCGCTACCGCATCCGTGGCGACCGGCTCTGGATCACGGTGGATTTGCCAGACGCGATCCAGGTTCGTGAGCGCTTCATCGCGGCCGATGACGACCACTGGCACATCTCCGCTTCCGCCACGGATCCCGATCTCTTCGACATTGTGCCGCCAGACCGACCGACGTTGCTCACCGCTCAAGGCCTGTTCATGTACCTGCATCCGCATCAGGTGCGTGACATCGTCGTGCGGTTCGCCGAGCGTTTCCCAGGCGGTCGCATCGTCTTTGACACCATGCCCGGCATCACTGCCCGGCTGTCGGCGCTTCGCCTGCCCGTTTCGCCGCGCTTTCGGCTCCCCCCCATGCCCTTTGGCCTCGACCAACGGGATGCGGCCCAGGTGCTCGGGTCCTGGGTGCGGGGGGTAGTGGTAGGGCAGCAGCCCCTTCCGTTCGCCTGGTCTCCCGCTCGGCTCGCCTATGGAGTGATGCGACGGCTCCCCGGCGTTCGACATCGCATGCCCGGCATCGTGGTCGCGGACGTTCCCCGGCGCTAAAGCGCCGCATGAATAGCGCGGTGCTCGAGTTGTTGTATTCGCTGCCCCTGCCTCTGCTGATTGTGGATCAGGAGCGGATCCATGGGGCGAGTCAGGGCATCACCCTTCTTACGGGTCATCCTGCGGGTGTCTGGACCGATCAGGCGCTTGGTGACCTCGTCGTCGCGGAGAGTCGACACGGACTCGCCCAACAGATCGAACGCGTGCTGCAGACGAAAACGACCTTGCCGCATGGTCTGTGCAGCGTTCGTACCGCCCAGGGTCGACTCCGCTGTTGGGACCTAGACATTTCTCCATTGGGAGATCTGGGTGACCAGGGGCCTTTGGCCATTGTCGTGGTGCGAGACGTGACCGAGTTGCGTGAAGCCGAGGCTCGCTTCGATCTAGCGATGGCGGGCTCCCCTCTGTGGGTCGCGACCAGCGATGATGCGCTGCGGTACATCTGGGTCCACGATCATCCAGAACCGGACTTCAGCCAAAACCGTATCCTTGGGAAAACGGACAGTGACCTGGGTTTTGAGGCTCTTGGGGAGCTGAAGCGCGCGTCCCTCGCCTCGGGGACGGTGCTCCAGAATGAAATCACCATGACCGTCGGCGGTCACTCTCGCATCTTCCATGCCTTGATCCGTCCCATGTTCAGCCCCCACGGTCAGTTGATCGGGGTATCGCAGGCGGTGCTCGACGTGACGACTCGTCAGGCCGAAGCGCGATTGCGGGCCATCCTGACGACCGCGGTCGATGGCATCGTGGTGGCCAGTGCCGAGGGGACCATCGAGTCGTTCAACACCGCGGCCCAGCGCATCTTTGGGTACGACGCCGAGGAGGTGGTGGGCGAGAACCTACGGATTCTCATGCCCGAGCCCGATCGCAGCCAGCACGATGCGTACATGCAGCGGTACCTCAAGACGGGCGAAAGGAGGATTATCGGTATTGGCCGTGAGGTTGTCGGGCGCCGAAAAGATGGTTCGGAGGTTCCCCTTCATCTCGCCATCAGCGAGTTCGAGGTCGATGGACGCCGGGGCTTTTGTGCGTTTCTTTCCGATCTGTCCGAATCGAAGAAGCTGCAGGAACAGCTGCTTCACGCGCAGAAGATGGAGGCCGTAGGCACCTTGGCCTCGGGCGTAGCCCATGACTTCAACAACCTCCTCGCGGGCATCATCGGAGTGGCGGATGCCGCGCTATCCGACCTGGACGAAGGCTCGTTCGCTCGCAAGTGCGTTCAGCAGGTTCGGGATGCGGCCTTTCGAGGTGCGGGGGTTACCGCACAACTGTCGCGGTTTGCCCGGCGGCGTCCCATCGATCCACGCCCGGTGCAGGTCGACGAACTCATCGAAGGCACGGCGGTCCTGCTCAACCAGGTGGTGGGAGGCGACATTGAAGTGGTCGTCGACGCTCATGCTGGCCCAGCATGTGTGCGAACCGACCCAGGCCGTCTTGAGCAAGTACTGCTCAACCTCGCCAGCAATGCACGAGATGCCATGCCGCAGGGGGGCACGCTGTCGTTGCGCACTCGACGGGCCCAGGGGCGGGTGATCGTTGAAGTCGAAGACGAGGGCGTGGGCATGAGTGAAGAGACCCGACGACGGGCCCTCGAACCGTTCTTCACCACCAAGGACGTGGGTCGTGGCACAGGGTTGGGCCTGTCCATGGTCGCTACGAGCACCGAGGCGATGGGCGGGCGGCTTGAGATCGACAGTGTGGTGGGTCAGGGCACCACGGTGCGGCTGGTGTTGCCCGAGTGCCCTCCCGATGAGGTGGCCACCGTACGCTCGTCACCCCACGGCCCTTCCTGCATCGTGCTGGTTGTCGAAGACGAAGAATTGGTGAGCATCACCGCCCAGCACTACCTCCAGGAACTCGGTCACCAGTCCATTATGGCCGAGGGGCCGGCCGAGGTCGCGGAGTTGGCGCCCACGTTGCCGCGAGTGGACGTTCTGCTCACCGATGTTCTCATGCCGGGGGGAGGCGCTGCTGCCGCCGTGGAAGCGGTGCGGGCCCATCACCCCAGGGTCGCGGTCATCGCGATGTCGGCCTTGCCTCGCGCCGACCTCGTGGAACGTGCCCTCATCGATGCGCGGGGAGTGGTGCTTTCCAAGCCCTTTTCAAGGGAAGATCTCGACCAAGCGATTCGGGATGCGCTGGCCTGACCACTCGGCACAAGTCCTGCAAGGGGATGAGGGACCCGGAGGTATTTTGGTCCGTCCACCCACCATTGTCGTTTGTGACGACAACCAGATGCTCCGCTGGTCGCTCGTGTGGCACTTGGAGCAATCTGGTTACCGCTGCGAGACGGCGTCGAACGGCTACGAGCTGCTCCAGTTGCTGGAGAACTCGGAGCCCACGCTCGTGCTCCTCGATCTCGAGATGCCCCGCATGGGCGGGCTAGAAGCGTTGCGGTACCTGCACGAGTGCGGCCCTCATCCGCCCGTCATCGTGATGACCGGCTCGGGTGATTCGGCCCGATCCCAAGCGACCGCCTTGGGTGCGGTCTCGACCATTGCGAAGCCGTTCGCCCTCGACGACATGGGCGAACTCGTGAGGTCCTGCCTGTCCCATGGGGCCTAGCGGGCGTCACGCTCCGTCACGTGGCATTCCGCACAGGTGGCGAGCAACTGGCCCATCAGGGCGCCTCGCTCCGCCACCGGCACGTCCAAGGCCCGGTTGGCGAGGATGTAGACAAGCTGTTCGAGCTGCGGTTGGTCGGTGGGGGCCGGAGCGTTGGCAAACCTCGGCGGAAGGGGCTTGTCGTCGAGCGCTTCCGCGCCCCGAAGCCACGCTCCATCTTCGGCGGCGAGGAGACCCAACCACATCCACTCGGTGGCCCAGGCATGCAGCGCCATGTTCTGCCCTTCGTCCCACTGTTGAGGGGGCAGGTCCAGGGCTTGGGCGATACCCGGTCCACCTTTGGTCGTGGCGTGGCACGCCCCACACTGCTGGGCGATTCGCCCCACCCCCGCCGCAGCCTCGACCAGATCGCTACTCTTGGCAGCGCGACGGCTGGTCTTCCGCAGTTGTTTCATCGCTTTGGCCCACTCGCTGGGGAGCCCGTCTGGGATGTGGACGTCGCCGAGGCTCCTGGAGGTCTCGCGCGCATCGTTGAGGCGTCCCTAGATGACATGATCGCGGGTCTCGTAGAGCAACGAAAACCGCTCGTGCATGGCCGCAGTAAGCGGGGGCGTGGCTCCGGCCGTCGACAACAAACACCACCACATGGGGTCCTCCTAGACATCAATGGGGAACGTGGCACAGGGGAGCGTCTGCAGGCGCCTCGCCCACAAACCACCCGTCGCGCAGACCCAGTGTGGCGAGCCCCGAGACGAGCACGATGCCCGCCAACAGGACCCGCACACGGGGTGTGCGGTTCAACACAAGACGCAATCCAAAGGCGGCCGAGGCCAACGCAGGCACCGTGAACAGGCCAAACGTGGCCATGGCGAGCGCACCCGCGGTGGGGTCTGCTCCGGCCATCGGCACGGCCAGCGTGGCGTAGACCAAGCCACAGGGCAGCAGCCCATTGATGACCCCAAAGGCGAACCGTGAAGCCAGCGTAGGGGTTTGGGCGAGGCGAGCGCCGAGTCGCACGAGACCGGGCAGGGCTCGGGGCTCGGGCAGCCAACCGGCCAGCGAAGCCGCAAAACCCAGGAGCAGGAGTGCTGCAGCGGCGGTGGCGAGGCCTTCGGGAAGGAAGGTCCGCGGTCCCAAGGCGCCGGCCAGCGCTCCCAGCGTCGCGTAAGTGCCTATCCGACCCGTGTGGTACGCGACCTGGTTGGCTGCCTTGGGTCCCGCGGCGCACGCCAGGGGCCCGCACATTCCAATGCAGTGAGGGCTTCCGACAAGGGCCGCAAGGGCTGCGGCTGCGGATGTGGCGACGACCATGGGCAGCTCCTGAGGAGTGGAGGTGCAAGTCCCGAGCCAAGCCAGAGGCCCAATCCAATGTGTGAAGGCACACACCTTGGAGCCCTCGATGGGGCCCCTCTGCGTGAGAAGTGAAGAACAACCATGATCTGCGGTGATGGCACGCGGGTTGCTCTGGGTGGGGGCGCAGGGAGTCTCCCCAAGGAGGACCGATGTCCAATCCCGACCCCATGGTCGATGCGCCGCGTGAGGTGGTCGATCATCCCTACGACGATGAAACGACCAAGCGGTTCGTCTGGGCCACGGTCGTGTTCGCCATCGTCGGCATGAGCGTGGGCGCGTTGATCGCGCTTCAGCTCGCCTGGTGGCCCGCGAATTTAGGGTTGCCCTACACCACGTTTGGCCGCTTGCGGCCCCTCCACACGAATGCCGTGATCTTCGCGTTCGCCGGCAACATCGTGTTTGCGGGCATGTACTACTCCATCCAGCGCCTGCTCAAGGTGCGGATGTGGAGCGACGGCCTCTCAAACTTCCACTTTTGGGGGTGGCAAGCCATCATTTTGGCGGCCGCCATCACGTTGCCCCTCGGGCTGACGCAAAGCCACGAGTATGCCGAGCTGATTTGGCCCATCGACGTTGCCATTGCTGTGGTGTTCCTGTCGTTCGGCTTCAACGTGGCCATGACGATTGCGAACCGGAAGGTGCAGCACCTGTACGTGGCCATCTGGTTTTACCTGTCGTTCCTGATCACCATTCCCGTGCTGCACGTGGTCAACAACCTGGCCTTGCCCGCCACGCTGACCCGCAGCTATCCGGTGTGGTCAGGGGTGACCGACGCCATCGTACAGTGGTGGTACGGCCACAACGCAGTGGGGTTCTTCCTCACAACGCCATTCCTCGGCCTGATGTACTACTTCCTCCCTCGGGCCGCCGAACGGCCGGTCTACAGTTACCGGCTTTCGATCATCCACTTTTGGGCCTTGGTCTTCCTCTACATCTGGGCTGGCCCGCACCACCTGCTCTACTCTTCGCTGCCGGATTGGGCGCAGACGTTGGGGATGGTGTTCAGCGTGATGCTCATCGCCCCTTCGTGGGGCGGAATGCTCAACGGTCTGCTCACGCTTCGGGGAGCCTGGGACCGCCTGCGCAGTGACCCCATCATCAAGTTCATGGTCGTCGCGGTCAGCTTCTACGGCATGAGCACCTTCGAAGGGCCCATGATGTCGATTCGCCCCGTGAATGCGCTGTCGCACTACACCAACTGGGTCATCGGCCACGTGCACTCGGGCGCGCTCGGGTGGAACGGCATGCTCACCTTCGGCATCCTCTACTGGCTTGTGCCGCGGCTCTACAAGCGCGAGCTGTACTCGATGCCCATGGCGAACCTGCACTTTTGGATTGGGACCATCGGCATCGTGCTCTACACCGTGACGATGTGGGGGGCCGGGCTCACCGAAGGTCTGATGTGGCGGGCGCAAGGCGATGATGGCCTGCTTCAGTACCCCATTTTCATGGACATCGTGAACCAGCTTGAGCCCTTCTACTGGCTGCGTCTCGTCGGGGGGCTCATGTACCTCTCCGGCGTGCTGTTGATGGCGTTTAACCTTGTCAAGACCGCTCAGATCCGGAGGGCAGCATGACACAGGAATCCAACGAGACCCTGCACCGTCGGGTCCTCGAACCCAATGCGGGCCTGTTCGCGGGCCTGACGACCCTGGCCATTAGTGTTGGCGGGCTGGTCGAGATCGTGCCGCTGTTCTTCGTCGAGACCGACGCTGACGCCTTGGCCGCTCAAGTCGCGCCCTATACACCGCTCGAGATTGCAGGCCGGGACATCTACATTCGCGAGGGCTGCTACCACTGCCATTCGCAGATGGTGCGTCCGTTCCGGGACGAGACCCTGCGCTATGGCCCATGGTCGCGTTCGCACGAGTACGCCTGGGACCGCCCCTTCCTCTTTGGGTCGCGTCGCATTGGGCCTGACTTGCATCGCGTTGGGGGCAAATACCCTGACGCTTGGCACTACGAGCACATGAAGAACCCCCGGTCGACCACGCCGGGCAGCGTGATGCCTCCCTATCCGTGGCTTCTCGACTGGCGCATTGACCCTGACGATGTGCAAGACAGCGTGCAGACCTTGGCCACGCTGGGCACGCCCTACTCGAACGATGCCGTCAACTCAACGGCGTGGATGCTCCAGACCGAAGGCGAAGCCATCGTTGAGCGCCTGGCTGAAAACGGCATCACCGACGTGACGTGGGACACGGAAATCGTCGCGCTCATCGCGTACCTGCAGCGTCTGGGAACCGACCACGACATCACGGTCGCCGGCGGCAACGACGATTCCGACACAGTGGCGGAGGTGGCCCCATGAGCCAGTTGCTGCACGGTGCTCACAGCGATCTTGGCCTGTTGATGGGCCTCACCACGGTGCTGTTCTTCAGCGCCCTTGTCGGATGGACCTGGTGGGCGTTCTCGCCCGCCAATCGCGAAAAACTCGAACGCGCAAGCCGCCTGCCTCTCGACGACGGAGGACCCTCATGAGCCAGTTCACCGATGAGTTGCTCGGTCATGCCGAGGATAACGATGGAATCGAGGAGTACGACAATCCTTTGCCCACCTGGTGGCTCGGGTTGTTTGCGCTGACGGTGGTGTGGGGGGTGGCCTACGCCATCCACTTCCACTTCGTGGCTGAGGACAGCCAAACGCTTCGCTACGAGCGCGAGATGTCGGCGGCGGCGGAGCGTTGGCCCCAGTCCAACGAAGCGGTACCCGTGGTCGTGGATGCCGCGAGCATCGCCGCGGGCGAGGTGGTGTTTCAGCAGACCTGTGCGAGTTGCCACAAGGCGGATGGGTCGGGCGGCATCGGTCCTAGCCTCATCGACGCCGAGTGGCGGCATGGGGCCGAGCCCGAGCAGGTTCGCACCACGATCACCGAAGGTGTCGTCACCAAGGGCATGCCCGCCTGGGGCCCGGTGCTTGGCGCGCAAAAGATCGCTCATGTGGCCGCATTCGTGGTCGATCTTCACGCCAAGTCGGGGGCCGGCGTGGTGAACGTCGCACCAGAACCGACGACCGAAGCCGAGCCTGCACCTGTGGTGTCGTCAGACCCGCTCGTGGCCGGCGAGGCGCTCTACCAGCAGTACTGCGTCGCATGCCACGGTCCGACGGGCGAGGGCACCGCGACCGCACCGAGCCTGGTCGATGCCGAGTGGCTTCATGGTGGCGAACTCGACCAGATCGCCAACACCGTGGCCCATGGCATTGAAGGCAAGGCGATGGTCGCATGGGGTCCGGTCCTCGGTGACGACGGTGTGCAGCAGGTCGCCAGCTTCGTTCACCACCGCGCCAACCCCAACCGCGAGTAGCGTCATGGTTCGACACACCTCCGTCAACGGCGCTCGCGCCTGGGTGTATGCCAAACGGGTGACCGGTCGCTTTCAGCGATTGCACCGGGCGAGCGGGGTTGTCCTCATCGGGATCCTGGCCGTCGTGCCATGGCTTTCGGTCGCCGGGCAACCCGTCTTCCGCATCGACCTTCCCGCGCGCCATCTCACGGCGTTCGGCACCGTGTTCACCGCCGCAGATGGCTTCAACCTGGTGCTGCTTGCGCTGCTCGCCGCGTTCTCCCTCTTCTTCTTCACGGCCTTGCTCGGACGACTGTGGTGCGGATGGCTGTGTCCCCAAACCGTGTTTCTCGAAGAGCTGGTTCGTCCTATCGAGCGTTGGTTCGAAGGCGACCGTCGTGTCCGCATGGTGCGAGATGCCGGTCCGTGGACCGTGGAGCGTGTGTCCCGAAAGGGTGGCAAGTGGGCCGCATTTGGCCTGCTCGCCTTCGTTGTCTCGATGATGGCCCTTTCGCTGTTCACGGATCCGCGTCTGCTATGGACCGGTCAAGCGGGGCCCGCGACCTACAGCCTCGTGGGCATTGGGACTTTCGGGCTGTTTGTCGACTGGGCCTGGTTCCGCGAGCAGCTCTGCATCTACCTGTGCCCCTACGCCCGGTTCCAGGGCGCATTAACCGATGAGCACAGCCTTGTTGTCAGCTACGACCAGGCTCGCGGGGAGCCTCGGGGTCGCGGACGAGACGCGGCTCGAGAGGGGCACTGCATCAGCTGCGACAAGTGCGTCGACGTTTGCCCTCAGGGCATCGACATTCGAGATGGCTTCCAGCTTGAGTGCATCAACTGCTCCCGCTGCGTCGATGCCTGTGAGGACGTGATGGGACGGCTCGGTCAGCCTCCTTTGGTGCGGTACTCCACCATCGCGTCTGACGAAGGGCGGACCACCCATTGGGTGCGCGGTCGCATCGTGGCGTATGCCGCGATTCTCCTCGCCCTCACCGCAGGGCTGGCCTACCGAGTCCTGTCCCAGCAAGCCCTCGAAGCCACCGTGAACCGCATGCCGGGCTCGTTGTTTGTGCAAGACGACGATGGCTTCGTTCGCAACACCTATCTGGTGTCGATTCACAACACCGATGCGCGGTCCGCCCACGACTACGTCGTGACCGTGCGGGGGCTGCCTGAGCCCCAGGTCACGACGCCTCCATTGTCGCTTGAGCCCTTGACGGACGGCACGGTGCCGCTCGTCATCCGTCTGCCCAATGGGGCGACGGGCCGAACCGCTCCTTTTGTCGTCGCCATCGATGACGGCACTCATGAACTCTCGGTCGACGCCACCTTCAAGGCGCCCCCTCGCGGAGGTCTCCCATGATGTCCAACGCTACGTCCACCACCCGGGGCCTGGAGTGGCCCCTGACCATCTTGGTCAGCCTTTGCATCGTGGTGCTCGTCAACTTGGCCTACGTGTGGGTTGCGACCCAGCACGCGCCCCTCGTCGAGTCCTCCTACGAGACGGTGGAGCGGTAATGGTCCAGGTTCGTCCCACCGAGGCCCCGGCGGCGCACTGCCCGCATTGCGGCGTGCCGGTCGATGGGGC
This sequence comes from Myxococcota bacterium, assembly GCA_039208735.1. Taxonomy (GTDB): domain Bacteria; phylum Myxococcota_A; class UBA796; order UBA796; genus DRPG01. Next base: position 31,792 of record JBCCQY010000067.1, on the reverse strand, counting down.
GGTCGATCGCTTCTGCTGCGCGGGCTGCGAAACCGCGGCGGCGATCATCTCTGGCGCGGGGCTGGATGCTTGGTACGACGAGCGGGATCGACCCGCTCCACGGCCGAGCGCCCCTCGCAACGACTACCGGGCCCTCCCCGTGGAGCCCGTGGCCGACGGCCTGTCGTGCCGGCTTTCGATCGACGGACTTCGGTGTGCCTCTTGCGTCTGGCTCGTCGAGGGCGTGCTGCAGCGCACCGAAGGGGTCCATCGGGCGACCGTGAGCTACGCGAGTGGTCGAGCGCAAATCGTGTTCGACCCTGACCTCGTGTCGATCGAGACCCTGGGTGGGCGCATCGCAGGTTTGGGGTACGTTCCCCGACCCATCGATGGGCCTTCCACGGCTGACCGAGAGTGGACGGTACGACTAGGCGTTGCGGCGTTTTGCGCGGCTAACGTCATGCTGTTGTCCGCGAGCATCTACACGGGCTGGTTCGAGGGGATGGCCGAGCGCTACCAAGCACTCTTTCGCTGGAGCCAACTCGCCCTTGCCACGCCAGTGGCCCTGTATGCGGCAAGCGGATTCTTCACCTCCGCCTGGCGCGCCCTGCGCCGGGGCGTTCTGCACATGGACCTGCCGATCAGCCTGGCGGTTGCGGTGTTGTATGGCCACGGTGTGGTGGCCACCCTGCATCACGCGGATGGGTACCTCGACACCCTCGTGATGTTGGTCACCCTTCTGCTCGTGGGCCGGTTGTTGGAAGCCCGAGGACGACGTTCCGCATCGGCGGCGGCGGCCAGCATTGCCGCGACGTTGCCGACGGTGGCTCGCCGTTGGACGGCGACCCACGTCGAAACCGTGGCGGTTGAGGACCTACAGCTCGGCGATCTCATCGAGGTCGGGGTGGGTGAAGAGGTCGCGGCCGACGGCACCGTGGAGTCTGGCCACGCCGAGGTCCGGCAGGCACTGCTCACGGGGGAGAGTGAGCCCGTTGCACGGGGTCCGGGGGACCGTGTTGTGGCCGGAGCCGATGTCGTCGATGGAGCCCTCCGGGTCCGGGTCGAACGTACGGGGGCCGACACCTTGGGTCGGCGCATGGCGCAGGATGTGATGGCTTCGGTCGACCGAGGGCTCCCGGTGACGCCCGCCGATCGGTTGGCGCCCTGGTTTACCGCGCTCACGCTGGTCGTCGCGGTCGCGACGGGAGTGGGTACGGGATGGGTGTGGGGACTCGACACGGCCCTCGAACGGACGGTGGCCGTCTTAGTCGTGGCCTGCCCTTGTGCGCTGGGCCTTTCATGGCCCATCGCGGTCACCCATGGGTTGTCGGCGCTCGCGCGAAGGGGACTCATCCTCCGAGATGGCGCCAGCTTGCTGCGTCTGGCCGATGTCGATCACGTCGCGCTCGACAAGACGGGAACGCTTAGCGAAGGGGCTCCACAGGTGGTGGAAGCGGACGACCGGACGCTTCGCATCGCGGCGGGACTCGAGTGCGCAAGCCACCACCCGATGGCCGTGGCCATCCGAAATGCTGCGGTTGAACGTGGACTTCGTTTGCCCCGTGCCGAGGACATTCGTGAGACCGTCGGGGTTGGGGTCACCGGACGGATCGATGGCCAGTCGTTTGCGCTGCGTAGTGGAGGTCCTGGTGCTGTGGTGCTGGAACGGGAGGGCCATATAGAAGGCCGAATCCGCGTTGCGGACCAGCGCCGAACCGATGCCGCTCGGGTCATCCAACAGCTCGGCGCAGGAAAGGATCTGACCCTGTTGACGGGAGATCACGTCGAGGTCGCGCGTCGCATGACCCAGGATCTTTCCAACATCGAGGTCCGGGCTGGCCTCTCCCCCACCGAAAAGGCGGTCTTCATCGCCGACCAACAGGCGGCTGGGCACGTCGTGCTGTTCGTGGGTGACGGACTCAACGACGGCCCTGCGTTGGTGCAAGCCGACGTCGGTTTGGCGATGCGAGGCGGAGCTGCGGCTTCAGTTCTGGCCGCCGATGGGGTGGTGGTCGATGATGCACTGGCGCCCGTGCGGTGGGCCCTGCTCGCGGGTCGCGTGGTGCGGCGCGTGGTGCACGGCAATCTGGTTCGCTCGGTGCTCTACAACGTCGTAGCGGTCGGATTTGCGGCGGCGGGAGTCATCGATCCGCTGGTTGCGGCGCTGTTGATGCCCTTGTCGAGCCTTCTGGTCATCGCGGGGGGCGCGAGCGTCGAAGGGAAGCTCCGACGCGCGGCGTCGAAGGAGGACGCATGGACATCATTGTGATTCTACTGCCGCTTGCGGTCCTGCTGGGCGCGGTGTTCGCGGGGTTGTTTGTCGTGGCGGCTCGGCAGGGGCAATTCGACGACCTTGATGACCCGCCCGAGCGCATCTTGCACGACGTGGACTGAACGTAAAGCGCCCCCGAAGGCGAGGCTTCCGGGGGCGCGGTTGCGATCTGGCGACGCGGTTTAGCGCCGCCGCCGAATCACTGGATGTTCAAGGTGACCGCACCGGCCGAGAAGCCGTCTCCGTCGACCACGACGATGACGGTCTGGTTGGCCGTGAGCTGAACGGTAACCTCGGACTGGTAGGTGCCGCCCGCATCTTTGTTGCAGCCCAGCTCTACGCCACCGCAGCCGTCGAGGACGGTGAGGATGGTGTCGATGGCCGAGCCGAAGGTATCGAAGGTGTACATGCCATCGGCAGGCGCCGTGAACTCGAAGGTTACGTCGGGCGCGAAGCTGTAGCCGTAGGACGCACAGCTTGGGGAGTTGAGGTCGCCCCAGTTCGTGGTGTCGTCGTTGTAGGTTCCGACGCCCGCCGTCACCTGGACGGGGCAGCAGGCCGCGTCAACTGCGCAGCCCGGGTCGAAGCAGTCGATCAGCGTGTCGTTGTTGTTGTCGATGCCGTCGTTGCAGACCTCGAAGCAGCCCGAGGTGTAGGTGCAGTCGCTGTCGTCGCAGTCGACATCGCCGTCCTGGTCTTCGTCGATGCCGTCGAAGCAGTCCTGCTCGAAGCCTGCGACCTCGACGACCGTGAGCGTCACATCGCCGTTGCCCAGGTTGGTGAAGCTGCTGAAGGCATCCACCTGCACGATGTAGGTCTGGCCGCCCACCAGCGTCGCCACGAGTTCCGACTGGAGGCCTGGACCGCCGTCGTCGTCGCATTCGAGTTCCGTGCCGCCACACGCATCGTTGATCGTGAGCACGGTATCGAACACGCTGCCGGCGGTGCTGAAGATGTAGTCGCCATCGGCCGGAGGCGTGAAGTCGAAGCTGGTGTCGAACCCGCCGCTGCCGCCGCACGCCTGGGGCTCATTGACGTTGGACGTCTGGCCCACGATGGCCTGGTACACGCCAAGTCCGTTGGTCGAGTTGATGGGGCAGCAGAGCGCATCGGCGGCGCAGCCCAAAGGATCAAGGCAGTCGATGAGTCCATTGCCGCTGTTGTCGACGCCGTCGTCGCAGACCTCAGGGGCCAGGAGGATGATCTCGAGGGTCACATCGCCGGTGCCAATGGTGGTGTAGCTGCTGAACGCATCCACATGGATGATGTAGGTCACACCGCCCGTGAGGCTGGCCGACACCTGAGCCTGGCCACCGTAGACCGAGGCGCAGGCGAGTTCGGCGCCACCGCAACCCTCACGGATCGAGACGGCCGTGTCGAAGACGCTGCCGGCCGTGTCGAAGATGTAGTCGCCATCCACGGCGGGCGTGAACTCCCAGCTGGTGTCAAACCCTTCGTTGCCGGCGCACGTGGGCTCGTTGACGTTGGAGTTGAGGGGCAAGACCGCGGTGTAGGTGCCGGGGCCGGCGGCCGCGAGGTTGACCGGGCAGCACAGTGGGTCGGCGCCACAGCCAATCGTGTCGAGGCAGTCGACCAGGCCGCTGCCGCTGTTGTCGACTCCGTCGTCGCAGATTTCGGGAGCCAGCTCGATGACGTCGAGGGTGATGTCGCCAGTGCCCAGGTTGGTGTAGGTGCTGAACGCATCGACATGGATGACGTAGGTGACGCCCGCCGTCAGGTTGGTGGTCAGGTTCGACTGGGTGCCGTTGCCGCCATCGTCGTCGCAGGCGAGTTCCGCGCCGCCACAGCCGTCATCCACGGTGAGGACCGTGTCGAACACGCTGCCGTCGGTCGACAGGATGTAGGTGCCGGAGTTGGCCGGGGTGAACTCCCAGCTTGTGTCGGGGCCGCCGTTGCCCCCGCAGCTCGGCTCATTGACGTTCGCGGCGTCCGTCAGCACGGCCGTATAGGTGCCGGGTCCGTTGATGACGTTGACAGGGCAGCAGGCGGCATCGGCTTCGCAGGCCGCCGTGTCCTGGCAGTCGAGAAGGCCGTTCGCATCGTTGTCGACACCGTCATCGCACACTTCTGGGCCGCAGATCTTGTCGGCCGCGCAGTCGGGGTCGAAGCAATCGATGAGGCCGTCGGCATCGTTGTCACCACCGTCATCGCAGAACTCAACGAGGCAGTTGGGGTCACCCGCGCAGTCGAAGTCGGCGCAGTCGAGGAGGCCGTCGACGTCGTTGTCGAAGTTGTCGTCGCAGATTTCCGCCCCACAGATGGGGTCGGCCGCGCAGTCGGGGTCGAGGCAGTCAATGATGCCGTCGGCGTCGTTGTCCAGGTAGTCGTTGCAGATTTCGACGAGGCAGTTGGGGTCGCCGGCGCAATCGAAGTCGGCGCAATCGAGGAGTCCGTCGATGTCGTTGTCGACACCATCGTCGCAGATCTCCGGTGGGATTTCGACGATGTTGAGGTTGAAGTCGCCCGTGCCGATGTTGGTGAAGGACGAGTACGCATCGACGTTGACGATGTAGGTGACGCCCGCCGTCAACACCACGTCGAGCAGGGACTGCAGACCATCGCCGCCGTCGTCGTCACAGGCGAGTTCGGCGCCGCCGCACGAGTCCGACACATAGAGGACCGTGTCGAACGAGGTGCCGTTTGTGTCGAGTCGGTAAATGCCAGTGACCGTTGGCGTGAACTCGAAGGTGGCATCCGGGCCGTCCACGCCGAAGGAGCAAAGCCCGTCCGAGGCGCTGGGGTTCCCGGTCAGGTTTCCGGTATTCAAGCCATCCATCGCGGGAGCTTCGGTCGGACAACAGAGGGGGTCGAAGAAGCAACCGGGGTCGAAACAGTCTTCCAACCCGTCGGCATTGTCGTCCATGCCGTTGTCACAGATTTCAGGGAAGACTTCGATGACTTCCATCGTGACGCCGCCGGCACCGATCATCACCTGGTCGTCGAAGGTATCGACGGCGATGATGTAGCTGACGCCGCCGGTCAGCTCAACCTGGAGCCGCGACTGTAGCGTCAGGTCGAAGTCATCGTTGCAACCGAGCTCTGCGCCCTGGCAACCATCGAGCACGGTCAGCACGGTGTTGAAAGCCGTTCCTGCCGTATCGAAGACGTAAATGCCATCCATCGCGGGCGTGAACTCCCACGTGGCTTCCTGAAGCGAGGTGCCCGAGCCGCAGCTGGGGGTCAGCTCGTCCGCATGCATGGTGATGTTGGCCTGGTAGACGCCCGGGCCATTGATCGTGTTGTGCGGGCAGGTCAGCAGCACCGGTCCGGTGTCGGTATCGGTGTCGCTGTCCGTGTCGCCGTCGGTATCCGCGTCGGTGTCACCATCCGTATCTGCATCGGTGTCACCGTCGGTATCCGCGTCGGTGTCACCGTCCGCGTCTGCGTCCGCATCGGCGTCTGCCTCTATACCGCTTTCATCTTTGGGGTCGTCGCCCGTACACGCAAGCAGGCCTCCACCCGCCATTAGCGTGAGCAGCATCGTCCTCATCTCTGCCTCCGAAGATTCGCCAAACGGTAGAAGAGGTGCCACCCTTAGGGAAGTCAGCGGACGCGAATTTCCTCGAATGTGATTCAAGGAATCCGGAACTTTAAAAGTTCAGATTGACTTATGGGCGTGTGGCCGAGTTTACATTCTCGACGCATTTGACCCATGAGTCTTTATCGATCCGTGGTGCACGTAACGGTTTCGTTACGTCGCGTTTCGCGCGGGCCCTCGAAGAACGCTCACATCCAGCTCCCACAGCGACGCTTCGTATCGCACGACTTGCACCGCGGATCGGGGCTGGCTGAAGCGCAGTCCGCCAGGCCCCGAGTCTCGGCTGGGACGACGACGGGTACGGCCTTCGGTGGCCAGGCCGCGAGCGGTGTAGAACCGGCGTGCGCCGGCGTTATCCGCGAGCACCTCCAGCACCATCCAGCCGAACCCCATCTGACGGAGCGCATCGCGTGCTGCATCGAGCAGCTCGGTGCCGACCCCTTGGCCCTGATGTTCCGGATCGACGTACAGTTCGAACACCTCGCCTGCGAACCCGGGTTCGAGGTCTGGGTGATCGGCGGCTCCGACGCTCGTGTAGCCAACCGGAATGCCTGACCACGCGGGTCGTTCCGCCACGTAGAGCGCCCGGCCTCGACCGTTCTTGCGAAGCCGAGCCCGCCAGTGCGACACCCGAGCTTCGGGTTCGAGTTCGGCGAGTCGGACCTCGGGGAGCAGCGAGGCATACGCAGACCGCCAGGACCGCGATTCGATGCGGGCGAGGGCAGCGGCGTCAGCGAGATGGGCAAGGCGTACCATGATCGACCCCTATCGGAACGATGCGCCATGCCCCACCTCGAGGGTGGCGGTGATGGGAGCGTGGTCTGACAGCTTGGACCAGTTGGAAGCTTGAATACGGGGCACATGCAGTCGCTCCACCCTGACGGAAGGAGACGTAAACAGGTGGTCAATGGCCATCGTGCGGTGAAAAAAGACCGCCGTTGGTGGCGTTTCTGCCGTTTCATGATGCCACCCTGAGGCGCACAGCTGGTCGATGACCGGAGACCGCGGGGCGGCGTTGAGGTCGCCACACAGCACGGCGGGATCGGGCATCGGGGTCAAGGCGTCGACGAGCTGAGTTGCTTCGCGACGCTGGTTGCTGCCCTCGCCCATCCGTTCGATGACGGTCCATGGGGTTCCTTCGAAGAAGGCGGGGAGTGACAGGTGAACATTGGCGACGGTGACGCGTGCACCGTCCGCGGCCTGGAGGGGCAGAATCATGACCCGGCGCCGCTGCTTCAAGGGCCGCGCGATGGGCCACCGCACATGGGTGACATCGGTACTGTACGGCTGGCCGGCGGTAAAGCGCGGGCCAACCAACACGCCGAGGCCCGTCGTGTAGAGCGCCAGCGTGCCTACCCCATAGCGATGAACGGGCACGTAGTGGGCCGTCCATCCAGACTCACCCGTGACGTCACGAAAGTGGCTGACGAACCTTGAGAGTTGTGGCCCGTGCCCAAAACCACCCCGCAGCGACTGGGACTCCACTTCCTGCAAGGCCACCACATCAGGAAATTGCTCGGCAAGAGCCTCGGCAATTCCACGCATCGTACGGCGTCCCGCGTGAAGACCATGGCTCGCCTGGCTGAAGTAGCGGACATTGTAGCTTGTGAGAATGAACCTCATGGATGCTCGGACAACGCGCGAGTGAGCCACGCTTGGGCAAACGCGTCGATGGCGGCACGATCTGGCCCGGCGGGGACCACGGACTTCCCCTGCTCGACCACGATGCGGAGCCGCTTCGTCTGCGCATCGGACCATTCGATGAGTTCATCGAATGACCACGCTCCGGACCGAATCGCTCGGAGTTCTTCATGATCGGCGGGCCCATCGGGGCTCGGACCGCGCCAGACATGGACTTTGCCTGTTTCAATGATTTCGCCTGCCATACGAAGCAGTCGCACCAAATGCGAGCCGTGCTTGGTGTCGTAGCCATGCGTGGCTTCGAGGGCGGCCCGCGCAGGGTTTCGTTCCTTCGTCCATCGCTGGTAGTTCGAAAAGTGCTGCTGGGCGGAACGAAAGGCCCGTTCGGCGCGCAAGGCCTCGATGAGATTGTCGTCGAGGCCAACCGTGCGCGCGGCGGCGATCCAGGGCCCCTCTTCCGGGTCGGTGCCGTACCCCAGCGCCGAGGTGATCGAACCTAGCACCTCCGCCATCGCAGTTTTCACCTCAATCTTGTGAGATTCGTCGAGGCCTTCGAGGTCGATCTTCCAGGCGTCCAGCTGCTTCGTGATGGCGGCCTGCGCGGCGTCCCGTTGGGCCTTTGGCACCACCGCAACCTCCGGAAGCCCAAAGGCCGCGCGCGTCGGTTGGGTTCGGGGCGGATGGAGGAGCCAAGAACGGTGGTTGCGGATGCGCTTCAGTTGAGCATGAGCGTATCCGGCAAAGGTGGCCTGGGTCTTTTGGGTGATGAACAGATGCCGAATCTCGCGAATTGCCGTTCCTAGATCTGTTGCATGACGGATTTCATCTTCGCGACAGAACAACAGATCGAGGATGTTTGGATTTGCGTAAGTGGCAAGTCGAAGAACCTTGCGTGCGTCGTAGATGGCCCCTTCGACCTTGCCAACGTTGCGTTCCTCCGGGCTTAGCCAGGCGGCGACGGGTCCCAGGGCGCGGGCATCGTCGACCTGCTCGAACCGTTCAAAGAGCCCCATTACGGTGGCCCGAGGAGGAACGCAGGCGCCTTTGACATCGACGTCGGACGTCGAACGGTGGAGCCCGTACGCACGACTCCCCCCGATCACCAACAAGACCGTGCGCGTGTTGAGGTCGATCATGGAATCTCTCCCGCCGCGAACCGACGACTGTCGTCGATTCGACGGACATCCGTCACCCCAAGAGCTGGATTGCGGAGGTTGGTCCATCCCTCGGTCATGGCCCAAGGCTTGAACACGGGACGGCGACCCTGCGGGTGCGTTCGTCGCCGCGCGTTGCACAGCCTCGGTTGAGGGGCGCACCCGAGGGGTTCGATACCAAGGAGGGCGCCATGTTGAGCCAAGCCATCTATCCACTCGTCCTGCTGGGGATGGGATGTGCCATGGCACCCCTCGCCGAGGTGCCCCGGTCCGCCATGCCGACCCAAGAGGAGCGATGGGAGGCCTGGGCCCGCACCATCATGGTGGCGTGGCCCTCGACCGATGGATGTGAGGTCGTCGGTGCAGACACCGGTGCGTTGACCCGAGCGGTGGCCGAACTCAAGCCAGATTCGTCCGCGTTGCGCACGGTTCGCTACCTTGCGCTTCAGTGCGACTTGGTCGAGGTACAAACGGCGTTTGTTCAAGCGGTGGCGAAGGAGCGGTGGTCGTTCGAAGGCTATCGTGCGGCCTGCTACGCCGGTGAGTCGGCGCGCGACGTTCGCTGTGTTCCCTTGCTCGCCGTCGCGGGTCTGTGCTTTGAACGAGTCGCCACAGAAGGCACGTTGGACCCGCGGTGTGCAGCGTTTCAGAGCTGGATTCACGACTTCGACCAGGTCAGCGTGACCACGAACGCTTCGGTGTCTGCGCCATCGTCATCCACGTCGACATCCACGTTGAATCCTGCGGCGACCGCGGCCGCTTCCAATTCGGGCAAGTAGGTCCGCCCAGGGTCGGTCAGCCAACCGATGCCCTCTGGGGAAAGGGTTCGCGCGAAGGTTTGGGCCACAAGTTCGGGGAGTTCATGGCTGAACAGCACGTCGCTTGCCCAGACTCGGTCGAAGCGGGGCCACTGTCCAGGCTTCCGCCAGTCGAAGTTTGCGTATCGAACGCAGTCTTGCAGCCCATTCTTCGCAAGGTTTCGCTCCAGGAGGGTGCCGGTGTCGGGGTGCTGGTCGGTCGCGAGAACGCGTGCCCCTTGGCGACCGGCCACCCACGCGGGCAGGGCGAGGCCACACCCCAGCTCAAGGGCCTCGATGCCTTCGAGTTCGGTGTGATGCAACCGTTTGGCGAGCACGCGGGCCGAACCCCAGATCACGCCGAACATGGGCGAGAGGTCGACCCGTTCGGCCTCGGTGCCCCAGTCATTCAGTTGTCGATAGGCCTCGGCCGAAGCCTCCTCAAAGGAGGGCAGTGCATCAAAGCTGTAGGTGTGCCCTTCGACCTCGACCTCGCGAGGCACCAGCGTCCATCGAAGGGGAGCCATCGCGGAGCGCACAGGTCAGCTGCGGGGGGGTGTGCAAGCCACTTCGAGCCGGACCAGCCTCGGCGACGCGGTGAATTTCGCCGTGGTCAGGGTCTCTTCGAGACAGTCGGGCAAGGCCTTGTCGTTGAGGGTCGAGCGGGCCGTGCCGACGTCTCGAACCCGTCCCATGGCGTCGATGGTCAACGTGAAACGGGCGGTTCCGATGAGTTTAGGCGTGCGGGCTTGCGCCTCGGTCGCGCACCGTTCAAAGGCGTCATCGAGTTCCGCGAGGCGATCCGTCACGCCCAACGGACTTCCCGTTACCACCGTCACGGTGGTCCGTTGGCATGCCGGTTGGGGGTTGGGAGGCGTGGGGGAACCCAGCAAGCTCGCGAGATCGACGGTCCGGTTCGCATCGGCCTTGGTTTCGGCGGTGCACTTCACGACCTCGGGGGGCGGGTCATCGCAGGGCGCGGTTTGAGCGATGGCGAGTCCGGCGAGCAGCCAGGTCATGCAGAGCCTCCAGGTGCTGTGGCGACCTTATCGATGCGGGTCGTCGACCGAGCAGCTACACCTGGAGTCATGTTGATGTTCCTCGCCTTGTTGCTCGGTTGTCAGTCATCCCCACCCGGCACTCCGGATGGCCCGCCGGTGGTCGCAACACCAGGCGCTTGGCCTCTTTCGGTCACCGACGTTGCGCTGGAGGCCGGGTTCCAGGACACGGTGTTCGGTCATCACCAGCGTGGGCGCGCCACCTTGGGCGCCGACTACGATGGCGACGGCTTCACGGATGTCTACCTGGGCAATCCAGGAGATACCTCCTACATTCTGCGTAATACGTCCGGCGAAACCGGTCGGCTCTCCTTCGAGCCCGGCCCAGTTCTCGCCGAAGGGGCGCTCGCGTGGGGTGGTGCAACGGGCGATCTCGACAACGACGGTGACGTTGACGTCTTCATCGCGGCGGGAGGCAACGAGGCGGTCGAGCACGATCAACTGCTCGAAAATGAAGGCGCTTGGTCCTTTGTGAACCGGTCGCGGACCGCGGGCATCGAAGGGCCGCGATGGATCGATCAAGCTCCCGCGCCGTGGACAAGTACCGGTGCAAACCTTGTTGACGCCGACGCCGACGGCTGGCTCGACATCTTCGTGAACAGCTTTTGGGTGCTCGGGTCGTCGGATCCCGAAGTCTGGCGGGCGAAAAACCTGCTGTGGCGTAATCAGGGGGATGGCACGTTCACGCAGGTAGGTCAGGACGTCGGGTTCACCACTGAACTCAAGACGATGAACTCGACCTGGCTCGACTTCGATCTCGATGGGGACTTCGACCTGTTCGAGAACAATTTCACGGCCGACAATCACTTCTTCGTCAATCAGCTGGCCGAAACCGGCACCCTTTCATTCGTCGATGCGACGGCAGAGGTCTCGCTTGCGGGAACTGACCTTCGCTACCCCGAACGCTCGTTTTCTTCGGCGGCGGCCGACTTCAATCGCGATGGCTACGAAGATCTGGTCGCCTTTGTGCGGCCCTACGATCCTGAAGAGAGCCCCCATCGGTCCGGTCACATCCTCTTCCTCAATGTCGAAGGGCGTGGGTTCGTCGACCTCACCGAAGAAACCGGGCTCAATCAGCCCTTCGTGAATTGGGATGGTCGGGCCCGAGGCGATGGGGTGATGGGTTCCCAGGTGGGCGACCTCAACCTCGACGGCATTCCCGACGTCTTCGTGGGCAACGGCACGCCGGCCAATGGCACCCGCAACGCGCTCTACCTGTCGACCGGTGAGCTACGTGAGATCGAGGTCGATGGCGTGTCCCTCGCGGTGCCTCAGTTCCGAAACGCCGATCATCTGGTCGACGTCCCCTCCGTCGAGCCTGAGGGCATCAACGCGGCGCCCTACCCCTACCGAACCCACGGCTCGCTCATCTTGGACTTCGACCAGGACGGGATTCCAGAACTCGCGGTGAACAACGGCGGTCCCGGTCGGATGTCCGACATCGTGCGAGAGCCCAACCGGCTGTTCACGTTCGAGTACGAGGTCGAGCCGTCCTGGTGGCACCTCACGCTGGTCGGCGATGGGGTTCGGGTCAACCGCTCCGCGATTGGGGCACGCGTCTCCGTGACCGTCGAACGTGACCACGATGGTGCGCGATGGATGCAGCGACGGTGGATTCACGGAGGATCTGGCTTTGCGGCTAACGAAGGCCTCGAACTCCTGTTTGGTCTGGGTGACGCGGACCGCATTGTTGAGGTCGAGGTCGTGTGGCCCGACGGGGTGACCGAGCGCCTGGGTTCCCAAGCCCTTCGGAAACGCGTCGTCTGGACCTATGGCGAGCACCCGGAGTGAAGCGCCTGCGGGCTCGGCTGCTGCGACCTCGTTCGCCGGTCGAGGTTCAGTACTACGACGATGCCATCGTCACCGTCGATGCGGAAGGTCGTATTGCGACCATCGGTGAACCGGATGGCACCTCGGTCGCCCAGGACCTCCGGCCCCTCGTGTTGGCCCCTGGCTTCATCGACACCCATCTCCACGCTCCGCAAACCCACATCGTCGGGTCGGCATCGGGGCCCCTGTTGCCCTGGCTTGCCAACTCCGTGTTTCCGGCCGAAACCGAGTTCGCCGATGTTGGCCACGCGGTACGGGTGGCCGAGGCCTTTGCGGACCGGCTCGTGGCGGCGGGCACGACCTTGTCGTTCGTCTACGGTTCGGTTCACCCCCATGCGACCGATGCAGTCTTGGCTGCGCTCGATCGTCGTGGACTCAAGGGCATCGCGGGTCCGGTGTGGATGGACCGCGATTGCCCGCAGGCGCTCCGCCTCGACCCTGGGGCCTCGGAAGACGGCGTTCGGCAGTTGGTCGAGCGTTGGCACGGACCTCGCCTCCAAGTGGCGGTCATTCCAAGGTTTGCGCTGACGAGCAGCCCCGAGGGTCTTCAGCGGGCTGGACAGCTGGCCCGGGAACTCGACTTGCCGATCAGCACCCATCTGGCGGAGACGGTGGCGGAATGCCGCCTGGCTCGTGAGCGCTTTGGCACGGCCGACTATCTGCAGGTCTATGAGGATGCGGGTCTGGTCAGCGACAAATCGGTGTTTGCCCACTGCATCCATCTCACGCCGGGCGAGTGGGACCGCATGGCCTTAGCCGGGGCCACCGTTGCGCACTGTCCAGATAGCAACGACTTTCTGGGTAGTGGTGGCATGCCGGTCGACGCTGCGCGATCGCGCCAAATCCCCCTCACGCTAGGGACGGACATTGGTGCGGGACGGTCGTTCGCCGTCTACCGCACGATGTCCTACGCCTTCGACAACGCGCGTCGGCAAGGGCTCGACCTCACGCTGGCGGAGTTGTGGTGGTGGGCCACGCGAGGGGCCGCCCAGGCGTTGGGGGCTCACGAAACGGGGGGCCTGGAACCGGGGCTCGATGCCGACATGGTCGCGCTTGCCGTGCCCAAGGAGGCTCAGGATGCCCAGGCAGTGATGCAGCACGTCGTGTTCAACCACGACGCTCGGCCCGTGCGTCAGGTCTTCGTGGCCGGCCAGGCGGTCGCATCGCGCTGAGCGGGAGGCAGGCTCGAGCCGAGGGCATGCACCCGGCCGAGAAGGTCGCGGGCAATCTCCTTGGGAGACGATTCGCGATCGAGATCGCCTGCGCGGAAGGGTTCGCCGTACACCAAGCGGAGCGGCGGTTCGCGTCCGGGCCCGGGTGCGGAAAAGCCACGCTGGAACTCGAGCTTCAGGCTGTCCGACAGCCCATCCATGTAGAAGGGCAGCACCAACACGTCAGGATCGCACTCTTTGACAAGCCGACCCACGCCCCCCTTGGCATTCAGAAAGTTCAAAGGATCCGGGCTCTTGTTGCGGGTGCCTTCCGGGTGAATGCCAACGATGGTGCTGGGCTCGGAGAGCAGTCGCGACAGCTCGGCGAGGCCGGCTGCGGTTCGTCCCCGTCGGTCCAGCGTCGGGCTCATCGGCGGCCACATGCCTCCTGCGCTGATCCCAAGGTTGACGAGCCAACCCACGGGGTGCGTGTAGAAGAAGGTGCGCTTGACCGGAAAATACATCCGCCAGGCCCGATCGTTCAGCGTCAGCCACACCGACAGCGCCACGTAGAGATCCCACAACGTCCGGTGGTTCGCTACGATCAGAATGCGTGCGTCCGAAGGCAGCTTTGCGACGTGCTCGCCTCCCGTCACCTGAAGTCGCCGCCCGACCACAAGCAAGATCCACCGCTGGCTGACGTACCGGGTGAACAGGTACGAGAGGTACTTGGTGACGGGATTGTGGTTGAGGGCCGTGATCGACGCGACTGCAAAGCGTTCGAATCCAGACAGGCCATCGGTGAGCCGTTCGGGTTTCTGCGCCGGCAGGGTGTGGGTTTCCGTTGCCATTGGGGCCGTTAACCCACGCCCGAGCCGGTTGAGAAAGTTGGATTCGGGGGGATCTTTGTCACGTCCTGGAAGCGAGTCGGGCGGCCTTCCCGGTCATTCGCTACATGCCGCGACATGAATCTGCGTGAGCGACTCCCGGCCCTCGCCTGGGACCGGCCCGTCTCGATCCTGATGCTCTTCATTGCAGCCATGGTGCTTGGCTTCGTCGCCTATGCACGATTGCCCGTCCAGCTGCTGCCGTCGGGCATTGAACCCAGGTTTTTGTGGGTATGGGTGCCTTACCCGAACGCCGCTCCCATCGAGGTCGACGATCGAATCGTGCGGCCCATCGAGACCCAGTTCGGCACGGTGAGCGGCGTCAAGCAGATGATTTCGCGGGCTTCGTCGGGCTCCGCGCAGTTCACCCTCGAGTTCCATTCGTCGGTCGACATGGACGAGGCCTACAACTCGGTCGTGGACCGGCTCGAACGCGCGTTGCCGGACCTTCCCGAGGATGTCGAGCGCTATGGGGTGTTCCGCTACAACCCGGCGGACGAACCCATCGTCCTCGTCGGGGCATCGTTTCCGGAAGACACCGTAGATCCCTACCATGTGATGACGCGAGTGGTGCAGCCAGCCATCGAGCGGGTGCCTGGCGTCGCGGCGCTCGACGTGTGGGGAGTGCCCCAGCTCAGCGTGCTCGTCGAATACGACAAGGACCGGCTTTATTCGCACGGAATCAACCTCGGTGAAGTCCAGCGCCGCATCCAAACCGACAACTTCCAGATGTCGTCGGGCAAGATCCAGGACCGCGGACAGATGTTCCACGCTCGGGCGCTCTCGCCGTTTCAGGGCATTGAGGATCTAAGCTCTTTTCCGGTAAGAGACGATCTTGTGCTCTCCGACATCGCCGACATCCGGTACGGGGCCGCGCTATCGAGTCACATTCGGCGCATTGACGGCAAAGAGGCTGCCGCGGTGGCCGTTCGCAAGGACTCTGCGGCCAACACGATCGACGTTGCCGAACGAATCCAGGCCGTGTTCGACAACCTGTCCGGCGATCCCCGTACGGACGGGGCCAACTTCTTCGTCTTCTTCAATCAAGGCGATCTGATCGCCCAAAGCTTGCAGACACTCGTCAACGCAGCCCTCTTTGGAGGGCTCTTTGCTGTGCTCATCCTTTGGATGTTCCTCCGCGAATGGCGAATGACGGTTCTGATCGCGGCGTCGATTCCCTTTTCGATCCTCATCACGCTGGGACTGCTCTACTTCACTGGCGGAAGCCTCAATTTGCTCTCGATGATGGGCCTGATGCTTGCCGTCGGAATGGTGGTCGACAACGCGATCGTGGTGGTCGAAACGATTTACCGACGCCGTGGACGCGGAGATCCGCCGCGAGAAGCTGCGGTTCGCGGGACGGCCGAGGTCAACCTCGCGATCCTCGTGTCCACGATCACAACAATGATCGTGTTTTTGCCTGTCATTTTGATGTCCGAGGATGCACGAATCGCGTTCTTTCTTGAGGCGATCGGGGTTCCGGTCATCTTCGCTCTCGCCGCGAGCCTTGTGGTGGCGCTATTCTTCGCGCCCTTGGCCACGCGCTACATCGGCGAGGCGCAGGTCAAAGAAGATCCGGGTTGGCTTTTGCGCCTGTCTCGGGTGTACGAGCACATCCTGCGTTTTAGCCTCCGCCGTCGGCCGGATGGACAGCTCTTGATGATCGGCGGCATGTTGCTCACCCTCATGGTGGCGGTGCCCGGGATCCAGTGCAACCCGGAGGCCGAGAGCAACCTCAACGACTTTGTGGTCCGCTTCACCGTGCCCGAACAGGCCGACCTCAAGGAGCGCGATGCCATCGTCCGGCAGATGGAGGAGACGGTCGAGGCGCATCGCGAGGAATGGGGCGTGCGTGTGTACCGTTCGCGCCTCATGTCGGGCAGCATGCAAGGCCGGATCTTCATTCACCTCGAAGAAGACGGGCCCAGCCGCGAAGAGGTGATGGCGATGGCTCAGGGAACGTTCCCGACTGAGCTGGCTGGGGTGGAGGTTCGAATAGGCTGGGAAGGTGGCTTTGAGCAAGAGGCGGCCAATCAGCTCAATCTCTCCGTCAACGGAGAGGACGTTGGGGTGCTGCGCGAACTGGCCGAAGAGGTGGCGCGGCGGGTGCGTTCGGTACCGGGAGTGATGGGCGTCGAACTCGACGTTGAGACCGATGGGGCCCAGGAAATCCAGCTCGTCGTGGATCGCCAGGCGGCCAATCGCTACGGCGTGTCGGCGACCTCGATCGGAACCACCGTGGCGTACGCCATGCGCGGCACCTCGTTGCCGGAGATCGTCGAGGGCGAGCGCGAAGTGGATGTGACGTCAGGGTTCTCGCTCGCCGACCGCTCCAGCCTCGACGCGATTCGGAGTTTCGAACTCTGGTCTCCGGTGGAGCAGCAGCTTGTGCCGATGCGGGCCGTCACCGATGTACGCTATGGCCGAGGCCCAAGCCGCATTTCGCGCCTGAATCAGCGCACCACCCTTGGCGTCACGCTCGACTTGGCCGAAGGCGTCAATGCCGGTGAGGTGGGGACAGGGCTCCACCTCGCGTTGCGCGACATGGCATTCCCCCGCGGCTACGGCTGGGAGATGGGCGCGAGTTTCCAGCAGCGCGGGGTCGAAGACGACGCCATGCTCCTGGCGTTGGGATTGTCGGTCGTGTTTGTGTTCCTGCTGATCGGCATTCTCTTCGAGAGTTTCTTCTTGCCTTGGTCGATCGTGACCACCATTCCCATGGCGGGACTCGGTGCGGCATGGATGTTGTATTTGACCGGCACAGACCTCGACTTCATGGCATTCGTGGGCCTGGTGCTGCTGGTTGGCGTGATCGTGAACAATGGCATCGTGCTCGTCGACTTGATCACGCAGCTCCGAGACGAAGGCATGGATCGGACCGAAGCCATTGTCACCGCGGGGCGCCAGCGTCTCCGTCCGATCTTGATGACGGCATTCACGACGATCTTTGGGTTGCTGCCAATGGCGTTTGGCAGCTCGTCGTTCATTGGCATTCCGTATGCGCCCCTCGGCCGCACCGTCATTGGGGGGCTGATTGCGGGCACGTTGCTCACCTTGTTGTTTGTGCCCTTCCTCTACGCGGCGCTCGACGACATCCGACATGACGGCACCAGATGGTTTGGCTGGCTTGTCTCTAGGAATCGCACATGATCTCCGTACTTGGTTTGGTCTTCGCCGCGGCGTTTGCGCAGGACACAGCCCCACGGGAGTCTCGGGCCGTGACGTACCGTGAGGCCCTTCAGCTCTCGGTCATCAACAACATGACGGTGACCCAGGCCCGCACGAGTCGCGACCAGGCCGAGGGCACCCTTACCGGGAGTCGAGGTCAGTTCGACCCCAGGTATTCGTTCGATGTGAGCCGAGGCCGAAGCCGGGTCCAGGGGTTCATCAACGGGACCGACATCGCGTTCATCACCGAGACCGACACATGGAGCGTCGGGCAGTCGTTGTCTTCGACGCTGCCTACGGGGACCGAGGTTTCGGCGTCGCTGAACACCGACAACAACAGCATCGAGTTCTTTGGCGACGGGGCCGATCAGCGGGGCAACCTCGAGACTTATACCACCCGCGGCAACCTCAGCATCACCCAGCAGCTGTTGAAGGGGGTCTGGTTCCGGTACAACGTTCAAAACGTCACTCAGGCGCAGAACGCGTTGGACATCGCGGAACTCGAACTGGAGAAGCGGCGGCAGGAGGCGCTTTACCAGGCCGCCGAAGCCTACTGGAACTGGGTGTACCAATGGCAACTGTGGGAGATCAGCCTCGAGAGTGTTTCGGTGGCCGAAGAAGGCCTGAGGGTTGGAAAACTTCAGGTTGAAAGTGGTCAGTTGGCACGTGTGGAAGCTACTCGACTCGAGGCTGCGCTCGTTCAAGCCAAGCAGGCGGCCATCGAGGCGGAAAACGTGGCGGAACGCGCGGCGAATGCAGTGCTGATGGTCATGGGGCAGTCGCCAGATGAGCGAGTGCTGCCCGCCACCCCGCCCGGTGAGGTGCCGGATCTGGTCGATCTGGACGCCGAGCAGGCTATCGACGTCGCCATGGCCCAGAACCTGGATCTTCGACTTGCCGAGATGAATCTCGATCAAGCCGACCTCGCGTTGTCCTTTGCGAAGCACGGTCGGCTCCCGTCACTGTCGGCCACCGCCACGACGGGCGTGGGAAGCCAGCGATGCCCCGAGGGCCTGGGGCCCGGAGACTGTGGAGTGGGCAACGCTGCGAGCACGTTTGGGGGGCTGTTCGAGGACGATCGGCAGCCGTTCTGGGAAGTCTCGGGCAACTTCACGGTGCCCATCGGCAACCGGGCGGCTCGCGGCCAGCAGATCGAGGCTGAGGCTCGGCGGGTGCAGCGCGAGGAAGAACTCGAGGCACAGGTGCGGCAGGTTGCCGCCGACGTTGAAGAGCAGGTGCTCGCATTGCGGTCGGCGCGCCTGCAGACCGAACTGGCGGATGCGAACCTGCAGTTGGCCATCGAGACGCTCGCCGCAGAGGAAGCCCTCGATGATGCGGGTCGCAACCTTCGTAAGGACGTGCTCGAAGCCCGAACCGAGTTGGATCGGGCCAAGGCCGACGCGGCGAAGGCTCGCACCGACTACCGCCTTGCCCAGGCGCAACTCCTTCGCCTTCAGGGCCAGCTGACCGAAGCCGTACCTTGAGTCGTGCTGATCGGAATTCGCCCGTCCGGGAAGCGGAGGGGGAAGGACGGAGATTCATCGGGCGCCGAACAAAGGTCCCGGATTCGGGTAGAAGAGTGGCGTGACTTCCGTTTACCAACGCTACTTTCTGTCGCCCGAACGACTCTACCTGGACTGCTGGACGCGGTACTTTCTGCGTCAGCACCTCGATCTGACCCAAGTGAAAGCCTCCTGCAACGTCGGTATTGGGGTGGGTGAGTTCGATGACTGGCTCGGGCACCACCTCACCGGGCACGCCAAGCTCACGAGCGTCGACATCGATCACACGGTGGTGGCTGCGTTCCGCGAGCGGCAGCGGCGGCACGAGCATCCAAATCCGTCGGTGGTTGTGCACGGCGACCTTATGCAAGCGTCGCTTGGCCCCTTTGACCTCGTGACGATGGTGGGTTCGACCGCGAGCGAGACCCATGCCCCAGCTCGCGCCCTGCAGTGTGCTCAGGACTGGGTTCGCCCGGGAGGTTGGTTCTACACCACCCTGATGCACTCGATCAGCAATCCCCGTTCGTTGATGGCCGAGCTGCGCGGCGAACTCATCGTCGAGGAGTTCACAGCGATGGAAGAGTCCGGGTTTACGGCGGTCCTGGCGCGTCAACCGGGTGTGATCGACGACCCGGCCACGCCCGACGATACGCCCGAGCCCGATGCGAAGGCCGACCCTACCGAATCGGAGACGACATGAAGAAGCTCCACGTCGAGAACCACCTGCCCACCTCTGCTAAGGAGGCATGGGAGGTGTTCGAGTCCGATGAGTACAAGGAGCGTCTGCGCGAGCAAACGAACATCAAGCAGGAAATCCTCGAAACGCGAACCGAGGGCAACATCGAAATCCGGCGCATTCGCACCGAGCCCGACCGGGAGCTTCCGGGCATGGTCGCCTCGGCCATCGGCACGAAGAAGCTTTCGTACGTTCAAGAAAACCGCTTTGATCGTGCGAGCGGACGAATGGAATGGTCGGTTGAACTCGATGGCATCGGTGACCGAGTGACCGTCAAGGGGGTCACCACCTGCGTGCCCGATGGCGATGGCTGCAAGCGCGTAGTTGACGGCGAGATCACTGTCAAGGTCCCACTCGTCGGCGGACAAATCGAAAAGGCCGTCGTGGCCGAGTTCGAAAAGTCAATGCAGCGCTCGAATGAGGTCGCGCTGGACCTCATCCGGCAACGACAGGCGTAGGCTCGCTACAGGCCGAGAACGCCCGTCCCGTTCTGGCCAAAGCCCGACCAGTTCACGTTCATGTGGGTGAGCAGGCTGCGAAGCAGGTTCGCATGTGGCTGACCGCCCCCGTTCACATGGCGACCCGGCCGGAATCCGCCCGCTTCGCCACCCGCGACCAACATGCACAGTTGGTCGGAGGTGTGCGCCGAGGCGTCGCTGAACTCGCTGCCCAGCACTACCGCGGTGTTCGCCAGCATGTCGGTACCGTCTTGGTCTTCATGCTCGGCCAGTCGCTCGCAGAAGGCCACGAACTGCGCGACATGCCACTGGTTCATGGCCTGGAAGTCCCCGTTCGCCCCATCGTCGTAGCTCCAGGCGTGCGAAAGCTGATGGGACCCCTGGTTGATGCTTAGATCGGGGAGGGTGATGTCAGAGGCGCTCGGCCCGTACATGAAGGTCGCGACGCGCGTGAGGTCACACGACATGGCGATGTACTGCAGCTCGGCCATCAACTCGACGGTTTCGACGTAGTTGGGGTTCAACCCAGGGCGAATCGGCGGTTCGCACTGCAGTTCCCCAAGGCCATCGATGCGCCGCTCGAGTTCGCGAATCCCCGTGGTGTACTGATCGAGTCGGTGCCGATCCGGCGTCGAGAGCTTGGGTTCAAGCGAGCTGATGCGGTCCTTGACGGCGTCGAGCACGGAGTGGCGAAGGGCGCGTCGACGGGCGGCCTCGGATTCCGATAGGGAGTTGTCTTGCCCCTCGAAGAGCTGGTCAAAGGCAGCTTGTGGGCTGGTAATGGGCGCGAGTGGAGTGGTGGCATTGGCCCAGGAAATCCGGCTCACCAAGATCCCTTCGCCCGATGAGCCGAAGAGGCCCGGTGCCTCCGTACCCAACTGAATCGAAGGAAACGGAACGTCCAAGGCGTACTCGCCCGCCGCAAGCTGATCGACACTGATGCCAGCTTCGGCAACTCCGTAGGGACCTGGAATATCGGTGAGGAGGGAGGCCGTGCTACGGCCGTGGCTTCCCCCACCCGACGAATTGTTGAGGTTGGTGACCACGCTGATGCGACCCGGCAGGGTCGCAATGGGCTCCGTGACCGTCGTGGTTTCGAGGGCTCCCCCCTCGGGAGCAACATGCACGTGTTGCATGCCGTGAGGCAGGAACCAAACGATGAGTCGACGCGGCGCCTCGCCGGTGGCGGCGCGCGCCTCCCGGGGCAAAATCGAGGGCAGGAAGGGCAACCAGAGGGTGGAAGCAGCAGTACGCAGTGCCTGTCGGCGAGTCCAGGTCATGGGGTCACCTCCGGAGCGCCCGTGGCATCGAGGAACGAACGGCTGGTCACAATGGCTTCGATGAGGGCGGGGAAGGTTCGTCCCGCCTCGATGAAGGCTCTGGTCGCTTGGTCGATCACCTGATCATCGCCTTCTTCGGGGGCCCGACCCAGCGCATAGATGAAGGTATGCTTGGTGACGCAGCGGTCGACTTGCTCGTGTGACAGAAGCCAATCCGCGAGTTCGGCGGCCCCAGAGACTGGGGTTCCTTCCAATCGGGCCGCGTCATCAATGTCGAAGCCAAGGCGGTCCGTGGCACGTTCGAGACCCACCGGCCCGTACCCGTGCAACGTGTAGCCAAGCGGATCCATCAGGTTGTGGCATGCGGCACAGTCGCCAGACTGCCGAATCGCTTCCTCTTGCTGTCGTACCGAACCGTCGGGCAGGATCGAGACCGTGGACTCGACGTCAGGTGGCGGCGGTGGTGGTGAATCACAGAGCAGCTTTTCAAGGATCCAGTGCCCCCGTCGGACCGAACTCGTCTCGTCAGGATGGCTGGTGATCGAAAGCCATCCTGCGGTGGTGAGCAAGCCTTGGCGACCCGTCCCTTCAAGGGAGGACATGCCGTCGGCACCCGGCTGATGCAGCATGGTGTAGTGCAGCGCCAGGCGCCGATCGATGAGTGACTTTTGCTGGGTGAGCAGGGTGTCGAACGGTGCGTTGCCACGCAAGAACGGTTCGGCCACCGAGCGCATTTCGGCCTGCATCGACGCCTTTAGACCATCGTCGAAGAACGGATGCACATCGGGGTTCGGTTGGGTGGTCTTCACCCGCCGAATGTCGAGCCATTGGCCCGCAAAGTTCTCGACGAGGGCATCGGCTCGTGGATCGTCGAGCATCCGGTCGGCCTGGGCGGCGACGCCACCTGGCTCGAGAAGCGCCCCCGACGCCGCCGCGGCAAGCAACTCCGCATCCGGGGTCGACGACCACAGGAAGTAGGCAAGCCGGGTCGCTACTTCGAAGCCATCGAGGGAGCGGATTTGGTCTTCGCCAGGCGTTGGTTCGGGGCGGAAGATGAATTCCGGGGAGAGGAGAATGCCCTTCATGGCGAGGCGAATCGCCTCGGTTGGCGTCGCTTCGAGGTCCATCCCCCTGTTGTAAAGCGCGACCACCCAGGCCACATCCTCGTCGGTAGGCGGCCGACGCCAGGCCTCCAGCAAGAAGTCTCGTGCAATCTGCTGCACGCAGTTGCGACCCTCGACGTCGAGGTCGCAGCTCACGATGCGCTCAACATCGGGGCTTGGGGGGCCATTGTCACCGAAGAAGCGAGCGAGTGCATCGTCGGTGAGGCGCTCGTAGAGTTGGGCGTAGGCCGGTGTGAGCACCAGTCCTTCAGCGACCGTGTCGAATCCCTCTGCCACCGGATCAGGAGGCAGGCGCTCTCGCGCCCTGGAGGCGATGCCGAGCAAGTCGTCAAGCGTGTTCTCGTGCTCGACGCGGTTCAAGCGAGACATCGCTTGAACCCCAGGGGGGCCGACAGGATCCTCCTCAACCAGGGTGCCGTTGGAGCATCCGGCCAGGGCGAGGACGAGCCCAGGAGCGATCGAAAAGGGCGTTCGCATGGTCACCTCTGAAGCAGCATGCCTTTTGCGACCGACGGCTGTCACCCCAATGGCACATTTTAGCTTGTGAATTCGATGTCAGCCGAGCTTGGGACCTTCGCTTGGGGATCGTCATCGGGAGAGGAGGAGCGCTCAACGGCAAGGAGTCGGTAGAGCACCGGGACCACCCCCAGCGTGAGCACGGTCGAGGACAGCAAACCGCCGATGACCGTAACGGCAAGAGGGCTCTGAACTTCTGCGCCTGCGCCCACGCCAACTGCGAGAGGGGCAAGTCCCAACACAGTGGTGGCGGTGGTGATGAGGATCGGCCGCAGTCGAAGGCTTCCCGCCTGCCGAATCGCACTGACCAGATCGAGCCCCTCGGCGCGTTGGCGGTTGATGGAGTCGACGAGAACGATGGCGTTGTTCACAACGACGCCTGCAAGCACGATGGCACCGATCAGGACGACGACGCTCACGGGCTGGCCCGTCATCGCCAGACCGACGACAGCCCCAATGAGGGCGAGTGGCACGGCAAAGAGGATCACGAATGGATGGATCAGGCTTTCGAACGTGCTTGCCATGATCACGTAGACGAGGAACACGGCGAGCCCGAGCGCGAACTGAAGCGATCCGAGGCTGGCCGCCATTTCCTCACTCTGGCCTGCGACGGACCACCGAATGCCCTCGGGCGCCCGCCACTGCGACAAGGTGGCTTCGATGGCGTCTCGAGCGCTGCCGAGGTCGAACGCGGCCAAGTTGGCGCTGATGACGACGGCTCGCTGTTGGTCGACGCGTCGAACCTCGCTGGGGCCCACCCCTTCGGTGAAGTCGGCCACGGCTTCGAGCGGGATGAGCGGACGCAGGTTGGGATTGATGTTGAGCCGGCGTAAGTCATCGACGCTGGAACGGTCTGGCTCGTTGAGCTGCACCCACAGGGACACTCGTCGTTCGCCCCGCTGGATGCGGGTTGCTTCGACTCCCTGAACCTTGTCGCGCACCTGGGCGGCCACGGTGGCGGGGTCAAGCCCGAGTCGGTGCAGTCGGTCGCGGTGGTAGTTGATGCGCACTTCGGGATTGCCGTCGACGAGGCTTGAGCGCAGGTCGGTAAGCTCCGGGATGCTCTGCAGTCGAGAGAGGGCGGCGTCGCCCGCCTGCCGCAGCCCGTCGAGGGTGGTACCGGTGACCACGACCTCGATGGGGGTGCGGAAGCTGAACAACGAGGGCCGTTCCACTTTGACGGTCACCCCTTCGAGTGAGCCGATGCGGCTTCGCACCGCTTCCATCACGCGTTCCTCGGCGGCCGAGGACAGCCCGGGAGCGAGGTTCACGTACAGCTCAGCGGTGTGCTCTCCGCGATCGGAGCGATTGTCGACCCGAGGGTCCGAACCCACCACGCTGTAGACCGACGTGACATCGGGCAGGGCGAGAACGCGGGCTTCGGCATCGGCGACGCGCGCGAGGGTGCGTCGGATGGGTGTGCCCACGTCAAGGGCAATGTCAGCCGTGAATCGGCCTTGGTGCAACTCGGGAATCAGCTCGGTCCCGAGTTGGGTGGCCAGCGCCATGGCTCCCAAGAAGAGCACCCCCGCCATCAGGGCGACGGTAAGCGTGCGCTCGAGTAGCCCGGTCAGCCCTTCCCGGTAGCGAACGCGGACCCGCTCCAGTCGCTCGGCCGACGCCTGGGCCATTCGGGCGGGGATCCAGCCGAAGAAGCGTTGAAACACCGAGGCGATGATCCCCAACACGACAAGCGCGATGGTCAAAAGCACACTGACTACCCGCAGCGTGAACGCGAAGCTCACCCAGCTCACGAAGCGGAACGCGTTCCATGGGGCGAAGATCAAGCGGCCAGGAGCTTCGGTTTGCCAAGCGCGCGCCTCTCGCCAGTCTTGCAGGGGCTCTCGAACCACGTCGTGCAGCAGGTAGCGAAGGCGACGGCCGAGGGTCACCGGTTCGTCGTCCTTCGGGCCTTCGAGCGCCCGTACGAGCGCGCTTTGTTCGGCGGTGGCGGGCACGATTTCGAGGGCGTAGACCATGGGTACGGCAAGCAGAGCCACCGCAAGGGAGGCCAGGAGGCTAGAAACGACGGCCAGGGCGAGATCGCCAAACAGCTCGCCCGCGACGCCTTCCACAAAGGCGATGGGAAGGAACACCGCCACCGTCGTCAGGGTGCTCGCAACGACCGCTGCGGCCACCTCAGCGGTGCCTGCAATGGCGGCCTCATGCCGACTCATGTCGTCGTCGGTCCGACGCCGGTCGATCGCTTCGAGCACCACCACTGCATTGTCGACGAGCATGCCGACGCCCAGTGCCAAGCCGCCAAGCGACATCAGGTTCAGCGAGATGCCGAACAGGTAGAGTGGCGCGAACCCAATCACGATCGACACGGGGATCGCGAGACCGACCACTGCCGTGGCCCGCGCGTCTCCGAGGAACAAAAACAGGACTGCGATCGCGAGCACGCCGCCGAGTACCGCGGTTGACTGCAGGTTCCCGACCGCCAGTTCGATGAAGTCGGCTTGGTTGTCGAGTTCGGTGAGGGTGGTGCGTGCGGGCAGATTCGTGCTCAGCGCGTCCTCTCCGAAGAGGGCGCCCTTCACCTGATTCGAGACTTCGACGATGTTGGCGTCGGCCTCCTTGAAGATCTCGATCTGGACCGCTTCACCCCCGTTCATTCGGGTGACGAGGTCGCGCTCACGGTTGCCCTCGCGGATCTCGGCGACGTCGACGAGCGGCACAATGACCCCGTCGGAGCGACGGATGCGCACGCTCTCGAGGTCTTTGATGCCTCGGTACTGGTTCAGGGTCCGAATGAGGTATTCGACGTCCCCTTCGATGATGGAGCCACCCGCGATGTTGACGTTTTCAGCGGCCAAGGCTTGGCGGACGTCAGCCAAGGTCAGTCGCTTGGCGGCAAGCCAGTCTTCACGTACATCCACGCGAATCTGTCGTTCGAACCCCCCTTGGACGCGCACGGCGGCCACGCCGGGAATGCCCTCGACCTTGTTCTTGATCTCACGTTCCGCGAGTTCGCGGAGGGCAAACAGCGTAGGTGGGGCGGATTGGGGAGCGTCTTCGGCTGGCGGGGACTCATCGGCGGCCAGCGCCAGACGCATGAAGGGATCGAGGCTCGGGTCGTAGCGAAGGATGAGCGGCCGGCCCACCTCTTCAGGCAAGAACACCCGTTGGAGCGACTCGCGGATGGTCTGCGAGGCCGCAGCCATGTCGCTGCCCCAGTCGAAGCCCAGGACGATCTCGGAACTGCCTGCACGCGAGCGACTCTCCAGCGTGACGAGACCGTCGAGCGTGGCCAGCTGCTCCTCGATCGGCTGGCTGACTTGAGCCTCGACCTCTTGAGGAGCCGCGCCCTCGAAGGTCGTGCGCACGGTGATGGTCGGGTAGCCGATGTCGGGCATGAGCTCGACGGGCAGCCGCATGTAGCTCACCGTGCCAAACGTCAGCGCGGCGATGAAGATCATGAACGTGGCGACAGGATGATCGACCACGGCTCGGAAGAATTGGTTCACCCCTTGCTACCTTCGAGCTCGGCCGCGTTTTCGGGTCCTGGTTCTTGGGCGCTCGACGGAGGCTCCGTGATGCGGATCTTCGCGCCGTCCCGCAGGTGGGTGTGGCCCAAGGTGATGATGGTTTCACCGTCGGTGAGGCCACCGATCACTTGGACGGTGGCTTCGTCGATGAGTCCAAGCTCGATGGGCCGCCGTACGGCCACGTTCGAGGGAGGAGCCACCGCGACCTTCTTTGGGGCTTCTTCGGCTTGTTCCGCTTTACCGCCGAACCAACCCCCGTTCGTTTTCTTGGTCTCGGCTTCCTCTTCTTCAGGCTCCTCCTCGGGCAGGGGGCCTAGCGTGAACACGATCGGTCGCCCTTCTTGGTAGAGCAACGCCTCTTTCGGGATGGTGAGGACGTTTTCGCGCCGATCCACGATGATCTGGACGGTCACGAACTGGCCGGGAAGTAGCTTTGTGGGGTCGTCAACGCTGATGGTCACCCGGAAGGTGCCCGAGGTGCTGTCGACTACAGGGGCGATCCGTTGGACCTTACCGGTGGTGCCGATGCGGTCGTCGTAGGCCGAGACGAGCCGGGTTGGCTGGTCGAGCTTGATCCGCCCAAGGTCGCGCTCAGGAATGGACGTGACGACCCGGAGCCGCGTGGGATCCACCACTTGAAAGGCAGGCGTGGCGGAGGTCGCCAGCTCGCCAACGGTGATCGTGCGCTGCGCCACCACCCCGTCGAAGGGTGCCGTCAGCCGGGTGGACCCATAGCTTCGGGTGGCCTCGCGGGCGCTGCGCTGGGCTTGCTCGAGTTGAAAGCGTAAGTCCTCGAACTCGCGGCTCGAGATGGCGCCTTGGGAGAAGAGTGCTTCCGCCTCTGCAACCTGGCCCGTGAGCTTGGTGACTTCGGCCGCCGCGGACTCTGCACCCGTGCCGAGTGAGACGTTGTCGAGGACCGCCAGCAGGTCACCGCGGGACACGGGATCGCCTTCGTCCTTCAAGATCCGACGCACGATCCCGGTGGCCTCCGGCACGAGATCTGCGCTGGCCTCACTTTCGACCACGGCCGAAGACGTGAGGAACTCTGCGACGTCACCCAGCGAAGCCTGTCCGATCTCTACGACACTCACTGGATCGTCGACAGGAAGATCGTTGCCGGAAGGGGGCCCGCTTGAGCCTCCGCACGCCACTAACCACAGGACGAAGACCCCGATCCACAAAGCGCCACCTCTCGTTCGGCCCGGCGTCGAACCGCTCTTGTCGCCGCCTCGTCCGTACGGTTTGGCGGCCAACCTATTGCTGTTCACCACGGGTTCCTGGGTCAAGGCTTGTCATTCGCCGTACTCGTGACACAATGGCCGGCCTATTCCGGGGCGGCGATGACCACGACGCGTGCGATGACGGAGCTGGTCGAGGGTTTCGAGCAGCGGCTTACCGAGGGTGAAGGCACTCCTTCAGGGGGGCGCCAGGCTCGGGCGCTCGATAATGCGCTGATCGAACGGCTCGCTGCGGCTCGCGAGACCGCTTCGCGAGGTGTGCGCACCGACCTTGAAGTTCCTCGGCGTCGGGTCGGCATTGCAATGGCGTTGTCGGTCTTGTCCTCGCCACACTTCGCGGCCACGCTGCCGCCCATGATGCGCATAGGCACTACCGATCCTGCCGATCCAACCCGCACCCGTCCCGTCGATCCGCTGCTCGTTTCGAGTGATGTGCTCGAGGCCGCGCTCGAACTCCCTCGTTGGGAACTCGAAGAGCTTCGCGAAGAGACCGATCGTCGCGTCGGATGGGTGCTCAAGCGAGACCGGCTTGCCCAGGGGCTGTGGTCCCGATTCGAGACCGAGCCGCGTCGCACGGCGGATGCACTGTTTCCCGAACGGCCGTCGTTTGGACCGTTCGACGTGGTTCGTCGCGGGGCCAACCTTTACGTGTTGCCCGAGCAGCAGCATGAAGGAGCGCCGCCAGCCCTTTGGCTCCCCTGGTACGACGGGCGTGGCGAGTGGGCGACGACGGGCTTCGATGCGCATCGCATGGACGATGAGCTGAAGTCCAAACTCGCGTTGGGCATTGGCGTCCCCGTCGCTGAAGTCGAGACCTTGCTGCAGACGATGGTGGCGGTCATTCCGGCCCACAACGCCCAAGCGATGTTGCGCCTGGACCGGTGGCGTGCGGCGGGATTTGCCACCCTCACCGATCTGGGTGCGAGCTACGCGGCGTCCGCCGCCCTTAATGGGCCCCTGACGGCGGCCGAGGCGGAATGGACCGAGTGGATCGATGTGTCGGAGCCCAAGCTTGGGCTGGTCGGCACGGCCGAGCAGGCCTTCGATCGCATCGCCTACGCGCGTGTCGAGAGCTTGATGCGGGCCATCTACGCCATGATGCTGGCGCGCATTGAGCGCGACGGCCTGAAACCCGCGGCGTTGTCGGTTCACGATCTTGCGTTGTTCGACTTGCCTCGACACTTCCGAGCCGTGCTCCAACCGGTCGTCGATGCCACCACCGACGCTGCGGTGCGCGACGATCTCGTGCAGGCCCTAGGCCGACCGGAAGAAGAGGTCCGAGAACTCATGACAACGCTGAATGCGGCTTGGTCACAGCACGCGGTCAAGGCGTGGTGGGGGCTTCCTCCGGCGCCGTCCATTCTCACCATCGCGCTGCAGCACCTGTTGGCGTTGTTCGACAGCCTGTCCGTGCTCATGGGATCGCAGCCCGATCCGCGGGCCGAACATGCCGATCTGATGCTGTTGTTCACCGCCCACTACCTGCGTGAAGCGCCTCTCGAGCGACTCTGGATCAAGAAGCTCTCCGACTGTGTCGACGCCGATGACGAAGAGCGGCTTCCTCCCGCTGAAGACATTGCGGGACACTGGTTTTGGCGAACCTTCTTCCGGATCGTTGACCGGATCCCATAGGATGCTCCGTCAGGCCGCGTCGTTGGGGGCGTGGCTTCGAAGGAGATGATCATGATGTCCTGGATCGCCTGGACAACGTTTGCTGCGGCCGCGCCGCCGACGCCGGAGTCCGATCCCTTCCTCTGGCTTGAAGAGGTGAGCGGAGAGCGTGCGCTCGAATGGGTGGAGGCCCACAACGACAAGACCGTCACCGCGCTAACGAAGTCGCCCCAGTTCGCGGAACTGCAAGAGCGGCTCGCCTCGATCCTGGATTCGGACGACCGCATTCCGTACCTGTCCAAAATCGGTGACCGGTACCTGAACTTCTGGCGCGATGCGGAACATCCGCGTGGCCTCTGGCGACAAACGACCCTGGCTTCGTACCAGTCTGACGCGCCGGTGTGGGAGACCATCCTCGACATCGACGCTCTGGCCAAGGCCGAAGAGGAGAACTGGGTGTTTTCCGGCGCGAGCTGCGTACGGCCGGAGCAGGATCGGTGCTTGGTGCGGCTGTCTCGTGGGGGCTCAGATGCCACGGTCATCCGCGAGTTCGACCTGCCCAGCCGTTCCTTTGTCGAGGGGGGATTCGAACTGCCCGAAGCGAAGAGCCGCGTCGAATGGATCGACCGCGACACCTTGTTTGTGGGGACGGACTTTGGTGAGGCCAGCCTGACCGACTCGGGCTACCCGCGCATGGTTCGAAAGTGGCGCCGCGGCACCTCCATCGATGAGGCTGAACCCATTTTTGAGGGCTCCACGACCGATGTTGCGGTGTCGTCGTACCATGACGCATCGCCAGGCTACGAGCGCAACTTTGTGTCCCGCCAAACCACGTTCTTCACGAGCGAGCTGTTCGAAATCACCAAGAAGGGCTTGGTGCGAATCGACAAGCCCGACAGCGCCAGCGTGTACACCTTTGGGCGATGGGCGTTCGTTGAGCTGCGTGACGCCTGGGAGGTGAGTGGCGCGACCTACCCCGCAGGCTCGCTCCTCGTGACCGACTACAAGCGCCTCCGGAAGGGCAAGCCCCGGTTTGAGGTGCTGTTCGAACCCACAGACACTACGTCGTTGCGGGATTGGGTGATCACGTCGGACCGGGTGGTCTTGCAGCTGATCGACAACGTTCAGAGCCGGTTGGTTTCGGTTGCGCCCGAAGGCCGCAATTGGATGGCCACGCCGCTCGCGAACATTCCCGAGAATGCGTCGATCTACGCATCCGAAGTCGACCGCTTCGCAAGCGACGCCATTTGGCTGTACGGATCGGGGTTCATCACGCCAAGCCGCTACGCGATGATGGACTTCGCGACTGGGGAAACCACCGAACTCGGTCAACTGCCGGCGTTCTTTGATGCCGAAGGCCTCGAGGTCGCTCAGCACTTCGTTGCATCCGATGATGGCACGAAGATCCCGTACTTCCTTGTGACTCGGGCCGGACAGGACGACCCCGTGCCGACGCTCATGACGGGCTATGGGGGCTTCGAAATCCCGTTGCTACCAGGGTACCGCGCCGCGACGGGGGCCGGCTGGCTTGAGCGTGGGGGAGCCTACGTGGTCGCCAACATCCGAGGGGGCGGTGAGTACGGACCCCGATGGCATGACGCAGCGCTGCGCGACAAGCGGCACAAGGCCTACGAGGACTTTGCGGCGATCGGACGGGACTTGGTGTCCCGTGGCATCACCACCGCCGACCAGCTGGCCATCCAGGGCGGGTCCAACGGGGGTCTGCTCATGGGCAACATGTACACGACCTACCCCGAGTTGTGGGGGGCGGTGATTTGCCAGGTGCCGCTTCTCGACATGAAGCGCTACACGAAGCTTCTGGCCGGTGCGTCGTGGGCCGACGAGTACGGCGACCCCGACAATCCCGACGACTGGGCCTTCTTGCAGCGGTACTCGCCCTATCACAACCTCGACCCCGAAGAGACCGAGGCTCCGCCGCTTCTCGTGACGACGTCGACTCGAGATGATCGAGTCCACCCCGGTCATGCTCGCAAGTTCGTCGCCGCGCTCGAGGACATGGGACGTGAGGACGTCTGGTACTACGAGAATGTCGAGGGGGGCCACGGGGGGGCCGCGAACAACGCGCAGCGAGCGTTCATGACGGCCCTTGCGTACACGTTTGCCTGGAACACCCTCACGGGAGCCGCCGAGCGGACCGAAGAGCCCGAAGCTCGCAGGTAGTCACAACCCGTCATGAGCCGCTGACAAGCGGCGTTGGCGACTGGTTGGGGCGATACTGGGCCCGGGAGGGCAACGAGGTTCTATGGCTACCCGACTCGATCATGTCTCCCGACCCGCCCAAGCCGCTCGGTCTCACACCGCAGCGGCTTGGGCGGG
>JBCCQY010000066.1:0-44027 GCA_039208735.1 Myxococcota bacterium | reverse complement strand
GGAGTGCGGTCATCCTGGGGATTCACCTCACTTCGAATCGCAGATATCGGCGGTGAAGCTTCCATTCACGTTGTAGTCATCATCGATGAAGGCCACCAAGCCCACCTCGATGCTGCCCTCATTCACCACCAGATCGATGATGCCCTCGGCCGCGATGTTGTTGTTGGCGGGGGGTTCGACGATGGTGATGGTCTGACCGCCCTGAAGCAAGTCAAAGCTGAGTGGGTATTCACCGGTCTGATTGTCGACCGAGAACAACAAGAAAGGCTCTTTCGAGCTGGCAAAGGTACAGTCATCAACGTCCTCGGCGAACACCTCGATCGACAGCTGGTTGGCATCGAACGGGTCGACCTCGACCTGCGCCTCAACCATTTCCCAGCTCGCCCCTCCGATCGTACCGGACACCAGACCTGCTTCGATGTCGTCGACGGAGTAGTCGCCCCCCCCACCGCACGCCACCGCCACAATTGCAATGAACATGGACTTCCGCATGTTTCCTCCTGTGTCGGCGGTGCAATTATGCGTGCGCTAGGGCCACGTCATCGGACGTGCGTCGGACATGGTGCATCGTAAGCGTCAGCCCAGTGCCCGGTCACCATGGCATGGTCGAAAGTATCCGCGGCACCTCGTTCGTAACGAAGCGTCCCTCCGTGGAGCATCGCGTGAGGACTCGTCAACGTCCCAATGTCCGTACGCTCCTCGATCCGATGACCGGGTGTCGAGCCTCGCGCCAAAGCACCAACGCGTCCGCCAGATCGTCGACATCCATGACCATCTCCAACCCGATCGCGCTTGGGTGGTAACGTCGTCCACCACAGGAGGTTCGCGATGCGTTGTTCCACCTTGACCTTGACTTGTGTTCTCTTTGCGTCCGCCATGGGGTGCGCGACGCGCAGCACACCGCAGCCCGCCGTCGCCCCTGAGGCCGAGGCCGAAGCGACCCCCGAAGTGGCCCCATTGCCTCAATGGAATTTCGATCCCGCGATGATCTTCCCGGCCGACCGTTCGTTGTTTCGGCCTGAAGATGGGGTGTTGCTGCCCGACGGACGGTTGATTGTGAGCGATCAACAAAAGGGCCTTCGCGAAGTGCAAGCGGACGGCAGCAGCGAGCCGTTCGGTAACCTTACCGAGGTGGGCTACTCGCACGAGCCCCCCGAGAACGCCGGAGGTGCAAACAGCGTTTCCATCGAGCCAGCGGGCACCCATCTTCTCGTGGCCGATGTGTACCGGGGCGGCATCTACCGCGTCGACATCGCTTCGGGGGCGTCCGAGCGCGTCTATCAACACAATTACGGCGTCAATACCGCCATCCGAGATTCGACGGGCGCCATTTGGTTCACCCAAAGTGCACACAATCCTCCAGAGGCCGGCGAGGCCCGGATGTGGGTCAGCATCGATAAGGGCACCGCGGAGGGAGCGCTGTATCGACTTGCGATGGAAGACGGGCAACTTGCGAAGGAGCCCACCCTCGTGGTCGATGGCCTCTTCTTTGCCAACGGCTTTGCGATCGACGAAGCGAATGGGCATCTCTACCTTGCAGAGACGGTGGCAGGTCGGGTGTCGCGCTACGACGTGAACCTTGAGGAAGGCACGGTCGGCGAGCCGAGTGCCGTGGTGGAGGGCAAAGTCGTCGACAATCTCGAGCTCGATGGCGAAGGACGACTATGGATCGCCGCCCCCCTCCCGTGCGAACTCCTCATTCTCGACACCACCAGTGGTGAGGTACACAGTGCATTCGCTCCGGCCACCGAAGCGCAAATGGGCGTTGCCCAACAGTTTGCGAGCTTGGGTCAGAGCGGAGAATCCCGCTTGGGCTTGCTCACCCCGGCGGCCTGGGAGCCACTGCCCGCCATGATCACAGGCATCATCCTGCCGGTCGAAGAGGGGCCGATCTACCTAAGTGGACTGGGCGACGCCTTACTCAAGCTCCAACGCTAGTTAATCCGAGTCGATGGACGCAAGCAACTCGAGCATTTGCGGAAGGTTCCCACCGTACTGCTCGGAGAGGTTCGCCGCGTAACGTGCGTCCGTCAACGCCTCCTTGAGGAGGCCGGCGGGCTGACCGAGAAGCTCGAAGGCCCCACGCGCTTCCTGTGGGGTGAGAGTCCCTTGTGCGACCGCCTCCAGCGTGCGCGTGATCATTCCAAGTTCGGCCTGTTGGAGCACCGCATCGAGGGACACCCCGCCTTGGACCAGCTGCTCAAGTCGGTGGGACACCCGAATGGCGAGCGCCTGCAACCCTGACGTCATGGGGTTGCTCCAAGTGCGAGGGGCCGTGTCTAGCACACACAAGGACCCCACCACGCGACCCCGCAACCGGAGGGGCACCCCGAGGTAGGCACGAACCGCATGAGAATGCATCACGCGCTGCGGCAACGCCGGCTCTTCCATCCAGTCGTTGACCGTGAATGGCGCCTCTCGCCTTGCGACGAACTGACACAGGGAGTCACAAACCGAGGTGCCTCGTACCAACTCTAGGTCCGCCGGCAGGCCCACCCGCGCCGGCCACACCTGGACGTATTCGCTAAGGAGGCTCACCAAGGCGATGGGGGCCCGAGCCAACCGCCCCGCCTGCACCACAAGGTTCTGCAGGTCTTCATCTGGCTGCGCCGCGTCGATCCAGGACCCCTGCAACCGTTCGGACGGCCCTGGGGGAAGCGAGGGCACGTGGGAGGTGAGTTCGGGGCTGGCTACCGGTAGGGTCAACGTAAAGCAGCTCCCCCGTCCTAACTCGCTCTTGGCGGTGAGGTCCCCGCCCAACAAACGGGCGAAGTGACCCGACAAGGACAGCCCAAGCCCCGTACCCCCGAATTGGCGCGCCGTGGTCGGTTCCCCTTGCACAAATGGAACAAACAAGCGCCTCATCGCCTCGGGCCCAATTCCGATGCCCGTGTCTTCCACTTCGAACACGAACACCTCACCGTTCCGAACGGACTTTCGTACCGCCGAGAATCGAACTTCCCCCCGATCCGTAAACTTGGCCGCATTCGAGAGTAGGTTCAGCAAGATCTGCCTGACCCGAAGCCCATCCGTCATGCCAATGCCGAGCCCTTCGAACACCTCGACGGTCAAGCGATTGCTGCGCTCCGCAATGCTGGGGCGGACGGTATCGAGCACCTCATGCACGAGGTGCAACATCGCGACCTCCTCTTGCACGAGAGCCATCCGGCCGGCCTCGATCTTGGAGAGGTCGAGCACATCGTTGATCAGATTCAATAAGTGCACACCCGACTTGCGGATCCGCTCGAGGTCTTCCGCTGCTCCGTCCCCTTCTTCGAGCAGCAAGTCAGCGTAGCCAATGATCGCGTTCAGCGGCGTGCGGAGTTCGTGGCTCACGTTGGCGAGAAACTGACTTTTCGCCTCACTTGCAGCCGTGGCTTCGGCGATGGCAGCCCGCAACTGAACCTCGCTGGTGCGTCGCTGCTCGAGTTCATCGTCCTTCTGCTTCGCCGTTTGTTGTTCGCGTTGGACGGCCCCCTGCAATCGCAGCAATTTTAGTCCGACCAATGCCGCAACAATGCCCGAGAGACTCGCGGTGGTCACCAGTTGATCCATCGGAGACGCCGTTCGCAAGGGGACCCCGCCTAGACCAACCTCAACATACCAAAGCAGACCTAGCACCAGGACAGTTACGATGGCCATTCCGAGCCCGGCGATGGGCCCAAGCATCAGAGCCGCGAGAAGGCAGACCACCGGGAGAGCGAGAGGGGCCGGGCCTTGGACGCCACCGGACATCGGAGTGTACGCAACAAGGAACGCCACCAACCCCAAACAGACCATCGCTCCGCCCCAACGCGTGGCCCCACGCCAGACGACGACCCATGCCCCAAGATTCCACACCAGGAACCCCACGAACGTGGCAATGGTAAAGAGGTCCATCGCAGTTAGCACGGAGACGATAAGGGCCACCGTCGCAATCCCGATCAACAGAACCACCGTCACGAGAGTGAGCAGGCGGTCGGGGC
The DNA here is from genome assembly GCA_039208735.1 of Myxococcota bacterium. Lineage (GTDB taxonomy): Bacteria > Myxococcota_A > UBA796 > UBA796 > DRPG01. The sequence continues at coordinate 40,062 of JBCCQY010000066.1, read as the reverse complement.
CGGACGTGTCCTCAGCATCAGGAGGGCCGAGGCGGAGCAGGAGGCGGTCCTTCAGTGACATCGGGCCCCTTTCTTCCATGAGGAGGACGATCGGTGCACCGAGCTAAGGAGACGCGCCCCTTAGGTTGCACACGGAATCGCAGCACCGAGCCGGCTCCGCGCCGGGTGCCTCGATGACGAACCGCAGTGAACCCTACTCCCGACCCTTGGGTCAAGGACGGCCATGGGGTTGGGCCAAGGAAGCGTCAGATCCCCAGACCTGCGCGTTGCGATCGGCCTCGGAAACCTGGGCTCAGCGAAGCGCGAGGGCGTCCGTCAACACGTCGAGGCGACCAATCCGACGGTGTTCCAACGTACGATGGTGGCGAAGTGACCAACGCCCGCCCTCGGGCCTTGCAAAGCGTGGTGGGCTCGAGGTCCGGTCCCCAATCGTCTTCGCGATCGAACGAAACGGAGGGAGCGCACCCACGCTTCCCGATACCCGCAATCCGCGGCCCTTCATTTCGCGGTTGTCATCGTAGCCAACGTAAACGCCGATGTGATGACCACTTGCCGCGTCGTAGCCTTTGTCTTGCGCGGCGGGAACGAACCCCACGAACGCTGCATTCCGGTAACCGTTGGTGGTTCCTGTTTTCCCACCAATAGGTACGGCACTGCCACGGACCTTCACCACGCCGCGCGCCCTTCGCCCGGTGCCCGCGTCCACCACATTCCGCAAGATGTCGGCGGTGAAGTCACCTACGGTGGGCTCGAGGACCGGCGCGGGTTTGGGAGACGCCCGATAGATCACTCGACCCGTGCGGTCCCGAATCTCTTGGATGAGCAAGGCCGGTCCCACTTCGGGATGCTGTGGTGTCGCATAGTACCCTGAAGACAGCCCCGCATACAGCGTCGTGATTTCCTGCAAGGTGAGTTCACAGGCACCCAAAGGCAGAGACAACACAGGGTGCAATTCCGTTTTCACCCCGTATTGGGCCGCAACATCCTGGACGTACCGCAACGCCATCGCCGTACGAAAATCTCCGTGCCAGTTCAGGATTTCGGGCTGATGAAGCGCGCCTGAATCCGCTTGAAGTTCACGCAGGATGGTGGCCTGACGCCAACGCAAGGCCGAAAGCTCTCCATACTGTAGAGCATCCCCAACATACAAACGGTCGAGGTCCAAGGGGAGGGGCGGCCGCGGAGGAACGACGGCCATCGCACGCCGTCGCCTCTTTCGCTTTGGCCGGTCCGGAGGCTGAAATTCGGCGAATCCATCGACCGGTACAAACTCATCCCAAGTGACCTTGCAGGCCAACTCCAATCCCCGGTCACTCCGTCGCACTGACAGGTCGGAGGCCGTGGGCCGTACACCTCGGTCCAACGCACCACGAAGCGCCTCGAACTGCTGCTCACACGCCTCCATGAGCGAGGTGGCGCGTTCCAGCGAATCGACACTCCAGACGGTTCGCGTCACGACATCGCGCCGCTCGGGGTGCGTGGCGCTATAGTCCGCGGCCGCCATGCGAGCGGCAATGTCCGGTAGATCTGCAGTTGAGACGCGGATTCCAGCCTGGCGTAGCCGCTTCCGATAATCGGCCATCGATTCGCCGGAATGCCTGGCCAAGCCCACCTTGTCGGCCAACCACGACAGCCCATCGAACGCCATCCGATCCACGAGGTGAACCAGGAGCCAAACCGAAGCCACGTTCTCGGAGCTCGCCCCCGCCTGCGCCAGGCTCACCGAAGCCGGCGCAGCATGATCCTGACGTGGCTCATAGACCGTCTTGGAGTAGGTGAACGGCATAGGGTAGTTCGGCAGGGTATTGTCAGGGCGCCATCCCAAGCTCATCGCCGCATGGAAAATCAGGGGCTTGAAGGCAGAGCCGAACTGACGCGGGGCCTGAGTGCGGTCGAAGTCCCGGTTCGTGTGCCCCCCGACCATGGCCCGCACGCGGCCCTCCTCCACCACAAAGGCCGCTCCCTGCAGCTCGGGCACGGCCTCAAGGTCACACCGACCGGCTTCTCGCTGCGAGAGCCAGACCGACGTGCCTTCGGGCAGTCCCGCCGACACTTGCCAGGGACGAACCCTCAAGACACGCCCAAGCCGGTCTAGGGCCGCGAAATCCACCTTACACGACGTTTCCTCGTCGATTCGAACCTGAAGTTCCCCCGCCGAGGTTCGCTCGGTCACCGTGCCCACCGCAAATGCGTGGATCGACCACACATCGGATACCGGCAGGGTCGCGCGGTCGGCTTCAGCCACGATCAAATCGTCGACCGTGCCCTGCTCCAACCGAAGTCCCAACTCGGTGAGGTGGTGCCACAAACCCCAGGTCGCGTCGCGCTGGACGTCAGGGTCGAGGGTGGTGACCACGGTGAGTCCGGCGGGTGTTGGGTGGCCTGCCTCGGCAAGCGCCTCGCGCAGTGCCTTTGTCTGAAGCCGACGTTGGACTTCATCCACCATGGTGTTGGGTGTGTAGCGAAAGCTACCCTGGCGAAAGGAAAGGACCACGCCTTGCTCAAGCAGCCGCCGGGCCTCTTGGCGAAGGGCCTCGACATCGGTGGTGGCAGCTCCGGGGGGCAAAAGCGCGTCGATCCGTTCGTCGCAAATGCGACGCAGCACGTACGCCGTGCGTTCCTGCGCCCTCGCCCGAGTGGCCGCTTGAGCTTCGGGCGAACCATCGAACGGGTCGAACGCAGCTGGCGATTGCAGCTGACCCGCAATGAACGCATGCTCCAACAGCGACAACCCGTCGGGGGTCTGATCGAAAAAGTGCCGGGCGGCCACCCCAAGTCCGCTATTCGTGCCTGTCACGTGAAACAGGTTCGAGTACATCGTGAGGATGTCTTCTTTCGACGCGACCTCTTCGAGATGGATGGCGTGGTCGAGCTCCTCCCACTTCGCGCCGAGCGTTCGCTTGCGACGGTCCAGGAGATTCTTGACGGTTTGCTGCGTGATCGTGGAGCCGCCCGACACCACGGTACCCGCCGTGAGGTTGTCGCGGACCGCCCGCATCACGCCTTGCACACTGAAGCCCGAATGGCGCCAGAATCCCCCATCTTCGGCGGCCACCACGGCCACCCGCCAGGCGAGCGGAAGTTGGTCGTAGCTTAGGGGCAACCGGTGTCCCTCGTCGACGATGGCCCCCATGACGGTCTCGCCGTCGCGGTAGGTCACCAGCGTGTCGCCCTGAAAGGCCTTCGCTTGCAGCGCCGCAAGCTCCATCTCAGGCGGTGTGGGACCGAGGCCTGGCACGAGTCCCAGTCTTGCAAACGCCCACATCATCAGTACTGGCGATCCGGATGCCATGACCGACCCCTCTACGGCTGCCGTTGTACATCCCGCGCATTGGCTTGTCACAGGTACACAGCAGATACAGTCCGCATCGGCGTCTGGCAACGAAAGTTAGGCAACGACCCACTCGGGGCTGTCTGAACTGCGCCCACGCACGAAGCACTGCCGCATGGCAAACACCTCGAGCAACAGCACCTGGGGCACGAGAAAGACCGGCACGATCACCAGCGGAAGCGCCCCCAGAGCCTCGGGAGGCGTTCCTTGCCCCACCGCCACCAAGGTGGACAGCGGGGCGACCCAGGCGAACGTACCGGGAAGGGCTCCTACGAGGGTCCAGAGCACAAGGAACACGCCCACAATCATTCGCGCGGGCCCAGCCACCGAAGCGATCAGCCAGCGTAGCGACATCCCATCGACCGCCCGGCGCACCTCGGGAAACGCAATCCGGTAGGGTGTGGTCGGGACAGGAGGGGGCTCGAACCGGCGATCCCCGACTTCGAAGACCACCTCGGAGTGGCCTTGGGCGCCCGAATCCGGTCGGTCTGTCGCAGGGGTCACGACGCCGTTCAACGCGATGATGTCGTCAATGGTGTAGTCGATCCGGATACCGAAAATCGTGCGAGCCGGTGTATCAGTCCGGTTGTCAGGCCGAGAGTCCGGATCGACGTCCTGACCCGGTACGGGATCGATCACCCAGAACGGTTCGACGTCCATCTCCATTGTTGATCCAGGTGTTTCCGTCCATGGGAGAGGTTCCCGTGTTCATCAGGTAGGACCAATGCTTGTCTTGCCACCCTCCAATGAGATCGTACGCAACCCCCGAGGAGGATTTCGAACCCTCCCGAGGCCGCGCCGGACAGCCGATGGGCCTTTGGCGTAGCTTGACACCCAAATGCGACGATGCACGCCGCAACCCCTCCTCCACGCACCACATGCCCTCCCGTAGCGGACACGCAACGGTAGCATTGCAGGCATTCGTGGCCGTTTAACATGTATCGCACATCGGTGACAGGCCACTCGTCGAGGCGGAGATGTGAGGCGATGAACCACAGCACTGCGCGGTTAGGTTGAAGAGCCGACGAGGAGCCTCCCATGGCGTTCACCGTTGTGGTCGTAGAGCCCGACGTTGCGAATCGACAATCTTTGGCCCAAGCCCTCCGGGATGCCGGGCACACCGTTGTCGACGTGGGCACGGTGGACGAGGTTTCCTCCACCCTGCGACCCGACGTTGTGGTGGTGCACCCCCATGTGCCAGCCGGCGAATTCGAAGCGGTGGGCGGCCGGGTCGGACCCCAAGCTCACGTCGTCGTGGGACTGGACGAAGCGTTGCGCGAAATCCTCGACCTCGAGCGTGTGCAAGCGCCAGAACTGGAACTCTCGGGTGTTCGCATTGACCTTCGGGCGCGAACCGTATCGCATCCGGGTCGTGTCGAGCGGCTGACCGACAAGGAAGCCGCGTTGCTTGCCTACCTCGCAGCCCGGTCGAACCGTCCCGTTCGACGAGAAGAATTGCTCGTGCACGTGTGGGGCTATCGGCCCGATACCCAAACCCGCACGGTCGACAATACGGTGGGCCGGCTTCGCACCAAGATTGAAGGAAATCCAGGTGAACCCGTTCATGTCCACACCATCCGAGGGGTGGGCTATCGCCTGGTCGGGGTGGCCGAGTCGCCTGCCCCCGCCGCCGACCTAACGCCAGACCGGATCCTCGGTCGAACTGCCGAACTGCAACAAATCGACGATCGACTCGCCGCGGGAGTACGCCTGCTCACCCTGCTTGGCGGAGGGGGTCACGGCAAGACGACCCTGGCCGTCGCTTGGCTGGATCGCCGAGGAGGCACCTTTGTCGATCTCTCGGCTGCACGGACCGCCGACGACATCGAACAGCTGACTCGGCAAGCGCTTGGAACCTCTTTTCCCGTCGCCCAGGCCCTGGCTGGTCGACGCAACGCGGTGGTGGTGCTCGACAACGTAGAGCAGCTTCACGACGTCGCCGACGTACTTGAGCCGTGGCTTCGTGCAGCTCCCGAAGCGGTTCTCATCACCACCAGCCGACGCCGCCTCGACCTTCCGGACGAACGCGTTCTCGAGGTGGGTCCCTTGCCCGACGCAGAGGCGCTCGAATTGTTCCTTCGCGCGGGGCGAGCCCGACGGGCGTCCTTTGCCACCACCGAAGCGGACCGTACCCACGCAACCGCCGTCGTGGCATTGCTTGAGCGCATCCCTTTGGCCATTGAACTCGCCGCAGCCCGGGCGCTAACGATGTCACCACGGGACCTTCTCGACCGTCTCGGGCGATCCTTTCGTACGTTGCGGGACGCCTCCCGCGTCGAGCGACACCGGACCCTGTCGGCCACCCTGCAATGGTCGTGGGACCAGCTGCCCCAGGGAGCCCAAGACGCGTTGGCCAGGCTTTCGATCTTCCGCGGGTCGTTTGACCATGACGCGGTGGAGGCGATTCTCGGTGAGGAGGACGCCCTGTGGCTGGACCGTTTGGTGGACCATTCGTTGGTGCGCCACGTCCGTCCGGTAGCCGGACACGCACGGTTTGCGATGTACGAAAGCGTTCGCGAATTCGCGGTTCGGCAGCACGAGGAGCGGGGTTTCAAAGACGAGACTCAAACCCGTCACTTCGAGTACTTCGCAGCCCGGGGACCCCAATTGGATGCCGCGGCGCGTGGACCCGACGCGTGGAATGCCCTGGCCATCTTGCGTGAGGATCGGCGCGAGTATCTGACGGCGGCCCAATCGGTGGGGGGAGCGCAAGGTGCGGCCCTGACGCGCGCGCTGCGCACGCTAATGGAGGTCGGGCGTATGACATCGGACGAGCGCACCTTCATCGAAGGCGTGCTGCCGCAGTGTACCGGAGCGCTCGAGGGCGACCTCCACACCATGCTTTCGGTCGAACTCTCGCAGACCGGGGACCATCGTAAGGCTTCACTCGATCACGGTAGGCGAGCCTGGGAGATCGCCAAGTCGCTGGGCGACTCCGATCGAATCTGCAGCGCTCGGCTGATGATGGCGGTGGCGCTACGGCGGAACAATGCCGTTGACGCCGCCCGCGAAGCCTTTGAGGACGCCTTAGACCACGCGCCTCCCTCCCCTTCCGCGCTGCGGGGCATGGCGCTGCTCTACAGCGGGGTTCACGAGCGCGTCCACGGCGACATTCAAGTGGCCCGCAAGCGATGTGAGGCAGCCCTTGATGAGTCCTCACGAGTCGGTGTGGAGTGGCTTGAAGTCGGCTGCTTGAGCATGTTGGGCAGCGTGGCGCACGTGCAGCGCCGCTACAGCGATGCTCTACACGCGAACGAACGGGCCCTGGAGCTGCATCGTCGCGAAGCGGATCGCCAGAGCGAGATGATCGTGTTGGCCAACATCGGTACGACGCGCTTGTCGATGGGCGAACCAAGGGCTGCTCTGGGGATTCTCGAAGAGGCGAAGGCCATTGCGCTCGAGCTGGGGTCGCTCCATTATGAGGGTCGAACCACCACGCTGATCGCGCGCGCAGCGTTGGCCTTTGGCGAACCCGAAACCGCCTTGGCCGCGACCCGAACCGCCATTCCCGTGCTCCGACGAGGCGGCTACCTCGTCGACGTCGCTCTGGCGCACTGCAACGCCAGCGCGGCCCTTCGCGACCTCTCTCGGTACGACGACGCCCTTGTCGAGGCTGCAGAGGCGCTTGTCCACGCCGAAGAAGTCAAGATGCCTCGCGCGCTCCACCGGTCGTGTACGGAACACGCACGGTCGTTGTGGCTGTTGAACCAGCCTCAAGAGGCGCGGCCGTGGTATGCGAGAGCGCTGGAGCATGGCCAATCCAGCGATCTGTGGGCCGAGTACGCGTTGCTCGCGTGGCACCTCCACCGCAGCGAAGATGCCCACACATTCGCACAACGCGGGGTCGACCGTTCCACCGCACCGGCGCAAGACACCTTCGCGCAATGTGTGCACGCGGTGGTGAATGGCCGGCCGCCGAACCTCGAGGCCCTCCGTTCCTGCTCCGAACAGCGCCTCGCGGCGTGTGCGGAGGCCTTTGAAGGTCAGGACCTCGCCTGGCCGTCGCTCGCACGGCTGATTCGTGTCGCGGTGGATCGATCGAGGTGACGTCAGCGGGATCGGTGCGAGAACTGCTCCCAAGCTGCCTCTAGGACGGGCCATGGCGCAGCCTCGAGCCGCCCCGACCGCGTCGCCAGCCCCGAGACCACCGCAAAGATGGGGTCTGGAATTGGCGCATGGGCGATCGCTTCGCAGAACTTGAGATCGTGTAGGTCAGGGCCCGGGCGTCGTGCTCGGTCGCGCCACACGGAGCGCGGCGGCGCATCGGCGACCGACCAGGCACTCTGGACGACCCCAAAGGGGGGCATGGGCCCTGCGTCCATCGCGAGGCGCGCGGCCATGGCGGCTGCGCCGATCCAGGGTCCAGGCCCAGGGAGTGTGGATGCGAGGCGTTGGGTGGCGGACAGACCTGTGATGGTGTGGGTGGGGTTCAGTGGACCACCGTAGCCAAGCCAGGCACTCGCGGCGGCCAACCACAGGCCATGCCACAATGTGCCGAGGGGCGGCGACGCATCGACGAGGGCATCGAGGGCTCCGTCGCCCAGGGTAAGGACCGAGTGGGCCACCTCCTCGGGGGAGACCGGCTGGGGTTCGGCACGGGCCATCGCCGCGCCGGTGGCCCCTACCGCGTGGAGCAGTTCCTCCCGAGCCGGGCCCCTCCCACTGATGCGAGCCGCGCGTCCCAGCAGGTCCTGCGCCAGGTCTTGCGGAAGCTTGGACTCGAGAAACGCCGCCTCGCTAGCCAGGATCGCCGGGTGAACATCGGAGGTCCGCGGCAGCAGCCCCTTCGGTCCAGCGTGCGCGTTCCTTAGAGCTGGGTCGCCAGAGCAGCCCGAGAACTCCCACCAGTCCGTTACCTGCACCAAGATCCAGAGCAAGAGCCGATCATCCTCGGGGGCGAGGCGCCATGCAGGGCCAAAGATGAGAAGGGGGTGCAGATCGAGGGTCTCAACGCAGCGTTTTAGCGCCGTACGCAGGGCGTCGCGGAGGACATCGGGACCCGCCGCTCCCGCGCGACGCGCTTCCGCAAACCAACGCCCCGTATCGACGGGCCGAAGCCGATCGAGCGCACCGAGGGGATCGGGCTCCTTCGGGGAAGACCACGGCACACCACACGCTGCGGCAAAACCAATCAGCGCGCTTCGCCGAGCAAGCCAGGTTTGTTGCGACCAAGACATTTCAGCAAGCCTACACGGCTTAACAGCGTCCCGCTGCCCCTGGACGGTCCTGTTTTGCGAGTCCGAAGTTCCCTCTTCGGCGCCGATACCTCGCGTAACTGGAGGATCGGATGAGCGCGTCGCCCGATTCCATTGACCGCGTTTGCGAAGAGCCCGCGCCTTGGTGCACGCCAGAAAGACCCATTGTGCGGAATCCCAGGGTCGAACCCACGCCCAAACATATCCCGTGGCGAGCCCTACTCTTTGACTGGATCGGGTTTCTCCTCCTCATCGCGGCAACCGGACTGCTCCTTCTGGCGTTCAGCAGAGCCACCCCTGGTGAATCCTTCGCGTTCGACCGGCTCATGCAACTGGAACTCGGAGCTGCGATGCTCTGCGGAGCAACCGGATTCGTATGGCAACTGGTGAGGGCCTGAACATGGACAAGCTCGCAGCCTTCTTCGTCGGCCAGCTGCTGGATGCACCTTGGATCGTCGCCGCTTCTCTGTTCTTTGGATTTTCATTCCACGTGGCGCTCCTCTCGATGGCACCCGCCCTCGAAGTGCACCTAGGCATGGCTGGCTCGCTTCTGTACGCCTTCTTCCTGGTCCAAATGGCTTGTTTGAGTGCTTTTCCTCGTGGGACGAGTGCTTACCTCACTCGACGCAATACCATCCTTTGGCTATCGAGCCGCTCCATCTGCAGTGTTGAGCAAGGCATTCGACTCTTGATGTGGCTTGAACGGATCTACCTTGCCCAGCTCCACCCCGTGCTGGCTCGACAACGGTTCGCCCATTGGGACTTCATCCTTACGCGCGGCCTTGGTCCTTGGTTTTCAAACCGCCCCGTCCGTACCGACGACCCGGCAGCGACGCTCCAATGTGCCTGGCATCTCGTTCAAACGATCGAAGTGTCGTTACCAGACGCTTGGTTCGCAGCTCCTCCCTTTCTCCGCAAACGGAAGGTCCACGCAGCGATCGTATCGGCCGAGCCCTCCCTTCCGCCCGCGTTCCGCGCGTGGCTGGCTACGCCACGCAACCGTGTTCGAACCTCCGAATCGAGCGAAGCCAATTCCCTTTACGATCCGTACGAAGAACTGACTCCCATCCGACAATCTCGGCCATCTCCCTGAAAGAACTCCCTCAGCCGCGCCTCACTCAACGAAGCGAATGCGATCGAGGTAGACGATGACATCCCCACCTTGTCCTGGGATGGTCACGAAGAACCCGGTCTTTACGCTCGTGAGGTCCGCACGCTTCCGTAGACGAATCCGGTACTGCTTCCAGGTTGACCGCAGGATGAGGTCGTCCTTCGAAACGCGTACCGAATCGGGATGAGCCACGTCTCGCCCGAGCAGCCCCACGCCAACAGAAATGCGCTCCCCACCCTTTTCGCCTCGCGCCCAGAACTCCAGTGCGCGTGCGCCGGTCACATCGAGGCCACCTTCCTGCTCGCCCCAGTTGTTTGGGGGATTCTGCCAAGCGATGCCTCCCCATCCCGAAGCCTGGTCAAACCCCATGCGCAGGCACTCCGAGCCGTCGTAGCACCCCTCCTCGGTCGGCTCGAGCGACAACGCTCCCATGTCGCCCATCCATCCCGAAGGGACCCACGGCATGCCTTCGAGGCCGTTGTCGTAGACGGCGATGGGCAATCGAGGACCCGCTGCCGTCGCATCGCCCAGAACACGCAAGGGCACGTTGGCCGTCGCCGCGTTCCCCGCTGCGTCGTAGACGTAGGCGAACAGCCGATAGCCACCAGGGGTGTGGGGCATGCGAACGGTGGAGCCCGTGACGTCGGAGCGAAGAATGGCGCCGTCGATATCGGGAAGACGGGGGCGAGAATCGCCGCCGGTGGCGTACTCGCCCGACTCGGGGCGCAGGGCAAACCGAACCGTTAAGGGCCCTCCTTCAGGATCGGAAGTCCGCAAGGCAACCTCGACCGTGGTGCCAGGCTCCACTTCGGCCGAACCGGAAAGCTCCAGAGGCTCAATGTCGGGCGCGCGATCGGCGGGGGGCTGGCCCGACCAAAGCTCGGTCATTGTGTCGACGACCGGCAGACGGGAACCATCTGGCAAGAACATGCCAAACCAGGTCTCGGTGGCCTCCATCTTGAAGCCCCAGATGAACGCATAGGAGCCCAACGCGAGGCCCGGCGCCCCCACCACTGCCTTTTCGTAGGTGTTTCGATAGAACTCGGCCTTTTGGCGGCTCGTGAGTTCGGGTGGGGCCCCCCAAGAGGTTGGGGGAATCTCCCAACTCCCGACGGGACCGAACTCGGTCAGCAAGTAGGGCTTGACGCCTCCGGCCGCTCGATAGCGCTCGGGCAGGCTTGCGGCGCCACCGTACGCGTTGATGCCATGGATGTCGATGGCCGTGCCGTATTGGTTGAGGCTCGCGATGCGTTGCCCCCCAATCTCTGCTGTGACCGTCATGGTGGGGTGGTTGGGATCGAGTTCCTTCACCATGGCCGCGATGTCGTTCACCGCCTTCCAAATGACGGGATTACCGCCATCCTCGAAGCCTTCCATCTCGTTGCCGATGCCCCACATCAACAGCGCAGGATGATCCTTGTAGTGAAGGACATGCTCGCGAGCCTTGGCGAGTTGGGCGGCCACTTGCGCCGGATCGCTGTAGTCGAACCCATGACGCTCATGACCCAGCCAGATCCCAAGCGTCACCGTCAAACCACGTTTATGCGCCGCATCGAGCAGCTCGTCAAGCCCATCGGCCCCCCAGGTGCGAATCGAGTTGCCCCCGGCCGCAACCAGCTCATCGAGACGGTCTTGCCCCCCCGCTCCCTTGATGAAGTAGGGCGCTCCACCACGATAGAGCTGCCAGCCTTGTTCGGACTGTCGAACCTCTACAACAACAGGCTCAGCATGGGACAATGTCGCGAGAAGCGCAGCAAGCATGGGGCCTCCATTCGTCAAGAATGAGCGTTCACAATGCGGTCGTGACGCCCACCGTCACCCCGCCCGCGATCCCGCGCAAGCCCCTCCTCGAGCTAATGCGACCCGTCCCTTCAACGGTCAAGGCCGCATCGTCGTCGAAGTACCACTCAAGGCCAAGGCCCGCGACGAACAGACCATAAACTTCACTCCGCTGACCGATCACGAGGTCCTTGCCCTGCGTTTCGATCGTAGGAATCGACGCGATTTGCACGCCTCCCTGCATCGTCGCGGTGACCTGAAGGGCTCGTGGACCCATGCGAAAACCGCCGCCCAGCACCACGTCATCGGTGGAAAGGTCGGAGGTCAAGCTCCCTGCGCCAAGAACACCTCGCTGAACGAACGGCGCCGAGGTGGCGTCGTAGCTCAATCGTAAAAACGGAGCGCGAATCCTTCGCAACCGCCAATCAAGCGCCGTGCGAAAGGTCAAACCCGGCCCCAAATCCGGATCCGCTGAAAACAGCACCCCCCCTTCGACGGCAGGCATGAAGAAGCGCTCCCGCTCTTCGTTGGGAAGCTCGGGCGAATACGGCTCTTGCGCAACCGCAAGTCCAAACCACATCCACATCATCGTTCTGGCCTCCCAAACGCAACCCCTGGTCACGTTTATCTCTAACGTGACCATACGTCGCGTTCTGGCTATCGTCAAGGACATGGCTTCCTCATCCAACATCGAACCGCGGCGTCGTCCTTTGCAGCACCGAAGTTGGGCTCGCGTGGAGGCGATTTTGAAGGCGGCCCAGACCCTGCTCTCCGACCGAGGGGTAGATCGGGTCTCGATGACCGACATCGCAACGGCCTCCGATATGTCGAAGGCCGCGGTCTATCGATATTTCCCTTCGAAGCAGTCCGTGATCCGAGAACTCGCGATTCGCGAAATGGAGGCGGACCGCAGGACGCTCGAAGCCCTCCTCAACCCCGATGCACCAGACCGGGAAACGGCTGCCGTCCGGGCCGATGTGGAACTTGCCCGACTCGATCACGAAGACAGTGTGCGCGCCGCGCAGTTCGTCGCCGAATACCTGAAGCCCGGGGCTCCTGCTGAGGTGCGCGTAGCCTACGAACTTCGCGTGCTGCTAGTCTTGGGCCTCCTCGACGGGCTGCTTCAGTTGGCTAGCCACGTCGATGCCAATGCTGTGAGCGTTCTGGTCGACGGGTTCGTGCACATGGCCCAGGGCGCGCTCCGCGACATCGGGCCGCCGCCGGCCGGTTAGGCGACGCATTCCTGATCCACGACCTCGGCATAGTGGTCTTCAAGCTGACGGATGCGTCGACCCACGTCGTGGTGGGCAAGAAAGTGGTCGCGCAGTCGCCGCCCCTGATCGGCGAGGTGAGCCGGGTCGCGGAGCAGGGTTTCGGCGTGGTCCACGAAGGCAAGGACGGAGGAGAAGGCGTGCATGACGCCCCCCGTTGCCGCCAACACCTCGTCATGGCGCTGATGCCCCCAATTCCAGTAGACCATCGGCACGCCAAGGCTACCGATCTCGATACTCGCGTAGCCTACGGTCTCGTCGACGGACATGAGCCAACAGCTGTCGATCTGTTCATCCCGCAACGTGGCCACCAGATCTGGGGTGTGGCCCATGAATCGAACCCGTTCCTGCAGCGACAGCGTCCGAATGCAGCGCTCGAAAATCCCGGGGTCGCCTCCTCCATAGACCCATAGCTCCGCGGGGAGGCGTTGGTTCAGCTCATGCAGGGCATAGAGAAACGGCTCGATGGGCTTTTGGTCGGAGAGCCGTGTAAAGACACCGATGCGGGCAGGTTCATCGGGGGCTCGGGTTCGCCGAGGCAGGAGCGGACGATCGGTCAGGTCCATCGCAAGCGGCCACCGAAACGTCCGACAGGGCAAGTGAGCGACTTCGTCGGCCTGGGCGCGATTGAAGATCACAAACCGATATTCCTTGCCCTTCGTGAGCAGGTCGTACATGTCGTGATTGTATTGAATGGTGTTGCCCATCAGGTGCACGATGAGCCCTGGATGGTCGTCGACTTGTTGTTGCACGCGATAGTAGTTCTCGACCTGAATCGGACAGACCACGTCGAACTGCCAGTAGAACGACGAAGGCACGGCTAAGCCGCTGACCATGCCGGAGGCGTCGCGGGCCTGACGGGCCCACGACGTTGTGCGGAGCTTGATCGCGGCCGCATTCACGAGTTCGGGCAAACGCCGGTGAATCCGCACCCCCGCATCGAGATGTTTGCGGAAGTAGTACTGCGATTCCGGAACGCGGTGACCGGTGAGAATCTCCACCTCGAAGCGACTCCGATCCAAGCGCCGCGCCACCTCATACAACCACCGCTCGGCGCCTCCTTGAACGAACTGGGAGGCCACGAACAACACCCGGATCCGAGCCATAACGACACCTCGGCGCAAGCCGCGCGAACCGCATCGACGACCATCCGGTGTTCCTCATCGGAGTGATGAGGGCTGATCGGCAACGACAACACTTGCTGGGCCAGGTCCTCGGTGACCGGCAGTTGCCCCTCCCGGTAGCCCAGGTTGGCGTAGGCACCCGTGAGGTGAACGGGAATCGGGTAGTGGATCTGCGTCGCGACGGACCGGTCGCGCAACGCCTGTCGCAACGCATCGCGACGACGGTGTCGAACCACGAACAGATGCCACGAACCTTGGCGATCGTCGGGCCACTCGGGCAGCGTAAGGCCATCGAGATCGCCGAGCGCTTCCCGGTAACCCCGAGCCATCGCCGCACGCCGCGCGTTCCACGCGTCCAAGTGGGCCAGCTTGACCCCCAGAATGGCCGCCTGCAACGTGTCGAGTCGGCTGTTGAAGCCGAGGTCGTCGTGGTGGTACTTCACCGTTGAACCATAGTTTCGAAGCGACCGAAGCTTCGAGGCCAGCGCCTCATCGTTGGTGGTCACCGCACCGCCATCCCCGAACGCGCCCAGGTTCTTGCCGGGATAAAACGAAAACGTCGTGACGTCCGCAATCGAGCCAACCCGGGCCCCATCCAGCCTTGCGCCGTGCGCCTGCGCCGCATCCTCGATGAACAAGACACCGTGTGCGCGAGCCACGCGCCGAAGCGCGTAGAGATCGGCTGGCATGCCATACAGATCAACCGCAATGATGGCCGCGGTCTTTTCCGTCATCGCGGCCGGGACCGCATTCGGATCAAGGTTGTGGGTGACCGGGTCGGGCTCCACGAGCACCAACTCGGCGCCCGCGTAGGTCACCGCGAGGGCCGTCGCGATGAACGTGTTTCCGGGCACGATCACCTCGTCGCCAGGGCCGATGCCCGCGGCCCGTAACGCCAAGTGCAAGGCATCGAGGCCGTTCCCCACCCCCACCGCGTGCGTCGCGTCACAGTACGCCGCGAACGCTTGTTCGAAACGCTCGACCTCCTCACCAAGCACGAACCATCCCGAGTCCAGGACCCGGGCCATCGCCACGTCGATGTCCTCTTTCAGTTCGCGGTAGCTCGCCCCGACGTCGAGAAACGGCACGGTCATGATGCGCCCACCAGGGCGTCGAATTCCGTCCGGTCCCGGATGTAATCTTCGGGGTCGTAGGGATGCGAACACAGCACCATCAGTGCTACCCCGGGCGGAATGTGTGGCAGGAGCAGCCAGTTCATCGGGGTCAGGTGGAGGCCTTGATGAGGCCCTTCGAGCGTGACCACCGATCGGTCCTGCCCATCGTCGACAACCACATCCACCGCACCCCCAATCGGTACGACCACCTCGTGGCACTCGCGATGCGCATGGTCTCCACGCGGGGCCCCGTCTTGAACGTCATGGATCACGAAGACCCGCTTCGGAGTAAAGGGAACGGCGTTCTCCCAAACCACGAGCGATCCTCGCGCATCACGGATTTCGGGGACTTCGATTCGTTGACAGTCCGCAATCGTCATTGTCGGCTCCACGGCTGGCTAAAAGGGTCAGATTGATCTTTTCGTCAATCTCGAATCACAAGCGATTCTCACAACTGCAAAGGTGAAAGCTCGCATAAATAGCAAACCGCTTGGACACGGTTACCCGTTCCATACCTCCCGGAGGCCGCAAATGAAGGGCGTGATCCTAGCTGGGGGCCGAGGAACGCGCCTCGAGCCTCTTACCAGAGCAACAAATAAGCACCTGTTGCCGGTCGGTCGCGAGCCGATGATCTATCACCCCATCCGCCAGCTTCGGGGGGCCGGAATCGACGAGATCCTGGTCATCACGAGCACCGAGCACATGGGCGATGTGGTGAGGTGTTTGGGCTCCGGTCAGCGGTTCGATGTCGCGCTCACCTACCGGGTTCAGGAAACGCCAGGGGGAATCGCACACGCACTGGCGTTGGCCGAGAATTTCGCGAGCGGGGAACGGATCTGCGTATTGCTGGGCGACAACGTATTCGAGTACAGCATTGCCCCTTACATCGGCCGCTACCGAGAACAAATCGCAGGGGCTCGCGTACTCTTGAAGGAAGTCGGCGATCCGGAGCGCTACGGAATCGCAGCCCTCGATGAGCAACAGGTGATCGCCATCGAAGAGAAGCCCCAAACGCCACGCAGCAACCATGCAGTGGTGGGCATGTACTGCTACGATGCGCAGGTCTTCGACATCATCCGGGGACTTGAGGTTTCGGAGCGCGGCGAACTCGAGATTACAGGTGTCAACAACGCCTACATTGAGCAAGGCCAACTCCAGTGGGACTTGTGCGTGGGTCGCTGGACGGACGCGGGCACCTTTCCTTCATGGGCCGAAGCCAACACCATCATGTTCACCCACGACAATCAGATCTTGAATCACGACGGTGGCGTCCTCGAGCTGGCCTGAGGTCGCCGGACGGTGGGTGATGAGCAACGCGTCCGTCGCGAGATCAGCGTCGAGACGGTCATCAACTTTGGCTTGCTTGGACTGTCGCAGGTCTGCGGACTGCTGACGGGAATCGTATTGTCGCGCATGCTCGGCGCAGACGGGCTTGGCACCTACTTGTGGTGCTGGTCCGTCGCCAATGTGCTCGGCATCATCGCCAAGCTTGGCCTCGAGATGCTGTTGGTTCGGGAAATCGCGATCAGCAAAGCGCAAGGCCACTGGGGCCTCCTCCGCGGCATCGTCCGGTTTGCACAGCGATCGAGTGCCGGTCTGTCTTTGGTGCTTGGTGCACTCGCCGTCGCCCTGGGTGCGCTTTGGCTCGACACCGAGACCTGGCACACGTTGATGGTCGCCATGGGCGTCATGGTCGTGATGAGTTCGGTCGGGCTCGTCGCCGCCGGCGTACGCGGTCTGGGTGCCGTAAGCGCGGCCAACGTTCCGATTCAAGGGGTACGCGCAGTTGGGCTGCTCGGGCTGCTCGCCCTCCTCTGGAAGGGGGGATGGCAGCTGCCGCCGCTGGCGATGGGGGCCCACCTCTTCGCTTGGATCGCGGCGTGGGCCGTCGCCATGCTCCTCTGGCGACGCATCCTGCCCCACGAAGCTCGCCACGCCTCACCGGAAGGCCCGTGGCGGCCCTGGCTTCGCTCGTCGGCCCCGCTATTGCTGATGACGAGCATGAACATGCTTCAGAACCAAGCATCCGTGCTTCTTCTCAAGGGTCTTGCCGATGATGCGTCGACCGGCATCTACGGCGTCGTGGCGCAGCTTGCGGTGGTGACGAGTTCCGTGCTGATCGTGCTGAACTCTGTGATCCTTCCGCGCTTCGCGGTACTGCACGCGGCCGGCCGGCGACGCGAACTCCAGAGCTTGGTGAGCTTCGCGGCGGTGGTGAGTACGGCCGCCTCAGGATTGTTCACAGCCGCGATGATCGCCCTGGGTCCAACAGTCTTGTCACTGTACGGTGAGGGGTTCGAAGCGGGTCTTCCGGCGCTCCTCGTGCTGCTTGTGGGCCAAAGCGTAGCCGCCGTGGCCGGGAGCGTGACCCAATTGATGGTGATGACGGGTCACGAGCGCGAACTCGGGGGCTGGTCCATCCTCTCGGCCGGGCTTTCCATCGCCCTGAACGGCTTGCTCATTCCCCAATTTGGACTGGTCGGCGCAGCGCTGGCCACCGGGACCGTGTTGGTGGTGATCAACGCGATCCTCGTCGTGCGCGTCCGTCAGTTGCTCGGCCTCGATAGCACCGTGTTCGGCGTCTTTACGCGATAGGCTCATGCGTTTGCCATCGTGGCCGATGGTCGACCATGTCCAAGCTTCGCCATGCACCGTCTCGAATCCTGATCACCGGGGGCGCCGGGTTCATCGGCTCAAACCTTGTGCATCACCTGCTTCGAACCCACGATGATCTGCAGATCGTCAACCTGGACGCGATGACCTACGCGGCCTCGCCCGATCACCTCGCAGACCTGTCCGACCCTTCGCGTCACCGGCTCGTCGAGGGCGACATTTGCGACCGTTCCTTGGTCGACGCGCTGTTCGCTGAAGGGATCGACACGGTCATTCATCTTGCGGCCGAGTCGCATGTCGATCGATCGATTGCGGGACCCGCGGCGTTCATCGAAACGAACATCATGGGAACCTACACCCTCTTGGAAGCTGCGCGGGCCGCGTGGTCCGAGCGCCAGGACGTACGTTTTCACCACGTCTCGACCGATGAAGTGTACGGCGATCTGGGGCCGGACGACCCGGCCTTTACCGAGACCACCCGATACCTTCCGTCGTCGCCCTACTCGGCATCTAAAGCATCGTCCGACCATTTGGTTCGGGCATGGGCGCACACCTACGGCCTGCCGACCACGGTGTCGAACTGTTCGAACAACTATGGACCGCGTCAACACAGCGAAAAGCTGATTCCCGTCGTGATCCGCAGCTGCCTTACCCGGTCCTCCATTCCCGTGTACGGGCGCGGCGAGAACGTTCGTGACTGGCTTTTCGTCACCGATCACTGCCGCGCCATCGATCACATTGTGCGGCACGGGCAAACGGGCGCGACCTACAATGTGGGTGGCAACGAAGAGTGGGCAAACCTCGCGCTGGTCCAGCGGATCTGCCGCACCGTAGCCGCCGTGATCGAGGTGCCTGCGCAAGAGCTGCTGGACCTCATCACGTTCGTGACGGACCGTCCGGGCCACGACCGCCGCTACGCCATCGACAACACCCAGATTCAAGCGCTTGGGTGGTCCCCCATCCGGACCCTGGACGATGGCCTGCTACAGACCGTGCGTTGGTATGTCGAACACGCCCGCACGGAGCCGGTCATGGTGCAGTCCCGAAACACGCAATCCACGGCCCCCACCGCACCGTAAACAGCCGGTGGGTCCCCTGGCGGTGCAAACCCAGCGGCACATCGGGCAGTCCCTCGTGCTTCAACCAAGCCAGGATCGGGGTGTTGGTCAACTTGGCCTTGACCTCGGCCTGAACCCAGCGCCGTAGGGCCTCGTGTGGCGACCCCAAGCCGAGACGCGTCGCGAGATAGCTCAAGTCAACATCGATGCATTCCACGTCGCAGGCCGAATGGGGGAAGGGGTTGGTCCAGACCATCCGCTCGCCGCGATGCGTGGTGCTTCGTGTACCGATTCGGGCCACGGGAACCCGAGGTGCGTGGACCCACACTTGGCCCCAGCCCACCGGCAGCCGGAAGCTAGGTGATCGCTCCACCATCCACCACCAAGGTCTGACCCGTCACGTTGCGGTTGTGGAACAACAGCTGCGCCACGACCGGGGTGATGTCATCGGCCGTGCAGAGACTCTGAGTCGGTGTTCGACGCACGATGACCTGCATTTGCTCGTCGGTGAGCACCTCCGACATCTCGGAGGAGAAGAAGCCCGGCGCCACCGAATTGACGAGGATGCGGCGCGACCCTACCTCACGGGCAAGCGAGCGGGTGAAAGCGTCCAAGGCCCCCTTTGCCGCGGAGTAGACAGTCAGACCCGGGTATCCGCGCGAACCGCAAATCGAAGAGATGTTCACGATGCGGCCGCCCTCTTCGTTCAGCAGCATTCGCTTTACGACGGCCCGCGTCAACACCATGGGAGCGACAATGTCGATGTCGACGATGTCGCGCAGCCGGGTCAGGGGCAGGTGGCACAAGAGGTGGTCTTGGCCAACCGCCGCATTGTTGACGAGTCCCCAAAGCTCGAAGCGCTCGGTGGCGTCCCGCACCAGGGCGGCAACCGCTCGTTCATCCCGCCCATCCACCTCCGAAAACGTGAAGCGTTCGGGGAGTTCCTCCTCCAAGGCGCGCATCTCGGCCGTCGCGCTGCGTGCGAACGCCGAAACCGCGTAGCCCTCCGATAGGCAACGGCGAACGATGGCGAGTCCGAGCCCCCGCGACCCTCCCGAAACGATGACGCCCCTCATCGCGAGGCCTTGAAATTGGTGCCCATGGGGATTTGCTCCTTTAGGTTCCAGAACCGGGGAATCGACCAGTCGGCGAGGTCGCGACCTCGGCAAAACAAGGCCAGCGACTCCCCAAACGCCTCTTGGTCCTCGACGGCGTGTCGGGGAACGACATCGGCGGCGACCACCGACCCAGAGATCGGCGACCGACGCGTGTAAACCCGACACCACACAACGTCTGGGTGTTGACCAATCGTCTGTTCAAGGTGGGTGCGACTGGCCTTTCGCCCCCCCACGTTCAACATGCCCTCGTCTTCCCGGCCCACAATCACCATGCGGTCGCCCTTGCGTTCAACGCGGTCACCGGTGCGGTGCCATCGGTCGGTCCCCTCGGCCGCAAAGGGGCTTCGCACGTAGAGGATGCCGTCCTCGATGCGCAATTCGGGACGCCCCGGTCGCGGCTGGCCGACCCAGGTGGCGGGGAAGCCCTCTCGGCCGTCGTGCACCACCAACGAAGCGCCCACCTCGGTCGAGGCGTAAATGTGGGAGATCCGAGCCTGGGGAAACGTCTTGGCGAGCTGATTGAGAATCTCCTGGTCAACGCGTTCCCCCCCCAAGGTGAGCTGGACCAGATCGAGCCGCTCGAAAAGGCCTTTCGGAGCTCCAAGGAAGACGTAGCGCCAAAACGATGGGGTGCAGCTAATCGCGTTGACACCGTGCTGAGCTGCCGCTTCGAGCCGGTCGATGGGGTCGGACGGACCCAGGGTGAGCGCCTGGCTGGGCGCGAACATCCACAACGTCACGAGCTGGTACCAAGCGTACGTGCCAGGGGAATAGGTTTGAAGCCAATGGCGCGGCGGAAGGCCTGCCGGATGGGTCGATAGCGAGTCCCAACCGTGGACGTAGAGCTTCGGTGGGCCTGTGGTTCCCGACGTTAGCAGGGCGACCCCACACTTCGTTTCAAGGTCGGAGCCCCAGACCACCTCGCCGGTCGCCGTGAAGACCAGCGAATAGCCCGCGGAACGCAGGATGGGCTCGGTGCGGGGGGTCAGTCGATCCGATGGCAGCACCAGCCCCCGACGTCCCGTGTTGAACAGCGCAACGGCCGTGGCCAGTTGGACGCGCACATCGTCGCTCACGACGGCGACCGGGCCCTCGCCTGGGAGTTCGGGAGGGCGAAGCGAACCCAGGGTGGTCGGCTCCCCTCGGATGCACAACCGGTTGGCCGGCTGGAGGGTCAGCGGCCCACGGCCTGCCGAATGAACGAGCACACATCCCCCACCGTTTCGATGCCGCGGAGCTGAGCCGCTTCGAAATTGAGTTCCTGCCCCATCTCATCTTCGACCCGAAGGCACAGCTCCGAAAAATCGAGGCTGCGGAAGCCAAGGTCCCGAAGGCTCCGTTCAGCACCGAGTTCGTCGGTGGCCTTGCCCTGCTTGCGCAGAATCGTCGCCATGAGGGCCATCACGTCTTGCTCGGTCACCACGGTCTCCTGATCACGAGGGGGTTTGTCCGAAACGTCGCGTCGCCGCAATGCGTTCGGCCAGTGCGTCGAGGTCCGCGTGGACGACGTCGGGGTAGCGCTGTCGCAGGTGCCGGATGAACGGATGACGCGTCATGGTGGTCAGATCCATCAGGGTCGAAACATGCCGTTCGGACCCGTCCGGGGTGACCACCCGTCCCGCTTCGATCTCGCCCTGAACCACGGTTCCTGCCGTGGCGAACGCCCCGTCCCCCATGGACGTCCCCGGAAGCACCGTGCATCCGACACAGACGACCACTCCATCGCCAAGCACCACCGGACGTTCGATGGCTGAGGGAGGAAGCGGATCGTTCGTGAGGGTCACCAGCGAAAAGATCCAGCAGAAGCGTCCGATCCGTGAGCCCTTCCCGATGTGGACGTAGCCATGCAGGCGGGTGTCATCCCCGATGGTGCAGTGCCCTTCGACGTCGGTGAAGGACCCTAGACTGACGCGGTCTCCGATGCGCGAGCGCTCACGAATCACCACATGGTGACCGGTCGACACGCAGGCTCCAATCTGGGAATCCTCGTAGATCACGGTGTGACTACGAACGGTACTGC
Organism: Myxococcota bacterium; assembly: GCA_039208735.1. Lineage (GTDB taxonomy): Bacteria > Myxococcota_A > UBA796 > UBA796 > DRPG01. Next base: position 18,327 of record JBCCQY010000066.1, on the reverse strand, counting down.
CGGCACCCAAGTGCACGGGTCGCGCATCCTCGCCTGCGCTGGGGAGTCCGATGACACAGTGATCTCCGATCACACAGTCTCGCTCGATGACCGCGCCGCGGTAGACCTTGCAGAAGTCTCCGAGCCGAGCCGTCGGATGAATCTCGGCGCCGGGCTGTACGACGGCGGTCACGCAAACTCCCTTTGCGTACGACCCGTTGTCGACAGGCTCACCCCACGGTCGTACGACTGTTCTTTGCCGTAACCGCAGCTTCTAGGGCCGCCAGCGGACGCGACTACCCGTCCACATTGATGATGCGGGTCCCATCCCATTCGATGTCGAACGTCGATGCGCCCGTAGGCGAGCGACCCGTCCGCAACCCGCGCCAGACGAACTCCACCACCGAAAGCGGGGTGCGCACAAACGGTCCGACATCGTGGGCATCCCACACCACATCCCGCGTCGCCGACCAATCCCGCCACCACCGTCGCCAGAGCCACGGCCGGGCCGCCTCGGCCACCATGGGCATGGCAAAGCCCAAACTTCGGTCCTCTCCCGAGGCAAGCACCAACGGCCCTTGTGGGTCAAACAACGGCTCCATCAACTGCCCGGGGGCAAACAGGTGCAGGCCACTGGTCGCCCGAGGATTGCACTCGATGACATAGGTGCCGGACGCGTCGGTGAGAAAGTCGAAGCCGATCTGACCGGTGAACCGGCCATGCGCGACGAGGCGCTCCACGAACTCGCGGATCAGAGGCTGCGCTTCCGTGACGTTGCGAAACAGCACACCCGAACCCGTGCCCACCCGGTAGACACTGCGGTAGCAACCGTGGGCCACAAGCCGGCCCTCGTGAGCAAGGCCAAACGTGGAATGCTCGACCCCTCGTATCCGTCGCTGGGCCACCCAAGATTCCGAACCCCAATCGATGGTCCGAAGGACGGAGGCCTCTGGTCCCACCTGCGTCCGGCTGGCAAACCGGGAATACGCGGGCTTAAACACCCAATCTTGCGGGTTCCCTAGCCCCTCCGCCTCCTGCCGTGAACCCACCTCTTGCGTGGGCGGCGCCTGGATCGCGTGACCTAGGGCGTGGGTCAGCTCCGCAAAGCGTCCCTTGTGATGCAGGTTCTCGAGCCCCTCGATGCGATCCACGAACACGCGGGCGGGAAGATCGTCTGCCCCCTGCGCCACCCAAAACACCTCTTCACAGGTGGGAAGGATCCAATCGATGGCATGGGTGACGCAGGCCTGGGCCAATGCGTCGAGAAACGCGCGCGGCGCCTGCCGAGCGGGGGGCACCCGCAGATAGCCTTGGTGGTGGCGACTGCCGGCCGTTCCACACCACCACACGCTGTCGGCCAACCAGACGGCGTGACCCCCGGCCTTGAGCCGACGCAGCCAGTCCAGCGCTACCGGGGCTCGGGCCCCCGTCACCAACACGTTCAAGACGAGCATCCCGCAGCGTGCAGCGCCTCCGTGCAATGCGAGGGGACGATGCGAAGGTCGGGGTCCCGTTCGTGCAGCGCATGGATCTTGCCCAGCGTACGTCGGTATTCCTTACGGTCATCGACGATGAGGCCCGCGATGGGATGTGGCACGATGGCCTCTCGAAAACTTCGCGAGGTGTAGCAAGCATCGGCGACCAAAAAGACTGGACCGTCCTCCGCTTCACAGTACAGACCGAGCTGACCATCGGCATGACCGGGCAACGGCACCGCATAAACGGTTCCGTCGGAAAACAGGTCGAACCCATGGTTGAATGGCGCACAGGTATCGGGCAACGGTCGTAGGGATCCGCCGAGGGGCGCAATGCGGTCGGCAAAGTCATCGGGCAACAGAGCGGGCAGGAACGCCCGCAACAGCAACGACCAACGGGACCGATGCCGAAGCATCTCCCAGGCCTCTGGCAAAAAGACGAATTTTGCCTTGGGGAAGTCGCGCAAGGCCGCGATGTGATCGGCGTGAAAGTGCGAGATGACGACCCGGCGGACGTCTTCAACGCGCGCCCCACGTTGCTCCAACCGGGCTTTGGCGGTCTGTTGCGGATCGAAATCGACCGGCGTCACGAGCCGATACAGGCATTCCGGAAACGTCCGGGTCGCCTCAAAGAATGACGTCCCATAGCCCGTATCGAACAACGTCAGCCCTCGAGTCGGATGCTCGAGCACCGCGTAGATGGCGGGAAACCGCATGGGCCACAACGACCCGGACCTCAGCACGACGTGCTCAGGGTGAAGGCAACTTCCCGCCGCATCGATGCGTACCTTGAGTCCGGTCACGGCTCTCTCCTACGCAACCAGTCGACGTACCGATCGATGCCTTGCTCCATGGACACGAGCGGCTCGTAGCCAAGCTGGGATCGCGCCTTCGAAATGTCGAGGGTCGTCGAATAGGCCAACAGGCCTACCGTGTAGCGCGTGAGCCGCGGCTCGCCAGCCCAGGGCCACATCCGCGCCCACCCTTCGAGCAGCCCCGCGAGCCCTCGCACCACGGAAACCGGCAACCTTGGACCGGGAGGGGGCAAGTCGAGCCGTGCCGCCAAGGTCCGAATGGCGGGCCACAAGGGGATGGGCTCTCCGTTGGTGACGTTGTAGATGCCACCCATCGCGGACTCGGGGGCCACCACCGCACAGCGCACCGCCTCCGCTGCGTTGTCGACGTAGGTGAGATCGATCGTGGTGTCCTCGGATCCCAAGACCGGCAATCGCCGGTCCTTCAGCGCGCGAACGACCCGGGCCAACACGGCTGGATCCTCAGGGCCAAACAGCCCTCGGGGCCGTAAGATTACGCTAGGAAGGGAGCTCTCCAACACGAGCCGCTCCGCGCTCCGCTTGCTGCGAACGTAGAGATTCGCCGGCGGAGGAAGGGCCGCCGTCTCGGGGATGGCGCGTTGGGAACGGGGCTGGGCGTAGACACTCGAGGTGCTGATGTGCACGAACCGCCTCACCCCAGCCCGCTGCGCTTCAGCCAAGATGGTCCCCGTCGCGCCAACATTGTGGGTGTGAAAGTCCGCCCAACGCCCCCACGGCGTGGACAATCCCGCACAATGGACGACGACGTCGATCCCCTCGGCCACGCCACGGACCGCATCAGGCTGGGTGAGGTCAGCCGGCACGAACTCGGCCCCCATCTCAAGGAGCCGCCGCCCCTGATCTGGGTTCCGCCCCGTTCCTCGAACCTCGACATGCTCCCGCAGCCGCGCCACCACGCGACGCCCGAGAAACCCCGTGGCTCCCGTCACCAACACCCGGGGGGTCGGTTCACGCACCGTCATGCCACTTCAAGTTCCCAGGTCAGGGGTACCACAATGCGATCGAGAATCGATTGCAGGACCCACCACGGACGCCGGCGAGGACGGGGCAGGTGGCCGGTGAATACGACGTTGTATTCAAGTGCGGGGACCCCACCCCGATGCTGCTTGAATCGGCCAACCCCCGCCGACGCATGGATCTGCACCCCCAGATCGCGCGCCTCTGCGGTCCAGGCCGCAGACAAACATCGATACAGACCAGTCTCGGGCGGTAACCCGAGATCGTAGCCAAAAATGGGCGAAGTACCCACCCCCGCTCGGGTGTAGTAGCCGTAGACCGCATCGATTCGGTCGTCCTTGGTGAGGGCCCGCATCGACAGCGCTCCCTCGCGGACGAGTTCACGAAGGTAGCGCGACGTAAAGTCCGGATTGTGCTCGGAGTACTTTTGCAGGTAGAGCTGCGAATAGAGATCGGCGAGTCGTTCAAACGCTGCATCGCGCAGGGTCGCCGCATCGATCACGGCGAGCCCACTCCGTCGTAGCACCTTCTGGTCGAGTCGAACGTTGCGGCGCGACCAAAGCGCCGAATCGGTCGGGTCCTGAAACCAAACCAGGCGCGAAAACAGCGTCGCATAGCCGAGACGCTTGAGTTGGGTGAGCAGGGCTTGGTGTTGGCGCTCATCGACCGACCGCCACACCACCGCATGCGAAGGATGCCGCTCGACCAGCCGATGGTGCAGCGCCTCCACCGCCTCGGCCTCCAACGGCGGGTACAGGTTGGTCGAGAGCAGCCAGTTGTTGACGTAGACGACGCGTTCTAAGGCATGACGACGCATCCACGCCCCCAAGGCTCGCACTGCGGGCCTGGCCATCGCCCGCACCCACGGGCGCTCCAGTTTGTCGACCTCGTGCTGTCCGTAAGCGACGTAGTGCGCATAGGGGCTGCAGACGTAGCTGTTCAACGCACTGCCGACCGAATCGCTGACGGAGACCGGTAGCACCTCTGAGCCCATCCGCCAAAGCTCAAGTCGAACCCTGCGAACATTGCGAATCGCCTCATGCAGCGGTCGCCGATGGAGCACCGACCACCACCGGGCGGCGTGGCGCCCCCGCGCCGTATCCGGAAACTCAGCGTCCCCTTCGAAAACCTCCAGGTCAGACCTCAATGACGCGTCGCCGATCGGGACCCTGGATGTCGTGGCCGGCCATCAGGGCGTGAATGTAGGGTCCAAGCACATCGGCCTCGGTCGAACGGAACGCGGCGTCGGGGTGCCGGGCAAGATTATCGGCTTGTTGCTCCAGTATGGCGCGGTCCTGGGCCAGGACACGGCGCAGCATTGGTCGAAGGAGCGCCCAAATCAGGCGAGAAGGAAGGAACCGGCGCTGGGGGGTACTCGCTACCACCAGCACCTGGGTCCGTTGCGCGTCGATCGGGGTGAAGCACGCCTCGACCGCGAAGCGAATGTGCGCCCCGTCTCGGTAGTCGAGCCGTGCGCGTCCCGGGTGGTCGTAGCGCGCGGTGCCGTGGGTCACCGACGCTCCGAGCCACCGGGGAATGAAGCCCTCCTGACGGGCGTGGTACGTCGCCTCGACGTAGCCGTCTCCACGGTGTACCTCGATGGGCGTCGGTCGAGGAGTGGGTTGGAGCCAACGTCCGTGAACGTAAGGGGCATGTGTTCCATCAAGCAGGTTCTCGATGGCGTGCCCCCACCCCGCCCGCGCCGCGGCATGCAGGGTGGTCGAGGTGGTAGCCACCGCACCAACCTGACGGAGTCGTGGCGGATGCGCACCCGCCAGCGCCCCCGCAACCCAGACGAGGCCTTGCTGTTCGACGGCCCGAAACGCCAAGTGGCCCGTTCGGGGTCCCCCCGGACGAAGGCGGCCCGGAACGCGCACGCACGTTCCGTCTGGGCCGAACGTCCAGCCATGGTAGGGGCACTGCAAACCGGCTTCGGTCACCCGTCCCGCCGAAAGTGGAGCCCCTCGATGCGGGCATCGGTCCCGCAGGACACCAAGCCCCTTCGCGTCGCGAAACACCACGAGTGGTGTGTGGAGGACGGTCCGGGCCAGTGGCTGCCGGCGAACCTCGCTTGAGGCGGCGACCGCCCACCAATGGGACGATTCGGCCAAGTGCCCGGACGTGACCGAAATGTCGCCTCCTCCTCGCTAAGGCTCGACCGTTTGATCGATCCTCAGCTCACGGTCCAACAACGTGGCCGTCGTGTTGCCCTGCGTCCAGATGTATTGTCCCGCTCGATCGGTTTGGTGGCTCCCCCAGATCTCTTCGAGGGCGGCACGCGGATCGACAGCCGTTTCAATGATCACCCGTTGCGCAGTCCCCTCCACAAAAATCACGGATGCCGAGGCGACCTCAAGACCGTGGAACCCCGCCGTAACGTCTGCCGGGCGCACCCAGATCTCCTCGCCACGCGTCTGGGTGACTTCGAACGCAGCGGAAAGACGTGTTCCCAAAGGCATGCTGGGCCAGCCCACTATGGCTTCGCTCGGTTCAACGCCGGCCGGCACCACCACCAAGGCCCTCGGCGCGGGGGCGGACACACCGGGCACAGTGCTGACCACCCGGCGTCCCGTGATGCGCAGGCATCGTGAGCCCACAACAAGGTAGGAGTCTCGCCACTCTTCGATGCCCACCCGCGCCAAACCACCCTCGGCCGCAACCTCTTCAAGGAGGTCTGCGGCGGAAAGCCTTGGACTAAGTGGAATGAGCGAGAACAGAAGCCACTGGCAACGCTCGACCTCCACCCGGTTCCCAAGGGCTTCCGGCGGCGCAGCCAACGGCCGGTCGGTCGTCATGAAGAACTGGCTGGAGTGAAGGGCACAACCCGAAGTCAACATGGCCAAAACGCTCAAGGCGCCACGTCCCAACAATCTTTCCTCCTCGGCACGCAACGGGATGTTGCGCACACTCTGCAACATCAGGGCCGGGCCTCGGCCCGGTTCCGGATGCGACGCAATCGCGTGGCGCCATATTCAACCGAATCGGAAATTTCTCGTCAGCTTGGCGTGGTCTCGGCCACGAAGCGGTAGGCCAGCGCCCCCAGCGCAGCCCCGATCACGGGGGCCACAACGTACAACCACTGCCCCTCGGCCACCCCCGCGACAAGCGCGGGACCCAGCGATCGCGCCGGATTCATCGACGCACCGGTCAAAGGCCCCCCCATCAGCGCACACATCGCGACGGTGCCTCCGATCGCGATGCCCGCTTGCGAACCATGAGCCCGCGCGTCCGTGGCCACCGCCGCAATGACAAACATAAGGAAAAACGTCAGCAACACCTCGATAGCGAACGCTTGGGGCCAAGGCACACCGGGCAACGTGGCCCCAAGCTGGGCGGAGGTTCCCGCCAACCCCGCGACGGCCAGCGCCGCCGCGATCGCCGCCACCGTCTGGGCGCCGATGTATGCGGGCACGTCGCGCCACGGGAACGCCCCAATCACCGCAAAGGCAACCGTGACGGCGGGGTTGAAATGGGCTCCGGAGAGGTGCCCCGTGGCGAAAATCATGGCGCCCACGACGAGGCCAAACGCAGCACTGATCCCGAAGTGCCCCACGACTCCGTCATGCAGCCCATCCACGACCACCGCTCCGCACCCAACAAAGACCAGTGCGAACGTGCCAATCGCGTCGGCCAATGCCCGACGAAACAACGAAGGCGTGGACATCATCAAACTCCATGGGCTCCGCAACGCAGCGCTTACCATCTCGCCATCGTTGGAATCTGCGAAGACTTAGAAACATCCGGAGTGAACATGACCGTCCTGGTCGGATGGCCTCTCGTTGTCGCCTGCATTTGCACGCCCGCTCCGCCTCCGCACGAGACCGTCCGCATGACGTCGACCCGGCTCCGGATCGACGACCAAGCCGCCCTGATCGAGACGCCGGTCATCCAACTCCTCGGTCCCGAAGGGCCACTCACGGTGATGGGCACGCTGCACGTCGCCGAAGCCACCTACTACGACGCCCTAAACCGCCACTTGAAGCCGATCGTGTTGTTCGAAGGGCTGGCGTCCGAGCCCGCGCCAGAAGAGGCTACGGCCGACGTACCCTTCGTGGATGCGCTGAGCGCCCACGGGCTCGCAGCCCAGGATCTGGGGCTGGATCGGGATGAACGGTGGGTTCGTGCCGACATGTCGGTGACGGAACTTGAGCACGCCCTGCGCGCGGCGGGAGCCAACGATGAGGTGGTCCAGGACTTTATGGGCACGTCCGACCGCTCGGCGTTGACCAGGCTGTTCACCGCGACCCAAGGGGACGCCCGACGGAGCGCAGTGGCTCGCTTAACCCTCCTCGAAAGTCTGGCCATTCCAATGGATCCGGCGATGGATCTCTACTGGGAGGTCGTGGTGGGCCAGCGTAATGCCGTCGCTCTGAACACCCTGGCCGAACAACCAGGCGCCCAGACCCTCATCTACGGCGTCGATCACGTCGCAGACCTGACGGCGCGCCTCGAACGCCAGGGCTTCAAAGTCGAAACGACCCGCTGGGAGACCGCGCTTCGCGTGGCCTACGCCGACCTTCAGCTGGGCCGCGTTCAAGTAGAACAACGTCTAACGCCACTGTTGCAGTGACTTAGCGTCCGTCCCGGTGCGCCGCAGACCGAATTCCCCGCAGGGCGGCTCGAGCCCGATTCGCCGCTTCTACATCACGAAACACGGCATCGCGCGCCGACTCCGACGCTATGCGTAGGTGATCCGCCAGCTCGAACAAGTCGAGCCGACCCGTCGGCTGCGCCGGCACCGTCCATTGCTCGCCGTCATCAAACCCGAGCGTCATGCCGTAATCGTCGGTCCGCACATGCCGAAGCTCAGCTAGGAATCGGGTCTGTCGCCGCCCACGCAGCCGAAGCACCAGCCGACCTCGGCGTAGGCTCAACGACCACGACGCCCAGGGCCTCACCGTCCACCAGTGGCCCAAGACTTCGAGCAGGTAGATCATCACCGAGACAAGGGCGTCGCGAGAGTGGAACCGAAGGGGTACGCCCCACCAACCGTCGGTCTCGGGCTTGACCAAAGGCGCCGTAAACCCGTCTGGGGCCCATTCCACGTCGCGGTTGGTCATCGTCTCCCTGTTCATCCACGGATGGCCATGACAAACCTCGTATAGAACGCGAGCGTATCGGCAACGTTCGGTTCGTCACGCCACCGCGGAAAGCGCCGTCGGCACACGAAGCGCGTCGAACATGCCGGGCTTCATGACGGGCCACCGCAGGCGACGGCGGATGCGAGCCATCTGTTTGCGGTAGGTCGAGATCTCAACGTAGGTGGCATGCCGATCCGAACCCACGAACTGGATCCCTCCGGTCAGATCCGGTCGATCGGTTTGGACGAGACGCTCAAATCGGTCCGCCGTCCCTTCGCCCCGCGATGCAATTGCCTGGCTGATGAGATCCGCCATTTCGTCGAAGAGTTTGTAGGCCCCTCCATTCGTCTCCATGAATCCCAAGGCGTACAGCGCATCGTCAGTGCGACTGAAGAGATTCAGGTAGAGATCCGGCCGATTGCCTCGCCACGAGAAGTGCCTTGGGTCAACGTAAGGAATCGACCAGCGGTAGCCCGTCGCACAGAGCACCACGTCAAACGCATCGGACGTGCCATCCACGAAATGCACCATCTGCCCATCGAACCGATCGACGTCAGGCTTGGCCGTGATGTCGCCGTGGGCAAGGTAGTGCAGCAGCTGGGTGTTCATGATGGGATGGCTCTCGAAGAGCCGATGGTCGGGTGTGGGCAGCCCCAACCGAGATACATCGCCATGGAGGAATCGCAACAATGCGCCGAATGCCCGCTGCTCCAGCCACAGGGGCAATGAGGGGCCTTGCGCCGCGAAGGCATCGGCCGGCATGCCGAACAGATGCTTCGGGATAAAGTGGTAGCCGCGACGAAGGCTGATCGCAGCGTGCGAGGCCGCTTGGGACGCATCACACGCAATGTCGACCCCCGAGTTTCCAGCCCCGATGACCAACACACGCTTTCTGGAAAGCTCGGACGTCGACCGATAGGTATTGGAGTGGCGCAATTCGCCCGTAAACTCACCCTTGAACTCGGGCACCACGCCATGCCAATTGGTGCCCGTCGCACAGATCAGGGCATCGTAGGTTCGCCGCTTTCCATCACTCGTCTCGACCACCCAACCCGTCTCGGTGCGGTCCGTCGAAGCGACCCCCGTACCGAAGTGGACATGGTCCCGAAGACCATACACATCGGCAAACGAATGCATGTAGGCCAAGATCTGACGATGCGATGGATAGTCCGGAAACTCCTTAGGCATCGGAAAGTCGAAGTAATGCGACTGCGTCTTTGACGAAATGAAGTGGGCCGAATCGTAGACCGGCGAGCCTGGATTCTGCTGATCCCAGATGCCGCCCACGTCCGTGTGGCGCTCAAAACAGTCAAATTCGATGCCTCGCGCCAACAGACTGCGCACCATCGCCATGCCCGCAGGCCCTCCTCCCACGACACACACCTTGGTCGAACCACCCACGGAGCCTCCTTCTTCGATAAAGTGAGCATTCCTCATCTTATGAAAGCTGATAAGGCCTCACATTCTGATCGTCAAGAGGCCCAGCGATGCAGGTCGTTGCGGCCGGCATCTCCGATAGGCACCGTGAAACACCCTGCGTCGACTACGCTTGGAACGCTCTGGTCACCCGGTCGCAGTAGTCGTAGAGCCGCTTGGCGTCGTCCATGTTCTTGGCGCTGTTCGCCTCCTGCGCGACCCCGCCGTCGGCGTAGAATGCGCCACTCTCCAACGCCTCGTCGGGCATGACCGCGCAGAGCGTCTGCGTGCGTGCGCCGCGTTCGGGCGTGAGCAGCGGAGCTCCTCGGCCCGTGATCGCGCGCCAGACGTACCTGAGCATCGTCATCATGGACATGTGACGACTCAAGTTCGTGCGAACGACACCAGGATGAACCGCGCATGCCGTGAGGTGTTCGAACTCCCGGGGAAACTGCTTGGCCAGCAAGATGTCGCCGAGCTTGGACTGCTGGTAGCGGTGCCAACTGTCGTAGGTACGCTCATCCACCTTGTCGATGATGTCGAGATTGATCCGGGGGGCGTTGTCGAGGCTGTAGACGTCGCCAGGCGGATCGGCGGTGAGGGTGTGACCCGAGGACGACAGCCAAACCTGCCGCCGAGTCCGAGGGGCGAGGAGCTTCGCCAACAGGAAGTGGCCGATGACGTTGGTGCCGAATTGGACCTCGAACCCATCCAGGGTCTTGCTGGGCGGGGTGTTCATCACGCCGGCGTTGTTCATCAAGCAATGGACCGTGTCGTACCGGTCCTTGATGTGGTCGGCGAACGCCCTGACCGATGCCAAGCTTCCCAGGTCGAGGGTGGCCTCGGCATCGATCAAACTGGATTCGATTCCCTTGGCGCGCAGGTCCGCAGCGAAGTCGGCTTGTGACTTGGCATTGCGGCCCGCCACCACGACCGTGGCTCCAGCCCCCAGGAGCGCTTCGCTGCTGGCCGCTCCGAGCCCCGAGTACCCCCCGGTCACCACGAAAATCTGGCCGTTGAGGTTCCTGCCAGCGACGGCCTCGGTTGCGGATTGGGGAATCGAAGGGTCGGCGGTCATGTCTTCTTCCTTGTCGACTCGAGGGTCATCTAAACAAAGGCGTCGGCGTCAGTTGGCGTCGGCAGATCGCGGCCATTTCGCTTGCTCCCGGACCCGAGACAAATCCCCTGGCGTGACCACTGCGTCGACGGTCGGCCGCTTGCCGGACAGCAGGGTGAACAGCTCGTCGGTGTCTACGGTCCACGTCTGTTGGTCCCCACCCGCACGGATGAACGCGAGTGCCGTCTCAATCCGGCTGGGGTCACTCGGGTTGGCAACCCCCGTTTGCTCGGCCACCCACAGCTTCATCTCCACCAGCTGCTGCAGGGTGAGTCGCCCGTCGACCTCCATCTCCGCGGCCATCTCACGAAGCTTCGGCAAGTGGACGGCGTAGCGGTCGTCGTGGGAAATGGTCGGCACCTGGTCTAGACGGTGCAGATCCGGGGCCTCCAGTCGGAGAACCGCCGCGAGCCCCTTCTGGTAGTAGGTGATCTGTGTGCCCACGAACACCGCCATGCCTAGGTCCATGCCATTCGCCTGCGCTCCTCGAGCGAAGCTCCACAGGTTGCTCTGCGGGGGCGGAGCCATGGCGAGAAACGGACACTTCACGTCACCGTCGCGAAAGGTGTCAGAGTAGGACGCCCGTGTCGCAAATGCCCATACCGACCAGACAAGCAATAGGGATGCAAGCACACCGAGGAACACGCGAGTGCGGTTCAGGGTCATGGGGTCTCCTTGAGCCGATGGAGCGGCTTGGTGATGGAACACACAGTCATTTGAGGTACCGGATGCCGAAGCTGGCGAACGCGGAGCCGGGCAGTCGCGTGTCTGCCCCCTCGAGCGGGGTTTCGGCCACCGACAACAGCTCGAAGCGACGCAGGAAGCTGACCCCGCCATGCAGCTCGAGCCAGAGCCCTCCATTGTCTTCGGCCGTGCGCAAGACGCGTTGGCCGACCATCAAGGTGGCGTTGCCCGCTGAATACGCAATGCGCTCGAGACAGGCGCCCGCCGCCGCATCGGTTGGGCAGAAGGTGTCGAGCACGGTGTCGTCGCGAATCGCGAAGGCATTGCCGACAAACCCAGCTCGCATGCCCACGCGCGTGCGACGGTGCCAGGTGTGGGTGAGCGTCAACCGCACGGGCAGCACGACTTGCAGCTCCACCGCGTCCGATGGGTTCCAGTCGAGCGTGAGCAGCGGAATGGGTGCGAGCTGGCCAAAGGCCCAAGTCAGCGTTGCGCCTGCGCCGAGCGTCAGGCGCTCGGACAGGCGGCGGCGGAGCGTGAGCAAACCTGCCAGACGCACGACGCCGGCATCGATGGCCGTCAGATCACCGGCCATTGCCGCGCTCACCTGCCCGTAGACCTGCCAGCCCGACGGCCACCAGCGCAACCCGGTAAGTGAGACCTCCGGCCAGTGCACCGGTGGAAGCGCTGGAACCTCCGTGGGTTGGACGTACGGCGCAAGCTGTAGGCGATAGCTGAACGCGGGGACCAGCTGCCCGTGGTCCCCGACCGGCAGGGGAACCGCACCGCGCACGGACGCGGTCCCGACTTGAACGCGCACAGGCGCGGGCGTTCGGTAGTTCACGGGAAGCGCGACGTCCCCCTGAATGGCGAACAGCTCTTGGTCGGCCGCCCCCGACCGAGCCGGCACCATGACCGCCAACAGCAGCCCGAAACACAGCATGAGCAGGCGCGGCGCACCGTTGAGGTTGGTCAGGCACATCTGGATTCCGCTGTGATGGAGAAGCAAAAGAATCATCTTCTCTTATTAAGAGAATGCGCTTCTTCTAAAGCCAGACGGCTGGCGTGTCAACCCGATTCGATGGATAGGGGTGAAGGCAGGCCGGGAGCTTGAGATGGTGTGGGAGCGGGCGCGAAGGCCCGAGCAGAAGGCCGAGCGGCGAGAGTCGATCCTCGAAGCGGCGGGCCATTGCTTTGACGCCGGCGGGCTCGCGGGTGCGACCCTCACGGCGATTGCCCAACAAGCCGGGCTCGCCGCAAGCAACCTCTACCGCTACTTCCCGAGCCGCGAGGCCATTCTCATCGAGCTACTGCTCCGTGAGCACGAAGGATGGGTCCTCCAGTTCGAGGATGCAAGGGAGGCCCTAAGTGGCGTTGATGATGTCGATGCCCTCGTCGACTTGATTCGAGTCAGCCTGCTCGCGAGACCACGCCTCGGCGCCCTGGCGGCAATCACCCGGTCGGTTCTCGAGCAGAACGTCGGACTCGAATCCATTGTCGACTTCAAGCGGCGTTCTGCAGAGCTACGGCAGCGGACCGAGTTCGTGGTGGCCGACATCATTCCGTCCTTGAGCTTGGACCAAGTCGCCTTGTTTGTCCGCTACACAAACCTGGTGCTCGGGCAGATCTGGAGCGTGGCCCATCCCCCAAAAATCATCGCCGATGCCAAGGCGCAGATCGATGTAGCTGGCGTGCGCGTGGACTTCGGGACGACGATCGACAACTTCTCGCGCATCATGCTGTGGGGGTTGCTGAACAGCGAGCCAGGATCCTTGCAGCCGCTCGTGGGCATACTCGAGGAGGATCCAGCGTCAAGATAGCGGAGGCTTCCTCGTCACGAGCATGGACGATGTCGCGCAGGCGGCGCCGGTCTCATGGCCGACGATCTACGTGGGGCGCGCTACTGAGCGCGGCGGAGACGTCCGATGAAGGAGCAGGTTTGAGAGACTCGGAGGGCCATATGCGGCGGGTGCCACGCCAGGAGCGCTCTCGGCGACGCGTCGAAGCGATTCTTCAGGCGGCCCATGCGTTGGTGGTGGAGCATGGTAGCGACCAATTGAAAATGAGCGAAGTCGCCACGCGGGCCAACGTCCCCATCGGGTCGGTCTACCAATACTTTCCTGACAAGCAGGCCATTCTTCGTGAACTCGCATTGAACCTGATGGCGGAGGTCCGCGACATGCTTCGGGTCGCCATGGCCAACATTGGCACGAAAGCGGAAGCCGTCGAGCGCATCGATGCGGTGCTCCAAGGCTACTTCGAAGCGTTCAAGTCCGACCCTGGCAAGCGCGACATCTGGGCCGCCACCCAGTCCGACAAGGAACTTCAACAACTCGATGTGGAAGATAGTCGAGCAAACGCCCAAATCTTGGCCGAGGGCATCGGTCACCTCGTCGCTCCCCAGAACCAAGAACGGATGCACTCGGCGCTACTCCTGTTCGCTCATCTCGCGGGCTCGGCGGCACGGCTGGCCATCGCGATCGAGCCTGACGAAGGGGAACGGTTAATGGTGGCCCTTCGAGAGTCTGTGCGGCACCAGATGGATGCGCTGCTCGAATCGCGCAAACCTTCCCCAAGCCAACCCCAAGGGACCCGAGCATCGAGCCAATAGCTGGTCGATCTCATGGAGGTCCCTTGAAGCTACGATGGTTTCCCTTCTTCGCTGTGGTGCTGACCGCCTGTGATCCGCTCGAGATCGACGATCGGCTGGACCAACTCGAGGCCGATGTCGCCAGTGTCCAGGAGACGGTCGACACGCTCCTTCCCCTCATCGACCAGATGGCGAAGGTCGAGGGCGAACTTGCCGCCCTTCGGACGACGCAGCCCGAGGTGTCCGTTGTGGCCTGGGAATTGAGCGACTACCTGTTTCTCGATGACGAAAGCGACGACTTCGAGGTGTTTGCTGAGGTGCCGTACGCGCCTTCAGGCCCCGGCGTGTTGCTGGCCCAGCTTCACTCGACCATTCAGATCGTCGACCCCGGGCGGGCCGTCATCGCATTGGGGAGACAAGGAGACGTCGACGCCTCGGCATCGTTGTATGCAACGACGTTCACGCTTGCCCACGCGAGCACGGCGTTTGCGTACCGGACCGAGGGCGAACCGCTCGACCTTGAGGTGCTCAGCCTCTACGACCCCGAAGGACCCAATGGGTCCGCCATCCTCGACGCCCAGTCCACCAAGCTCGTCCTGACCTTCTTTCCGGATCCACCGCCCACCGTCGAGGCTACGCCTTAGGCGATTCATCGCAAATTCACCTCCAGGCACGGCCAGTTCATCTGGACGGGTCACGTCATGCACGGGAGGTGCGCATGTTCGGAGTGGCCCCGGCATGGGTCTTCATGCTGCTCAACGGACTGGTGTTCATGGGCGCGATGGCCCTGTTGGTGTGGGTGGATCGAATGGCCCGATGAACGACGGTTGGCGGGTGCCATAATGGCCTTCCCGAGGAGGCTGTGTGAATCACGATGTCGTGTTCGAGACCCTGGCCCGCGACCTGTCGTTCGTGCTCTACGAGGTCCTGGACATCGAAGCCCTGTGCACCCGTCCGGCGTTTGAGGGACATGCGCGCTCCGATTTCGATGCCTTGCTCGAAGCCGCCATTCAATTGGCCAAAGAGCAGTTCGCTCCTTGTGCAGCCGAGCTCGATGCCCAGGAGCCGACGTTCGACAATGGCCGGGTGGTGCTGCCCCAAGTGCTAAGCCGCGTCGTCCAAGCCTACGTCGAAGGCGGCTACTTGGCCGCACCGTTTCCGGAAACGGACGGGGGACTCGGACTTCCATACACGATCGCGCAGGCGATGAATTCAGCCTTTTTCGCAGCCAATCCAGGTGCGTCGGCCTACCCGTTGCTCACCGCTGCCGCAGCCAACCTGCTGCGCGCCTACGGAAGCGACGATCAAAAGGCGATGTACCTCGAACCAATGCTCGAAGGCCGATTCTTCGGCACGATGGTGCTTTCCGAACCCGAGGCCGGGTCGTCGCTCGCCGACCTGCGCACCCGGGCGGTGCCCCAAGACGACGGGACGTTCCACATCATCGGCGACAAGATGTGGATCTCGGCGGGGGAGCATGAACTCTCGGAGAACATTGTTCACCTCGTGCTCGCGCGCATCGTGGACGCTCCTCCAGGCGTCGGTGGAATCAGCCTGTTCGTCGTGCCACGCCGTCACATGCAAACGGACGGCTCGACAGGCGATCTCAACGGCATCACACTGACCGGCCTCAACCACAAGATGGGGTACCGCGGCACCGTCAACACCGCCCTTTCGTTTGGAGCGGATGGCCCCGCGGTGGGCACGCTCGTTGGCAAGCCTCACCACGGGCTACGCTACATGTTCCACATGATGAACGAGGCCCGCACCGCGGTGGGCCTGGGCGCGACGATGATTGGGTACGCCGGCTACCGCGTTTCGCTAGCCTACGCGCGAGACCGACAACAAGGCCGTCATCCCGACGAACGTGATCCCACCACGCCCCCCGTGCCCATCGTCGAGCATGCCGACGTAAGGCGCATGCTGCTCATGCAAAAGGTCTACGTGGAAGGCGGCCTCGGGCTTGGGATGTATTGCGCAAAGCTCATCGACGAACTCGAAACGACCACCGACGAGGCAGCGCGCGAGCGCATCGACGACCTCCTCCAGATCTTGACCCCCATCGCGAAGGCCTGGCCTTCAGAGCATGGTCCGCGCGCCAACGATCTGGCCATCCAGGTGCTCGGCGGGGCCGGCTACACCCGCGACTGGCCAGTCGAGCGGTACTACCGGGACAACCGCCTCAACCCCATTCACGAGGGTACCAACGGCATCCAAGGCCTCGACCTACTGGGTCGGAAAGTCACGATGCACCAAGGCCGAGCATTCCGCGCCCTGTTGGCAGAGATTCAAGGTTCGGTGGCCCGGCACCGCGCAACCCCGGAACTCGAAGAGATCTGCAAGGCCCTCGAAGCGGCCATCCAGACCGTGACGGAAACCACGATGGCGCTGGGTGCAGCCGCAATGCAAGGCCAAATCAGGCGATTTCTCGCCAATGCATCGGAGTACCTTGGAATGCTGGGCCACGTGGTGGTGGGATGGATGTGGCTCGAACAGGCCGCTGCCGCCACCGCGAAGCTTCCCCAGGCAAGTGAGGCAGATCGCGGTTTCTATGAGGGCAAGCGACACGCGGCGCAGTTCTTCATCCGGTACGAACTTCCGAGGATCGAACGAGCCGCAACCCTGCTGAGGAACCTCGACGATACCGCGTTGACAATGCCTGATGATGGCTTCTAAAGCCAACCCTTAGACCAAGCCAACCCCGCTCCCGCTCCATCGTGACGCAAATCCGGTAAAACGGCTGCGCGCGGGAGGAGAAGATGTTTGGTTGGTTTGATGTTGTGCGTATCGTCGTCCAGTTGTTTCGAACCGAGGCGGCGTTTGCCTCCACGAAAGATGATGATGGAAACTGCGTTGCGTGCGGCAGCATCGAGGTCTATCAACACGGAGACAAACGAATCTGCCACGCGTGCGGCTACGAGGGACGTGCGGACGGTGGTGGACCACTCACTCGTGACGAGCTTCGCTCCCTCTACGATGATGACACGGGGCTCTTTTCATAGCCCGTCAAGAACGCACCGATGTCGTCCATGGCGCTCGCCGATGCGGGGTCCGAAGGGTCCTGCATCCAGCCATGCCGCATGCCTTCGAAAGTGCGTAGGGTGGTGGAGCATCCGGCCGCCTCCCGCGCCGCAGCCAAACGCTGGGCCTGGACATAGGGCACCAGTGCATCCTCGGTGCCATGGAGCAACAACACCGGCGCATCGATGGCGGTGGCCACGGCGGCCGGAGAGGCTTCCGCCCATGCCCGGGGACGCCAGCTCCCCAGCAGCGCGGTTCGCCACAACCGGGTCCCCGGGCCAGCGAGCGACGCGAACTCATACACCCCGTAAACACTTACCACTCGCTGGTAATGGGCTTCGGGCTGGGCCGCGTCGAGCAAGGCGAGGGCCCCACCTGCGGAAAACCCAACGATGCCCAGCCGCGAAGGATCGAGGTGCCAGGTCTTGGCTTGACTCAACCAGAATCGACGAAGCACCGCCACATCCTCGAGCTGTGCGGCAAGCGGTCCTCCGCGAAACAACAAGCGGTAGTCGGCGGCGGCGACGGCGATGCCTCTCTGTGCTAGGTAAGACGCTGCGAATCGCACCGAACGCTGACGGCGCGAGCCCACCAGGAACGCCCCCCCATGCAGAAGCAATACAGACGGTGCACCTTCTGCGGGGACCGGGCCCTTCGGCAAGTAGACGTCGATGAGCGGCGCCACCCCAAAGAAGCGTTTCCGGTAACGCACCCGGGAAATGTCGGGCGGTCGCGGACGAAAGCCCGAGGGCCGCAACGCCACCCGAACCGAATGCTGAAGTCCAGAGAGCAAACCGGACATGGCGGAACCTCCCGCATCGAGCTTGGGAGTACCTAACGGCGATCGCCTGGCTTCCACCTATGGAAATGCGGTGAAACGCCGTGTGTCATCACCGCTAGCCTTCGGCGCTACGCGTCGGGCTGCAGGAACAAATGAACAAATCGCCTGGCACCTTGGTTCTGTACGAAGCCCAGCGCTGATCACCGCTGGCCTTCGGCGCTACGCGCCTGCAGGCTCACGCGGTCAGCTTTCGTCGCTTCGCTCCTGCAAGCTGATCAGGCTGCAGGAGCCGCAGGCGACGAAGCCTGAAGCGCGTCGGGCTGCAGGAACAAATGAACAAATGGCTTGGCACCTTGGTTCTGTGACGAAGCCCAGCGCTGATCACCGCTG
>JBCCQY010000065.1:0-44051 GCA_039208735.1 Myxococcota bacterium | reverse complement strand
TCGAGAACCTTCCCGTGGAAGACCCCCGGCCTCGTCAGTTCGAGTTTGCCAGATTCAATCTTCCCTACACGGTGATGAGCAAGCGCAAGCTCACCTTGCTGGTTTCGGAAGGCCACGTTGAGGGCTGGGACGATCCCCGCATGCCTACGATCGCAGGCTACCGACGTCGGGGCGTGCGCCCGACCGCGATTCGCCGCATCATGGAGGAGGTGGGCGTTTCCAAGTCGAGTTCGGTCGTGGATCCCACCTTCATCGCGAGTGTGATTCGAGACGATCTCAACACCGAGGCGCCTCGTGTCATGGCCGTGCTCGACCCCATCGAGGTGGTCATCGAGGGGGAGGTACCGCCCGAGACGATCGACGGCAGCTACTGGCCGCACGATGTGCCCAAGGAAGGCACACGGCCCATGCCGTTTTCCGGCCGCCTGTTCATTGAACGCACCGACTTCGCAATCGAGCCGCCAAAGGGATTTCGACGGTTGGCGCCAGGGCGGGCGGTTCGACTGCGCTATGCGCACGTCATCACCTGCACCGGCTACGACACCAACGAGGCGGGCGAGGTCACCCAAGTGCGGGTGAGCATCGACCCTTCGGTGCCTCGCGGCAAGGTGCCCGAGGGGACCAAGGTGAGCGCGACCATCCATTGGGTCGATGCAGAGACCTCGAAGACGGCCTGTGTCCGGCTCTACGACCGGTTGTTTACCGTCGAGCATCCCGGTGACGACTGGCGTGAGCAGCTCAACCCCGAGTCCCTCGTCGTCAAGGAGGCGCAGGTCGAGGCCAGCCTTGCGGATGCGAAGCCTGGCGAACGGGTGCAGTTCGAACGGACGGGTTTCTTCATCGTGGATGAAGACGCTACGCCGGAGCGGCTCGTGTTCAATCGAATTGTGCCGCTCAAGGACTCCTACCGACCCAAGATCGAGCCGCCGCCCCCGACTTCGAAAAAGCCGAAGGTGAAGAAGGGCAAGACCAAGACGGTGCGTCCGCTTACCGAGGTTGGCGAGCGGCTCGTGGGTCAGGGGCTTTCAAACTCTGAAGCCGCTACGTTGCAGGATCATCCTGGGCTGCTTGGGCTGTTCGAAGCTGCGCTTGCGACACATGACAATCCGAAGGGCATCGCGAGCTGGGTGGCCAACGAGCTGGCCCGGGTCGTGAAGGACAGGCCCATTGAGGATCTGCCCTTTGATGGGTCGGCGATTGGCAAGCTGGTGGCTCTTGAAGATGCGGACAAGATCAGCCATGCCATGGGCAAACAGGTGCTGGACAGCATGCTTGCGGAAGGGGGAGACCCCGAGGCGATCATGGCGGCGAAGGGCCTAAGGCTCATCACCGATCCGGCGATCATCGAGCCGGTGGTTGCGCAGTTGGTGGCCGACCATCCCGATCGGGTCCAGGCCCATCGGTCGGGTCGTGACATGTCAGGCTTCTTCATCGGTCAGGTGCTCAAGCACTTCGACCGGAGCGCGAAGCCTCAGATTGTGCAGGATCTCGTAGGGTCGGCGCTCGCGGACGATTAGATCGCGGGCGCCCAGGCCCCGTCCCGAAACGTCCAGAGCTGCTCGGTGCCTTGGGCTTCGTTGGTCACCAAGCACAGGGTGCCCTCCTTGATGTTGCCCGCGGGGAGGTCATCGGGACTTCGCACGGGTGGCAGCAACGTCGGCGGATCCATCTCGTGCGTCGTCTCGTCGTCTTCGATGTCTTCGTGCATGAGTGACAAGCTCCGGGCCCCGGCGCCCGGCGCACGTCTAGCAGGCCGACAGCTCGGCTGTCCAGTACGCACGCCAAGGTGAGTCCTCGGGCAAGAACTCGCGCCACTCCTCGGGGATGTCGACGCTGAACAGGGCCATCCACAACATATCGAGGTGGGTGGGCACCCTGGGGGCATTGCGGAGCACCATCTCCGCCTCGCGGGGCGTCTGGTCCGCCTTGGCTACGTTGCAGTCCACGCACGCCGTCGTCACGTTTTCCCAGCACGTCACCGGACGCCACCGCCCCAAGGTGAACACCTTGCCCTCGCGGGCCTGGGCTCGGGGAATGACGTGGTCGATGGTGAGTTCCGTGAGGTCGGGGCGACCCGAGACCCGGCGCGGACGCGCGCCGCAGTACTGGCAGGTGTAGTGGTCACGAGCCAAAACATTGGCACGATTGAACCGAACCCGACAACGAAACTTCGAGTAACGGTGCAGGGCGACCACCGCCGGATGCGGTAGCGAAAGCGTGGCCGAACGAATCATCCGGTCCGCATAGGCCTGCACGAGCGACGCCTTGTCGTCGAGCAACATGCCAATTGCGCGCTGCCATGGCACCACGCGGAGCGGGGAGTAGTCGGCATTGAGAACCAGTACCGCGTTCATCGTGGGCTCCCGAGCGTTACCGCAGAGAAAAGTTAGCGCTAAGACCTCATCTGGGTCGAGTCTGTCACGAGAAATCTACGCGGGGTTAGACTCTGTGTCGGGCCATAGAGGGTAAGCACCGCCTGGCTCCGAGCCCCCACGGCCCGAGGCCTTACGAGATTCGAAGGTCCTTTCAGAGCCAACCCGGAGCCAGGCGAAATCCACATTGCAAAAAGAAGGGTGCCCGTCTCTCCGGGCTGTCACGTCTTGATCTCGCGGCGACGTTCCCGCGGGTCACGCCCGCATCCGTGCGTCACGGTACGCTCCTCTCCTGGATGCCTGATGTAGGATTCGAACCTACATCTCCCGGCGACCGTCCGGGCGCTCTGCCAATTGAGCTAATCAAGCTGTGGAGCCTAAGCCCCTAGGGTTGACGTCCGTGTCGGAACCCGGATCGTCATGGGGGGTGCACTGCGAGTCGCTCTTGCGACCGGCACCACCCTCCGAATTGTCCATCCAACGCCTCCTCGGGTTGGGGGCCCGGGATTGGGCCGAAGTTGGCGACCTCATTGCCGCCGCCTGCCGTGGGTGGGACTCGAACCCACACCTTCCAAGACATCTCGGGTGCTCTTCCACTTGAGCTACCAAGGCAAGAAGTTGAGTGGCCGGATTCGAACCGGCAACCTCCAGATTCACAATCTGGCGCTATTCCAGACCAGCTCCACTCAACACAATCGAAACGTTGTGCGATAACCGTGATTCGGATGCGGAATGTCAAAGAGAGAAAGTACACCCGGAGGGATTCGAACCCCCACCTCCCTGGTTCGTAGCCAGGTGCTCATCCATCGAGCTCCAGGTGCCAACGAGCGTCGGTCGCTCGTTCTGGTTTTGATTTATGGCCTCCTCGGATTTGCGTCCACTAATTTTTGGAGAAAAATAAAGCTTAAAGCTTTGTTATTGGCAAAGCGAGGGCGGGCCGGCGCGCTCGGCGTCGGCAACAAAAAAGCCCCGGTTCCATAGAGGAGCCGGGGCTTCTTGGGATGTGGTGACGGTCGGGTCAGCGCACATCCTCCCCCGGCGGGAGGTCAACGTCGGTGTTGTTCAAGATCAGCTGGGACACCCAACCGTGATTCAGCGAGCTGCCCACACCCCCGCCTTTGCACACAATTGTGTGCGCACGGGTGCGTTGGCAGACACTCGGTTCAGTGCGCCCAAAGCAAGTTGAAATGGCAGGGTGGACCAGAATGACGAGATCCGGAGCGACCCACCGCGTTCATCCCAACGAAAAAACCCCTCTCGAGTGATTCGAGAGGGGTTCTTCGCGGGTTACGCGCTGGGCCTTTTCAGGGCCGCCCCTCTCTGTCACTGGGCAGGTACCGAAGGTTGCCTGCCACAAAGGACTTCATCATTGCGATGTTCCAGTCGGCGACGTGCACTTCGAACCTCCCGTGAGAGGGGCTTGCTGTGTTCATCTACGCAATGACAAGCTGACTCCTCGACGTCAAGGAGAAGATTCCTGGTTTTGAGCTGCAACGGAGGGTTGCATTGGTTTTGCCTCGATGATCGAAATTCGATCCGCGGATCGCGAGTTGCGATCCATGTTTGCGTGCCAACGAATCCGGAGGCCCAGCAATCCGGCCACGATCACGAGTGCGACGGCCAATCCGACCCACACGCCCACCAGGCCGAGCGACGTGTTGGCCAACAGCGCGCCAAGTGGCAGCCCGAGCATCCAGTAGCCAATGAGGTTGAACGTAGAGGGCACCCGGGTATCGCCAAGGCCCCTAAGGATGCCGAACGCGACGACCTGCAGCCCATCGAAGAGCCCAAACGCGGCCCCCACGGGCAGGACCGCGGCGATAAGGGCGACGACCTCGGGGTCGGAGGCGTACACTCGCCCAATCGTCTCCGGGAAGGTGAAAAAGACAAGTCCCGTGACGCTCATGAAGCCGACGACCAACCCCAAGGCCATCGTGGCTGCGGTGGGCCAAGGTTGCCCTGCGCCCACCAGATTGCCCACTCGAGTCGCGGCGGCCGCGGACAGTCCATTGGCCATCATGAACGCAAGGGCGACCACATTGAGGGCCGATACATGTGCGGCCACTGCGGTCGTGCCAAGGGAGCCGGCGAGCAGGGCGGCGCTGCTGAACGCCCACACCTCAAGACCAACCTGCACGCCAACCGGAAAGGCGATGGTGGTCAGGCGCACCAATGCGGTTGGGTCCAGGACGGGTGCATCGGGCCACGAACGACGCAGCGGACGATGGCTGATGGCGATAAGCACAAACAGCGCGAGCCAACGTACGATCACGGTGCTCCACGCCACACCGGCCACCCCATAGGGCTCGATGAGCCATGCGTTGCCTACGACGTTCGCCACATTGGCCACGCCAATGGCCAACATGCCGGGGAGCATCACGCCATCGCCTTGGAGCCACTGCCGCATGACGGCGAAGGCGAGTAGGGGTGCGATCCCTAGGGCGTTGATGGTGCAGTACGCGTCGGCGAGGGGCAGGAGGTTGGGAGGTTGTTGGAGCGCCCCCAATACGGTGGGAGCGACCGTGTGAAGCGCCATGATGGGCACGCCCAGCCCGCCCACGACGAGCATGCCTTGCAGGGCCGCGAGCCCTGCGCGTCGTGGCTGGTTGGCCCCGTAGGCCTGAGTGACCAGGGGATCGACGCCGGTGGCGGTCCCCAATGCAAGAATGACCAGGGCAAAACTATACGTATTGCCAAGTCCTAGCGCACCTGTTGCAGCTTCGCCCAGGGGAGCGACCATCCAGAGGTCGACGGCGCCCATGAGCACCATGCCTAGCTGGGCCAGAATCACAGGCCAGGCGAGCGTTACGAGCCGTCGCGCTTCAGCGATGGGCCCAACACGTACGGGGGTCACCCCTTCTCCTCCATGCGGTCTCGACCGGCGGTCCGCTTCCGTGGATTACTCTGGCTGCGGGAGAACGTCTGCGTGCATCAGCTCTTCGTCGCGTTGGCCTTTGTGGGTTGCACCGTACCGGGCCTTGGGGCCGATGACGGACCGCGCCGGGTGGTGCCGCCTCCGATCGTCGAAGGGGTCACCTTCCGAGCGGTGGTCACCACCGCGCCCCGCGAACGTCCTTCTCGATTCGCGGCGAACGTGCCGCCTGTCGCGGGAGATCTTCGCACGGCCCCTTGGGAGTGGCCGTCGCGGACCCAGTTGCGACGTGGAGTCTGTGGACGTTCCCGCTACCGCGACGATGTGGCCCACCGGGTGGTGTTCGAACGCCAGACGGACTGGCTCGATGTGCTCGGGGGGTGCACGCCCGACATGGTCGATGCGACGTACTGCCCTTGGGCTCTGGAGGTTTTCGCCGACGAGCCTCTCGCTCATCTCATGCTCGTCGATGCCTGCGCGAACGACCCTGCGGTGGCGGCGGCGGTGGCGGAGCCCGATTCTCCCGACGATTGGGTCACGTATTGGGCGCAAGGGGTGGGAAACCCCAGCACCGAGCGCATCGTGAGTATTGTCGAGCCGCACGTCGTCGAGGGCTATCTGCTGGCCGCGGATGTCGCGATGTTGGGCGCCTTGGCGGCGGATGCCTCTCCCGATGCGGGTCAGGCGCTCTTGGCGCTGCATCGACTGGCGATTGAACCGGATGTTCGCAATCTCATTGGGACGCGGCTGTGGGGGCGCGACGACCCCGAGATGCAGGCGGCTTACAACGCGGCGTGCACCGATGCGTCGAGTGATTGGTGTGAGCAGGAGGTGCGAGACTACGATGCTTACAGCACCTTGTTGTGGGCCGACTTTGACGTGGCCCGCGCCATCGCGGTGAACCCCACGTACCAAGGGGCCCTCCTTGCGATGACGGAAGAGTGCGCGGTAGACGCCTTCGCCACGACCTACGGGAGCGACACCGCCATTCGATGCCTCGTGGGATTGGCACGCTACGACGCGGAACGGGCACGGCAGCTCATTGAGAGCGCCCCGCTTGACGCAGCTCCGGAGGGGTGGGCTGGGGTCGCCAGATCGCTGAACGACGTCTCGGGGACGGTTGCGGCCCTCGAAGAGGCGGGGTTTGGCCCCTTCCTATCGCCGGACGTGGCCCTACCCATCGAGCATTTGGTGCATTCGGGGCAAGCACGACTTTGGAGCCAGGCGGGCTACTACGACCCCGACCGTGCGGCCTGGGGGTTGGCCGAACTGATCGAGTTTGCACGGTTGGTGGTTGACAGTTCGGTTCTCACCTGGGCGGCTGGGGAACCGTCCGATACGCGCCAGCCCCGTCGCGTGTACTTGGCATGGATGGATGGACTGCGGTTTCGGGCCCTCGGGGCTCCGGTGGATGAAGCGCATGACCTGCGAAGAATCGTCGCGTTCGTCAATGCGCTGCTCCACCATCGTGACGCGGACGAGCGACTGGCGATTGGCGCGGCATTGGGCCAGCTTGCGATCGTTCGCGGCCGACCCGCCTCTTTACGGGCCCTCGCAGATCAGGGGTTGCTGATTCCTGAGGACCCGCCAGAGTAGGCGGCCTTAGGTGGCGGGTCGCCACCAACGGGGTCGCGACACGTCCCGGAAGCTGCCGGCGAGGTAGTCCGCCGGGAATGTGCCGCCCTCTTGCCACCACGCATCGACCCGACGTCCTTTGCGGTCGAATGCTTGGGCCAAGTAGGGCACGCCCTCGGGGGCACTCGCGTCCAGGGCGAGCTGACCATTGAGAAAGATGCCCCCATTGCGGGGAGGTCTCAATCCGTGTTCGAGGGGCCCCGGCGCCGGCCATCCTAGTTTCCGTTCGAGCTTGCGCAAAGCATGATCCGGGGGAAACGCCGCGTCATTCCAAGGGAGTTTGGGGGCA
Source organism: Myxococcota bacterium (assembly GCA_039208735.1). Lineage (GTDB taxonomy): Bacteria > Myxococcota_A > UBA796 > UBA796 > DRPG01. The sequence goes on along the minus strand of JBCCQY010000065.1, from coordinate 36,883 downwards.
CTGACCTTGGACGAGAGCAACCAGCGGGTGGCCCCCACATCGTCTTGGGCCGTGTGGTGAGAAAGGGCCATGTAGCGGGCAAATTTGGCGAACAATCGGTGATCCACCACCTGGTTGCTGCAAGGAAGCCGTTCGCCGACCTGACCGAGGCGTGACCGCACTTCTGCGAAGTCGCCATCGACGATCGCATCCGTGATCATGGCCAGATCCACCCGAAACTGAACCCCCCGGTAGGGTTCACAAGTCGAGGGTGCTGCAGCCGACGATCCGACGAAAAGCGCGAGCCAGGCAAACATGCGAGCCTCCGCGCGGAGCTTATCCGAAGAGCAATCCCTTGACCGCGTCGGTGCTACCGGCAAGCAACGTCGCGACCAAGATCGTGGGCCCGGCGATCATCATCGTGGGCTCAGGCTGTTCACCCGCGGCCGGATGCCCCATGGCGCTTTGAATGGACCAGCGAATGGTTGCAATGAGGTTCGAGAGCCGCCCCCTGACGGCCAACGTGAGCAGGCCTACCGGAAGGTAGAGGATGGCGAACCAGACCGAGGTTTCGAGCATCTCGCGGGTGCCCGCACACGCCCCAATGGCCATGAAGAGCTTGGCGTCACCTGCCTTCTGGATGGTCAACAGGTAGAGCACGAAGTGCAGGGCGAATGCCGTGGCGCATCCGGTAAGGCCAAACCACCGGTCTGGCCCAACCAAGGCGTGGTAGACAATCCCGAAGGCCATCAGCGAAAACGTGAGCCAGTTTTTGATGAGTCCCTGCTGGACGTCGGTGATGGCCCCGACGAGCACGCCAAGCCACAAGACGATCAGATTCGGGGTCAGGTCCATAGGGCCAGGTAGCCTGGATTCGAGGGTGGGGTAAGCTCTCCACCAACGGGGTGGCCTCTCCGCCCCAGCGCGCGGGGACCGTGGCTCAGCCTACCATCCAATCTTTCGGTAAATACCAGATCCTCGAGCGTATTGCGACCGGGGCAACGGCCGAGATCTACAAGGCACGACTCGAAGGGGTGGGGGGATTCCAACGCACCTTCGCCATCAAGCGCATCCTGCCCAACCTGTCTCGCAACGAAGAGTACGTGGGCATGTTGGTTGAGGAGGCGAAGGTCGCAGGCCTGCTTTCGCACGCCAACATCGTGCAGATCGTCGACCTTGGGCAGGTCGATGGCATGTGGTACATCGCGATGGAGTACGTGGACGGCCGTGATCTCGGCGCCGTACTCGACCGCAGCCAGCGAAAGGGCACGCGCTTGCCTGTTCCCCACTGTGTGTTCGTCACCCTCGAGTTGCTCAAGGGATTGGAGTATGCGCACACCCGCGAGGTGATGAAGGGAGGCCGTCCGGTCTCGCTCAACATCATCCATCGCGACATCACGCCGCCGAACGTACTGCTGTCCTTTCAGGGTGAGGTGAAGCTCACAGACTTTGGCATTGCCCGAGCCAGTCTCAAGGCCATGGGCACGGTCAACGGCATCATGAAGGGCCGCTACGATTACATGAGTCCCGAACAGGCTTCGGGAGCGCCCGACCTCGATCAGCGGTCCGACCTGTTCAGCGTCGGAGCACTGCTCTACGAGATGCTGACCGGGCAGCATCCCTTCCGGGGCGCGAGCGAGCAGGAGACCATCGCTCGCATCAAGGCGGGCACGTACCTACCCGTGAGTCAGCTTCGGCCCGACGTTCCGGCCTCCCTCGAACGGGTGATCGAAAAGGCGCTCGTGACCGATCGCTCCAAGCGGTACGGCACCGCCACCGACTTCAAGGAAGCCCTCGACAAGTTTTTCCATGAATCGGGCTTCATTTTTACCCACACCACGCTCGCCTCCTACGTCCAAGGGTTGTTCGGAGACTCGCGGGGTCCGAATGCACTCGAAGAAGCCGATACGAGCGCTCGGCTTGATGCGCTGCGGGAATCGCCGGTGGGCCGCGGTGGGGCCTCTTCACTGCCCGCTCCGCCAACCCAGAAGTTGGAGACATCCCCGTTTACCGACACCTTCGACGACCTGTCTGAGGACAAGGATCAGGCGACGTTGATCCGTCGAATGCCCGAAGGGTGGGACGACGATGCGGAAGACTCGTCCAAGCCCCCGGCGCCCCGTGAAACCGAGCTTGCACCTCGCAGCTCGGCGGCATCGGTTCGACCTGCGCCCGATCGGTCGGCCGGGCGTCCCTCTTCGAGTCCAGGGCGCTCCGGCAATACGGGCCGTACATCGTCGGTGCGGCGTCAGGTGGTGCAGGGCGGGCGGCCCTTTGAGGGTTCTCAGGGCCAGGTCATCGGGGGAGCCATCGCGCTCACCGCGTTGGTGTTTGGCCTGGGACTTGGGGTGCTGCTCACCACGCTTGGCGTGCTGCTCTCAGGGTACCAGATCGTCGATGCCGAAGACCCCATGCTCGCCGCTCCCCGCATCACCATCGTGGGCCCCGCTTCCGCGGTGGTCCGCATCGACGGGGAACGGGTGGGTCCCAATGCCCAAGTGAGTTCGGGTAAGCCCCATACGGTCGACATTCAGCTCGGCGGACGGGTCGTCTTCGAGGAAGAACTCGTCCTCAACCGGGGAGAACATCGCGTCGTCGTGCTCAGTGCGGCAGGTGGACAGCCGGGGGGCTAAGCTCGGTCCGAGATGGAGTGAGCATGCGCATCCTCGGAGCGGCCATCCGGCAGCTACGGCCCAAGCAGTGGGTCAAGAACGTCTTCTTGCTACCCGCATTGCTGTTTAGTGGCGAGTTCATCAACACCGACAAGGTAGTTCTCGCGCTTGCTGGAGTCGTCGCGTTTTCGTTGCTGGCCAGCGCTGGCTACGTCTTCAACGACTACGTCGACCGAGAGGCCGATCGCAATCATCCAAAGAAGAAGTTTCGCCCAATTGCCTCGGGTGCTCTACCTCTTTGGGCGGCGTGGCTGTTGCTCGCGTTGTGTCTGGTTGGGGGCGGGGCGCTGGCGTGGTGGGTGTCGCCGGGCTTCCTCGTCGTCGCGGTGGTCTACCTCACCACCACCCTGTCCTACAGCTTCTACTTCAAACACATCGTCATCCTCGATGTGCTGTTTCTGTCGAGCGGGTTCTTGTGGCGGGTCATCGCTGGCGCCAAGGCGGTTCAGGTCGAAGTGAGTTCCTGGTTGTTCCTTTGCACGGTGTTCGTGGCGCTGTTCTTCGGGTTCAACAAACGTCGTGGTGAACTCGTGAAGATGGGGAGCGAAGCCGGCACTCGCAAGAACCTGGCTGAATACACGCCGCCGATGCTCGAGCAGTTTCAAGCCATCGTCACCAGCTCCCTGGTCATCACCTACATTTTGTATGCGGTCCGGGGCCCCACACGTTGGATGGTGTTGACCATTCCGTTTGTACTGTATGGGGTGTTTCGGTACATCTACCTCATCGAGCGCCATGGTGAGGGCGGGGCCCCCGACGAGACCCTGCTCAAGGATGGTCCCATGTTGCTCGCAGGATTGGGCTACGCTGCGACCGTCGTATTCGTGCTTCTCGGCACCCAAGTCTTCGATTGGTTGCCCGAGCTTGGATTGCTCCACGGTCGCGACTGAGTTGCATGGCGGAACCATCGCTTGCGAGCCATGCGAGTCGTTCGGTACGATTCGCGACTCATGTGGTGGCTTCTCTACATTTTCGGTTCGCTGGCGGCCTGGGCGGCCGACTCCCCGATCGCCCGTGCGGTCGATCACATTGACCGGCTCTACCTGCATCGGGCGGACGTCGATGAAGCAAAGCTCCTGCGGTCGGCAGCGACCGAACTGACCCGCCGGGTGCACTGGCTGCGCGCTGCGTTTCAGGGCCGGCAGGTCGTGCTGCAGCATGGCGATGGGCGCGTGCTGGGCACCGTCGAGGCGCGCGACATGAACGATCTGCCCCGGGCCCTCGATGAGCTGGCGCGCATCGTGGGCACCGTAGAGAAGACCGAGGCCACTCGCCCCGAAGTCCTCGAACGGTCCGTGTTGCGCGGTTTGGCACGGAGCCTCGACCGATACTCGCGGGTGCTCACCGGGGAGCGCATCGACGGGTTTAGCGTGCGGTTGTCGGGGACCGAATCGGGCATCGGCGTAGGGCTGGGGCTCTCCGATGGACGCATCCAGGTGGACTCCGTGGTGCCCAGGGGCCCTGCGGCGTCCGCCGGGTTGGTGGTTGGAGACCGGCTGATCACCATCGACGGTGCGGTCATCGACACGGTTCGCGAGGCCAATGAGCGCTTGCGTGGCGCCCAGGGCACCTCCGTCATGCTGACCCTAGATGGGGCTGGAGGTGGTGCGCGGGCGGTGTCGGTGCGACGGGCGCGGGTCGTGGTTCCCAACGTGCGCCACGCGGTGTTGGCAGGAGGGGTGGGGTACGTCCACATCGAGCATGTGAGCCAGCGGACGGTCCAGAACTTGGTGGCGGCGCTCGACGATCTGGATGCCAAAGGTGCGCTTGAGCGTGGTCTTGTCGTCGATCTGCGGGACAACACGGGTGGCTCGATGAAGGAAGCGGCCCGCGTGGCCGATCTCTTCGTGTCGGACGGACTGTTGCTGCGCACGGCAGGCCGTGATGGCGGACCCATCGAGAACCTCCAGCACGAGATGGTGGCCCGGGACCGACCCGATGACCTTGAGATGCCGGTCGTGGTCGTCGTGAACGAGCGCACGGCATCAGGGGCGGAAATCCTCACGGGAGCCTTGATCGAGCATGGGCGCGCCGGCGTCGTCGGGCAGCGCACCTACGGCAAGGGGACGGTTCAGAAGCCGCTGTCGCTCGGGGATGGGTTGCAGCTCAATCTGACGGTTGCGCACTACGTGCTGCTAAACGAACGCCGGATCGGCAGGATGGGCATTGAACCTGACGTGTGGGTGGGACAGGTCCGGTCTGAAGGTCGTGGGCTTGGCTTTTACCGGTGGCCGGCGGCCGCGGTGCCATGGACCGACGTTGTGCCCGCCATGCCGTCGGGTGGCGATGTGGAGGTGGAATTGGCGCGGCGCGCGGTCCTGGCTGCCTCGAACGACCGCAATCGCACGGCCCGAAGCACCATCCTCGAAGCCCTTCACAATCACGCAGAGGGGATGCGACGAGAAGGGGAGCGTCGCATGACGGTGGCGGCCGCGGGGGTGGGCCTGGACTGGTCGGCGACCCGTCCTGCGGAAGGGTCCGCTTCACTCGACCTAAAGACCACGGTGGTGGTCACCCCCGTGGGCCAGGACCGCCTCCGCGTCGAGGCAGAGGTTCACTCGCAGGCGGAGGTCCCCCTTCCCCAGGTCGCGGTGCAGCTGCGTTCGCGCTCGCGACTGCTCGATGGTGTGGTGATGGCGATTGGTCGGGTGGCGCCCGGGGCACGTCGGAGTGGCGCGACCATCGTGACGATGACGCGCCCTGGTCCATCTCGCCTCGAAGCGGTCGAGGCCTTCGTGCGTGTGGGACGTCGGGTGACGCGCGCGGGAAGGCACTTGCTCACCTTGCCGAAGGTCGAGGGTCCGAAGCAGCCCGGTCCCGATGTCCAGGTTGCCGCTCCGGGACTTGCGGCTCCTCCCCAGCTTCTGCCCCTTCCCATCGAAGTGGGAGATGGGGATGGCGTTCCCATCGATCATGTGGTCGTCTGGGCGAATGGTGAGAAGATCGCCTGGCATCCGGGCGATGGGCCCGACTTGGTCATCCGTCCGGTGATGCAGTTGCGCACCGGTCCGAACCGGCTTCGGGTTGAGGCGGTGGATGTCGAGGGACGACGCACGGATGTGCAACTCCACATCTTAGGCTTACCCCAGGCGGGACCAACGGTGTCGATGGGGGCCGCGGACTGACCATGGACTGGGATGACGTCCGGCACTTCCTGGCCTTGGCACGGACCGGTTCGGTGCGGGCAGCGGGTATGCAGCTGGGCGTGAGTCACTCCACGGTGCTGCGGCGGGTGGAGTCGCTTGAAGAGGCTCTGTCGGTGCGGCTCTTCGACCGTCACCGGCAAGGCTACTCGCTCACCGAAGCAGGCACCGACATGCTGCCCGCCGCCGAGAGCGTCGAACACGAGATGATGTCGATGGAACGTGATCTGCTGGGCCGTGATGCGCGACTCGCGGGTCCCGTGACCGTCACGTGCTGCGACGACTGGGTGGCAAACCTTCTGCTCCGTGATCTTCGGGGGCTCTGTGCAGAGCACCCTGACATCGAGCTGTGCTTTGTCACCGACGGTCGATTGTTCGATCTTTCAAAACGGGAAGCCGACCTCGCAGTCCGGGTGATCGGACTCGATGGGGGCCCCCCCGAACACCTCATCGGGGTAAAGCTCGCTCCCCTCATCATGGCCAACTACGTCGCAGCGGACGCGCGTGAGGTGCAGCCGAAACGCTGGGTGGCCTTTGACGACCGCAAGCAGGCTTTTGCGATGGCGAAAGCGTCGAGCTATCCCGACTTGCCATTGTGGGGTTCGTTCGCATCGTTGCGGTTGATGGTCCAGGCGATTCGGCAGGGGTTTGGTCTTGGCAAACTGCCCGTCTATGTGGGCGACCAGGAACCGGGGCTCGTCCGGGCTGCCAAGCCCGACCTTCAGCACCTGGCGACCGTGTGGCTGTTGAGCCATCCCGACCTTCGGACGAACGCTCGGATCCGAGCCCTGCGAATGCGGGTCGCTGCCGCTCTCCGGGCCCACCTGCCTCTATTTCAGGGCAGTTTCGCACCGACGGGTTCGGAATTTGCACCACCCCCCACGGGAAAGGAACCCATAGGTTGAGCACGACCCTCAAGGAGGAACCGTGACAACCGACGCCCAATTCTGGAATTCGTTGGCGGAGTCGTATTCGCGCAAGCCCGTCGACAACCCCGATGCCTTCGAACGAAAGATCGCGTTGACCAAGGCTCGTATGGGGCCTGACCAGGTGGTGCTCGACATTGGTTGTGGAACGGGCTCGCTCGCGCTGCGGTTGGCGGAAACCGGCGCGCAGCTCCACGGTCTGGACATCTCCTCCGAAATGGTGCGCATCGCAAGGGGGAAGGCGGTTAGCGCAGGAGTCGACAACGTCGTCTTCCACGAAGGCACGGTCGCGCAGTTGCAGGCTTTTGGACCGGGCAGCCTCGATGGGGTCTGCGCCTACAGCATCCTCCACCTGGTTCCGGATCGACCCGCGGTGCTCGCCAAGGCGTTTGAGTGGCTCAAGCCTGGCGGGTTCTTCGTTTCGTCGAACGTGTGCCTGGGTGGCACCTGGTTTCCCTACCGTCCCATGCTCACGGTGATGCGTTGGGCGGGTCGCGCGCCGTGGGTAGACATCGTGTCGGCCGATCAAGCCATCGCGGAGATTCGTGCGGCTGGCTTCGTGGACGTCGAGCGGCCAGATGTCGGTGCATCGTCGACCGTGGTCTTTCTAACGGCGCGGAAGCCAGCCTAAAGGTACTTTTCGACTAGCTCCTCGAGGGCCCCGAGCGATTGGGCGCCCGCGGCCTGTTCGACCACCTGACCCCCCTTGTAGAGGAAGAGGGCGGGAATTCCTCGAACGCCCAGGGAGCGAGCGACCCGTTGGTTGTCGTCCGTATCGACCTTGACGATGATGAGGTCACCGGCGTGGTTTTGGCCGAGTTCGGCCACCGTCGGAGCGAGTGCGCGACAAGGCCCACACCAATCGGCATAAAAGTCGACAAGCACCGGCACTGGAGCGTTCGCGATCAGGTGTTCGAGCTCGTCGTCATCGACCTTCTGGGGCGCGGCTCGGGCATCGAGAGACGCTCCGCAGCGGCCACAGGTAGGGTTGTTGCCGACCTTGTCTGCAGGCAGACGGTTTACGCCGCCGCACGACGAACAACGATAGTGGCGAATGTCAGACATCGGGGTCTCCTGGACTTGATCTGAATCTAGACACAAACGCCCCGGCCGCCCACGGGGGAGGGACCCTTGTACGCCGTCATCTGGGATGACCACCACATGCTCGAAGCCGCTGTCGCACCGGAAGCACAGCGGTTTCTGCACGAAACGGTGGCTCCGGCCCTCGCCCCTTTGGCGGAGGACGACTACCAGTTCGGGCCTGCGGTCTTGCTCACCACCGAAGCGCGGTTCGTCTATGTGGTCGATGGCGCACAGGTGTGGTGGCTGGTGGAGTGGCCCCCGGGCATCGTGGCGATGCGGTTTGGCCCAGAGGGAGCCTACGAGGTGGCCCGTTTGCCGATCGAAGACGATGACCATCCGGTGGTCGAGCTGGTGACGGTGCCCTGGTCGGCGCAGTTTGACGAAGCGGATCGAGCTGACGCGGGATTTGCCCGGTCGAGCCTCGAGACGCAAGAGGCTTGGGAGCAGGCGATGGCCCCGGTGCAGGCATTAGGAGAGCGACTTTCGGCTTTCCTCGCCGACGAGGAAGCCATCGAAGCATGGCGGAACCGTGCGGCGAACAGTCCGTGGGTCCGCGAATCGTTTTCTCCGTAGGGCGTTTTGCTATGCGGTCGGTGTCTATGAAACTACGATGTCGTGAGCAGCCGGAGGCAAGATGCGATTGCAGTGGCTCGTGTTCGGAATCCTGGGGAGTGGGTGTGAGTTGCCAGATGAAGAGAAGGGTACTCCGACCGACCTGCTGCCTGCGCCGCCGCTGACGGGGGACACGGGAACCGAACCCGAGGTGGACGCCGACAAGGACGGGTTTGTGGCTTCGCAGGACTGTGACGACACCGACCCCTCCATCAATCCGGATGCGCTTGAACTGTGCGATGGCCTCGACAACAACTGCACCGACGTGGCCGATGACGGACCGGGGGTGGCTTCGATTGTCGATGACGCGGGCGGCACCCTCTACAAGACCCTCGACGAGGCCATCGCGGCTGCGGTCGAGGTCCCCGGAACGACGGTCGACGTTTGCGCCGGGGATTTCACGGTGGCGCGGATCGAACTGGATGCCGACGATCAGCTGACCCTGCGTGGGGTCTCGGGCCGTGATGAGACCGTCCTTCGCGCGGTGAGTCGCGGCACGCTCGTCGACATGACGGGGGATGCCACGCTGACCGTCGAAGGCATCACCGTTACGGACTCCGGCAACCGTGCGTTCGTGCTGGATGGCGAGAGTGTGCTCACCCTCCTCGACAGCCGGGTCGATGCAAACCCCGGTGGTGGCGTACTCATCGTCGAGGACGCCAACGGGGTGGATCTCACCATCCAGGGAACGATGTTCACGAACAACATCGTGCCGAGCTTCGGCGGGGCCATTCTTGCAGAAGGCCGGGCGTTCGACATCGTGATCGAAGCGAGCAAGCAGTCCTCGAGCAGCTTCTCGAACAACCAGGCGACGCGGGGCGGAGCGATTGCGCTTGTGAACCGTCCGGGCGCCCAGCTCGCGAGTCGGGCCCTTGAGCTGCGCGGTGACCTCAGCTTTAGCGGAAATCAGGCCACCGAATCGGGCGGCGCCATCTACAGCGTGCTTGGCACCTGGGAACTCGAGCAGGTCGTGTTCGAAGGCAACACGGCAAGCGACTTTGGGGGCGCCGTCGACCTCATCAACAGTGCCATGACCATGGCCGACGCCACGCTGCAGAACAACACTGCGGCGATTGGCGGGGCCGTCTCGATGGACGTGTTCGGCTTCTCCGCACTCGAAGGCACAGGCAACAATGTGGCTCTGATCGAAAACGTGGCCCTTGAGGTCGGGGGCGCGGTGGCGGGCGGTGGATTCCTGTCGGGGCTCGTCATTGCGCGCAACGAAGCGGCGCTCGGGGGCGGCCTGCATGTTCCTTCCGGCGCGTTCATGACCCTCGAGGCCTCAACCGTCGATGCCAACCAGGCGATTCAGGGGGCCGGCGTGTTTCTCGAGTCCGACAGCGATGTCGACATGGTCGACGCGGTGTTCACGCTGAATGAAGCCATTCCCGAATTTCCGCCTGCCACGAAGAAGGCGCCTCTGCCGCCATTGCCCGAGGTGGTCGAGCCGGCGTTCGCGGGCCTTGGTGGCGCCGCGTTCCTCAACGACCGGGCGATGCTTCAGGCGACCACCAGCAGCTTTGGCATTGACGACAGTGATTCGGGCGGCATCAACAACGACAACCAGCCGGGCGATGTGTTCATTCGGGCGCTGGGTCTTGAAGCCAACCATGAGGCGTTGGGCCTGGATGTGAGCGTCCTTTGCACCGATGACGGCTGTTTGTTGGTGCAGGCGCCCTAAACGCTTTTCGGTCCAGGGGACTTGGGGGTCCAAGGGAGCAGCGCACCGGACCCCCCGGAGTTCCCATGGTTCTCATGCTCCTTTGGGCGTGTGGCGAAGCCCCGCCACCGTTCGACCCCACGTCACCGCCGGACATCGCGACGCAAGAGGATGCGGATCCGGTCCTTGCCGACCCCACCGAACCGGTCGACACGGCGATGGGCCCGGAAACGCCGACCTTTTTGAATCCGGTCGCGTTGGGTACGCCCGACCCGCACATTCGCCTCCACAACGATGAGGCGTACCTCGTCTACAGCCCGGGCACGGAAATCGTGCTCCGACGTGCCCCATCCATCCTCGAACTCGGGGAGGGGGCCGAGGAAAAGGTGCTGTGGGTTCCCCCGCCCGACACCTTGCACTCCGCCGACTTGTGGGGTCCTGAACTCCACCTCATCGACGGGCGCTTCGTCATCTACTACTCGGCCACCGACGTCTCGTTTCTCGGTCTGTCGCAGAATTACCGCATTTGGGCCCTCGAAGCGGACTCCGACGATCCTTGGACCGCGACCTGGACCCATCGGGGCCCGATTGAGGTGCCCGATCAGGATGCGGTGGCGGTTCACCCGAGCATCTTTGAGGCCAGCGGTACGCGGTACCTCCTCTGGGCCGGCAAGCGGGCTGGAGTGGACTTCGGAAGCCATCTGTTCGTGACCGAGATGATCGATGCTTTCACGGTGGAGGGGCCGGGCGTCGAGTTGCTCACGGCCGAGGAGCCGTGGGAGACCGCCGTGTCGTCGACGGTGGAGGGACCGTCCATCGTCGAACGAGGCGATACGCGGCTGCTCGTTTACGCAGCGAGCAGCTGTATCGCAGCCGAGCGTGCGCTTGGGGCCCTCGTCCAAGACGTCAGTGCCTCGGTCACCGAGGCCACTGCGTGGTCGCGCACGGTGGGCCCTTGGGCGGAGGCCGAGCCGGTTGAGAGTGCTTGGGGATTGGGACAGCCAAGCTTCGTGGCGTCCCCCGATGGCACCGAGGATTGGCTTGTGTACCACGCCGCCACGGCCTCCTTTCTGGGCTGTGGCGACGACCGAGCGCTTCACGTCAACCGCGTCGTGTGGACCCCATCGGGACCGGTGCTCGACGGACCTACCGGCGCCACTACCCCCGTCGTCGTCCCTGGAGGAACCGAACCATGATCGCGTTGTTTGCGCTCGTGGGGTGCCTATCGCAGGCCCCCGACGTCCCCCCCGAAACCGGGCCCGTGACCTTTGCGCCGTCGCCCCTAAGGCGGCTGTCCCAAGCTGAGTACCGAAACACTGTGGGCGATCTGCTAGGGGTGGAGGCGGCGAACCTCAATCTCCCGGCCGACGACGTGGTGGGCGCGTTTCTGGCCAACGTGCGCTCATCGGTGAGTCCGCTCGCGGCCGAACAGTACGCCGCCGCCGCGCAGACGAGTGGCGGATGGGTCACCCGGAACCCCGATGCCGTCGTGGAGTGTTCGGTGGCCGAGGGGGCCTGCGTCGAAGGCTTCATCGACTCCTTCGGCGCCGCGGCCTGGCGTCGCCCATTGACCGTCGAAGATCGCGACGCGTTGCGGGCCGTGTTCGATGTGGCCTCCGAGCCCGAACGTGGGCTAGGCCTCGTGGTCGAGGCGGTCCTGCAGTCGCCCGACTTCCTCTACCTGGTGGAAACGGGCGAAGTGCAAGGCGACACGGTCGTCCTCGATGGCTTCAGTGTAGCCGCCCGACTCTCCTACTTTCTGTGGGGTACAACCCCGGATGCGGCACTCCTCGAAGCCGCCGCAGAAGGCCGTCTGGACACGCCAGCGGGCGTCGATGCCGAGGCTCGACGCCTCCTCACCTCGAGCCGTGCGCTGGTCCGCATCCAAGCGTTCTATCGGCAGTGGCTGAACTTCGACGAGTTGCCGCGCGTCGACAAAGACCGCGAGCGGTTCCCATTGTGGGATGACACCCTGGTGGCTGCGATGCAGGAGGAACTCGACCGCTTCGTGGCCTATGTCTACACCGACGGCCCGGGCACCATGGAGTCCCTGCTCACGACGCCGGTGGCCTTTCCGTCGGGGCCGCTTTGGGCGGTCTACGGGCTTCAGCCCACCGAGGGCGATGGCCCGGTCGGCGTGTCGCCCACCGAGCGCGCCGGCGTGCTCACATTGCCAGGGGTGCAGGCGGCCCATGCCCACCTGGCGACCACCTCACCCATCCACCGAGGCCTGTTTGTCTACGAGCGGGTGTTCTGTCGCGAACTCGGGGGTCCTCCCGCCGACGTCGATCTGACGCCCATCGTGGTCGAACAAGGCGAATCGCTGACCAAGCGCGAGCAGTTCGCCCAGCACCAGACCGAACCCGTGTGTGCGGGGTGTCACCAGGCCATCGACCCGCTGGGATTCCTCTTCGAGCATTACGGCACCCTCGGCAACTATCGCACCTTTGCCCCAGAAGAAGGGCAGCCCGTGGACGCGGCCGACACCGTGCAGCTCGTATCGGACCTCGACGGCCCGTACGCCGATGCCGTGACCTTCGTGAAGGCCGCAGCGAACAGCGAAGAAGTCCGGCGCTGCCTGGTGACTCAGTGGGCGCGGTTCGCTTGGGGCCGTGATGACGAGGAGCGGGACGAGACCACCCTTGATGCGTTGGACGCACGGTTCGCCGCGACCGGGGGCGACCTGCGCGCTTTGCTCATCGCCATCGTGACCAGTGAGGCCTTTCGGTCGCGCGCCTTGCCCGGGGAGACCCCATGAACTCGAGACGTGACCTGCTTCGGGCCATTGGAGCCGGAGCCTTTCTTTGTCCGTTCTTGCCCTTTGGCGGCGAGGCCCGCGCCGCGACCGGACGGCCGCAGAACCTGCTGCTCATCTACCACCCGAACGGCCTCGAGTCGGGGTGGGAGCCCGTGGGAACCGAGACTTCGTTCACGTTGTCGCCCACGCTCCAGGCCCTGGAGCGTCACCGCGAACGGCTGGTGTTCGTTTCGGGGACGCGAGGGGGGATCACCAACGAAATCCTCGCCCACAACCAGGGCATGGTGTCGATGTGGACCGGGTCTTCGATCGAGGGGGCGGAGGGCTTCGCCCAGCATCGCTCCATCGACCAAATCGCGGCCGATACGCTTTCGGTGGGAACGCCGGTCCGGTCGCTCGAGTTGGGCGTGCAGGCGCTCAGTTCCGGCATCTCCAACAGCACTGTTATGTGCTACGCCGCGCCAGACATCCCGTTGCCCGCCGAAGATGATCCGGACGCCGCGTTCTCGCGGCTCTTCGAAGCGAGCACGAGCGACCCCGCAGCGGCCAAGCAGCGGCGAGCCGAGCGCGGCAGCGTGCTCGATTTGGTGAAGGACCGTCTCGCGAAGGTGCGTCCCATTTATGGAACTGCGGACCAGAACCGTCTCGACGCTCACCTCGACGCCATTCGGAACATCGAACGTAGGCTCGATGGTCTGTCGACGCTGACTTGTGAGGTTGAACCGTCGCCCCATGGCTTGACGCGCTCACAGCTGCTGACGGCGGGGGAGTTCTTTGGTGACATCGCTGCCTTGCAGACCGATCTCATCGCCGCGGCCTTTACCTGTGGGGCGACCCGAGTGGCGAGCCTCCAACTGTCGCACTCGACGAGTGCGACGGAGCTGCCGGGTCTGGGGCTGCCTGCCGTGCACACCGTGATGCACACGGGCACGGGGCCAGAAAAGCAGTCCATCAACGCCTGGTTCGTGGGCCAGCTGGCGAGCCTGCTCGACACGTTCTCCGCCATGCCGGGTTCGGCGGGCGGGAGCTTACTCGACGAGACGCTCGTGGTCTGGAACACCGAGATGGCCGTGGGCAACCATCTCAACGAACGCATTCCGGTCATCCTCGGTGGCGGTGGCGTGTTCCCGGGGAATCGCTTTGTCGCATTCGAGGAGCCGCCGCGGCACACCCGCATGCTCGTGTCGATGTTGCGCGGGTTGGGCATCGAGGAGGTCGATGCCCTCGGAGATTTCGGCGACGATCGGGGTCCCATCGAGGAGTTGTGGGCATGATCACGCTCTTCATGACGGTGTTCGCGTGCGGTGGCGACGAGGCTCCTGGGGTGGCCACGGGGTGTTCGATTGGCGAGACGGTGGCGTGCACCTGCGCGGACGGCTCGCCGGGGCTCCAGAGCTGCGTGGCACCGCCCGAGGGGTTTTCCACGTGTGGCTGTGCCTCCGATGGCGAAGGTCTGTTCGTGCCTCTCCCCGAACCCGAGCCCATGGTCTGTCAGCTGCCCTCGGGCGAAGTGGAGTGTCCACCCTACCGCGGCGATGATGTAACTGAGGCGGGCGCCAAGCATTGTTGTACGGCAACGGATGCCTGTGGCAGCCAATCGGACTTCATCTTTGGCGAACAGTGCATCCCGCGGGATGGCGAACGCGGCGTTCCATCCACGGAATGTCCCGACGAGTTTCCCAACTTCCTCGACCTGTTCGGCTGTTGTCGCTCCGATGGCCAGTGTGGCCTTTCGGTCGACCATGTCTCGAACTGGGACATCGGCTGCCTTGAACGCAGCGAGATGGCTGCGTTGCTCAACGAAGGGTCGCGGGAACGTGACGTGCTGTCGCTGGTCTTCTTCCTGCCGGTCGAGGATGCGGTCTTCGAATCGATCGACTGCACCCCGTAGTCCCAGGGCCGGGTTAGGAGCGCCAACTCGGCAAAGGGGCGGTTGTGCGGACGATGCTCGTGGGATTCGTCGTCGCGTGTGTGACGCAGCGCGAACTCGAAGATGCCCTCGACCAAGACGACGATGGCTTTGGGGACATGGAGGCGGGGGGCGATGACTGCGACGATGGGCGGCCCGAGGTGTTTCCCGGGGCGCCCGAGCAGTGCGGCGATGGGCTCGACAACAACTGCGACGGCATGGTTGATGACCTAGGTGTGGGCAACGTGGCGTGGTTTCCCGACACCGATGGCGATGGATTCGGACGGGACGCCGGGGTTCGGTTCGCTTGTCCCGAATGGCCGGATGCGAAGGCCGGGGGATGGTCACGCGAGTCTATGGACTGTGATGACACCGATGCAACGGTGTTTCCCGGGGCGTTCGAGTTGTGTGATGGCCTAGACAACGATTGCAATGCCAACGTCGATGACGGAGGGCATGTGGCAACCACGCCCGACGGGCAGACCCATGACGCGGTGATCGACGGGGTGATTGCGGCCATCTTGGGGGACCAGCCCCTCTCGTTGTGCGATGGCGTGCACCCCCTGGCCAACGCCACGCTGCGCTCCGGTGAGCGACTGACCCTTCAGGGCATCGGAGCATCGCGGGTGACCCTCGAAGGAGGGCCCGCGATGTTCACGGTCATCGGTGGAGAGCTGGTGCTTCGCGACCTCACCCTGCGGGGGACGGGTTCCGGGACCCTCATCAGTACGGCCTCGGCGACGGACGCCTCTACCATCGACATCGCCGACAGCCTGTTGCGGGATGCGGGCATTGCGCTGCAGCTCACCAGCGTGCGGCCGCAGACGGTGGTCTTGGTGAACACGGAGGTGAGGAGCAACGGGTCGGGGCTAGCCGACCAGAGTGCACTCCGTACCTCGGGCATCCTGGCGTTTTCGATGAGCGGTGGCGTCGTGGCAGGCAACGAGGGCGACCGTGGCGGGGCCTTTGCGTACGACGTGGGGGCAGCAGGAGCCGGGGATGCATCGGTGGCCTTTACGGACACCGAGTTTCGCGGCAACACCGCCAACGGTCGGGGTGGCGCGCTCTTCGCCGACTTTGCCCCCGGGAACGTAGGCACCGACCTGTCCCTCCAAGGCGTCACGCTGACGAGCAACGATGCGGGGACCGAAGGAGGGGCGCTGCACCTCGACGGTAAGGTGTCGCTGGAAGGCGTAGAGGTGGTCGAGAACACCGCCGACGTGGGAGCAGGGTTGTTTGTGGCCGGGGGGTCCTGGACGGTGGACGGCGCAAGTCGCGTGGTGCGCAATGCCGCGCGCGTCTCCAGTGGCGGGGCTCACGTCGAGCCTGGCGCGGTGCTGGCGCTCAATGGGGCGGACTTTGGCGTTGGATTCGACGACAACCAACCTTCGGATCTACGCACCGAAGGTGGGGCCGATGCCGTACTGGGGGCTGCGACCATCGCCACCTGTACGTCAACCGGGTGTTCGCAATAGCGTCAGGTGCGCTCGAACACGGCCCAGGCGAAGGCATCGTCGACGCCATCGGTGAGTGTCACGACAACGATGATGCGATCGGCGTTCGCGGCAATCGCGGTTTCGATGGGTTCGAGATTTGGCCGTGCGGGATCGAAGGCATCGAGCACCGCCTGGTCGAGTGGACCGTTGGACGGGCCCCAGAGGATGCGAAGCTCGTTCGCGCCGTATTGAGGGTCCGTGACGGCAGCGACAAACCACTCGCCTTCACTCTCGACGGCCGCGGCATCCTGGACTCGCTCCGCGGCGAGGGCCCGGAACGGGGGCAGTCCCGTTTTCACGAGCCTCACCCCATCGACGCCCTCGAGCAGCTCGGTTCGCAGTACCGGTCCCTGTCGAGCGGCCACGATGGCGTCGGGAACCGGGACCGGGGCTTCGAACGAGGGTCCTACCCCGATGGGAAACTGCTCACAGCCCTCGTCGGTGCACACCAGCGCCTGGCCTTCTGCGTCGTGGACACAGGTGCGTACCGGTGAGGTCAACCCTACCGTGTCGAATGACCCGCCCGAGATCACGGTGAGATCCGTGCCCCCACAGGTCACGAGCCGCAGTTGGTCGGACACGCTGCGCACGCTGGCCTGGACTGGAGGGGGGCCGGTGAGCGTGCTTTCGTTCGCAGCGAAGGTGCCCAACGTGCCTGCACTCACGGAGCGACTGCCGAGGGTTGCCGTAAGCGTGGTCGAGCCGAAGATGTGACCCACTCCAACCCCTGTCGTGGTGGGGGTCAGCGCCAAGGCGGGGCCTGGCGGTTCTGCGAGGGGACCGATGGGCGTGTCGACCACCGAAGGCAAGTCTCGGGCCTGAAGATCGGGAGCCATCAACAGCATCGTGACGGAATTGGTGCGGGTGCCGTTGGGTCCCGTGACCTCGGTGGCACTCAGGGCCGCCACAAACCCGTCGTCGGTGGACACGATGCGCGGGGCGAGGGGCTCCACCACATCCAATCCTCCTAAGATGAAGGTGGCGCGGTCGAGGGCCCCGTCGCAGTTCTGATCGAGCGTGTCGCCAAGGCGTTCGAGCCCATCGGGGTTCACGAAGCCCCGAGCGTCATCACAATCGCCCGGCAATGCACCGAGTGAAATCCCGTAGATCGACTCGTAGGTTTGGTAGGCGGCGAGGTCAATCGAGCGGATGAACCCGTCCCCATCAGCGTCGAAGTCGTTGTCCAACGCACAGTCTGCGTCAACCCCGTCGTACGGCTCGTCGAAGGCTCCGGGGTATGCGAGTTCGGGAGCGAGCGGAAGCTCGACGCGGGCCTGGTCGAGGCAGTCGGCAGGAATCGGCACCCCGTCCCCGTCCGCATCAAAATCGTCCGCCCCGTCGCAGTCGGAATCGATGCCGTCGTAAGGGACCTCTTCGGGAGAGCCTGGGAACACTGACACGTCGAGGTCGTCGCAATCACCGTATACCGGGGTGAAGATTGCCCCTGATGCGGCTTGGTAGGCTCGAACTTCGGCTTCGGTGGTGCGCAGGGCCATCACCCCATCGCCGTCGAAGTCGAAGTCGTTGTCCTGGGCGCAATCCGCGTCGATCCCGTCGTAGGGCTTGTCGGGCATGCCTGGGCCGATCTCTGCGTTCTGGTCGTCGCAGTCATCGCCGCCTGCGATCAATGCAGCTCGGCCGTCTCCGTCGACATCCGACAGGTCGCCATTGCCTAAGCAATCGTTGTCGATCCCGTCGTAGGGGACTTCAAGCTGACCTGGAAAAACGTCGGGATCGGTGTCGTCACAGTCGCCCTCGGCCACCGAGATTCCGTCGAGATCCTCGTCGCGTTGCAGGAGCTGGGCGTCGTACTCCGCCTGCGTCACGTACGTACATCCGCCAACGAGGATCCATCCCCACCACGCTCGCCACATGTGCGCTCCGTTGCCCGGATCGCGTCTTTAGCGCGATGGCTCGCAAAAGGCATCTGTTTTGCGGTTACGACGTCCGCTTCGCGAGGTGGAGGAAATGCTCCACGTTGCCGGACTTGGCCCCTGCAACCGGGGAGTCCATGCCGGCCAGGACGTCAAAGCCCGCCGCTTCGCAACGGTGACGGCGTTCGGCAATCGCCTCGTCTCGGGCCGCCGCATCCCGCACCAAGCCGCGAGGCCCGACCCGCTCGCGCCCGACCTCGAACTGCGGTTTGACCAGGAGCACCGCTTGTCCCTGGGGCGCGAGAATCTGATGGATGGCATCGATGACCTTGTCCACGGAAATGAACGACAGGTCTGCGACCACCCAGTCGATCGGGTCGGGCAGTGCTTCGAGATAGCGCACGTTTGTGCTGTCCATGACGATTGTGCGGGGATCATTGGCCACGCGCTCGTGGAGCAGGCCGCGTCCCACATCGATGGCGTAGATCCGCGCAATTCCGCGCCGGAGCAGCACCTGGCTAAAGCCTCCGGTGCTCGCGCCAAGGTCGGCGGCAATCTGGTCGGTCACGTCGATCGACCATGTGGTCAGCACCGGATCCAGCTTCAGTGCCCCACGGCTCACCCAACCGGGGTCAGGGCGACGCAGGGTGACCTGGCGTGAGATGTCGACCTGGGCGGCCACCTTGAGCGTGGGATGCCCATCGACAAGCACCTCACCCGCTTCGATGAGTTCACGGGCGCGGTGGCGGGCTGGCGCGAGGCCTCGATCGACGAGGAGGCGGTCGAGTCGGACCTTACGCCCCACGCTAGACCTTGCGCTGCACCGTGTAGGCTGCCATGGCCTCGAGCACCTCGGGACGCGGCAACGAACGGGCAGCTTGAAGTGCCTGTTGTTCGGTCTGTTCGGCCAATGCACGGGTCGCGTCGGCACCAATCGCACGCACCACACTCGGTGATGCGTCGTCCTCACCTGCGTCGAGCAGGTCGTCGACCAGCTGGAAGCCCAGACCTACCGCCTCGCCATAGGCGCCGAGGGTCGTGATGGTGTCGGCATCGGCTCCCGCGGCAAGGCCTCCGAGTTGGCAACTCGCAGCGATCAATGCACCGGTCTTGGCGCGGTGGAGGGCGGTGAGGGCTTCGAGGGTGGCCGAGCCTCCGGACAGCCCCAGATCGAGGATTTGACCGCCCACCATGCCGCTTGCGCCCGCAGCTCGAGCGAGCGTTCGGACCTGCTGCACAAGCGTGTGCGGAGGCAGATCGCCTTCGGTAAGGACGTCGAACGCGAGCGTGAGCAGCGCGTCGCCCACCAGCACGGCTGTGGCCTCATCGAACTGCACATGGACGGTCGGCCGTCCGCGCCGTTCGTCATCGTCGTCCATCGACGGGAGATCATCGTGGACGAGGGAGTAGGTGTGCACCAGCTCGACCGCGGCCGCCGCGGGCAGGGACCGGGTGCGGTCCGCATCGGGACCCACGATCGCCTCGTAGGCGGCAAAGACCCATGCCGGACGCATGCGCTTGCCCCCGCTGAACACCGGGTAGGCGAGCGCACGGTCGAATCCGGGTGCGATGACGCTGCGCAGCCGCGGCGTGAGGAACGCTTCGAGCTCCGCCACGCGGGGCACAAGCCAGGCCGTAAGGTCGACGGTCATCCCGGTGAAAAGAGCAAGGGGTAGCGCACGACGGCGGTGTTCTGGTAGCCGATCGCGGGGTACGTGATCGACGGCAGGAGCTGCATCGTACAGTCGGCAACCTTGGGATCTTTCAGCGAATCCGTCAGGATCTTGGGTTCTTCCATCTGCTGGCCATCGGGACCGATCGTGATCTCGAGCAGGTAGTTGCCCGTGAGTGCAGGGTCGAGGGCTAACGCCTGGAAGTAGCAGCCCCGAATCTGGGGCAGGACCTTTTGGATTTGGCTGTAGGCCACAACGTTGTCGAGGGCTTCCTCTTCCTCTTTGAGCTGTGTGACGGTCGGGTTGCCGGCGATGACATCCCGCGGCATCGCACCTTGCGACGATCCCGTCGGCTCGAGCGGGCCGTCGTCCTTCAACTTGGCAAAGCCAACCTGCTCGGCTCCCGATTCGCGCGCGACATCCACCATGTCGGTGACGAGACGCAACGGCACATCGGGGTGCGCATCGACGAACACGTTCTTCTTTTTCAAGCCGATCAGGCGTCGCGTGAGCTGCTCGCGAAGCTTGGGCTCGGTCATGAGAATGCGGTTGAGCGCGATGCGTTCGTCGGCATAGACCGCGATCATGAGCTGATCGGGCCGATCTTCGGTGGGAGGAGGCGGGGTTGCATTCGGGTTCGGGAGCTTGACCCCGAGTTCTTGCACCTCGATGGGCATGTTGACCATCATGATGATGAGGACGACGAGAACGATGTCGATGAGCGGAGTCATGTTGATCTCGTTCATCGCGCCGTCGCTACCGAGCTGAGCGCCCATGGCTACTCCTCCTTGCTCGTCGCGAAGTACAGCGCAGGCACGTTCCGGCCCGCAATGGCATCGATGACCTTGCGGGCATCGCCGTAACGAACGTCCCTGTCCGCCTTGACCAAGACCTTCCGGTCCGCGCTTTGCTCGCCCTGGATCAGCTCTTCGGAAACCGCCAGTGCAAGAGCACTTTCGTCCTCAAAGGTCTCTTGCCCCACCGCCATTTCTCCGTCTTTGGTGATGGAGACGACGACGTGCTGACCACCTTCTTTCTCGGCGTCAGACGACGTCGCCTGGGGCAAGTCGACGGGAAGGCCCGACGACAGCAGGGGGGTGATGACCATGAAGACGACCAGGAGCACCAACACGACGTCGATCAACGGCGTCACGTTGATGTCGGCCATCGGGCCATCTTTTCCGACTGATGCGCCCATGCGCTCAACCTGCCCGCTGGACGAGCTTGTTGGCCCACAACACGAAGTCGGCCTCGGCCGAGTCGAGCTCGTCGCTGACCTTCGCGATGCGGGAGTTGAAGTAGTTGAAGGCCCACACGCCGAGGACGGCCACGCCGATGCCCACACCGGTGGTGATGAGGGCTTCGGAGATCCCTGCCGAAATCGAGGAGAGGCCCGAACCCGCTTCGGCCATGCCCTGGAACGCGTTGATGACGCCGAAGGTCGTGCCGAACAGGCCGACGAACGGTGCGGTGGAGCCCACCGTGGCGAGAATCGGCATGCCACGCTGGAGCTTGGCGAGCTCCTGAGTGTGTGCCTTAGTGATCGCCTGCGAAGCGTTGTGCAGGCCGTTGCTCCCTCGGGTCTCCTGCAGCTCGACGAGGCCGGCCTGGAGCAGGGGCGTGAGGTAGCCGAGCTTGAACTGCTCGTCGCTTGCGATGGAGAGCGCCTTGTCAACGTCGAAGCGCTGCAGCGGCTCTACGATTTCGCTGGCCAGACGCACGGACTGCATCTTCGCGCGGCGGAACGCAAGCAAGCGTTCGATGAACACGGCGACGGTGCCCAGCATCATGACGACGAGCATGATGATGACGGAGCGCGCAATGAAGCCCGAGTGCTCCCAAATCTCGGCGAGGGTGAAGCCGACCTGGGCTTCCCCTTCCTGGGCGTAAGCGAGCGATTCAAGCAAGATCAGCAACATCGGAAGGTCTCCAAGACCACGAAGGTCACGATGGGCCCGTGTGTAGTCCGAACACTGGGTCCAGTCATGCCCCAGGTTGGGTCAGCTCAAGCGGAAGGTGATGAGAATGGTGAATTGCGCCGCCTGCTTTGCGCCGCCAGACTTGTAGGGCCACCAGCGGGACTTGAACATCGCCCGCTTGACCTCTTCGTGGAACACCTCGGGGCAGGACCGAACCCGCACGTTCGAGGGCACACCCTTCGTGTCGATCGACACCGTGACGCGGCAGCGCTGTTCGCCAAGGTTCAAGGACCGTGCTTCCACCGGGTAGGTGGGCTGGATCATGTTCTTGACTTTGACGTCCTTGTAGGAGACCATGCGGCCGAGGCCGGTGCAGCGCGGATCGCCAGGTTCGCAAGGGCTATTCGGATCACCACCGACCGTGCCGCCAACCTTCCCGCCGGCGACCCCGAGTTCGTGGCCACCCTTTTGGCCCTTCTGCTCTTTCGCCTTTTCAATGGGCTTTTCGACGATCTCTTTCAGCTCTTGGACTTCCTCGACGACTTCGTCAGGTTCTTCCACCTCTTCCTCTTCTTCCTCGTCGTCACCCGCGGGTGGAGGGGGAGGAGGGGGTGGAGCCGCGTCGTCGAGGTCATCGAGCGCGTCAACCTGTACCAGATCGTAGTCTTCGAGCTGCTGGGCGACTTCGACCACTGCGCGCGCTGTGAACCACGTAAAGATGCCCACCGCAGTGCCTACGATGAGGGTCGTATAGAGAACCGACTCTGCACGCCGCCGGTTCGCCTGTTCATCCAGGTCTTTGCCGATGTTGTCGAACATATGAACGAGTCTCCCTCCGACCCACCGGCATCCCTAACGCAGGAGCGGCATCACCGTCAGGCTCCGTGGGCCCTTACTCGCGAGTGTTCACGAGTCCCCAACATCCGTGACAGGATGGGCTTCGATCCCCTGTTGACCGCGCACCAGCTGAGCGACCCGGTCTTCAGCGGCCTCGATATGGGCCTGACAGCGCTTGGCGAGCGCCATGCCTTCTTCGTAAAGGCGCAGCGCGTCTTCGAGGGAGGCCTCCCCGCTCTCGAGCTTCCGAACACAGGCTTCAAGCTGGTTCAGCTCTTCTTCGAAGGAAGGTTGTTCCATCTCGCTAGGCATCTTCAAGTTCGTTCGCATCGGCAAGCCGTAGCCGCTCGATGCGATCGAGTACGAAGGTTCGGCGTTCATCTTCGCCGACATCCAAGCCCACGAGAACCGGTGCATCGGCCTTCAGCGCCAGCCGTTCGGGTCGCACCTTCATCGAGATGCGCTGCCCGTTCTTGGCGACGTAGATCATGTCGAGTTCGATCTCGTCCGACATGGCCAAGTCGATGAGCTGCCGGACCTCGGCCACCGAGACCTCGGGCGGCTCGTCGGGCACGCTGGGCTGGCCCGCCACCGCCTCGGGGCCCTTGGCCACGCGAGACCCGGGGACCGTCCGAAGGTCGCCAGGGGTGACGAGGGACTGTCCACGCTGGGCCGGTTGCACGGCGGCTGCCCGCGCCTCATGCACAAGTTTGTGCAGGGCGTTGCGGGCTTCGACCTGTTCGGGGTCGCCCGGGTACTGCCGGATTTCCTTGCTTGGCGAGAAGCGACATTCCTCGAGGATGGCCCGGATCTCGGAGAGGCGAGCCTTGTCGACCGCGTAGAGGCCGGGCGCGAACCGATGCAGAATGAAGGGCTTGATCTTCTTCTGGCTTTCGAGGCGGCGGATCTGCGATCGATGCACCGTCAGGAGGGTCGCTTCGTGGAACTCGACGTCGCCACGGTGGCCAATCCAGCCCTTGAGCGTCTGCTCAACGTTGTCCGGAAGGCCGATCTGGCTGTTGTCTCGGAGGAACTGAAGCACATCGTCGCGACGCCACCCGTGCTCAAGGGCGCGCTGGATGCTCTCTTCCGTAATCTTGTACTCATTGACGCGGTCGCACTTGGTCAATTGAGCAAGTTCGGCAATGCGGAAGAGCAGGATGGGCGTGAGCCCCGCCATGGCCATGATTTCGAACGACGGGGTCAGGTAGAACTGCTGGAATGCGTCGTCTTTGCTCGGATTGAGCAGCTGCCGTCCGCGAGCCGACAGGCGGTAGAATTTTTCCTGTCCCCACTGGCCCATCTCGAGAATGCCTGCATGGACGAGCGGGGCAAAGGAGTAGCTCTCCCGCTCGTGGCCACGGACATTCGCGTACTGACCCCGAGAAAAGCGGCTTCGCCAGTCTTCGCCTCGCTTCCACCGACGGTATTGGCCGACAAGCGGTCGTTCTGCGACCCATTCGCCGCCCGCTTCGCCCTCTCGAACTTCGCTTAGTGACTCGCTGGTTGCCTTGTAGACAGCCCAGAGCACCCATTCTGCGAGCGAGAACCGTTCGTCGAGGGCTCGGAACAGCAGGTCGCGCTGGTCTTCCGCATCGAGCTGTAGCCACTCCTCGAGTACGTCACGGTTGAGCTTGAGGTCGCCCGCCCGCAATTCCACCATGCTGTGCATCATCAAGAATTGCAGGTGGAAGTTGAACAGTTCGGAATCCGGCTCCCACAGCTGAGCGAAGAAGGTGTCCATCTCCTCTTTGTCGTGGCGATGGATTTCCTGGCGCTGTGTGAACCGCGGCGAGTGCTGGTCGATGTAGGTGGCCAGCGTGGTGATCGAGAAGTGCAACGGCGGGCAGAAAGGCTTCGCGTCCATCACCCGAACGTCGTCGTGGGTGAAGGTCGACAGCTTCAGCTCTTCCTCGAGTTCGAGGAGCAGCGAGTCCACCACGGGGTCAGGGATCAGGTAGAAGAATTGGCCGTCGATCTCGGCGCTGGCGAAGACGAGCCCACGGGAGCCCAGGTTCACCATCACCTTGGCCCACTCTCGCTCGTGACCGCCGAATGACAGCTGCAACTCTCGGTGCAACTCATCCGCGAGTCCGATGCCGCCGGACTGCACGAGGGCGGCCAACGCCTTGCGATCGCGCTCGTGGAGGCTCTTTAGGAGCGTGGCGAGGCGAGACCCTTGGGCCAGCGCCCGCACCGTGAGTTGGACGAGCCGACCCCGGTTGGTGACCCGCTCCGGTTGCCCGCCTAGACCGCGGTAGAGCGACGCCATCACGGGCTCGGGCATTTGCCCGATCCATTCGGTGAGCTGCTCGACCTCGCCCCGCGACAGCCGACGCCGGCGTCCGGCGGCGGAGGCCGGTGCCGTACGGCGGGGTCGAGAAGAACGTTTTCGGTAGGGATTGCGCCCCGATGACGGCAGGCTCACTGCCGTCTGCGATACTTCGACCGTTCGTCGACCCCGGCGCTGAGGCGCTGGTGACGCGTTGGGACTGTCTGCCGCGACGAGCACGTCGTCGGGAATCGCGTTGGCACGGTCGGAGGAACGGCGACGACGCCTGCGCCGTCGACGACGCTTGCTCGACGAACCGCTCTGCTCGGAGGACGCTGTGGTCGCATCCACGTCTTCGGCCATGTGCTCGGATCCTCTGTCGGGTGGGCCGGCAGGGGGCTACTTCGCGGCCGCCACGTCTTCGATGTGGTAGCGGTAGCCCTGCTCGGTCAGGAACAGCTGCCGCTTCATCGCGAACTGCTGCTCTTTACTGTCGGTCGTGATGACCGTGTAGAAGTAGGCTTCCCGGTCTTTCGGGCGGAGAATGCGGCCGAGCCGCTGGGCCTCTTCCTGGCGGGAGCCAAACGAGCCCGAGACCTGGATGGCGACCGACGCATCAGGCAGGTCGATCGCAAAATTGGCGACTTTGCTCACGACGAGCACACGATCCTCGCCGCTACGGAAGCGGGCGAACAGGCGCTCGCGGTCGCGATGTGGAGTTTCGCCCGTAATGAGCGGAGCATCGAGTTCCTTGGCAAGCCTGCGCAATTGCGACAGGTAGGTCCCGATGATCAGGATGTGGTCTTCGGGGTGGCGCTCCACGAGCGTCATCACCACATCGAGTTTGTTGCGGTTTTCACTGGCGAGCCGGAACTTTTCGCTCTCGCTCGCCGCATCGTAGCGATCGAAGTCCTTGGCCGAGAAGGGCACTCGAACTTCGTAGCACAAGGCTTCCGCAACGAATCCCTGTTTTTCGAGCAACTGCCATGGCAGGTCGAATCGCTTGGGTCCAACCAGCGAAAACACGTCGCCCTCGCGACCGTCTTCGCGAATCAGGGTCGCCGTAACGCCAAGGCGGCGGCATCCCTGAAGTTCTGCGGTGGCTCCGAAGACCGGCGCTGGGAGCAGGTGAACCTCATCGTAGATGAGCAGGCCCCAGTTGTGGTCGCGGAACAGGTGCAGGTGTTCGTAGTCGTGCTTCTTGCTGCGACGGAAGGTCAACACCTGGTAGGTGGCCACGGTGACCGGCGCGATGCGCTTTTCGGTTCCCGTATAGACGCCGACCTGCGCTTCGGTGAGGGTGGTCTTGTCGATGAGTTCGCGGACCCATTGATTCACGGCCGTCTGGTTGTTGCAAAGGACCAGCGTGTGCTGCTGGATCTTCGCCATAGCGGCCATGGAAACGATGGTCTTCCCCGCTCCACAGGGCAGTACGACCACCCCGTGGCCACCGGCCGGCTGACCCTCCATGAACCAGCGGTCGACTGCGCTCTGCTGGTATTCCCGAACCTTGAAGGGCTTGCCCGATTCCCGCATCGTTTCCCGAAGCGAGAAAGGCAAGGGATCTCCTTCCGTAAAGCCGGCAAGATCTGCGATTGGCCAGCGCTCTTGAAGAAGACGTTGCTTGAAGATCCCGCGCATACCCGCATCGATCACGAAATGCCTGCGCCCATCAGGCTTCAGCATCTCATCGCCCGTCGTCGTCTTGCGAACCGTCTTTTGAACAAAGGCCGTTTCGAATTCGACGCGGATCAGTTCGCGCGGGGTGTCGGGGTGAGGGACAAGGCGCACAAGACCGAATCGACCGATGGTATCGTCGATCGTCGAAAGCACGTCCTCGGGAATAGGAAATTTCGAAAGATCCTGTAGCGTGTGCACGATCTCATCGCGCTGCATGCCGGAGCTTGCGGCGTTCCACAGCGACAATGGCGTGATGCGGTAGGTGTGCAAATGCTCGGGACTTGCCTCGAGCTCGGCAAAGCGTGCGAGGAAGTCACGCGTCGTATCGAAGTCCGCGTGACTAGTCTCTAGCCATACCTTGCCATCGGCCTGTACAATGACCGGATTGGACGGATTGATCGCCATTCAGTGGACCATACGGTGGCCCTCTCCTGTCGGGCTCCCAGCCATGAACGGGGCTGGCAAAGCCTGGGCAAGCGACGGGTCTAGGTGTTTCGTCGGCGGGGCCGACGGAGGACTAAAGGGACAGTTCAGCCGTGTTTCGCGCGCTCTCGCGAAACATCGCCTCCACCAGTGAAATGCAGCGATCGAAGGCCGCCGGCAGGAAGGCCGGGGGGAGACGACGAAGGCTCCGGGCGGAAGGCGGAGGGTCAGGTGACTCCGGTTCCCGGATTCCATCTTTATGAACCACCGACCGGATGTCAAGTGTTGGGCGGCGTCCCGTTCGGGACGGGATAGATGCGGCCTTCACGGAGAGCCCGATCCCTACCCCCTGGCGAACCTTTGACCGGCAGAGTTGGGCCGCTTTGCGAGCCGACGTACCGCTGTTGCTGTCGCAGGCCGACATCGACGAGTTGCGCGGACTCAACGTGCCCCTCGATCTCGACGAGGTCGAGACCGTCTATCTGCCGCTGGTTCGCTTGCTCGACCTGTGGTCGCAGGGATTGGCGCGGATGCACGAAACGACCTCGCGATTCCTTGGTGAGGACGGGGCTCGATTGCCATTCGTGATCGGTCTTGCGGGCAGCGTTGCGGTGGGCAAGAGCACCCTGGCTCGCGTCATCTGCTCGCTGCTCGCGCGAATTGGCGATGCGCGCCGGGTGAGTTTGGTCACAACCGATGGGTTTTTGTGGCCAAATGCTGAGCTCGAAGCGCGTGGTCTGATGGATCGCAAAGGATTTCCCGAGTCTTACGACCGATCTGGATTGCTGCGGTTCGTTCGCGAACTCAAGTCGGGGGCCCGTCGGGTCGAGCATCCCGTCTACAGTCACGACCACTACGACGTGCTCCGCGGAGAACGACGGCTGGTTGAGGAGCCTGACATCGTCGTTGTCGAGGGTCTCAACGTGCTTCAGTCAGGCAGTGGCGCGTTCGTTAGCGACTTCTTTGATTTCACGATTTATTTGGATGCGGCGCTTGTCGACCTACGACGCTGGTACGTCGAGCGCTTTCGCAAACTTCGTGACACGGCGTTTCGCGACCCCGACCACTACTTCCACCGATTTGCCTCGTATACGGACGAAGAGGCAGACGATTACGCGATCGACGTCTGGAAGCGCATCAATGAGCGCAACCTCATCGAAAACATCGCGCCCACTCGGGAACGAGCGACGCTCATCCTGCGGAAAGGCCCCAACCACGGCGTCGATCAGATTCGCATGCGTCGACTGTAGGGATGACGCGGGAACCCTCGCGCGTTGAGATACGGCGCCCCGGTGGCATGCGCCGCCCCACAAGGTCGAGTATACGGGGGCGCCGACGGAGGCTTCTGATCATGATGGTGTTCTTGCTGGCCCTTGGAACGACGGCATCCGCCGCACCCGTGAAGATTGCGGGCGCCGAGGCGAAGTCGTTCTACTCCGAGAAAGGGTCGACGTACTTGCCCGGGAATGTGCACGACCGCAGCACACAGCCCTGGTTCGAAGGTGAGCCGGGGAGCGGCGTGGGCAGTTGGGTGAAGGTCGACCTTGGCGGCGAGCACACCGTGACCACGATCAAGATGTGGGCCGGCGATTGGACGAGCCACACCTATTGGTCGCGTGCGAACCGCCCCAAGATGGTCGAGGTCAAGTATTCCGATGGGTCGACCGAGATCTGGGAGCTGACGGACGAGTGGAAGGTACAGACCTTCACGCCAAAGACCCCGAAAAAGACCAGCTCAATCCGCTTCAAGATCAATGCGTTGTACTCCGGCACCGCGTTTCCCGATGCGGCCATCTCTGAGATTCAGATCTTCGACGATCAGCCCGGCAAGACGGTCACCGTCAAGACGGCCAGTGCCTCCAGCGAGTTTCCGTCCGACGATGAGGGCATGTACGATGCCTTGCAGGCCGCAGACGGCGTGAAGGACACCATGTGGTGTGAGGGCGACAAAGAGACCGAGGGTCTGGGGCAGTGGGTGGAGTTCCAGCTTGCGGAGGCCACCACGATTTCGTCGATGAAGGTTTGCCCAGGCATGTGCGCGAGCCTCGCCATCCACAAGACCGGCAACATGCCGAGTCAGATGACGGTTGACTTTGGAGACGGCAGCACCCAGAAGATCGAGCTGAAGGATCTGCCCCTCGATCAGCCGATTCGCTTCGAAGCGCCCCACAAGACCGACAAGGTCAAGCTCACGATCGACGCGGTGCGGAAGGGCACGAAGTTCAACGACACGTGCCTTTCCGACGTGACGTTCAACCGCTGATTCCGTCCACGATCGCACGCAGCGCCCGGTAGCCATCGACGAGACGAGGGCCGGGCCGACCCAGGTACGCCTCGGGAACGTTGTGGATCTGGTCTGCTTGCAGCGCGGGCAAGGCTTGCCAGGCAGGTCGACGTTGGACCACATCGCGGCGGTACTTCTCGAAGGGTACGCCGCACCAGCTGATCACCGCCGCATCGGGTCGCAGTTCCTGCGCCTGTTCGTCGGTGATGGGGGTGGAGAGTACCGGCCAGTCGCCGGCTGGGTTCGTGCCTCCGGCGAGTTCGATGAGGTCGGTGACCCAAGACCGTTGGCCCGGCACGATCACGGGCTTGGGCCACCATTCCACGAGGATGCGCGGTGGGGCGGCCCGTTCGACCTTGGGCATCGCGGCCTTCATCTTCGCCACCAGCGCTTCTCCGCGGCCTTCGACGCCGAGGAGTCGGGCGATCTCGCGGATGTCCGAGAAGACGTCTTCGAGCCGTTCGGGGGCCGGAGCAATCGTGGGCAGACCGCGAGCTTCGATCGACGCCACCACCTTTTCGTGTCCCGGAACGGTGAGTGAGGCGAGCACGAGGTCAGGCTTGAGCGCCGCCACCTTGTCCGGGTCGATCTGCAGGTCGGGCCCCACCCGGGGCAGCGCATTCACCACGTCGACGGGGAAGTCGGAGTGATCGTCGACGCCCACGAGCTGTTCGTGCGCGCCAAGTGCACACACGATCTCGGTGTTCGAGCAGGTGAGGCTGACGATGCGCACTACGGCGTGCCCAGGAAGGGGTAGCGCCAGTCCGTGGGGGACCGGAAGTTCTCCTTGATCGCGCGAGGGCTTGTCCACCGCAGCAGGTTGAGCAAGGAGCCTGCCTTGTCGTTGGTCCCCGAGGCCCGGGACCCCCCAAACGGCTGCTGCCCGACGACCGCCCCCGTGGGCTTGTCGTTGATGTAGAAGTTGCCGGCCGAGAAGCGAAGCCGCTTTGCTGCAGCGTCGACCGCGTACCGGTCTCGTGCGAACACCGCGCCAGTCAGCGCGTAGGGGCTCGTGCTGTCCACGAGATCCAGCGTCGCATCCCACTGTGCGTCCTCGAAGATGTAGACGGTCGCGATGGGACCGAAGATCTCCTCCCGCATCAGCTGGTGCTTCGGATCGTCGACGCGGAAGAGGGTCGGCTGCACGAACCAGCCCTTGGCGCCGTCGGCCTCCCCTCCGGCCACCGTCTCGGCCGTCTGTTTGCCGATCTCGAGGTAGCGCTGATGCTTTTCAAACGCGCGTTGGTCGATCACCGCGGCTAAGAAGTTCGAAAAGTCCCGCACGTCCCCCATCTTCATGGTCGGCAGCTCAGCGGTGACCCGCTCTCGGATGTCGGCCCAGAGGGACTTTGGCAGGTACATCCGGGAGGCCGCGGAACACTTTTGGCCTTGGTACTCGAACGCCCCCCGCAAGATGGCGGTGGCCACAGCGGCAGGGTCGGCGGACGGGTGGGCGACGATGAAGTCTTTTCCACCCGTTTCACCAACAATCCTAGGGTACTGCCGGTATTGGGCAATGTTGTTGCCGATCGACCGCCAAAGGTGCTGGAAGGTGGCGGTCGAGCCTGTGAAATGGAGCCCCGCGAGTTCGGGCCGGGCCAGGATGGGATCGCCCACATCGGCTCCGTGTCCGTGAACAAGGTTGATCACACCGGGAGGGAGTCCAGCTTCTTCCAATACTTCGAAGGCCCGGAAGTTGGACAACGAGGCGGTCAGCGAGGGCTTCCACACGACCGTGTTGCCCACCATCGTCGGCGCGGTGGGGAGGTTCAACCCGATCGCCGTGAAGTTGAAGGGGGTCACGGCAAAGACGAACCCATCGAGGGGACGGTGATCGAGGCGGTTCCAGACGCCCGGCGAGTTCTCCGGGGGCTGCTCTGCGTAGACCGCATCGAGGTAGGCCGCGTTGAACCGCCAAAAGTCGATGAGTTCGCAGGCCGCATCGATCTCGGCCTGATGAACGGTCTTGGCCTGGCCGAGCATGCACGACGCGTTCACCTTGGCTCGATGGGGCCCCGCGAGCAGATCGGCCGCCTTGAGGTAGATGCTGGCGCGGTCCGCGTAATCAAGCTCGGCCCAGGCTTGTCGAGCGGACTCGGCCGCGGTTGCGGCACGTTCGACCTCCTCCGGCCCCGCGAGGTGCACCTTGGCCAAGACGTGCTGATGATCGCAAGGCATGGTCTGTTCGACCACATTGCCTGTGAAAACGCGTTCCCCGTTGATGATGCAGGGAATCTCGACCACTTCGCCTGCGGCATGGTCGAGGGCTTGCTTCACCGCCTCGCGGTCGGCATCGCCGGGCGCATAGGGTCGAACGGGCTCATTGATGGGTTTCGGAATGTTGGGGATTGCGGCGTTCATCTCGCCTCCTGCAGCCCGTGGGTAACCTGACCTGTGAAGCGCTCGATCCCCATGGACTCGCCTCCTTGCTAAGTTGCTGGGGCGAGGAGGAGCGCCCTTTGTCGACCATCTTCATCGCGATTGCCTTGGTGACGGCGGCCATGGCCATTTTGATGGTGTTTGGGGCCCTGTTGGTGCTCGGTGGCGTCGTCGCGATTCGGTCCGCCGAAGATTCGGCCCGCGTCGAACCTTCCGAGCCCCGTCCCGTTTCTGATCCGCGATCGCTTGTCCCCACGCGTGAGATCGCCCACACGCCACAAGCCCGACGGGTGCCGCCACCCACCACGCCGCTGCACGATGAGCTTGAGGATTCCGGGGGGGAAAGTCCGCACGACGATCCTACGGCCACCCACCACTTCGGGGGGGAGGTTCGTGCGTACGGAGGCGACAGTACCAACGAGATCCAGGCGACCGAAATGTTCGGGTCCAACGCGGGAGACTTTGCGGACCTGGGCCTTGAAGACGACGATCGACGTTAGCGGAGGCCCGCCGCCGATAATGCCTCGGTGATCGCCTTCGGATCGTTGGTCACGATGCCATCCGCGCCGTTCCGTACGAGTTGTACCGCGACCTCTGGATCGTCGATCGTCCAGTAATCAACACGACAATCCATGTGGTGGAGCTTGCGGATGAACCCCGGCCCGTCCAGTGGGATCCCGCTACCGACGGTGGGGATCTGCGCTGCGTTGCCCCGTACGATGCGGCGGGCCACGAAGGCAGGGAGAAAGCGGGCCGCAACCACCTCGTGGGTCACGAAGGCGAGCTGCCCCCCGAAGTCCGACTCGTCGATGAAGCGTGCGACCTTGGGATGGAAGCTGCCAAGTCCGATCGACGCCTTGCGGGAGTGGATGATCGATAGCGTTCGTTTGGCGGCTTCGACCGATTCATCCTTTACATCGATGTTGATGAAGGTGTCGGGCCAGGTCTCGAGCATCTCATCCAGCAAGATGGGGGACTCGCCCTCACCGGCGTCCCACGTCTTGATCTCGCTCCATGAGCAGTCGATGAGTTTCTTGTCGATGCCACACGTGCGAGTGCCTTCGGCGTCATGAAACACAACCATCTCACCGTCTCTCGACATGCGGACGTCGGTCTCGAGGGCATCGGCGCCATCGGCCATCGCGGCATGAAACGATCGTGCGGTGTTCTCGGGGTGGTGAGCGGCGGCACCCCGATGGCCATAGACTCGGAAAGGTCGTCGCATGCGGTCCTTCTAATCGTTGATGAGGGCCACCGACGACAGGTGGACGACGGCTTCGCCAATGGCTACGGCGGCCGGCATGGCAACTGTTGCACCCTCCATTCTCTCGGCTGACTTTGGACACCTCGCACGCGACATCGAGGAGGTCCGTCGCTACGGCGCCACCTGGATCCATGTCGATGTCATGGATGGGCGGTTCGTGCCCAACCTCACCATTGGTCCGGACGTGGTGAAGGCGGTGCGGCGGTCGGCCGGGGATGCCCGAGTGGATTGCCACCTGATGATCGAGGAACCCGAGCGCCATGTCGATGCATTTCGGGCCGCCGGGGCCGACAACATCACGGTCCATGTCGAAGCCTCGCGCCACCTGCACCGCACCATCCAGCAAATCAAGGCGGGAGGCGCGACCGCAGGGGTGTCGCTGAATCCTCACACCCCGCCCAGCGTGCTCGACTACGTGCTCGATGAGCTCGAATTGGTGCTGGTGATGAGCGTGAATCCGGGCTTTGGTGGGCAGACCTTGATCGAAGCCGTGTTCCCTAAGATCGAGGCGCTTCGCCGAACCATCGATCAGCGTGGGCTCTCGACGAAAATCGAGGTGGATGGTGGCATCAAGCCACACAATGCCCATCGGTTTACCGCCGCTGGCGCCGATGTGCTGGTCGTGGGGTCGGGGATCTTCGGGGCCGAGAACCGAGAAGCGGCGGTGAAGGCCATCCTCGCCGCCTGATCCTGCAAGACCGCACGGCCTCGTTCGTGAGAGAATCTAGAAGTCAATGCCAGGAGACTTCGTGAATTTCGAACCAAGAGCGTTCGTGCTGGTGCGCTACGGCATGCACCCGGAGGCCGAAGCCGCAGCGGATCGGCTGCGTGAGCAGTTGTCCGAAGGCACCTGGATCGAGGTGGTGGCCTCCGAGGTCGACGTTGAAGCCCGCTTTGGTCCACGATGCCGCGGGGACGGCTGGGCCCTCGAGACGCTCCGGCGGCTGCCCTTCGAGGACGGGCCGTGGGTCGTGATCGTGGGCGCGGAGCATGAACCGGAGGTGATCTCGAGCCTCGAGGATCAGCCGCCAACCGCATTGCGAGTGGAGTGGGACCCAGTGGATCTGGCGGGAAACGATAGCTTTCCAGCCAGCGATCCTCCCGCGTATACGCGCTAAGGCAGGGGCACTGTGACCACGGGGTAGAACTCGAGCTGTCCGGCCACCATGCCGGAAAGTAGGGTGTTCAACCCTTCAAAGTCGTCCGAGCCCGTGTGCACGAGGCCTGCGAACCCGAGTGCGTAGACCGACTCGTCGGGGAAGGCTTTGCCGGGGATGGTCACCATTGTCAGTTCGGTGGTGCCGCGGGTGAGGTCGTAGACGCCCCGGGCGTCGGTGGGCTCGTTGCTGTAGGTGACACGGCCCGAGGTCGTATCGAACACCACGATGAGTGAGCCCGTGTAGCCTTTGCCCGTCACATCGACCTCGATCGGTTCGCCGACCATGTGATCCTCCATGATCCCGAGCCCGGCGCCTTCGGGCAGCTCAAGCGCGCCGCTCCCCGAGCGATCGTCCAGCACCGCGGAGATCGTCATGGTCCGACCGGGCACGTAGTCGAGTCCAGATCCGGGGTTGCTCACATAGACGCCGTTCTCGCGTTCGGGGAGCTCTGCCGAGGTGGGCCCATCGCTTGCGGTCACCGTGGCCCCAGAGACCAGGGCATTGTCGAGATCGTTGACGTTTGAGGCGTTGGCGAGGAATACGGTCGCGTTGGCTCCAGGATCGTAGCCGATGGAGGACAAGTCGATCCGTTCGTCGGCGGGTTCCGCCACGCCAAGCACCAGGGCTTCGGTGACGAGCGGATTGGTAATCCCGTCGATCTGATCGACGATCTCGGTGAGATCGCAGCCTATCGCCAGTACCAGCCACATCATGGGTGCCTCCATCGTCCCTCGCGAGGGGGATCGATTCAACGTACACCATCGCTGCCTTCCCCATTCCGTCTGGCTACATGGCGGCAGTGACGTCGCGTGCTTCTGACGCCAGCTCGGCCGAGCCGAGCCTGCTTTCGCTACTTGAGCGGATTGTTCGGGTCGACGGACCCATGCGGTTGTTTGCGCCTCGGCGGGGGCCCGAAGACGCCGGCCTGTTGCCGCATGGCCGGGCGCCGTACGCCGAGCTGCTCGATCAGTTGCTTGGCGGATTGGTGCAGGAGGTGGCGGGGGCGCGGGCTCGGCAGGTGGTGCTGACCGACGAAGGCATTCGGTTTCTGGTGCGGCACTTAAGGCCCGATCAGCGGCCCATGCACGTTCGTCGGGCATCGGCGCTGTACCAGCCCGCGTTGCTCCGTGCGTGGAAGGCGGCCGCGTCGCCGGCCGAGCAGACGGTGGTGCAGGAGACGGTGCAGGAGCTGTTTGGCGACCTCATCGGGGAGGGAGCGGGCGAGGCCGAGGCGGTCGAACGGGTTCGGGCCGAAGAGCTCGTCTTGTCGTGGGTGCGGGAGCTTGATCCGGAGGTTCGTCGGGGACTTGCGCGCGCCATGACCTCGCTCGGGTTGCGACAACTAGGGGAGGTGGGTGAGGTGGTGGACTTCGACGCGCGCCATCACACCTGCGAGGAGAGCTTGTTCCCTGGTGATCCAGCTGCCATCGTGGCCCCCGGATGGGCGATGGTCGGCCCGGCCGGAGAGACCATCTTGCAGAAGGCGCTCGTCGAGTTTTCCGAGGAAGGAGCTTCATGACCGTACCGGACAGTCTCTGCATCGACCTTGGTGCTTCGTTCACCAAGATCGGGTACCGTGTCGCGCCGCCAGCCGAGACCCACCTGCTGACGCATCCGGATCTGACCGATGAGCAGCACTTCTGCATTCCATCGGTGGCCGCGCGGAGTCCTGCCAGCAATCGGTGGGTGTTTGGCCCACACGCGGCGGGCCTCAAGGCGGGTCCACGCGTCGAGTTGCATGACAACTGGAAAGCCGAGTTGTTTGCCCCTGATGAGGGCGAGTTTTCGATGTTGGACGGGGCCGATCCCGAGGTCCGGGCCGAGTTGGTGGCCAAGGTGCCGCAGCTGCGCGCCTTCGACGTTGTCGAGCGCTACTTGCGGTGGTTGTACGACGTGCAGTTGCCCGCGATGCTCGGCCATGACGACTTCAAGGCAGCCCAAGCGCAGCTGTGTGTGCCGGATTTTGTGCTCGACAGTCCATTGGCCTCGCGGCTTGACGGGCTGATGCGCGACATCGGGTTTGTGAACGACGGCGTGTACACGATGTCGGAGCCCAAAGCGAACCTCATTGGTGTGTTGTCGGAAGGCCGAAATCCCTTGACCGCATCGGGGGAGCCCAATCTAGGGGCCATGTTTGGGGATCTTTCCGTGTTGCGCACGCTATCGACCCCAGGGCAGGGCGTGCTCATCGTCGATGTGGGCGCATTCACCACCGACATCGCGCTGGCCGGGTTTGTCCATGACGGGCGTCAGTTCGACCAGGACCCTGCGATGTCGGCGCGGCTGGGCGTGCGGAAGTTGGACGAGTGGATTTTGGCTGACGCGTCCGACGAGGATGCCGCCCGAGCGCGGAGCAACGTGCTCGAGCGAGAGCACTTCCACCGGCAGGTGTTTGGGGGGCCGACGGGAGCGCGCCAGCCACAGACGTTCGGCCTAACCGTCGACCGTGTGGACGCCGCTGTGGATCGTTTTGCCACCGCGATCCTCACTGAAATGGACACGTTCTTGGAGCGCTCCGAAGCCCACACCTCGTTCAATGGGGTGTTGACGGGCGGTGGCGCGAACATCCGGGGGCTGGCTAAGCGGCTCGCCAAAGGGCTCGCGGATCGCGGGGTCGGAGCCTTGCATGCGCCAACGACGACGGACGCTCCTGCGAACGTGCAGCGGTACGGGCTCGGCCCCGAATTGGTGCGTGGGGCGTCGGCGATGGGCGGCTGCTCGATTCTCTACCGGTTGTAGGCCATCGCTGCTTGCCGGCCGGTATCGGAACCACTAAGGGATTGGGCAAGACGGGGTGTAGCGCAGCCTGGTAGCGCGCCTGCTTCGGGAGCAGGAAGTCGTAGGTTCGAATCCTGCCACCCCGACTCGCATCTTCCGGCG
>JBCCQY010000064.1:0-44276 GCA_039208735.1 Myxococcota bacterium | reverse complement strand
GTTCGCAACCTCGTAGAAATCACAGCTGAGGGCATCATCTGCGGC
Source organism: Myxococcota bacterium (assembly GCA_039208735.1). Taxonomy (GTDB): domain Bacteria; phylum Myxococcota_A; class UBA796; order UBA796; genus DRPG01. The sequence goes on along the minus strand of JBCCQY010000064.1, from coordinate 44,231 downwards.
TTTGCCGCGCGGGATGATGGTCAGGTCATAGACGGAACCGACCGAGTGCGAAACGGCCCCACCCGTGGAGAACGAATGCGTTGGCTACTGTGCGGCGTCACAATTGGTGCGATGGCATGCACAACTGAGACCTGGATCTTTGCTCCAGACGACATGGCCTCCCTTCAGGTGGCCGAAGGCGTGACCGAAATCGGCGGAACCGCAACCCTGACGTACGCGTCCGACGGGCTACCCAGGCAGGATCTGGAGGTCAGCAATGCGCTGCGCCTGACGGCCGAGTCCGACCCTCCCCAGGGCTGGGTCCTCGCCTTCCCCAATGTCGCGCCAGGGCGACTCGTCAGGTTTCAGGAAGAAAACCAGCTCAACGTTGAGGGCGTCTACCGCCCATGCGACGAAGAGATGTGCGTGGTTGAGGTCCGCTTTCTGGTTTCCCGAGCGGGTACCGAGCCGGTCACGCTTGAATTGTCGGGCGATGCCATCGTGTCTCAAGAAAGTGTAGTTCGCGAGCTGGATCCAGCGGACGATCGGGCGACCCTAACCCTGAGCTTCGACGAGTAAGCCGCCGTCGACACGGCCTTCAGGTCGCGATACCCGCGTGGCGCTGTTGGGGCATCACCGCCACACCTGAGGAGGCTCGTTGACTACGGCCAACCTCCAAGAACCGCTCGATGCGGAGCCTTCGCACCGGGGGCCCTTGCTCCTGGGCGCGCTCGCACTCGGCCTGCTCATCTGGTTCGCAATTCCACCCTCGATGGTCGGTCGCCCTCCAGGTCCCATCCGAATCGTCGGCAAAAACTTCCTCGAGTCAGCCATTCTTGCCGAGCTGATGGCCCAATCGCTGTTGGAGGCGGGCTACCCCGTCGACCCCATCGATTACCCGCGCATCCCGAATGCCGAATTCCTGACAGGGCTGGATCGAGGTGACATCGATCTCTACCCCGAGTACAGCTCCACCCTGGTGGTTCAACTGCTTGGCCAAGATCCATCGGTGAGTACCGCCGCCAATCATGGTGACCCCGAGTGGGTTCGTTCCATTCTGCAGGCGGAACAGTCCGATCTGACGTGGCTGACCCCCTTCCAGTATTCGAGCAACTACCAACCTGTGATGTTGCGCCCACGTGCGGAGGAACTCGGATTGCTGTCGGATGGGACCCTTCGACTCAGCGAGCTGGCGGCGAACGCACCTGGCCTTACGTTGGGAGCCTCACCCGATTTCTTCCGACGTCGCGACGCGCTGCCCGGGCTAATCAAAGCGTATCCAGGCATCGAATTAATGAACCACAATATCGACAAGCACGAGTTGCTCTACGAACGGATGCGTGACCAACGCGCTGACGTGGGAATTGCGTACACGACCGACCCGGAACTCTCCGAGAACCCAGCCCTTGTGCGGGTCGAGGACGACCGTTCCTATTTTCTTGACTACCGTCCGGCTCCCTTGGCTCGGAAAGACGTCTTGGTTGCGTATCCAGGCATCGAACGGGTCCTTCTCGACCTGTCGACCCGCATCGATTTGAAGGCGATGCTCGATTTGCACCAACGCGCAGACGAAGCGGGTTTGGCCCTGGACGATCTGCGGGAGAGCGTGGTGGCTCAACGCCAGCTTCAGACCCTAGTCCGCGAATTTCTTCGCTCCAATCCAGAGTAATCAGAAGCCAAAAAGTCCACGAACGCTTTGAACCAAATTGGCAAGCCTTTTGTCTTACAGGAGCTTGACGCTCGGTGTAAGGCCGCGCGTTTCCCCGGGCATGGTGAACGCAACCGGCAAGCCAGGGTCCTGTGGGGGCTGCGGGGCTGGCGGAGTCCTAGGAATGTCAGCTAGCCTCCATCTCTTGCAGGAGGCCGAGGATGCGCGGAATCGCAATGGTGCTCTTCATCGGTGGCGGATTGCTCGCGTGCACCGGAGAAACCGACGGAACACTCGATCCGGATGCGGACGCCGACACGGATACCGATACGGACGCCGACTCGGATGCGGATGCAGATGCAGACACCGATTCGGACGCGGACACCGATTCGGACGCGGACACCGATTCGGACGCGGACACCGATTCGGACGCGGACGCGGACACCGACGCCGATACGGACGCGGATATGAGCGATACGGGCGAGATGATGGACACTGGACCTCTTGGGCCCTGTCCTCAGGAAGCCACCTCTACGTTCCCCTTTAGGATCACCGGTGACCTGTCCACTGCACCAGACGTTCACCAGGCGAGCTGTGCGTTTGGAGGCGGCAACGACTACAGCGTCGAGTTTACCGCTCCCTCAAATGGCGACTACCTCTTCACCGTCGGAGGCTCGGGCGCTACGGACGTCATGATCTCGCTGCAAGACCAATGTGGAGGCGTTGAACTCGCTTGCGACGCGACGTTCAACAATGCCACCGTCGCGCAAACGATGACCGCGGGACAGACGGTGTTGGTCGTCGCAGAGGGGTTCTCCGGGCTAGGAAATGGGCCCTTCCAGCTCGACATCATTGCAGGTGAAACCGCAGAGTCGACCTGCGATGACGGTGTCGACAACGACGGGGACTCCGATGCGGACTGCGCCGACAGCGACTGCGCGGGGGTCGGCATTTGCGGTCCCGAGGTGTGTGACGACGGCTTCGACAACGATGGCGATGGCACCGACGACTGTTTCGACAGTGATTGTCAGGCCGACCCGTCGTGCTGCCCCCTGCAGACCACGAATGGTCCCGGCACCTACAACGGCAGCACCGCAGGCCTACTCGATACTTACCAGCCCACCTGCGTCGGCGCGACGGCGGGAGAGCTGACATTCGACTTTACAGCTCCCGCCAACGCCACCTATACATTCGATACGGACGGGTCCACATATGACACCGTTCTGTACGCCCTCGACTCATGCGGGGGAGTTGAACTTGCCTGCAACGATGATACCGCCGGGTTGGGCCTACAATCTCGTATCTCACTGCCCATGACCGCAGGCCAGACCATCATCGTGGTGGTGGACGGCTACAACAACACCGGCAATGTGACTCTCAACATCCAATAGGCCGAAGCTCGACAATGGAGGCGATCGTGACTCGAATGGTCCTGGCCCTGATCATGCTGGCAGGATGCCCAATGGATCCCGCAGGCCCACCAGCGGACCTGGGGGAAACCAATCCGGGGCCCGGTCCCGACCCGACAACCAATCCGGATCCCGACCCTGACCCCGATCCGGACCCCGATCCCGACCCGGGCCCGATCACCATCAGCAACCTCGCGTGGGCGAACAACCCGACTTTCCTCGGGCCCTTCTCCGTCACGTGGGACCAGTCCGCCGCGGGTGCGGTGTACGTCGAGTACCAGGTCGATGGCGAGTGGCTCCGGACACCCACCATCGACGGCGAAATGGGGACCAACGAGACCACGGTCATCGGCGTACCTGCGGCTACGACAGCCCCCTACCGGGTCACGCTGGCCGATGGTTCCGCCAGTGTGAACGGAAGCAGTGAACTCGAAGCGCTGCCGGTGCCGGCGGGGCTTCCCATGCCGAATCTCCAGGTCAATGAGCCGGCAGAGTGGGCGCCCTCTGGCAAGTACGTGTTGCTACCGATCAACGAGTTCAACGACGCATACTTGATCATCATGGACCGCGATGGGCGCGTCGTCTGGGCGACCGGCGGTTCGAACATCCTTTACGCTGAGCTGTCCGCTTCGGGCGATGGCTTGCTTTGGGGCGATACCGACCGCGACCGTGCGTACCGGTCGTACCTCGACGAGCGCATTGCCGACTTCGAGACCCGCGGTCACTACCACGCCATGGCGGGACTCCCGGATGGCACGATCGTCTGGGACGGCGGCAGCACGTTGTACGAGCTTCCTCCGGGGGCCACCAGCCGGCAAGAAATCTGGTCCAGCTCCAACATTTCCTACATCAACGGCATCACCTACGACCCGCTCAGCGACCGATTTGCCGTCAGCGCTTTCAGCACGCAGTCGATCGCCATTCTCGACCGCCCGACGGGAGACCCGCTGTGGTCCGCGCCCGGCATGCCCGGCATCGACATCTACAGCTTCCAGCCCACCACCGCCGAACTCAACAACCAGCACGGCATCGAGTTCCTGGCCAACGGCAACCTGCTCGCATCTTCGATCGACAACGGCACGGGCACGGTGTGGCTGCGCGAGTACGTCATCGATGACAACGAAATGGCCATGCGCGAAGTCTGGAATTTTGACTCCGGATACGGCGACGTAAGCTGGTCGTGGGCCCACCGCCTGCCCAGCGGCAACACCCTGCACACGCTCGGACCCACCGGCCGCGTGTACGAAGTCACGCCCGACGGCGAAGTCGCGTGGCGCGCGACCTACGACAACTGGCTGGGGCGTTGCCAGGTCATTGACGACCTGTACACGCTGGTCGCCCCGTAGCGCCCGCCCTGTCCGACCCAATGCGAAGATGCAGCCGTCGAGGGCCATGAGACGGGGAGTTGGGCTACCATCCGAAGCGATGTTGAAGTTCAAACACGTCCGCCGACACCTTGCGGCGGTTGGGTGGGCCACGGCCCTGTTGATCACGAGTTGTGCACGGACGCCCGTCGAAGCGCCTCGACCGTCCCGCACCGCGCAGGTGTTCGTGACGTCGAGCCAAGGCGACGCGATGCGCGAAGCCGAGCCCCTGCGCTTTGCCGCGTCGGTCGCGCCCGCCGAAGTCCGGCTCGAAGTCCATCTCGATCAGGTTCGACAGACCTTTCTCGGCGTGGGCGGCTCACTAACCCAAGCGTCTGCCGCGGCACTTCGCGAACTCTCACCGGCCAAGCGCACCGAGGTGCTCGCGGCCCTCTTCGGCACAGACGGAGCACGGTATGCTCTGTCTCGAACCCATATCGGAAGCTCCGACTTCTCGGAGTACAGCTACAGCTACGCGCCGGATGCCGATCCGTCTCTCGCAGGCTTTTCGGTGGCCGAGGACGAACGCAACGGGCTCATCCAACTCATCCAGGACGCCAAGGCCATCCCGGGCGCGAACTTCCAGCTCATTGCGTCGCCATGGACGGCTCCGGCGTGGATGAAGGACAATGGCAAGCTCTACGAACCGGAACGCGGTCGTGGAGGCACGCTTCTGCGTGAGCACTACGACACCTTCGCTCGCTACTTCGTGGCCTACCTTCAGGCTTACGCAAAGCGCAACATCGACATCTGGGCCATCACGCCGGTCAACGAGCCTCAAGGCAACGCGGGCACCTGGGAAAGCATGGAGATGACCCCCGAAGAGCAACGGGACTTTCTCCGCATCCTCGGGCCTCAGCTCCGAAGTGTCGGCCTCGACACCGACATCCTCATTTTCGATCAGAATCGAGCCGAGATGGCGGAATTCACCGACGTCATCTTCAACGACCCCCTTGCGGCGGAGCATGTCCGAGGCACCGCCGTGCACTGGTACAACAGCACGTTCCGCGTCTACGAGGATGTCCTCGACGCGCAACACCAGAAATATCCCAACCGGCTCATCGTCCACAGCGAAGGCACGATCGACAGCGTAGCCGGACAGGCATCGTGCGAGAACACCTGTTCCAACCCACCTTGCGGCTGTGAAGACCTCTATGCATGGTGGCAGGACGACGCCTGGTACTGGAAGAAAGAGGCCACGGACTGGGGTTGGGACTGGGCGCCCAACCGCGAAGTGGACCACCCCAAGTACGCACCCGCGTTTCGGTACGCTCGCGACCTGGTGGTCGGCATGAACCACTGGCTCGCCGGCTGGGTGGACTGGAACATTGTGCTGAACAAACGCGGAGGCCCCAACCACGTCGGAAATTACTGCCTTGCACCCGTCATGGTGGATGGCGAATCCGATACGGTCTACTACACCCCGCTTTACTACATCCTCAAGCAAGTCTCGCGTCACTCCCGACCAGGTGGCAAGGTCCTCACGACCTCCCTCGATGGCCCACCTTCACTGCACACGGTGGCCATTGAGAACCCCGATAGAGACATCGCCATCCATGTGTTCAATGAGTCAGATGCCGCAGTGGCAGCCACTGTCGTATTCAAGGGTGAGCAGGCGAGGCTTGACATCGCTCCGGCGAGTCTTCAGACCATCGTGTTGTCGCCGTAGTCTCTGAAGTTCGCCACCTCGACCTGGAGTCTCCGATGCGTGCCATCGCCAGCGTGTTTGCGGTTTTGGTGGGCTGCGAAGAGCCCGTCTCGGACCCCTCCTACTGAGAGGACTATGGGCGTTTGGCAAAACGGATCACAAATGGCGGCGAAAATGATCCACCAACGCTTCGGCTCGCGGTAACGGACGATGAGGGCCTAATACCGCATAGAGATCAAATGGCACCGCGGTTGCCAAAGGCAATGCAAGACGCAGATGCCCCTTCGCCACCTCGTCGCAAACCAAAATGTCAGGCACCAACGCAAGCCCGAGCCCCGAAAGGGTCAGAGTGATCAGCGCTTCCGCATCGTCCACCCAGTGCTGCGGATCGACGTTGATCCACTGCAGCTGGCCCGCTTCGTAAACCGGCCAGCGATCGCGGAGATGGGTCGTGTGCAAACCGATGGTGGGCCACGTTGGAAGCTGGGCAGCGGTCAACTCACGCTCGCCGAGGAGCGTGGGACTTCCGAAAACCGCATAGCGCCCTCCCATCAATCGAATGGCCCGCTGCCAGGTTGGCGCAAGCGGCCCAAATCGAATCGCCAAGTCCACATCTTCGGCGATGACATCCACCCGACGGGACCCGAGAGACCAATCGAGACGGATTCCTGGATTGGATTGGCAGAAGGTCTGAATCACGGGTGATAGCACCCGACGTCCCACCGCAGGAGGCGTGCTGAGCCTCAACCGCCCCGCCAGGGCCTGACCGGTTTGCAATTCCGATCGCACGGCATCGATCCGCTCAATGGCGTGTACGGCCTCAGACGCCAGCCTACGCCCTGCCTCGGTCGGCGCAACCTGGCGCGAAGACCGACGGACAAGCACCCGCCCGACGTCGTCCTCCAGGCGCTTCAACGCCCGACTCACCCGAGATTGAGTCGTGCCGGTATGGGCCGCGGCGGCCGTCAACGTTCCGTAGCGTACGACGGCCACGAGCAGCTGTAGATCTTCGAGCCGCCCTGGCATCCTCTCCTCCATTTGCACATGGCTGCTATGCGCGTATATGAGGCTTCATTATCGCGAAAGGCGCTAGGCTTTGCGCATGCAGACCATGAAAGCCAGCGTGTACCATCGCTACGGACCCGCCGATGAACTCGAGGTTCGCGACGTTCCTGTTCCAAGCCCGCGCTCGGGAGCGGTGCGCGTTCAGGTACATGCCGCCGGCCTCAATCCGAAGGACGTCCTCATTCGCAAAGGACGAATGCGCTGGATGTCGCGCGGTCCCTTTCCACGGGTTCCGGGCTACGACGTAGCGGGCGTCACCCTCGACCCTTGGGAAGGGCAGCCCGAAGGCATGCCGGTCTACGGCATGATCCAGAGCCAACGCGGCGGCGCGTGCGCAGAAGTCGCCGTCCTTCGCCCCCGCGAACTCGCCCGCATGCCGCGTGGCCTGTCCTTTGCCGACGCAGCGGGGCTTCCTTTGGCGGGCCTGACGGCGCTCCAGGCGTTGCGAGACGAACTGGACGTTCGGCCTGGCCATCACGTACTGATCAATGGCGCTTCGGGAGGCGTCGGTACGCTGGCCGTGCAAATCGCTCGGGCGCTCGGCGCCGACGTGACCGCGGTCTGCTCGGGGCGGAACGCCGAACTCGTCCGCTCCCTCGGGGCGAACCGCGTACTCGACTACACCCAGACAGACCCCCGCCGGGAGCGGGGTCTCGACCAGGTGTTCGACGTGTTCGGAAACCTGGGATGGCCGGCCGCCCGACGCATGTTGAGCCCCAAGGGGCGGTTCTGCACGACCATCCCACGCTTGAGCCACGTGGCGCGCGGCGTACTGCGTCGGGTGGGGCTGCATCGTGCCGCATTGGTGATCGTGCAGAGCCACACCCGTGACCTCGAGCAACTTGCGGCATGGATCGAAGCAGGAACGCTCCGACCCGTCGTCGACCGGGTGGTCTCGCTCGATGAGGCATCGGCCGGCCATCGTCACCTGGAAACTCGAAGGGCCAAAGGCAAGGTCGTCGTGAGCATCAACGCAGGTGTTCGTGCTTGACCCAATCCACCTCCATGACCCAGGGCTCCGACATCGTCGCGTTGTTGATCTTCGCGAAGTTGAGGATGGCGAACATTGGCTCTGATAAGACCTCGCCCCCTCCTGCGATGCGGTAGACCTCCAGCCCGTCGAGCAGAAATCGCAGGTCTGCACCGCTCCATTCGACGGCGTAGTCATGGAACTCGGCGAGCGAAGTGGCTTGCACCAGCATGCGGGCCTGCCAATCGCCTTTGTCACAGGCCCCGAGGCTCTCGATGACTCGCGCCGCGTAGTGGTCAGGTCCTCCATCGCTGTGATGCTCGAAAATGTCGATTTCGCCAGAGCCGGGAAGTGGCCAACAGACCGTCTCATCGGGCTCCTCGACGGGGGGCTCGTTGTTGTAGGCCCCAAGCAGCCACCACGCCGGAAACATCCCGGACGTCCCACTACTCGGAACCCGAAGCCGAGCCGTCCACCGTCCTTTGACAAACTCCCTGCGGTTTTTCGATGCGATCCGCCCCGCGATGTAGCGCGTGTCCGGATGCAGCTCGCCGTGCTTGCTCAGGTTGTCGCACGGGCGGGGCGCCCCCAGATCGATCACGCGAAGCTTGAGCGTGCCATCGCTGACCTCCCGCGTGCCCGCTTCGTTGCCTGCGACGTAGCACTGGTCTTCCTGGTTCACCCAGAGCAGCTGGTCTTGCCAATGATCTGGGTTGAACGTATCAAAGTCATCGAAGAAGTCGACCTGCCACGAGGGCGTCGGGGCCGCGGTCGCCACGGGTTGCTTGGCACTGCAACCCAGCTGCATTGTCGCGAGAGACCACCAAGGGAGCAGGTTCATCTGCGCCTCCAAAGGGCTGCCATGATGCCACGAACCCAGGTTCTTCGCTCCCGGGCCCGCGCTACAGCGTCGAAACGCCAGGGGCGTACGCCGAGCGGCTCCACTCCTCACCCGACACGAAACCGCTCGCCCCCAAACTCGGCGCATCGTCCTCGGAGAGCCACAGCAGCTGGCCAAACGTCGAGTAGCGGCCCGGCGTTCGGCCCAGGGGCGAGGCGCGACCGCCCACCTTCCACACGCGCTCGACCATCATTTTCGTATCCGCATCAAAACGGGCGCGGCTTTCGTACTGCATCCGAAACACGTCGCGCGCGGTGGGCATGGCCATCGTGAGCGGACGCGGCAACTGTAGCCCTTCTCCCCGGGACTGCACGTGCCAGTAATCTGGACGCTCATCCAGTCGGTGAACCACCTGCGACATCGCCGATGACGCCTCGAAGGTGGGGATCTCGAACTGCTCGGGACTTGGCTCGGACCACGTGACGCCCTCCGAGACCCGTTCGGGCAGATCGAGCTGCAGCGGCGCCACCAACCGACGTGTCAACTGCCGCATGAACTCGTGACGTTCACGCTCGGCCGGCGTTCCTCGACGCAAACGCGGCAACGCCGTGTCGAGGATCGATCCGTCATCCCGCACGACCAACGCAATGGGCATCCCCGTCAGCAACGCATCCCATTCCTCGATTGTCGCGCGCTGGACCGCATTCAGGGGCGCTGTGGCCTGGGCCTGCAAGGCGAGGTCTTGAATCGTGCACGTCACCTTCCAACGTCGGGCTCCGCGCTTTTCATCTCGGTCACAGTCAACCACTGCCCGCATGCGAATCGCGTTCGCGCGGGCACCTTCGTGCCACGTCGCGTGCAGCACCCTCGGCATGGGGAACTGCACCTCCGTCTGGACCAGCCACCGCTGATCCCACACGATGAAAGGATCCGTCGGCTGCGGATGGAGATGCGCCATCGCGACTGCAGAAAGCGTAAACAGCATGAGAGCCTCCGAACGGATTGCGTCAACGTCAAAGTGTATCCGGTGAGCCCTCTGTTCACATGGCAACTGAGGCTTCGTCGCACCTTTCCCGTGCGGCGCGAATCAGGACGCGTTCCGCAAAACCCCATTTCCAAAGTCCACACTGAAGTCCACGCACCACACACTCAAGTGCGTCACGTCGTCCCAGGTCTTCCCTTTCGGAAGCTTGGCCTTCAGGGTTTCGCCCTGGTAAGGCTTGGAGCGGACGAGGTCTCCGGTCATCGGAAACCCCCGATCGAACGTTTTTCCAACCGCACCGTAGATCCGAACGTCGATGCCCTGACCATCGTAGGTAAAGTTCTTGATTTCGAGGGTGCAATCATCGATGATGGTAGCCTTCCCTCCCACCTTATGCTGCAGATTACTGAACGTGGCGGTTTGACCAACCTTCGCATGCGTCTTTCCGCAAGTAGGCGCTTCGGCCTGGGCAAGCGTCATCATCGAGGCCATGAGGATTCCAAACAAATCGCACCTCCTTGCTTGTCGGTCTTGGAGCGTCGCGAACCGTTGCGGACGTCTCTCAAGTTTTTAGCCAGTCCAGGATGGCTCGGTTCGTCGCTTCGGGCAGCTCTTGTTGGATCCAATGGCCGCAATCCAGATCAACGACGTCCACGTTCGGCACAAACTGCACCAGGAGGTCGGACCTCTGAACGCCATCCCGCTCACCGTAGATCATGAGGGCGGGCTGGTGAATGATGGGATCCACGTCCGCGAGGCGGTGCCAGTTGCGGTCGAGGTTCCGGTACCAGTTGATGCTGCCCGTGAAGCCAGACCTTTCGAAGGCCGCAACCAAAACGGCCAGCTCACGGTCGCTCATCACCGGTTCTCCAAGGGGGACCTCTGCAAGAGCGCGATGAATCATCGCATTGCCCGGCTGAGGCTCAATGGAGGGCTCATTCTTCCGGAACAGGTTGCGTAGGAACTGGGCGGTATTGGCCTCGAAGATGGCATCTGCGACGCCGGGATGGCGGTTGAAGTGGACGAAGTAGACGTCGCTTCCGAACAGGTCCTCGAGGAATTCGATCCATGGCTTCTCCCCGCGCACCTGGTACGGCACGCTGAGTGCGATGAGCCGGCGGACACGGTCGGGGTGCAACAGCGCGAGCCCCCAGACGACCATCGCCCCCCAGTCGTGGCCGACGAACGTCGCGTTGTCGTACCCGTAGTGATCGAGCAGCGCAACGAGATCGCCGGTCAGCTCATCAAGGCCGTAGGCGGTCACCTCGGCCGGTTGAGAGGAGTTGCCGTAGCCCCGCTGGTTTGGGACGATGACGTGGTAGCCAGCCTCGACAAGGGCGGGCACCTGGTAGCGCCAGGAGAAGGCGTGCTCCGGCCAACCATGGCACAGGACGATGGGGTTTCCTGCGTCCTGTTTGCCGGCTTCGAAGACCTCCAGCTCTACGCCATTGACGGGAACGCGGATCGGGTCGGGAAAGGTGGTGGGGTCGAACATCGCTAGCCCTCGTGGTGGTTTGGAGTCAACGCGTTCGCGCGCCGCCTCAGGCCTTCCGTGGCCACCCCAGTTCTCACCTCGAACCCTGACGATTCGTGTCAGGGACTCCGCGGCGCGACGATAATCACTGACAGAAACGGTCAGGGATGGGAGCAATGGTGCAATCATGAAAACCGCTGCGCGCCGAGACCGGCTCCTCACTCTCTTGTACCGCGGGTCCACGACGGTTCCCGCCGTTGCCAGGACCCTTGGCGTGTCCGAGCGCACGGTCTACCGCGATCTCGCCACCTTGCGCGACGCGGGCCACGACATCCGTGCCACGCCGGGACCCGGAGGGGGCGTACGCGTTGCGCCCAACAGTCGCCCGCGTGCGGTGCACTTCGAGGTCGCCGAGATCGTCGGCCTCGCGCTGTCCGTCGCCATCTTGAAGGCCACACCCCACCTTCCTTTCGGGGGAAGTGCCGAGGCCGCGCTGGACCGGGCCCGCATGGCGTTGTCACCCGAGCGTCAGCGGGCGATGAAGCGGCTCGAGCGACGCATCCTGATCGGGGCCCCCGCCAGCGAGCGTGTCGAACAGTCGCTCGGTACGGTCGACGACACCCTGTTGTCGGTGTTTGAGCGTTGCTTTACCGGCAACCTGTCCATGACCTTCGACTACGTTGACGCAGCCGGGACCCCTTCATCTCGGCACGTCGAATGCATCGCCCTCGTGCTCCACGCTCCGATTTGGTACATCCTGTCTTGGGACCTCGAAAAGGACGCGCGGCGTTTGTTTCGCATGGACCGGATCGCCGCTCCCCAGTGCGGTGACGCCTTGGCCGAGAACCATCCGTTGGCGGACGTCCTGCCAAAGGCGGAGTTAGCGACTGGCGTATGGAACCGTCGGCCGATCGGATGACTGTTAGGAGACCTGCAGCGGTTCGGGGATCGTGTGTCAAGGCGGCCTGCAAGTCCAAGAGCGCCTGTTCTAAGGTCATATCCTCATCATCGTCGATGTGGGGAACGCCGAGGAGTACCACGGATAGGAAGTCGCGAAAGCGCCTCAGATTCCAAACCCGGTGCATGCGGAACCGGATAGGGTAGCCTCGAAATTGCGCGAGGATGCAGTGTTGTATCGTATTTGGCCAACGCTGACGTTGGGGGCTTTGGCCTGTTCGAAACCCCCGACGCTACCCCAAGTTGTCGATGCTTCGGCTTCCGAACCCCGGCTAAGCGTGACTCTTCCTCTGGTCACCGCGGGTCAGCGTTTCCCAATTGCGGCGTTCTCGTTTCCGTCGACGAATCCGTCTCCAGACGCACTCGCGGAGTGCGCCTCGACGGGAACAGGGCTCCCACTGGCCCCTGCCATCATTCATGCCTCTCCCAATGGTCCCCTGACCTTTGCGGGTGAGGTCGTCGGCCAACTCGACGCACGTGGCCAACTCGATCCAGGCGAAATTGATGGCGAATATTACCATATTGCGCTCGGCGACCGACTCTCAGAGCTGCGGGAGCGGATCGACCGCGTCTCCGAGTACTGCCGCCCGTGGGCCTCACCCGATGAAGTCGGAGATCCGTCGAGGCTTTTGTTCGCTGTCGATACACGAATTCCCGGAAGCACCTTGCGGGCGCTCCTCTATACCGCCGGCCGAGCCTCCTACAGCGAGTACTTCATGCTCGTTGAAGATCCTGGAGCGGCAAGCCGAGCACCCATGCACAAAGCCAACCCCTCTGGGGGCAAGGTCAACGACCTCTTCTTCGTACTCCCGACTCCCCACAACCTGACCATCGATTTTCTGGGCACGGGCACCGAGCCAGTTCATCAGGTTGTTCCCTGTCCAGAGGCTGATTGTGCAGGTGGCTACGCGACAGAGGAAATGGTGTCGCTTGGAACATCTATGATGGCACGAGGGCCGGCAGGACGGTTCGCGATCTTCGGGCTGCATTCCGGAGTGCTGTGGGGCCATCTCGCAGGGGTTCTGGATGGGATCGCTCGTGCTGGATTCCCATCCGCCCCGATCGTCACTTTCACGCCTGAAGAGACCGCAGAAGTCATGGAAGCAGTCGAGCCCCAAGAGCCTTCGTTCCTCGAACTCGAGGAGTACGTGACCGTCCTCCACATCGGATTACCGTGGTTCGACTTCCGCCGGGTCGCCCCTCCCAGTTGGAATGTCGAACCAACGCGCCCATGAGTGAGCCACCCGAGCGAGTCGCCGCGCCCCTCTGATGGCCGCGGCGTCGGCTGTCACCGGCAGATCGTTCATGCGGGGATAGTCACCGGTGCGGTTCCGCAGGTGACAGCCGGAATTTCATGTGTCATACCCACTGGTACGAAGAAGAGGTTTGCTTAGGAGAAGCTCACCAATGCCTAGGGAATCACCAGTGTTCGGCGGGCGGGGCCCACACCTGTATGGGGGGTCTGGACTCGCCAGGGCGTTCGAGAGTGGCTTTCGGCGGCGACTCGCAGGACGGCTTCGATCGAGTCGCTTGAAGTCGCCTTGATGGGATGGCAACGCCTCGGCATCCTGCTCCTGCTCGTGTCGCTACTGGGGCTTGGCGCGCTCCTGTCCATCTCGTTGCGTTTCGGCTCGAATGGCCCTGTGGCCGAGGGTCCTGTGGCCCCTCCCGCTCCCGCGGTTGGGTCGACCGATGGTGAACCCAAGCAGGCGACCGTTCGACAATTCAATGAAAACCCGTTGCCCCAAACCGGGGCCGGCCAAACCAACGAAACTCCAAGACACCTCGCCACAGAAGCTGCGCGGCGCACGATGTCCGAGGTCGTGCAGGTCACCCTTCACATGGCTGAGTCCTGGATACCTCATCCCATCGAACCGCCGCCAGGGTGGGACCCTGACACGGCCCAGGCAGCAGCAGAGCGTCTTCTAGACACCGACTGCGGCTGTGCCGAAGAACTCATCCTCGTGTCCTGTGACGAGTTTCCTTGTTGGATGATGGCTTCGGTTGCGCCCGCTGGGGAGGCCAGTCAGCCGGCGTTCGGAGAGCCTGGCTGTATCCAGGATTGCATGCAGCAATTTGGGACTATTCCAGGCCGACCGTGGGCTCTTCCGTCTCCTGGAGTTCCTGCTGTACCAGACGGGGTGTTCGTCTTCACAGCTCCCCTCGACGAAAAGGAGTACTCCGCGCTCCGTGCGCAGTACGACGATGAAAGCTTACTCGTACCAGCGGTCGGCGCTTCGGTTCTTCGGCGCTCCAGTGATCTCTGGTGGGCGATCAGCGAGGGCAGTGAGTCCCTTTGAAGCAGGTTGGCACTCGCCATGTGTCCGGCTCATCACGCCCGACCCCGCAACCTCCTCAACAACTCGGAAGGTGGAAGGATGCGGTGTTCGGCAGCCCAGCGTTGGGCAGGCGCCCACCACCGAAGGTGGTGCTGGCGAGCCCAGGACAACGACGCGCCGAGTGTGCCCACCCGACCCGGCTTCGCATTGCGTTCGAGCAACCAGTCGCCGATTGGCAAATGCCCAGGGTGTGCCAACGGAGTCAGCTGATGCTCAACGAGACGAAGAAGCGGCATCTCTGCGAAACCAATGTCGTCAGTGACCCGGGCCGCGCACGCTGCGATGTAGGCGATTGCGTGGTTTCTGACGTCGTAGACCCCGTTCGCAGCCGCATTGGCCGCGTATGCAGCATCCCAACTGCCCGAGGCGGAAGACTGCGCATACGCGGCGACCGCATCGCACGCTTCAAAGGCCGCAGTGCCCAAGCGTTCGCGAGATACGGGCACCCCTTGAGCGGACAGCATGACCAACCGAAACAGCGTCGCGGGGCGGTACTCGTTTGAAGGTAGCAAATGGTGGCGCGTCCATGCGCACAATGCCGTGCACCACGCCGCACCGAGCGGATCGGTGTCGGAGAGCCTCCTCAGGAGAGACCCCAGGTTCTTTTCCATCCGTCCGCTCGCTAATCATTAAACACAAACACGCCGAGACCTCCCGGATCCCGCAGGATCACATTGTCCACTTCGCCCTGATCGTTGAAGACCGTCACCTCTTCGGCGAACGGTACTCCCCGAGCCCGAAGATCCGCGATGATCGACGGGTTGTTCCCACCATTGAAGTAGGTGAGCGAAGGATTCACGAATGAGTGGGGGCAGGCAAACGGTTTCATTAGACTCACCGTGAGGCCTTCGGGGTGGGCAAGCGACACCCAACCTTGCTCCAGATCGCCCTTGGTGTGAACGAACCCCAAAGCCTCATACAGTGCCCGCCCTCTGACCACATCAACCATCTCAAGGCTCATGCCAGCAAACGTTCCTAGGGCAGACGAACCGGCTGGCTCCCCACTGCCGTGGTTGAATTCACGACGTAGCTCGATCCACGCGCCACTCGGATCGCTGGTCAGAAAACCGTAGTCCGTCTCCATCACGCCGGTCAGCTCACGAAGGGCAGGCACCCGAGCATCCCAATCCGATCCCATCAGCCCAAGCGCTGGCCGGGCGAACGGTCGCGGGTCGAGGACCAAGGTGATCCCCGCATCCGCAACAACACAGTGGTCGTCCGTATCTGAGCGTACGGCAAAGCCCAGCCGCGTCCAGTACTCGAGACTGGCCGCGCGGTCGCGAGCGGGGGATGAGACGAAGGTGGGCATCGAAACCTCTCAGTCGTCGTCGCACTCTACCAGAGGCGACGCACAGTCGAAGAGCACGTCGCGGTACACTAGCTCCGAAGGAAGCGTGTCATCGATGTCGAGACAGCCGTCTTCGAAGGGACCTCCAATCCCGTTGTCTCCGTCCATGAAGACCGACCGAAGAACCTGACCCCGCCAGCCTTCGCGGTGCAAAGCGCCCACCGATTCAAAATCGCCACCCACATCCCCGATGATGGTGAGATTGGCCAGCACTGGGGCGGTTTGAGGTGCGGCATCGAAGTTGGCGCCGTTGTTGTCGGACTCAATCCCTCGATCGCCGCTCTCACTGCCAAAGATCACCAGAGCGAACTGCACCAACCCCACGTAGCCAAGGTCTTGGTCCAGACTGTCGTCCGAGGCTCCGTTGCAGATGACGTGGGACAGATTCACCGCCCCGCCGTGCCACTCGATGCCGTCGTCTCCAGAACCAATGATCTGGACGTGGTCGATCTGGGTGCGCGACCCCACCGCCTCAAGACGTAGTCCGTCATACTCCTCGCCAGAGCCAGACTCGAAGCCCGCCTCGGCGATGATGGCATACCGGAGGATGCCGCTATCGTCGTCGTTGTCGTCTCCACCAAACCATCGCTCTTCGGTGCGAGGAATGGCATCCTCCGCCTCCATTTCGTCTCCCCCACCCGTATTCGTAAGGCCGTAGGCCGAAAAGATGAGGCCCCCCCAGGCAGAACGATCCGTAAGGTCAGTGGGATCGCCGGTCATCCCAAGTGCATCGCCAGGCACCCCAGCGAACACGATGGGCAGGTCCGGCGTCCCGCGGGCGTTGAGCTTTGAACCACGCGAAACCACGAGTGTCGTGTCGCCGGGGGCAAAGTAGACCTGGGTGCCCGCCTGGATGGTCAACGTCACGTTGGTCGAGGGCTCACCCTCCCCGAGCTGTGCATCGCCCGTGCCCACCACCACAGCCTCAGTGACGAAGAACACGTGGGAGTTCGGCCAAGCGACATCGCTTGTGATTCGCTCCGACACGATGCAGACGGGAAAGGTCTGCCCAAACACCTGCACCGTTCCCCCGTCTTGGTACGCAGGATCGAGCTTGCCGCAGTTGTTTTGGGCCGAAGCCATGATGACTCCCGAGCCGATCTCGGCCTGAAGGGGATGAAACCGGGCTCCCGGCAACCCTCCATCGAACGCAGGATCGATGGCCGTCCATCCCTCCCACCAGGCCTCGGCGGAGGCGGGGTCGACCGCTCCGTAGAAGGGCGCACTTTCGAAGCCTGTCGGCAAAGGAGTCGCCGGCGGGGGCTCATCGGTCAGCACGGCGAGCGTGTCGCTTAACGCCAGGACCGTCTCGGTGACCGAGACCTGGCCGTTGTCGACCGCGCGTTGCTGAAAACACACCGGAGCATCGCGATCGGTGTCGGTCGGGGCGACGGTCGCAGTGTCGCGGAAGTCGGTGTCGTCGACGGGGGACTTGTTGTGAACCAACAGTCCCTCGGCAAAGTAGTTGTGCTCTCCGTCAACCGTGAGGTTGAAGACCTCTGCCCCCTCGCCACGCACGATGCGGGTGATGGGCTGTTCGCGAGCATCGGCCCCGATCCAGGCCCACAGCGCGGTACCTTCATGGAGTTCGTCGGCCCGTACCCAACGCTGGCCTTTGACATCCCAAAACGGATGCTCGGGGCTCACCCCTTCGATGACGAGTTCACCCGCCTCCACCCGAAGGGTCTCCGCCGCTTGCGCGTTCAAACAGGCCGTTACCTTGCGGGTGACCACCGTCGATGCCTCGAACGACCAGCTGTGAACCTCATCACCGATTTGCAGGTCCTCGATAGGCCGAGGCCCCTTGGGCGTCGCGATGCGGGTGCCTCGCACGAAACACGAAGAAAAGAAGCCACAACCATAAAGGACGGCGTGAAGCGCAAACAGACCTTGCGCAGCAAGAAGACGTCGGTGGCGGAAATCGGTCGGCATACGCCCTCCAAGCGAAGCGAAAGCTACCACATTGTCAATCTCGCGCATCGATCTGCGAGCGACGAATGCGTGCCACCTACGTGCCGCCCTTGACGTATCGGCCACTCATGACGATGAGGGTGTCTCCATACCGACCGGTGCCCTGAATCCGATAGACCGCCTTCCCGTTCTCTTCGGTGACGTACTCCAGGAAGGTCTCGCTGCGACCCTTGCGGACGCTGGACCACACCAACCCTGGCTCACCTGAGGGTAGTGTGACGATGCGACCCTGATGCTCGACGTGGTCCCCGTTCGACTTGTCGACAACGCACGACAAACTCAACCGTCCATCGACGAGCTTTGCTACGTTCACCCCTCGGCCCGTGATGACCATGCCATCCTGCATGGCATCACGAATCTCGACCTTCTGGGTGTGGGCGTCGACGGTGGTGTACTCCTGGCGCACATCGATTCGGTAGAGTTCCTTGCCTTGGGCGTCATACCCTACAAACTGGCCAGACCAGATGCCATCGAGCTCAGCAAACACCTCGACGGGTCGGTCCGGCGGAGACGGCGGGACAGTGGGTTGGGCCAAAGCTTGGGGTAACGCGAGCCAGAGCAAAGGTGCCTCCTTTGTCTAAGGGGGGTATTGAACTGCATCCCTCGGCGCACCTCGTTAAACCGCAGGTGACGTGCGTTCAGCCGGCGAACGTCAGTAGAACCGCCAAACCGTTCCCGCGAAGATCAACGTGAAGAACACTGGGAAGAAGAGCGCCTTGTACGCCCGATTGTGGTTGCGATCGAATACACTCGGCCGCTCTCCCGTGTACGAAATCAAGTTGAACGTCGACAGCACGATCATGGTGTAGGTCACGAAGTAGAAGTGTTCCATGTACATGAGATCGGGCGACAACGTCGCACTTCGCAAATCGATGTGCGAGAAAGTGAGCACGAAGAAGAATGCCGCCATGCTCTCGATGATGCCCTGGCGGTTGTTTGTTTTGCGACACGCCAAGATCAACATGAACATCATCAGGAGCACCACGATGATGGGAATCAGGTACGTGACGAATTCGTTCAACAATCGGCGCCGCATATCGACGTTGAACCGTAGAATCGGAACCGCTTCGAATTGCCCCTTGTTGCCCACCCCAAAGTCAGTGGGGTAACCCTCGATCGAGAAGCTGTAGTAGCTTGCTACCACCTGGCTTCCTGGCACCGCCACCCGAGGAGAAAGGCCAATTCGGTCCGAGGGGGCGGTCGAGGTGTAGCTGCTTAGATCCGGGACAAACATGAGGTTGTCGCGTCGGTGCATCGGGACAATCGCAATGTCGATGTGGCGCTTGTCAAGCGGGTATTCCGAGTAGTCGAAATTCATCAACAGCGTGACGCGGAAGTCCCATGCGACGAGGACATACTGCTGCTCGCCTTCTTTTCCCGCGATGCGTTCCCGACTGGCCAGAATGATGTTGGCCGCCTCCGCGAACGGAGACGTCTGGGTGAATCGAAACCCGGGCTCCACCTTATCGACGATTTCAACCGGGTACTTCTGCCACAATCGCCCGGAGAGATTGACGTTGTAGCCGTCGACGAATTCCATGCGTTCGACGTAGAGGCCGGTGGGCACGGGGATGAGCTTTTGGTCTCGTCGTTCATCGGCCACTTGATGCAGGCGGGCCACGAAGCGATCGATGCTATCGAGATCGACAACGGGTGGGCTTTCATCAGGCTCGAGCGTGCGTTCTGCCGAGTGCCGCAAATAGCCAACCAGCGCGATGTTGCCGAGCAACAACAGGCTGCCGAGAAGCGAGAGGGCGCCAATCTCGATCGGATCGAGGTAGTCGCGGGCAAACCAGGTCGCCAGAAGACATACGAGGACCAAGGAAATGACGAACGACAACTGTATCGTATACTGGTCCAACGTGTGCCGATCGTTGAGCAAATCGTCCTTGAAGAACATCACCCCAAGTCCCCACCCCGAAGACGGGATGCGGTCATAGAAGAAGAGCCCCTCGTCATCATGCTCCACATCGTGGAACACGATTTGCCCAGACTCCCCGCGCTCCATGGCCGCAAACGCCTCTCCGAGTGGCTCCGGAACATTGGGGTGGACCTCGCTTAGGGTCGCGGTTCCCACGTGGCCATCTAAGGGATGAGCGAGAAACTTTCCTTTGGGGGACGTGATGATGCCGTAGCCGGTGCGGCCCAGCGCCATGCCGTGCACGAGTTCCTTGAACCCTCGTACGACGAAACTCATCGTGATGGTTCCGCGAACCTCACCTTTCTTTGGTCCTGAACCGTAATGGAAGGGAACGCCGTAGTCGACGTACCAGTCCTTGCCCGCGCGCGCATAGTACGGCTCGACCCAGCGAGCGCCATGTTTGCGCACATCCACATACCAAGCCGTTCCTGGGTCATCCTCAACGGTGTAGTCGTAGCTGTCTTCGACGTAGATCCATCGTTGGGTACCCTTGTCGTAGTAAGGGCAGTACAACCGTCGGTCGGGATCGAATGCGAAGGGCTCATAGCAAGCCGTGACCCCCTGCAGCTCGGGTATCGCGAGGGCGCCTTGCCGGACGATTCGCTGCACGTCCTCGGGCCCCAGGTCGCGTCCGAGTCGTTCGGCCAGCTGGGTGGCTTCGTTCCCAATGCGGGACAACACCTCATCCAGTTGGGCCCGAAGTTCCGCAGTGGTTGCGGCCCCTTCGCTTTGGGCTCGAACGCTCCGCGACCGCAGAAACGACGCGTAGTCCCATGCGAAGGCACCGGCGATGACAAGCAGAACGACGGCAGCAACGTACAGCGCTTGCTTCACCATGTGCGAAGACCTCCCCTCCTGGCAACGAACAGAGATACCGCGTGCAGCGGTCTTGGGGAACGCTTCGGCTTACGCGTCCGTGACGCCTCCACCGGGTTGGGCGGTTCCGTGTGCTCGCAATGGCATCGCGCGGAGCCTACCGCCAGCCACCCGGCCGGTCATTCAACATTGACGAAGGGCCCCGTGGCGACACACCATGCACACACCACGGAGATTCGAATGGCGCACCCCTCCCGACGCGACCTGCTTGTCTCGGCCACCGCCACCGCACTCGCCTGCGGAGGAGACCCGTCCATGAACCAGGCGTCGGGAGACACCGGTCCCTCCGGCTCGAACGTCCTCGACCGGTGTCTGGGAAGCCTTGACGGAGGCATCCTTGAACGCGTGGCTCCGTTCGTGGGCGAACGGGAGCGGACGCTGGAAGCCAAGACCGGAGCCGGCCTCGACGCCCGGTGGGTTCTCGACCTTACGAAACTCAGCACGGAAGACCTTGTGTTGGACCAAGCGCGTCTGTTCGTACGGACGGAGGCGCCCATCGGATTGGCGGACCGCATCGCGGCGGGCTGGTCGGTTCGAGTCGAAGGCGACGGTGATGCGGTCGACGTGCCCGTCGATGCGATCCTGACCGAAACCGCGGACCGCGGCGCGGTGCACATGGAGTGCTCGGGCAACACCGATTTCGGAGGGTACGGTCTCCAGGGCGCCGTCGTGTGGGCAGGCGTGCCGATCTCATGGTTTCTCGACCAGGTTTCAGCCTTGGACGGAGGACTGATCGAAGTGGCGGGATACGACGAGCATCCCCCTCCTGAGGGCAGCTCCACCCCCGGCGCAGCGTGGATCTTTCGCCCCGAAGACCTCACCAACGCGTTTGTGGCAACCCACATTGGCGACGAACCGCTCTCGGAAGACCATGGTGCGCCCGTGCGCTTGATGGTGCCCGGGTGGTACGGATGTACGTGCATCAAATGGGTGGAGTCGATCCGTTGGGTCCCTGCGGACAGCCCCGCAACGTCGCAGATGCAGGAGTTTGCCCAACGCACCGAGCAGACCGCGGTGCATGACCTCGCGAGGGACTTTACGCCAGCGGTCAACGATGTCGCGGCTACGCCGGTCCGCGTCGAGGTGTGGGACGTTGACGGACGACGCCGGGTGCGGGTCATCGGGTTGGTCTGGGGAGGGACGGAACCACGTCCGGTGCCTCGCTTATGGGCGAATGGCGAAGACCTGGGCCTCGTCGAGCCCTGCGACGAAGACACAGCCGACACGTGGGCCCTATGGTCCATCACCTTGCCCAACCGCTTTCGGGGCTCCGTTCGACTGACCCTCACCATCGACGATCCGGCGGTGCAGACCCGTCGCTTGGACCGCGATTACTACGCCCGCACCGTCGAGATTTGATTCAACGCCGCGCGTCGGCACGGCCCTGGACCAATCGATCGGTAAGCCCCTGGCGGTAGAAGAGGTTGTAGGTCTCGAAGGGAATCATCCGGCCATCGGGTTGCGCAAACGCGATGCAACTCTGCTTCAGCGAGCGCAATTCGAGGTCCCAGGCATCTGCGAACCGAACGATCAACACCCGGAAGACATCGCGATAGGTCAAGTCCGGCGCATCCAACGCGGGAAGGCAACAGAGCAGTCGCCCCAACCGATCCGCACGCGAAGCGGGGGACAGGGCCGCAGAAAACGCCCCAGCTACCGCTTCGCGAGCTTCAGGCAGACGTTCGAACGCAATCGTGTTGCCCGCTGCGTCGATCAATCGCTCCCGGTCGAGCAACCCGGTCAGCGGTACGGCCCCGCCATCGGGCGTGCGCAGCGCGTAAGCCATGGCCAACGCCGACGGGTGGCACGGCACGGGGACGACGTCTTCGGGCTCAAACAGATCGTGCTGTTCGAGCAACCGTCGTCGCACGCCGGTCAGCGGAATGGGGCGCCCTCCCTCCTCCTTAGGAACCCTTCCTGCGCGCTGGACCGGCTGCAACGTCACCCCGCGCACACACGACCACCGCAGCGCGTACGACACCAAGTCCCCGATCTCATCGTCGTTGACGCCTTCGGCGATGGTGGCCACGAGCGTCGTGGAGACCCCGGCCGCCTCCAGTCGCTCCAACGCGCGCTCATGGACATCGGCGAGGCGCGCCCCTCGAAGCACCATGAGCCGGTCGTCCCGCAGGCTGTCGCACTGCAGGTAGACCTCGAACCCGGGCATGTAGCCCGCCAGGCGTTCCGCGAACCCCTCTTCTGAAGCAATACGCAGGCTGTTCGTATTGATCATGAGGTGGCGGATGGGTCGTTGCCGCGCCGCGTCCAAAATCTCGAAGAGCTGTGGATGCAGGGTTGGCTCGCCGCCTGAAATCTGCACCACATCGGGCTCGCCTTCCGCGGCGACGGCGGCGTCCAACATGGCTTCCACCTCGGCGAGGGGACGATGGGTGGTCCGATGGGTCCCCGAGTTCGCAAAGCACACTGGACACGTCAGGTTGCACGCTTCGTTGATTTCGATCAAGGTGAGGCAACTGTGCTGTCGATGGTCGGTGCAAAGCCCGCAATCCCAGGGGCAGCCCCAGCGGACCTCGCTGGCAAACTTGTGAGGGAGTTCGGGAGGCTTGAGCCACTGTTCCCGAGCATTCCGCCAGTAGTCGGCGTCATCTGCGAGAAGCCCTCGATGTTCCCCATGCTCTGGACATCGAAGGATCAGCCAAACGTCGTTGCCATGGATTTCGATGACGCCATCGCAACGGCGGTAGCAGGTCGGACAAACGCCCCGGGCAATGTCGTAGAACACCCCGGATCTCGTAGCTCGCGTCACCGTTCCCTCCGCATAGCCGCCTCGATGAACAGCGCGGCCAGTCCAAACCCACAGGCCCATTGAATGGTGGTCAGGCCCGCTCCAACGATCGGTTGGGTCTTCAACGGCTCGGTGAGAAGTCGCCACGCAAGGTAGCCGCCGAGCCAACGCCGAAACACCGCTCCTGGCGGACCTGGCCGCGCGTGCGCCAGGGCGGCGAGCCCAACCACAGCCGGAATCTCGTACAGCGCCGTGGGGTGACGGAGTTGCCCATCTCCCAGGTCCATGCCGAAGGGGGACGCGGTGACGATGCCGTGCGTACCGTCATCCACGCCGGAAAAGAAGCAACCGAGTCGGCCTACGGCAATTCCGATGGCCAATGGCCAGACGAACCGATCCCCAGTTCGAGATACGATGCCCGCTTGCTGCTTCGCCACCTCGACCCCGACCCATCCTCCCAGCAAGGCCCCCACGACACTCTTGCCCGCAAGCCACTGGGTCGGGTCTGCGAGGATAGCGGGGTCTGTCAACGCGAAGAGCCCCTTGGCTCCAACCAATCCGCCGAGCACCGCGCCCACCAGCACCTGTTGCCGCTGGACGGGCCCTCCCGCGGGGTCCTCCTTGGGCCTTAGGGCAAACGCAACGAGGGCTCCCGTAAGCCAGCCAAGTGCCTCGAACATGAAGTGCGGGTGGATTGAAAACGGCCACCAGGGGTGGAGTTGGGGCTCCAATCGCGGGCTCAAAACGTCTGCGGCAAGACAAGGACGCCCCAACAACTTGCGTTGATGAAGGCCACGATGCCGGCTCCTACCGCGAGACCTCGCCGCACGGCACCTCGGGTGCGCCACCACACCACCGCCACCAGAGGCAACTGGATGATGCCCGGAATGAAGACGCTGAAAAAGCCGGCCGAAAAGTCGCCGCCATCGAGATCGAACACATAGCCGATCAGGCCAATGATGAAGACCATCGGAACCCATGCGATGAGCCCGATCAATCCCCCCCCAATGAAGCTTCCCAGGCCCTCGGAAGGTGGAATCTCGGTGGATTCGTAGGGGTTGACCATGGCTCCCTCGCCCTCCGGTCCTAGCCAGGGCGGCGTCCCAGCGGTAGGGCCACGATTCGACACGCAGTGTCCACCGGACCGGCCATTCTCGAAACGCAAGGCGCAGCCTACCTTCGGGAGGTCTTCGTTCGGAGGGTCTCATGTCGGTCGAACTGGTCGCGGTAGCGGTGAACGCAGGCCTGCTCTTCCTTTTGATTTTCGTACAGCAGCTTCACCACGACGTCGCAATGGGCATCCCTTGGACGCTGGGGAATCGTGATGGGCAAGAGGTGAACGCAGCGGGGGCGCGCCTTCAGCGAACCGTGCGCAACCACGTCGAGCATCCCTTACCTGCGCAGCATGCTCTGGTCCGGGGCCATGGTGGCATTGTGCGTGGTGGCTTGGCCTTTGTTTGGCTTTCCGCCTCGGCTACCTGACGGGCCCTCACCATTCCTTCGGCAGCGGCGCTCCCAGCCGCGAAAGCACGGTGAGGACGGGCTCAAGAGGGGCGTCTCGCAACCGGTCTTGAAGGGCGGCTCCCTTGAGTCTGTGGCGGTCGTCGACTGCGACGGGTTGAGGGCGGCCGTCGTGCCACGTGACGCCCATTTCCGTGAACTCTTCCTGTTGCAACGCGCCGATCGCCGAAAAGGGCCCATGGTGAATGAGCCAGACGAACCGGTCAAGAGGCGTGACAAGCAGACCGGCGACCCAATCTTTCGCCGCTTCGATGACGCCCGGCAGATCCTCGGTGACGTAGAGCCCCTCCGGGCTCGTCTGCAGCTCGCTCACAACGGCGACGCGGTGCGCATCACCGTTCCATGACAAGAATCGCACCAATGCATGAGCTTCATTGCGGTTGGGCCCGCCCTCATCGGGGCGACGTGCCGTCCGGGTTCGGTGGGACCACGCCACCACGCCCCGCAATTGGGTGACTTCGTCCGTAATGAGGGGTTCAAAGGCGCGTTCATGGGTCAAACGTGACCTCCAATTTGCCCTCATCGTTGACCGACGCCCTCCACGTCGAGTTGTCAATGCCCAGCATCTTGGCCATTCGCTCCATCAAGACCGCCATCTCGACCGGGCCCGTCCCGCCCGGGACCGGGGTGATGTTCTCGGAAATGCCGACTGCGTCTGGCGATATGTCGCTCGTCACCTGCAACTTGCCATCGACGATGTTGACGGGGACGAACCCCGTGTCGACCACGATCTTGTGCAGGATCTTGAGATGCTGGGGCTCGATGACCTGCTTGCCGACGGCCGAAAGTACGACATCGCACTGCAACAGTCCCCTCAGATCATCGCCCTGATCGAAGATCTTGACGTTGAACCCTTGGGCCTCCAGCATCTTGACCACGCCTTCGCCCACAAACCCTTTGCCACCGACCACCGCTACGGTGTCGCCCGCGTTCAAAAACGGCATCGCCATCCTCACCACGCCTTCGGAGGTCGCGGGGTAGGCGTGGGGTCGGGCTGGATCGGCACTAAGCGCATCGAGGTCCTTGGTTGGCGCAATTCGCCCCACTGAACCCTTGAGCGGCCCCGGGGTTGGGAGCTGGACAATGACGCCCACAACGTCGTCACTGGCATTGAACGCATCAAGCTGACGTTCAAAGTCGCCTTGGCCGATGTCGCGGTCCAAGATCACCAACTCGGGCTCCAGCCCCATTTGTTCGAAGGCTTTGATCTTCTGTTCCGCCGAGGCCTGTGAGGCCCGGTACTTCGGCCAGTCCGGATGGGTTTGCGGCGGAACCTCGAACATCACGATTTTGACCTGACGATGCGCCCGAACTGCCACCTTGGCCTTCTGGGCTTCGTAGTGTTCGCCAACCTTCTTCTTGACCGGTCCCCCCAACCGTCGCCGGGTGGGAACGGGCACTTCACCGCCGTCCATGAAGTGCCGGAACCTCACCTCGGCCATCCGATCGAGGTCCACCAGCTTGATGTCGTTGCCGGCGACACGAATCAGCTTGTCCGAGACGACTTCTACGGTGTGACCCGCGTGGATCATCTCGCCGATGCGAGCCAGCCGGGTCGCGTCCGACCCCTTGAGAGCGGCAACCGCCGCATCGTCGAGCGACATCAGTGCGTTCTTTACCGGGGTCGACATCGCATCGACTACGTCATCCCCCAACGCAGCCCTAAGCCCCGGCTCTCCGTTGGTGATGGCGCGCGACCCCGGCGACGAACGAGGACGCGGCACGTCGGCTTCGATGTTCCGCAGCAGCCAGGCAATGAAGTCGTCCTGACTCCGTGCATACGCCTGAATGTCGATGTCTTGAGGCAGCTTGGGCGCATGACGGAAAATGCGTTTGTAGGTCGCCACGAGCATCATGCGGGTGGTGGCGTCTGTGCCTCGGTTGATCATGGGGGATTGAAACAGCAAATACGCCGCATTGGCGAAGTCGTGCTTGGCCTCCAGAATCGCGGACGGATTGTCGGCCATCGAGTCCGACATGCGAATCAGGCGCCCTAGCTCCTCGACGCCCGCCTCGTGAATCTCCGCCCGGGCCTTTGGGGCTCCCGTCTCGGCGATGTAGCGCTGTTTCGGGTCCCAATAGTTGTAGGAGCTCTTTCCGTTGTCCGCCCGGAATTGACGGATGCCTTCAACCGCATCTCCCCGCAGCAGCTTGTTTCCATCGACCAGGCGACCGTCGGGCAGCTGAACCCGGTTCTGAATCACGTCACCCGCGGGAGCCTTGAACGTCGTCGCGGGCTTGTCGCCCACGGGGGGCAGCAGGACATCGGTGGTCCCATCGCCCGAATGATGGGCAAAGCGTTTTTCGATGAGTTCACCGATGACGCGCCGCTGGCCCCGGTCCCGCGTCATGTCGGCGCCCCAGTAGGCGGCATCTCCGAAGGGATCGCGGTTGGGATCGTTGGCGGGAATGGGGTCCTTGAGTTTGTGTGACCCCTCCTTTCCTGCCTGCAAGCCATAGCGCCAATCCCGCAGGTCTTGCTCGAGAAGCCGCACCGCATCGACGGGATCCGTCCCCTCATCGAGGCGGGCGTTCATCTGATCCAGCGCCTTCTGAGTCCCTTGGGCTTGGGTGTCGGCAAACCCACGAATCCGGCCCGCATCCATCCTCGCAGGATCGCCCTTGAACGCCAGCTCGGGCGTGGGAAAGTCGTCCGCGTCGAGCGGAGAATCCCGCGTGTCGCGCATTCCCGATGCCGAAAGGTCGTCGACCGCATCCTTAGGAATGGCTTTTCCGTTGACCAACACAGCTTCTTCGCTAGCTCGACTCCCGGGATGGCCCTTGTGATCGGGCATCCCGTTGCGGAATCGGCTGTGGCCAATGATGCTGCCATCATCGCCCTTCCACGGCGCACGAAACCCCTCGGGCATCGGCGCATACGAGCCATCGGAATGGCGCGGATTCAAGATCTGGCCATCGCGGTAGTACACCTCGGTACCGTTCCAATCGATGACCGATTCCATGTGCTTTTGGCCTTGGGTATTGGCCAGGTCGGTCGTGAAATGGTCTCGGGTCGACGTGTACGTCGGATGGGTGTGGCTGATGTAGACCTCACCCGGCTTGACCACCGATGCGGGAATCGTGCGCCCCGTCCCCACCACCACACGCATTTGTTGGGAATCGACGTGCTGCACCACCGCGACTTCGCGATTGAGGAACTTGGAGATCGCAATGAGGTCGTCAGGCTCGATGGAATCGATGCGGATCGCGCCATCCGTCTCGAGCTTACGGACCAAGCCTTGGGCCCTGCCCGACAGGTCACGAAACCGCACTGTCTCCGTTCGACCCTGAATGGTGTGAGCCTCGACCTCCATTCGCGGACCATCCGCCATCGCCCGGCCGGTGGTGGCATCCACGTCATCGGTCCGCGCCGAGGGCTCGTCGATGTGACGAGTGTTCGTGGGCACCTCGCCCTCGGGTCGCACCGCCGGAGGGTCGACCTCGGGCCGTACATTCGGATCAACGTCGGCATCCGCCTTGACCTTCGGCCTTAGAATGCCGGCGACCCGGACCGCTTGCCCCATCGCGACCCCGATCCCCATTCCGATGAGGATGCTCTGCAGCGTGATGGGGTTGCCCACCACAAGGTCTCCGACCACCCCCCCGATGCCATCAATGCCCAGCTCGATGAAGAAGCGGGCCGCCGCACTCGAAAAGCCGGTGGCATAGGCGGCACCGGCTCCCCCGAAGGCACCGCCGATGGCCCCCACGATCATGGCCTTGACAACCCCATCGAAGAGCGACTTGCCGTCGATAAGGTTGTTGCCCATCTGAATGACCGCGCCTGCGCCGGCCCCCACGATGGCGCCGCCCACCACGGCGGCAATCACCGACGAGGCGGCCGCAGACGCCCCCAATGCGGTCGCCAAGCTCCCTACAGCGCCGATGACTAGCGGGCCGGCGACCAACGCGACCACCACCAACACGGCAATGACCAGCACGACCTTGAGCACCGTCTTCCATCGAGGCTGGACCTGTGCCGCGGCCTGTTTGGCATGTTCGGTGATGTCGCTGTCTTCCTTGTCGAGCGCTCCCTGCAGGCCCTCGCGAAGGGCCCCTTGAGAGGCATCCAGCTGGCTGTCGAGCTGCCCGTGCACCTCGCCAAACACCGCCTCCGCACCACTGGCCGCATCCAGGAGGCCCGTCTTGGCGTTGTCCCGAACCGCTTCGACGGACTTCCGGTGTTCCTCGACCACCGTGCCCAGTGTCTTGGTCGTGCCCTCGAAGAGCTGGGAGGCCCACTCTTCGAAGCGCTCTCCCAACCCTTGGGCATGGGTTGTGCTGGTGTCTGCAAGCTCTTCGATGCGTCCCACCGTCGTGGACTCGCCATCCCCGATCGCTTCAAGGGCGGACGCCAACCCCGTGTTCACCTGTTCGTGGGCCAAGATGAGCTGAGCATCAAGCTCGGCCTGGGCCGTCGCGAGATCGGCGGACAGGGTGAGCGGATCGGGCGCTTCGTGCCCGTTGAAGCTGGCCTGTACGAGGCCGAGGACTTCGGTGAGCGTGGTGACGGCCTCCGCAATCCCCTGCGTCATCGCCACCCGAGCATCCGTCGCTTGCCCGACCAACGCATCGCGCTGGCGAGCGCCGTAGTCTTCGACCTGTTGCGGCAGCGTGGCCTCGTAGGTCGCAAGCTCCGCCAGGCACCCCTCCGCGCGGGCATCCACCGAGCCGGTCAGCGCCGTGGACGTTTGGTCGACGGCCTTGTGGCCCTCCACCTCGGAGTCCGTCAGCGTATCGGTGGCCGTGGTTCGCTGCTCGTCGAGCATCCCTTCCAGTTGGGTGGAAATCGAGTCGCCCAGTTCGTGATCCCGAGTCCTGCCTTCAAGAAGGGCGGTGGCTTGACCTTCTCCTTCCTTCGACAGGCCTTCCGAATACTGTTTGCCGACCTGTTCCGCCGCTTTCGCGCTGGCTTCCATCCGATTGTCATGAATGGGACCATCCTGCCAGTTCGATTCTCCGTTCTTCTGGTCTCGGTACCCCTTGGCCCGTCGACTCCCCAGCGCCGTCGCCTTCTCGCCAAATTCGGGTCCCATTCCCCGAATCACCTCGGCAGACGTCGCGTAGCTTCCCTCCACCTTACCCCGGTGCACCATCGCCTTTTCGTTCACCACGACCACGGCGGCATCAAAGGCAGTGGCGACCTCCTGCCGAGCGGCCTCGACATTGGCGGACAGATTGACCTTGGCCCCTTCTTGCTCAGCGGCGATGTGAGTTCGCAACCCTTGGGCCTGCTCCTCCGTTGTGGCTCGTGCGTTGCCAATCTCTTGTCGAACCAACGACACTTGGGCGGCGATGGCCGCATCGATGGCCGATGCGGCAATCTGTACCGACGCGTCAATCTGGGCCCCGACCTCCTCGCCTCGAACCGCAAGCGCTTCGACCTGCAGGGCGTTGTCCGTCAGAAACCGGGTGAGGATCGCCGCGGACGCGACCCGCATACTTGCGACGGCGGGAGGTTCGAAGGCCGCAGGTCGAAAGGTCACCCCGACCGAGGCCATGGCAACCGCGGCGCCCACGGGGATGGGTGGGGGCTCTGCGGTGGAGCCTCCGTCCCCGCCTGGATCCAACGGGGCTGGAGCCCCGCCTCCCCCCGGGTCCGCCGGTGGGGGCTCCACGGGATCGCCTCCCGGTGCCCCGCCCCCTCCAGAATCGCCAGCTCCTCCCGTTTCGTCATCTTCGGCCCCGCCATCCCCATCGCCCCCATGGTCGGGAATCACTTCGGTCAAGGCTTGGTCGCCGTCCACTTCCGGCGCAGGATCGTCAATGACGGTTTCCGTCGAAGTTTCGGCCTCGACGCTTTGAGCCCACCACGGCTCGCTTTCTAGAGCGTCGTCCTCCAGGTCGCCTTGCCCCACCCATTCCGCGAACTCGCCATTGCTGGATCCCGCGGTGGAGCCTAGATCCGGTGCGTTGACCGCCTCCCGAGTTTCGGATTGCAGATGACCTTGGTTTCGCCGGTGCTTAAGCATGTCGCTCCGATAAGGAGGGCCGAAAGCTTTACGCCGAAGCTCCGAGCGAGCTTAGCACGGCCGTACCGAACTCGGCTTCGCCTTGCAACATCCACTGTTCCCAGGGCCGTAACTCAAACCTTACATATCGCTTGAGGATACCCCATGAGCCTGCCCAAAAGCTTTCTGTCTGGCGCCCCTGTGGTGTCCTTGCAGGGCCAGTGGATGCACTTGGCGCCGTATTTGCTGAAACCAGAGGACGATGCTCGCAAGCAGAATCAGTTTGGTACCTGCTATAGTCGCGAACTCATCGCCTCCCCGTGGGGCGCCTTCTACGGCGAAGTCCTTCGGCGGCACGCCCTGCAACGTGGCCTCCTGCCGCTTGGACGCTACGGCAATTGGGAAGTCTTTCGATACCCGAGCCAACCGCAGATCGACGCCATTCGAGATGACGGTTACGAGTTGACGCTTCCCCTGCGCACTCCCCGCCAGGTGGACGGGGCCTACCGATTGGCCATCGACGAAGCATTCAACCTGGTCCTCGACGACCATCCTGATGGAATCTCGATCATGGCTTCCCTCCAGGCCGGACTGCGCGCGGATGGCACGGTTCCAATTTGGGACGTCCTCACCGCACTTGGGGTCACCGACTTGGTTTGGGAAGCGCCATTGCGCCATGGCGTGTTCCAGCGCGATGATGAGGAATTGATCTACTGGACCCCCACCGGACTCGCGGCCCGGGCCGCCTACGACCTCGACGTCCCTCCAGATTTGGTGGCCGTCCTACCGTCATGAAATGGTCAGGCTCAAAGTGGGGTAAACTCGAATCCCCAAGGTGTTTGGGAGTATTCACAAGTTGTGAATTAATGGGGTTGTGAATGGGTTGTCTCCTGGTTTTCCTTGATCGGGCCTAGGAGGGAACGACATGAGTGCCACATCCCATTTCTCCGACTATCGAGCGTATCTACGAAATGCCCTGAAGGAACTGGGCATCAAGCAAATCGCACTCGCGCGAAAAATGGCGATGTCCCCCGCTTGGCTGAGCCAAATTCTCAACGGCCGCCGCAAACTTGACCCAGAACTCGCCGAGCGCTGTGCAGATGCGCTTGACTTCAGTGAACGCAAACGGTTGGAGTTTCTTTCGTTGGTGGAACGCGAGGTGGGCAATTCCACCATCATTCGAGGACGGGCCCAGCGTCTGTTGAGCGGCATTCGCAAGCCGGAGGTCGCAAGCGTGACGCGACCGGAATTCCAGCGACAGCTGAGTGCTTGGCACATCGGGGCGGTCCTTGAATTGGCCCGATGCGAGGAGTACCAAGCTGATCCCGGTTGGGTCGCAGCAACATTGCGTCCGCGCATTACCGTCGACCAGGCCCATCACGCGTTGAGTTGCCTGACGACGTACGGCTACCTCGATGCGGACTTTCGTTTGGTGGCCGATGCGCCGGACGCAGGGACGGATCGGGAGGTCGAGCCCGGCAGGAAATCCAACGACATCGCCGAATACCACCTTTTATCGCTGGAACTCGCGAAGCGAGCGCTGACCACGGTGCCCCCCTCGGACCGCCTCTTCCTCGGAGCCAGCCTGGCCCTCTCCGAGAGCGACTTTCAGGAATTGAAAAACCGATTCGAGGAGGTCGTCGTGCAGACACTCTCGGCGTCCGCCCAGGAATCTCCGAATCGGGTGTATCAGATCAGCACGGCGGTGTTTCCCGTCAGCCTCTACTCCGACAGCGTCGAGGACCCACGAACCTTCGCGGAAGACAGCCCGTAGTTCATGGACAGCTGACCCGGATTACCGATGAGTACCAACGCGAGAGTCGTAGACATCTTCATCTCCTTGCGATGAAGATGCTCGGTTTCCAAAACTACTTTGGGTTTTCGGGGGGGCAGAGGGGGAGACCCGGACCTTTAGGCCTCGTCGAGGCGCAAACGGCGTCGAAGTGCCGTTGCAAGTTCAGGTACAAGCCAGCCTTGGTGGGCCGTGAACCCATCCAAGCTCTTGGCGAAGAGTTGCCGGTGTCCGGCCGTCACGCCGTCCGACAGTTCGTATTCATCCATGATGATCGAAGGCTCAATGCCTACAACAAACAACACCAGTCCGATGAAAACGCCGGTACGGTCCCGACCACTCGTGCAATGCACCAGCAAGGGCCATCTCGCCTGGGTCACCTTGACGAGGCCCTCCTGCAGCCAGCGCTGAACGCTCGATGCAGACGTGAGGTAGTTGTCTTTTCGATCCTGGGCGGGATGGTGGAGGTTGACCACGCCCCGAAACAACCGATCCGGACCTTTGCGAAGGTTGAGGATGGTCTCGATGGGAGGCAGCTCGGTTTCGTCAAACAACCGGTTGACCGTCCCACCGCGAAACAGAAGACCGGGTCTGAGGAGCGGCCGCTCGGCCACGAGTTCCACGGATTCTGCCACGTCTCGTAGGTTTGGAACCAAGGCACATCCAGCCATGCAGACGACGCGTGGTCTGTAGCTTACAACGTCATTCGGCTCCAGCCACGACGAGCCGACCCTGGCAAGCCGAATCGACGGCTGCCACCTCATGGCTTGTGAACGGATGGTCTGACGCCATGACAACCAGATCGAAGTAGGCCTCAATGATCTGCCGGGCCCGCACTCCGAGCCCATCGCATGCGCGGCTCCCCCAAAGGTCAAGCAACGCGCGCCGGCGCTGGCTCCAGGCGAGCAACGGTCCTTCGGGACCGTCACCCTGCTTCCAGATCTGATCGAGCCGACGGCCCAAGCGTTGCGGCAACTGCTCGATCGTCGCTTGGTCGAACACCGCCGTCCGCCACGCGCGTAACTCACCGCCGAGTTCCTCCATCATTTGGGCACGAGAGTCGCGGCGTTGGCGGGGACTCGCAATCGACATCTGGGGATTTTCAGGTTTCGGGGGCACCACCGTGACCGCTTCGATCTTGAAGGCCCCATCGTCGTAGAGCACGACCTTGGGACGAGCCAAGCCATCCGCTGGATACACCACCCGGTCCCCCTTGCGTCGGCCCTTCTGGTACCCAAGCTCCTCTAGCTTGGCCCGCACTTTGTCCCGCAAGGCATCGGGCCCCTCCGCAATGACCACGATTTCGGGAATGTCCGAGTCCACCCCTTCGATGAAGGGACGCACGAAGGGCTCATCGTCCCACGGTTCCGCCTTGGGACGCTGTCGCGCGACGGGACAATTCAACGAAGGTAAAACGTTCCCTTCCGGTACGTTGCCCACCGCCTTGGCCCGACGTTGAGCCCAGAAGCTGGCCACGTCGCGGGCGGTCACGGTGCCCGCATTCAGACACAACACCCAGCCGCGGAGGCGTTGGGTCGCCGCATCCGATGCGGTCAGGGCCTCAAGGGCCGCCTCAGGCTGGACGGTCTCCGTCATCACGGCCAACTCCACCTGCCGCCGAACCACCGCCGCCTGCACATTCCCCGATTGTTCGAGCCCATCCTTCGCTTCTTCACTTGGTACACGGTCTGCCCATGCCAGCGCCACATCGCTTCGTCCAGGGCACCGATCGAACAACGTTTTCAGGGCTTCGGAGTCCCGGTCGACCAACGCGACACGAAAGGACGCTTCGAACGAATAGCCTTCGTGCGAGGCAAGTTGTTCGAGGGTCGTCCGCGCTTCGGACGATCGGCCCTCCCTCCAAACCTGATCGGCCGCCTCAATCTGGGCCATCACATGCTCGGGATTGCGGTCCTGAGCCTCTCGGAGCGCCCAGACGCGCTCTGCGGCCCGTCCTCCAGCCCGGGCCAGCGCCACCCACCGGTCGGCATCGTCAGGGTCCTCGCGCAGCCAGTTGAGAGCCTGTTCCCGACGCTCTGGCGAACCTTCCGCCAAGGCACGGGCGAGGGATTCCGGCAGTGCCCGATGCCAGGGAGTCTCGCACTCCGGCCGCGCCACCGCGAGCGCGCCAACGACGAAGAACCACATGACAAGGGAGTACTACTTCGGCCTTGCAAGTGGCCTGTCCCGACCTGCATGGAGTCGTCGGCCTCGGGAGGGAACCCTCATCTTTCGTTGAGCGCCCGATCGCCTGCAACGTCGGCTTACATTCACTGTAAGGCGTCCGTCTGCAGCCGGAAGAGGATGGAGGCGGGCTGGCCTGTTGCATCCGACATGGGCTCCAGCACCTCGATGAGCCGAAGCCCTGCTGCAGTGAACAGCGTCAACCAGTTCGCAAGGGTCCGGAAGTACCATGGCGCAGGGTCGACGAACGCGTCGCCAAAGCCTTCCCAAGACCCCGTTCGCCAACCCGACTGGTAGAGCCCTCCCACCGACCAAGGGTGAGCCGTCTGAATGAGAAATGTCCCTGCGGGCCTCAATAGCTTGGGAACGTGGTGGACGAGACGGGCCGTTCCCAGTTCATCAAGCAACGCGAAGTTGCTGATGACCAAGTCCGTGCGCAGCTCACCGAGGGCTCCCTCGGCAATCTCATCGTAGGTCGCCACCACGTAGCGTCCGGGGCCCGACGTCTGAGCGTGTCGAATCAGCTCCTCGGTAGCGTCAACGCCCATGGCGTCTATGCCGTCCTCGAGAAGCGTCCGCACCAACCATCCTTCACCACAGCCAAGATCAACGGCTCGGTCGGCGTCGACTCGCCTTACCGCCTCGGCGATGGCACGATTCGTGACCGTTCGACTCGCGATCCCATGGGTCCGAATGACCTCGGCCCACGCATCGGCGTTCGACCGCCAGGAACGGAGTTGCCACGCAGCCTTTGGTGTCGCATCGCTCATGGTCCTCTCCGCGCTTCACAATCGCTCTGAACCTGGACGATTCGACCTATTGAACAGAACTCCGTGACGCCTCGAACCCAACAACGTGAATACTGTACGCAGATCTTGCGGCGTTTGCTCTAAAATCTGCGCCAAAAAATTGCCATTCGCTACAGATCTTGCCATACCCTCAACGTTTGTTCAGACCCACGATCCAGGCGCCGTATGGAACTTGGACCGGTTGTGAATTACGTCGACCATAGCGTCCGCGCCGTTGTCACATCTGACCTCTCGCGGTACGTCGTGGCGCCGAGGAGGTCTGATGCATCGAGAGCGCCGGTCGGTTGACGCTCCCAGGGTCACATCTGTCGAGCTGGTCATCCAGACCCCGCACCAACCCGATCGCATCGTGTCCTTAGCCCCTGGCCTGACCCGCCTCGGGCGCGCCGACGACAACGAGGTGGTGCTTTCTGATGCGGGCGTGTCGCGTCGTCACGCTCAGATCGAGGTCGGCCCCAACGATGTCACTTTCGAAGATCTGGGAAGCGGAAACGGCACGTACCAAGCGGGTCGGCGCATCCAGCGGCAGTCGATTGCGGACGGTCACGAGTACGTGATCGACCCCTTCGTGCTGCGATTCCGGGTCCATGGAGCCTCGACCAACGCTGGAGCATCCTCCGCTACCGCGAGCCTCCAGTTGCTGGGAGGCGCCGGCACCACCTTCCCGATCACAGCCCAAGGCTTGTCGATCGGGCGTGCCGACGAGCGGGATGTTGTCATTTCTGACCCTGCCGCGTCTCGCCACCATGGAACACTCTCGCCGCGAGGCACAGACTACGTCCTTCGAGACATGGGCAGCGCCAATGGCCTTTATGTCAACAGTACTCGCATTCGAGAATGCGTACTCGCCGACGGCGACGTGATTCGCATCGGCAATACCGAGATGCGGTTTTCGATGCAGAGCGCGCCCCGCCCCGCTCCTGCGCCCAGCGTTCCTCGGCCGCCTCCGCGGACGCCCCCTCCGAGTCAGCCTGCCCCAAGCCAGCCCGCGATTCCCTCTCGTGCAACACCGAAACCACAAGGCATCCAGGCCACATCAAACGCGATTCTTCGGGTGGTCGCTCTGTTGGTGGTTGGGGGCGGGACGTTCGTGTCCTTCCTCATCGTCGTCGGGCTCGCGGTGTGGTGGTATGGCAGTAGTGAATCCGCGATCGCCTACACGCCGACGCCCCCGCGTTGGCGACTCGACTTGCCCAACCTGCCTTCCAGCACGACCGCCAAGCTGTTCCGCCAGGGCCGCGACAACATGACCAATGGAGACCATCGGGCTGCCCTGCAGGACTTCTACCGCGCCCTCAATCGCGACCCAAGCAATTCGGATTTGGGAAAGTTCACCTTCGCGGCCGGCGAAGCGCTTGTCTTCGAGAAGCTGGACACCGAATTCTCGCGTCGCGAAGAAGTGAAGAGCCGGGCCATCCGGGAGCGTGACACTTATCTCAAACAATTGAAGTCAAAGTCACAGCGCAAACGCCGTAAGGCCTGGTTTACCTTGCGCAACAAGTTCTCGACGGACCCGTTGGTCATCAAGGAACTCGAAGAGGTACCCGAGGCCCTCGTCAAGCAACAACAGAAGGCCGCTCAGGCGCAGTCGAAGGTTGAACTGGGCGAGGTGGACGAAGCGGCTCTCATGTTGGCCGACCTCATTCGCGAGACCGAACAGCCCGCCCTCCGAGAACAGGTGCTGGCGAGCTGGCGGCAGGTCCTCGAAGCCTTGGCCCGCGAGACGCAAGACGTGTGGGCCGAGGCGGTCCGGCTCGAAGCGAGCGGTGAGAAGGGGTCCGCGAAGCGCGAGTTCAAGGCCCTCGCCCTCGAACATGCCCAACTGCCCTCCGCACGCGCGCACCTCGAACGCTACTGATTCGCGAAAACCCAGCCGAGGAGTCCCAACGCCTCGCCCGTCAATGCGGTCCACGTCAGCGCCATGCCCGCCAGGCGACCGGTGGAGGGCCCGGAAGACCCTTTGATGCCAATCCAGTGCAGGAGCCGCCCCAACAAAAGCGTTCCCCCGGCGAGTCCAACCGCCCACTTTGGAATCCCCATTTGCTCCATGATCAGCATCAGGAGTAGGGCGAGCGGAACGTACTCCGAGAAGTTGCCATGGGCCCGCACCGCACGCGTGACGTGTTTGTTGTCTCCGAGGCCCTGCAGGGCGACCCGATGGTGTCTGCGCAGGTAGGCAACGTCGGCACTCATCGCGACGTAGAACAGCGCGCAAATCGCAGCAACGACAGCGGTGACTTCAGGCATGCAGGACCTCCTGGCGCATCCTACGCGTTAGACCCCACTCACCAAACCTGGAGGTCTTCTTCGACATTGACATCTCACGAGCCATCGACATCCAACGCCGCAGCTACCGGCTGCTGAGATGGCTTCGCAATGCGATGCACCGGACGCAGTTGCCCGTTCCCCTCGTTCGCCACTCCCTCGATGACATCGAAGCGGCGGAAACCTGGATTCGAGAGCTGTACGCATTCCTGCCCAACGAGGCGCGGCCCCCCACGCTTGACGACGCCACCTATCTACGCCAGATGGCGAGCTATTTCAGCTCCTACCTGCTGGTTTCGTTTGAGCTACGCGACAATCCCGGCCAACATCTGGCTCCTCTGCATGGATGCCTCTGCCCGCTTTGTGCCCGTTTGGTGCGCGCGTCCGCGCTGCGGCCACGACGCTTGGGCAGCCGCGCCAAGCGCGCCGCGACCGAGGCCTCGGCTCACGCGTTGATGCGAGTAGCTCGGCACCAACGTCAGCCCCTCGACGCGGCACGAGCCCGAACGCTCGTCTCCGAGTTCCCTCTGCGCCGGGACGCCGCACTGGTGGCCTACATCTACGACCTGGCCGAACGCATCGAAGGCCGGTCTGGTGATGAGCACAGTCTGGCCCTTTGGCGTCGGTTCGCCTACACGCCCACCGGAGCGCCGATTCGGACGTTTGCCCTATCCGTCGAGGTCGCCAACGCTGCGTATGCGGCGGTCGTCCACGCACTTAGTCGCTGACGTCTACCAACAGGGTGTAGCGGGCCTCGCAGTTCGGCGCGCCACCCAGCGGCGTAACTTCGATGCGGTAAATGCCCGTGTAGGCCTCGTCGGTTCCGATGGGGGCCTCGAGCGACACGAAGGCCACGCCATAGGGACCCTGCGCCTCATCGGAAGCGAGGACCTGGCCTGCCTCATCGAGGAGGCTAACCCTCGCCTCGAGGTCGGACTCCTGGATCTCGAGGACGAGATCGATCGCAAAGAACTGCAGGAACACATTCTCTTTGTCGACCGCTTCGACCTCAAACCAGTCCGCGGGGTCGTCCACACTTGAAAACGCACCCATGACCACTTCGGAGAGCGCGGACCCCGAGCCCAAGAAGACCGCTTCCCGCGCCGAGTCATTGGGTTCGAAGACGTCAAGCAGAGAGTCGGCCCCATCGCGACAGTCGTCATCGATGCCGTTGCAGAGGTCCTTCGCCCCGGGATTCACAAGGGGATTGGTGTCTTCACAATCTCCGTCGCAGCCCGTAAACCCATCGTCATCCTGGTCCAGAGCAAGCAGGTCGGACTCGATGGCCCCATCACAGTCGTCATCGATCGCGTTGCAGCGCTCCCGAGCCCCCGGAAACACCATGGGGTCTGCGTCGTTGCAGTCCCCATCACACACCGAAAACCCGTCGGCATCAAAATCCACGACGTCGAGTGGCAGCTCTCCGTCACAGTCCCGATCGATGCCATCGCAGGTCTCGGGAGCCCCGGGAAACGTGTTGGGGTCTTGATCATCGCAGTCCCCCGACACCATCACGTCATTGCGATCGACGGCCGCAGGGCACTTGGGAACTCCTTGGCCCACCCCAAACCCATCGCCATCGTCATCGTCGTAGTACACGGCTTGGCAATCGGGGAGGAAGCAAGAGGTAAGAGCGGGCATCGGGAACAGCAATACCAGGAACGAACGCAGCGCCATGTTTCACCTCACGGGGTCATCCGAGAAGGCGAAGCCGGTGCCTCAACTGTCCAATGTTTCCTCCAGGCTTCGATGAACCCGGCGTTGGCGCGCATGTTAGCGGGACGCTGATGGACTCGTACGACCTCCGGGCACTGCTAAGCCAAGGACGCGACCTACCGCTTTCGTCGTCGGCGCTCCTGGGGGTACTCCAGCACGCCGCTCATCGCGCTCTGCGACGCGAGCGGGCGAACTCCCTAGAGACCGGCGACCTCGCGAACGAGGTCTTTCTCCGACTCGTCGAAGGTCAGAGCCTTAGCATCGAGGACCATCAGCACCTGCGACGGCTCGTGGCGTACGTGACGCGCCATGTGCTCGTCGATCGCGCCCGGGCCCGAAAGGCTGACAAACGAGGCGGTAACCTGGTGCGGGTGACGTACTCCGAGCGCGACCTTGCAGAAGACGGCGTCGACATCGACGTCCTGACTCTCCACGCGCTCCTCGATCGACTCGCCACCTTGGACCCTCGGGTGGCTGAAATCGTGGAGCTTCGCGTGTTCGGCGGGAGCACCGCGCACGAGGTGGCGCAGGCTCTAGCGATCAGTCGGGCAACGGTCCAAAGCGAGTGGGCCTTTGCCCTCACCTGGCTCCGCAAACACCTCGGATCGGCCCATGGCTGATTCGTTCGCCAATCTGAAGGCTGCCTTCGTCGCCGTCCAAGGGCTTTCCGTGGCCGAACGCGCGGCGTGGCTGTCGGAGCTGTCCGACCGCGATCCGCCGCTTCATGCCGCAGTGCAGTCCTTTCTCGCGTTCGAAGCTCGTGCTTCGGCTCCGATGAACCTTCACGGCTTGGAAGGCGAGGGCCCCAGCCCCGCCCCGCTCTTGGGCACCCGCTACGAGGACCATCGCCTGCTCGGGACGGGCGGTATCGGAGAGGTCCGCGAGGTTCACGACCCGCTCCTCAACCGTCGGGTGGCCCTCAAGTTTCTGCAAACGCAGCACCACACCCACCCCGACGATGCCCATCGCCAGCGCATGGCCGAGCGGTTCGTGGCCGAGGCCCAGAT
Source organism: Myxococcota bacterium (assembly GCA_039208735.1). Lineage (GTDB taxonomy): Bacteria > Myxococcota_A > UBA796 > UBA796 > DRPG01. The sequence continues at coordinate 3,448 of JBCCQY010000064.1, read as the reverse complement.
CCAGGCCTCGTTGCAGCACCCCAACATCGTGCCCGTCTATGAGCGAGGGGAACTGCCCGATGGCCGACCCTACCTCACCATGGCCGTGATCGAAGGGCAAACACTCGCCCGCGCCATCGACCATGCCGAGGGTTGGACGCTCCGCCGTTTGGTCACGGCCTTCGAACAGATCTGTCGGGCGATGGTCTTCGCCCACACCCGGGGCATCCTCCACCGCGATCTAAAGCCCTCGAACGTGATGCTCGGCACGTCCGGTGAGACCTGGGTGCTGGATTGGGGGCTCGCCCGCATGGTGCAACAGGATCCATCGAGCTTGGCCGGAACGCCTGCGTACTTGGCTCCTGAGCGCCTCTTAGGGGCGTCCGCCGAGCCCCGCACCGATGTGTACGCGCTGGGTGCCATCTTGTACGCCATTTTGGCGGGGCGAGACCCGTACGTCGCCACCCACCCGGGGGCGGTCCTGGATCAGGTGCGCAGGGGTCCTCCAGCGGCTCTGCCTCCGAATACCCCGCCGGCGCTGGCGGCCCTCTGTGAGGCAGCGATGGCACGGGAGCCCGCGGAGCGGCTTGAGGAGGCGGCACATCTCGCAGACCAGACCCGCGCGTGGCTCGACGGAGAACTCCTTCGAACCGAAGCCCTCGAACTGATTGCCCGTGCCGACCGTCAAGACGCCGACCAGCGAGTCCAGCTCGCCGAGGCACATCAGCTCGCGGCGGAAGCGGACGAGGCCCTCGCCACCCTCCCGCCGTGGGCAGATGAGTCGACGAAGGCGCCGCATTGGGAGAAGGCCGACCGGGCGGCCGCCCTTCGCCAAGCCGCAAGCCTGCTCGAGGCCCGCCGTTTGCAGACCTTGGCGAGCGCGTTGGAACGCGTCCCCACCCTTGAGGAAGCCCATCATCGCTTAGCCGACCACCATGCGGCCCGTCATCGCGAGGCGGAAGCGGCTCGAGATGCCACAGGCGCAGCGCAGGAAGCCGTCCGAATCCAGGAACATGACTCCGCGGGACGCTACGCGGCCTACCTCGAGGGCATTGGCGCACTCTCTCTTGTGACGGATCCCCCTGGCGCAGAGGTCCTCCTTCATCGCTACGTGCTGCAGAACCGCAGGCTCGTGCCGCAGTTTGAGGCCTCGCTTGGCACGACCCCACTCGTCGCTCATCCGCTGGCCATGGGCAGCTACCTCTGCATCTTGCGCAAGCCTGGCTTCGACGACGTGCGCTACCCGGTCTCGATCTCGCGCCAGGCCCACTGGGACGGGATTCGTCCGGGAACGAAGACCCCCCTCCCGATCCGGTTGTTCGAGTCTGGCACCCTTGGAGCCGACGAGCTTTACGTACCCGCGGGCTGGTTTCAATCGGGGGGCGATCCGGCGACGATCTTCGCCCACCCGCCCCGTCGACTGTGGTGCGATGCCCTGATCATCCAGCAACACAGCGTGACCACGGAGGCCTACCTCGAGTTCCTTGACGACCTGGTCGCGCAGGGCCGTGAAGAGGAGGCTCGAACCCTGGCTCCACTCGGCGTGCGCACCGGCGATGGCCTAAGTGAAACCGACCAGCCCGACCGGCTCGTCGAACGGGACGAACGCGGCCGATTCGTTCCGACCGTCTCGCCCAACGGCCACAATCTCATCCTTCGCGGGCCGGTGACGATGCTTGTGTGGCCGTGTGCAGTGGCCTATGCGGCGTGGCTGGCCGCCAAGACCGGCCACCCGTGGCGCCCTCCGCTTGAGCTGGAGTGGGAAAAGGCCGCACGGGGGGTCGACGGACGACTCCTGCCTTGGGGCGATCACCAGGATCCCTCCTGGTCCAACATGCGCACGTCGAGGCCCACGAGCCGAACCGGGAGCACCTTCTTCGCAGACGTGGATGCTTTCCCCGTCGACCGTAGCGTGTACGGCATGCGCCACGTCGTGGGCAATGTTCGCAATTGGTGTCTCGAAGATCGAGGATCGACCGATCAGGTTGAACCTCCCGACCTTGCGCGCCTCGCGGTAGGGACCGAACGACGCGTCGGCCGAGGGGCATCTTGGGGGAGCCGCAAATGGGAAGCCCGGCTCTGCAGTCGTCCGCCCCTCGACGACGATACTCGCAATCCGTTCCTTGGGATTCGACTGGTACGCCGGCCTTAACCCCACGCGTGCGGATTGGTTAACGTCGGTCGGTCATCGTTCACCGAATAAGGCAGTCTGGAGGGGCGGTGGTACATTGGCTTCTTTGCTTGGGTGTCGACCTCGGAGTGGCGCAGGCACAGTCCCCGGCGACCGAAAAGGCGGATGCCTCGATCATCGTCTATGGCGATGCCCTCGCCCCTTGGCAGAACACGCGGTGGTGGGTCACGAGCGAGACCATGGGCCATCCGATGCGACTTTCACTGGACGGACAGTCGTTCATCGCACCCGCCTGGCAGGCCGAGGCCATCGTGAAGTGCACGGTCACCGATCCCAAGCGTCGCGGGGGCTGGGTCGAATGCACGGTGGAGCAAGCCGCCATGCGAATCGTGACCGTTGACCACTGGCAACACCCAAAGGACCGCAAACGGGTGGACCGCTTCCTGGCCCTTGCCGCCACGGAGTTGCAAGGCCACGCGATTCGGTTTCGGGTTCACGAACTCGGCACGATCACCATCGCAAAGGAACAACCCGACACAAAGGAACTCGCCAGTCAAGTGATCGGCCCCGCACTCGAGGCTTTCCACATCGAGTTTCCGGAAGGTGGCTGGAAGGACGGCGCGGAATGGAGCACCCCGATGGAACCGCTCCTGCAGCTGAATCGCAACTTCGGCTCGTACGGGTTTGAAAAAGGAGTGCACTACGCCAACGAACACGAGGGTCAGCGGGTCATCCAGACCCTCGCCCAAGCGGAGCGGACCGTCGTAGTGGGCGTCGTGACGGAGATGGGCCTCATTGGACGCCCGTCCCGGGATGGTCTGCAGGGACGGTTTGGAAGAGCCGCCGACCGCTTTTTGCCCGACGACAATTCCGAGGATGGTCGCGAACTGACGGAAAAGGGGAGCCTCGAACTCCACGCGGTCGCCATCTTCGATGAACGGCTGGGGGGCATTCGGGAGCGGGTGTGGACCATCCAGGGCCGCGGAGCAGCGACGCTGTTCCGTTCAGGGCGGCTCCGCAAACTTGAGGAAGACGAGGTCGTCACGCTGGGGACGTCCGGTCAAGTTCGGTTTCCCGGCCAAGCCCCCTCGAACCTCCCCCTTTGGACGACCGTGTCGACCCAGGCGCGCTGAGGGTACGGCTCGCCGATGGCGATGAACGCGCCTCAGGGTGCGCTCGGGTCGGTTTGCTCCTGGGTGTATAGCACGAACGATCGCGAAACATCGGTACTCGCGACAATGCCAAACAGCGATTGGAAGGGCACCACCGCCGACACTTCGAGCCACATCCGCCCCTGCGCATCGGGCGTCCACGTTGCACGGACGGTGGAGACCGACG
>JBCCQY010000063.1:0-44450 GCA_039208735.1 Myxococcota bacterium | reverse complement strand
CACGCTGGTGCGGCGGCGTGCGGTAGTGAGCATGGCTTCGGTGGTGACGGCGTCCGTGAGATAGGACAGCTCGTCGGCGGCAAACGCTACCAATTCGATCAACGTGGACTGCAGGCTCGCCGGATGCTCATCGAGCGGGGTCGATGCGCCAAGCAATCGAATCCGATCGCGCATGAGCCTCGAAAATCCATGAAAGTCCCGCGCCAGATAGTCGAAGCGAGGAGGTTCGGGCAGCGGGACGGAAGCGGGCGTCTCTGGTTCGCGGCAGTCGAAGGGCGAGGGGCAATCAACCTTGAACCGAACCGTCGATGAGGCGAGTACCGGATCGAAGCCGGGCGCGGCAACAAGCGAATGGGTGCCGTCGACGACCGAAAGCGTGTAGGGCGAATGGTCTCCCGCTTCGTCCACCACAACGACGAGCCAGCGCTCTTGTTCTCCAGGTTCCACCTGCGTCCGCAGGTCTTCGAGGACCGTGCGATCGGACGGGGACACGAAATCGAGGGGGGCGTCGGCGATGCCCCAAAGAGGCCAGGCGACGAGGACCTCTGGGTCGACCACTCGCACGCCGCCTAAGATGCGCACCTGACCCGCACGAAGGCGATCCACTCCGACGGCGTGCACGAAGCGGACGAGCAACACCCGTTGGCGCAGGGCATCAGAAAGCGGTTGCCGGCGGTCCAACACCACCAACGCGTCGATGCCGTTGAGATGGTCGCGGCGGACGTCGACGGTGGGAGGTTCGGCGGGACCAAGGGCGTGAAGGTCGAAGCCCGCACGAGGAGCCGAGCCATCCACCAGGGCGACTCGCACCTCTGGGGGCAGGTCCGCCGCGGTGATCACCAGGGTCCAGCGGTCGAGCTCGCGGCTCGGCGTCGAGCGTTCCGCGGCAAGTTCGGCGAGCCAGTCTCGGGCCTCTGTCGACAATGCAGGAAGAGCAGGGTGATCGGAGAGCGGGCGAACCTGCTCGACCGTCGCGCCTTCCATCTCGACGTTGGCCGGTCCAAGACCCGCAAGACCGCGGGTGTCGACCGTGCGGAGGAGGACGAGTCGCTCGGCGAGGTCGGTCGGTGCGGGGCCGCGTCGACCAGGGACCACCAGACGATCGAGGGCGTTGCCGTCGAATCCAAACGCCTCCACGAGGCGCCGAAGGCGGGCGGACACCGTACTCACGTTGGTGCACCCGTGAATGTGGCCACGACGAGGCGGGAGTCGGAACGAACGCGGTAGCGAACCGTGATCTCAAGCCGGCTCTCCAGAGCTTCGGCCTGTACGTCTTCGACCACGACGAGGTCGGCAAGCCAGGTCTGCAACGCGCTTTGGACCAGGTGTCGGGTTGCCGCGCGCGCCTGATCGTCGAGTGGGGCAAACACGAGCTGTTGAACGCCCGTGCCGAGGGAGGGCCGCATCACGCGCTCCCCCGGGCTCGTGAACAGCACCAGTTCCACGAGTTGACGAACCGCGTCTTCCTCTCGCGCGGCGGTGGCCGTACGCCCCCGTCCGTCAATGGCGTAGGGAAATCGCATCAGATTCCCTTCACGCGGGGCTGGGCCGGACCGACCGTCGCGGGGCCTTGCGGGGCTTGGGTCGCGGCCTGGCCCACGCCTTGGGAGTCCATCAACAGCACCGGCTGGCCCATCACCCGCACCCGTGTCGAGGCCGTCACCCATTTTACGATGACACAGGGCGAGGGCACATTCCCTGTAGCAAACGGGCATCCCGCTACCGTCGTCACGTCGGTCTGGAGGAGGACGGGTTGGCCTCCGATCCGCACCCGAAGATTCTTGGCTACGGTGGTCGCTTTACCCATGTGAGGGCACATTATGGGGGTGGTTGCGTCGATGAGCGGTCCGGGCATCACGTCACCTCCAGTGCCGTCTTGTTGATGCGGACGGTGGCGACGTCGAGTTCGACGCTCGCATTGCCCGTTGCGATGGAGATTCCCGTTGACGTCAGTTTGATCGTGGCGGGCACGCCCACCACCGGCGGCGTCACCTCGATGGTGACCCCACCTGCACCGGGCAGATCATCGAGTTTGATCGTGCAACCATCGGTCTTGAGAATCTTTGTGGTCGGGAGGCCCGGAAGTGCGGGTGAGGTGCCCGCCGTCCAAAATCCGCCGACACAAATGGGTTTGGTCGCATCGCCTCCTTCGAACTCGATCCAGACGTTTGCCCCAAGGGGAGGCACGAGGAACAGTCCGACGTTCGGCCCCGCATAGGGAGCACACGGCATGGCCCACGCGATGTTCACCCCAAGCACCGCAGGGCACTGCACCATGACCCGACCGATCTGCAGCGGGTCGACATTGTTGATCACGGTGCCACGATATTTCCCGTACCAGCGCCTCATGGGATCACCACCGGAACCGTGGTGAGCACGCCTTCCCGTTGCAGGTTGAAGCTCTGCTTGTATTCGCCGTGCTTGATGGAATGGGCCACGGATTTCACGTAGTACATCCCGTCATACGACAAACCGGCCCCTCGGACGCCGACAAGCCCCCTGGCGTACAGCACAAAGCCGTACCGGGCCCCATCGAGTTCGCCCTGGCCCGTGACGGCCTTCCGCGAGGCGTCTGTGGCTAATGCAACCGCTTTTTGGGCCGCCTTCGCGTAGTCGCTCGGGCCGTCGAGACCCAGGCCTTCGACATGGACATAAGGGAGGTTTCCAAAGGCGGACGGCAGGGCCGCAAGGGGGATGGGGTGCACGGGAAGCCCCACCACCGGCAAGGGGGGCGCATTGGCGTAGGGGCTGTCGTCCTGCACCATGTCGAAAATGTGCTTTGGGGCATTCCCATCATGGGCAAAGGACAGGTTGGCCACGTTGTTGGCAGCGCCCATGTTCGTCGTGATGGCGCGCTGAGGAATCGGGACGTCGATTCGCGGCCCGAAGTAGGCAATGCTTTGACCGGGAGCAGGCCCGGGTTGCACAAAGAAGGTGTAGTCGTAGAGGTTCGCCTTTTCCACAATGATGTTGTAGGCGGTACCTCGTTGATTCTCGGGTCCTTCATTGGGGTCAGGCGGTAGATCGGCCGGGTGGGGAATGACGGTCGGGATCATCCCGTATGCAGCGTATGGAGCCAACAACATTGTGACGAGCATCGCGTCGGTGGTGACCTTTGGGATCTGCAATTCTTGGAGGTCGAGCATCACCGAAACGTCTTCGCCGGTGACGGTAAACGTCGCGGTGTCGGGCTCGGTTCCCATCGCGAGCTGATGGTGGGTCACGATGCCGTCCATCAACACTTGGGGGACGGCCTGCAGGGTGGCGATGAGCACGATGCGTGTCCCGATCTTCAACCGCTGAGTGAGCAGGGGGAGCCAATCGGGCACGCCCACCTGCCGGACGAGCTTGAAGACCAATTGAAAGCCGGATCGCCCCTCGTCGGAGTGGTTGACACTGACTTGCTCGATCAACGGGACGAGGTCGGGCGCGGGCAACGGCACCACGGGTCCGGCGAGCAGCGTTAGCAGCATGGACGGGAGCATGGCTACTCCGGGACCGGCACGACGACGACGGAACCTGGTTCCGCGACGACATCCGCGGGATGCAGCGTGCGGGAGGCATCCGCAATCCGCCACCACACCTCGGCATTGCCAAGCCACCGGGCGGCGAGGGTGTCTAGGCGGTCGCCGTCCTGCACCGTGACCCGAGCGAGCACCGGGGCTTGGTGCGCTCTTAGCACACGCCGATCGAGGTAGCGCACGGGCGTACCGTCAGGCCCTTCCATCACGAGGGGCGTTGCATTGGCGTACCGGCTGAACGGGTCACTCACTGCGCACCTCCGATCACTTGGGCGAGTCCTGCCTTGGCGAGGGCCTCTTTGGCGAGGTGGTGGGCGAGAAAGACTGAGAACCCAGGGTGGGTGACCGAAAGGTCGTCGTAGGAAAGCACGCGAAGCCCGAGTGAAACTCTGGCTCGGATGGGCCGTAGCTGGGGGTCGTAGGCTTCTTCGGTGATCGAGAAGGACCCGACGGCGATGGGAACCACCCGAAACCAGCTCCAGACCAGGAGCTGCAGGTTGCCGGCGGCGGGAAGGATTTCGATCGTTCCGGTTGCGGCCAGCACACCGTTCACCAGCATGCGGGCGGCCGAAGGGTAGATCATGGTCTCCAGCGCCGAGAGCCAAGGCAGGATGCCCATCTCTTTGGTGATGGGATCGCCACGCTCGTGGCCGTCGGTGGCGTCGAGGGAAATGTCGAGCGTGATCGTTTCGACGGGGGCTCCCACGAAGCGATTCGCGGTTGGCCCACCACTTCCGCCCGTCGTTTCGAGTTTGCGAGTCACGGAGGCGGGATTGTACTGAAACGGCACGACCGCGGGCACCGGTTGCTCGATCCCTACCGAGACCAGTGCGCCTCGGAGCACACGCGGCGAAGCTGGAAAAGCGCTCACGTCTCCTCTCCCGCAGAGTTCACGGAAGTTACCACTGCGGCTTGGTCTCGCGCTACCTCGCTCCGTCGGTGTCGTCGGGTGGAGAGACCAGGCGGCGATCGGACTGTCCCGTGAATGCGGGACCGCGATCCGTGAAGGTGCCGCGATGGCGAACCGCGGTATCATGCGCCCATGTCCCAGGCCAAGGACCGGTCCCCGCCCGAAACCGCACGGCCTTCCCCGACTCCCGACGTTCAGCCCGTGGTCGTTCCCGATGAGCAACCGGCCGTGGGATTTGCGTTGGCCCAGGTCGCGGTGGCGGGCGCGGGCGAGCCCTTGCCGTTTGAGGCCCGCCTGCGCGCAGCGTTTGGGCCGGGTCGTCTGGCGGGCATTCGGGCTCACCGGGGGCCCCATGTGGATCGCGCTCTCGCCGCGGTGGACGCGAATGCCTTCACCCTCGGTCAGGATGTGGCGTTGTCGCGTGAGGCACCGCTTTCAACGGTGGCGCACGAGGTGACCCACGCGGTGCTCCAGGCGCTGGGCCATGGTCCCGTCGGGTCGATGGGGCACGCGTCGTACGAACGGCACGCGGACGTGATCGCGGCTGAGGTGCGGCGTGGCGGTTCGGTCCAGGGTCGCTTGCCCGGACGGGCGGGCCCGGCCTTGCGCATTCTTCAGCGCCAAGACGCGCAGGTGACCGCGGGCGAACCCCAAATCCTAAGTCAGCCCATTCCCCAGGGCAACACTCGGGAGATTCGCCGGCAAGCCTCTGAGGTCGCTCGCTATTTCGTGGAACTGTTGGTGGAGGAAAATCGGATCTCCGCGGCGCAGGGGACCTCCTGGTCAAGGGGGGTGACGACCTTCGTCTTGGGGAGCCAGCTCACGGCCTACGACCGAAATGGGCGGCGCATCGGCCGATTCGATCTTCGCAATCAGGCCACCGTGTGGCAGGCGGGCTGGTACGCTGGCGTGAGCAGCGGCGCGTGGTGGTTGGTCGACCAAGGCAGGGGCCTGGTCTTCGAGCGATTTGGGCCGGTTGAGAACACCGAGGAGGCACGGCTCTCCGCCCAGGTCGTAAACTGGCTGGATCCTTCCGAACGTGAGCGATTTGGAACGTTCTTCGAAGGTCGACGTTCGCCGATGTGGGTGCTTGCCGTACCGCCCAGCGGCGAAGGGGAAGGTCGCGACGAAGCAGAGCGTCGCCAGACCCGTCGGGCCGAACGCATGGTTCGGGAGATCGAGGCCCGCATGCGTCGCGAGGCAGAAGAGGAATCCGAGGAAGATGCCGAAGAGGCCGACTCGGAGACGGAGGAAGAGCAAGAAGAGGCGGCCGGAGCGGGAGGCCAGGGCGAGGAAGGCGAAGGCGCAGGAGGCGGGGGAGACGACGACGAGACGAGGCTCGATGAGGAAGAGGGAGACGGGGAGCCCGCGCCTGGCCAGACCCGACCCGACCGTCTGGTGGTGTGGCGTCGTGAGTCCGACGGCCAGCTTTTCGTCAACGTCTGGGTCGACGGAGGCGTGGTTTCGGTTCCCATCAATACCGGCGAGGCCACCGAGAATCTCGAACGTCGGATTCAGGAAGCCGCGGACGCCCTGGCCCGATCCCGCGACCCGTCTCAGAGCGAACGGGTTGACAACGATGTTGACCAGACCGGGTTTGTGGGGGGCATGCGTTCCGATCAGCCCGAGGTCGCGGGGGGCGAGCGACGGGCGAACGCACCCGCGTATCCAGCCCGGATCAGAAGCTTTGGTCCAGACATTACCGTGGTCGGAGCGACGAGTCGGTTTGAAATGGTGCTGGACTACGCGCCGGCGGGGGGACGGCTGCTCGACCAGGTCGCGGCACGTCTCCAACCCATCAACTTCTACTGGGAACTCCTCGACGTCTCGAACGTACGGCCTGCCGAACGGTCGGGGGTGGTCCGTGGGCGACCGGTGGGCAGCGGACGTCAGGCGACGCCGGCTGAAGAGTCGCTTCGGCAACTCGAGCAAGGCTGGGAAAATGTTGTTGAGGACACTCAGGCCGACCTCCAAGACGTGACATCGGGCCCCGCTCCGCTGGTCGTCGCGACCTGGCAGGCCCGGTCGGCGTGGCTTGGGGTAGTGGGCATCAGCAACGTGGTTCGCCTTGGGGGCTCGCTCATCAGCTCCTACGTGACGGCGGTGACCACCCCTCGAAATGAGCGCGGGGTCGCCTGGGACCAGCAAGGCGAGTTCCTCGTGCGTTGCGTGGCGACGCCGGAGGCCGGTGAAGATGCCCAGGTCATCCGAGCGTCCAGCGTTGCGGCCGTGCCGATCAAGGTCCAAACCGTCCAAGGTCGCGCCGAGTCTGAGAACAACCGCATCCTCAACGAAATTGCGGACCTCAAGCAGGAACTCGCTTCGACCACCGACGAGGCGCGGCGTGCCTCGTTGCAGCGTCGCATCGATGCGATGGAGCGCGCCGATCAGGCCACGGCAAGCGAAGGGGCCCTCGAGTCCATGGAGCTGGTCGCGTCCAAGCTTGCCGTGGCGCGGGCCTTGTCGCGGGCGGAACGCAACCGCACCCCTCGAGAGGAGCGTTCGGACGAGGTTCGCCTGCTTGCGGCACAGTTGGCGCTGCTCGAGATTCCGATCACCGACTACATCCAGCAGCTCGAAGGCCAACATCGCGAACTTGCAAGCCTGCGGCGACGCGCGCTGCAAGCCGAAGGACAGATTTCGGGACCCAACTACCGACCGCAGGTGACGCTGGCATCCGAAGAAAACGGAATGGTGACGCAGTTCATCTTGCTGTTGGGCGAGGTGGCGGGGTCACGGGAGGGGCGTCGTCGCTATGTCCTGGCCGACGTCACGAGCCAGCGCACGCGGGGCTACTACACCGGATCCGTCTCGACGCGAAGCGGGCTTGCGGGCCACAACGAAGCGATTCGCAATGCGTTCGTCGACTTCAGGGAGAACGCGGAGTACGGCCGGGGAACCATCGCCATCCGGCTGCCCCCCAACCTGATTGAGGCGGTTGGCGACCTCTCGATCGACTCGGCCATGCGGATGGCCCCGGGTCAGCGGGCTCGGGTCATGCGACGGCTGGGCGACCTTGCCACTGCGGCCGCTCTCGCCGGGCTGTTGATCACCGGTCCGGTGGGGGTCGCGATTGGTGCGGTCGGTGGGGTGGCCGGCGCGGTCGTGGCGATCGACCGTTTGGCGCGACGGACGCGCGACGACCGGTTCGAGTGGGATTTCGAAGCCATCATGGACGTGGCCGCGATCGTCGGTGGCGTCGTGGGCTTGGCGGGGGTTGGCGTCACCGCGGCCAGTGCCGTGCCGCGTTGGGCTTCGCGGGTCGAGCGCATCAGCGGCTTGCTCCACATCTACGCCGTCACCGATCTAGGGATGCAGCTCATCATCATTCCCCTGTCGCTCGAGATGGAGCTGCGGCAGATCGAAGAGGACCCCAGCCTTTCGGATGGGCAACGGGCCGCACGTCGGGCGGAGGCCGTGTTGCGGGCGGTGCAGGGTGGGCTCATGGCGGTGGGTTCGGCCATGCAGCTGCTTTCGGCGGGTCCCGAGCCCACCCGTGCTCCGCGGGACGATGCCGATGGCCCGGCGCGGGTTCCCGGGGACGAGTCTCCCCGTCCACGCCCACAGGAAGAGGGCGGAACCACGCCTCGCGAAGAGACGGCCCCTCGCGATGGGGACGAGGGAGCACGCCGGCCCGAGGGTGCGGAAGGCCGTCCGCCTTCCGAAGGCCCCTCCGCCCGTGCACTCGAACTGGATGCGCTCCTCGGCGATGCGTCAGGCCAAGGCCGTCTGGTTGAGAACCCCGAACTCGGCAATGGCGTCCGGGTCCGCTACCGACGCGGCAAGGTGCGGCTCGAAGTCGGTCCTCGGGCGAGTCGTCGCCGTGTCCAGCAGCATCTTGAAACCCTGCACGCGCTTCGTCGATTCGAGGGGCCATTGGGGATGGTTCGGCGCCTCGGTAGCCGAATTACCGAGATCTTCACCCGCTTGCCAGGATACGGCCGGGCCGGCTTTGAGTCGCGCTTCGAGGTTCGCAAACTGCGTCGGATGCTCTCCGAGATTGAGGGCATCCGTGACCAGATTCAGGAGCGGATCCGCAATGCCGGCGAGCAGTCTGACCCCCTCGACCCCATTGAACTTGCGGGAATTGAGGCGGAGATTGCCGGTCTTCGGGAACAGCTGGCATACCACGAGGGTCAAATTGACTCGGTCGATCCAGGGCGGGGTTTCGTAGCCGCCGATGACACCAGTGGCGCAAGCGATCGGGCTCGGCAGCGCGCGCGAGAGGACGGGCCGGCTCGTCCTGACGGGGAGAGCGGGACGCCCCGCGCCGACGGAGAGGACGGAGCTCCGCGAGCGGAGATTGACCCTGACGATCCGCTCCAGGTGCATGGAATTCCCGAGTTCATTGGGGAGGACTTGCCTGAGATCACTACAGGTAACGATCAGCCCCAACAGCGACTGGTCGAGGCCCGCCTGCGGCTCGAAAGTCTGGAAGCCCAGCGGCAGCGCCTGGGTGAGCACTTGACCGAGTTGCGTCGCCTGCATCGGGAGGCCGCGGTCGACGCTGAGACGATCCGACAGCGAAGCTTACAGGCCATTTCTGAGCGTGCGGGGCCTGGCGAGCGCGCCGCCAATCGTGAAGCTTTTGCAGCGGCACAAGAACGCAGGGACGCCATTTGGGAGGAGATTCAGCGCCTTCGCGTCTCGGCGCCGGAGCCCCCGCCCGGCGGAGGGCGTCGTCGGCTTTCGCCGTTCGATACCCTTGCCGCACAGACCCGTTCGACGGCATCCGAGGTCGCTCGGCTCGAGGCCCTCTTGGACCCGCATTCGAGGGGACGTCTGCCGTGCTTCGAGGAATCGACGTTGGTGCATACGCCAGATGGTCCAGTACCCATCCATTCCATCGAGGTGGGATCTCTCGTGTTGGCCTGGCAACCAGGCCAAGGGGTGGTGGCGCGTCCCGTCAGCCAGGTCCATCAAGGGAAGACCCGGGCCTGGTGGCGGGTGACCACCGCGGTTGGTGAGGTTCTGGCCACTGCAGCCCATCCCTTCCGGGTCGGGGACCGGTGGGTGGCGGCGCAGTCGCTCGAGGTTGGAGCACGGCTGGTGGGCATGAATGGCGAGGAACGGCCCGTTGTGTCCCATGAGCGCATCGAGGCGCTGGATGCTCCAACCTGGAATCTGTCGGTGGAAGGCGCCCAAACGTTCTTCGTTGGTGAGGGCGTGCTGGTGCACAACACGCCACTCGATTTAGGTTTTGGAGGATCGCAGATCGTCTACCGCGGTACAAACCCACGTTTCCCAGGTGTGGTCTACATTGGCCGCACCGTTCAGGGCCTGGAGACTCGAGAGACCTCAGGTCACCATTCCGAGGCTCGGCGAGAATTGCGCAGGAGCGACCTGACCGCAGAGCAGCGTCGCTTCTTTGAGTTCAAGAGTGCCACGAACCCTGATGGCTCCGACGGCTTTCGGATCGAAGCCATTGTCGTGGGAATGACGACCGAGGACCAAGCGGCCTGGGTCGAACAACTCAACATGGACTTTGAGCGTGACGTTGCGATGAACGAACTGATCAATCGAAGGGAAGAGATCTCGAGCCAGGGTCATCGGGATGCGGTGGCCGAGCGTATCGGGCAGGATTCTGACGTTCGTGCCGCGGGTTATTGCCTGTAGTAACGCCGGAGATGGCGAAGGGGGCGCGATGGCGTGGTGGGATCTTTCCGGCGGTCGAGGCGTCATCGGCGATGGACCCAAGAACCGTCTGTTGAATCACTTGCTGGGTCTTGCCCCCGCCCCTCCGTCGACGGCGACGTGGCTTGCTTCGTTGCGCGATGTGCTGGTTACGCGCGGCCTTGAACCCAGCGTTGTCTTGCGGTTGACCGGTGTGGATGGCACGACGATCGAGGCGGCAGGTTCGGCGCCCGAGTTGGTGGAGGCCCTTTCGCAGTGGGCTCATGAGGCGGACAGCCTCTACCAAGAACGGTGGGAGCGCCAGGCAACGTGGACCGAGTTGCTCGCGACGGTCGAGTTCGTACTTGGACCCGGGGCGGGCGACTTCTTTGGTCAACCCGAGCTTGGGGAGTTGGCGTCGCTCGACGTGGTCGAGGTGACGTAAACGGGTTCCTGGTTCACCAGCCTCGCAGCTCTGCTTCGGGAACCGGACGTCCCGCTTTGCCAAGTTCGATGCGCACCGCGCGGGCCAGGTGGCGCATGGTGACCGGAGCATCTTCGTCGGCGGCCATCGCGGCGGCATGCAAGGCAATGCTTCGGATTTCCGCGCCGGTCGCCGCAAGACGGGCCAGGCGCTCCGGTTGGAGTCCTGAGGTGGGGGTCGCGGAGGGGAACGCTCGGGTCCACAACGCAAGCCGCCGCGACTGGTCGGGGGTCGTTAGCTCGAGCACGAATGCGATTCGGCGTAGAAAGGCGGAATCGAGGGCCTGACGCAAATTGGTGGTCAGAATCGTTACCCCTCGATGGGCCTCCATGCGCTGCAAGAGGTAGCTCACCTCGATGTTCGCGTAGCGATCGTGGCTGTCACGCACTTCGGAGCGCTTGCCGAATAGCGCATCTGCCTCATCGAAGAGCAGCACAGACCCCCCATCCTCGGCTGCATCGAAAATGCGTCGCAGGTTCTTTTCGGTCTCACCAATGTATTTGCTCACCACTGCCGACAGGTCGACGCGAAAGAGGTCCACCCCAAGATCGTTGGCAATGACCTCAGCCGCCAGCGTTTTGCCGACGCCGCTCGGCCCAGCAAACAACGCGGCCAATCCGAGTCCTCGGGTCGACGCTCCTCCAAAGCCCCACTCTTCGGTCAAGCGGACCCGCTGGCGCGCTCTCGCGGCGATGAGGCGCATCACGTCGATCTGATCGGCGGGCAAGATGAGGTCGTCCCACGTGGCGTCGGGCTCCACGTGGCGCGCAAGACCATCGAGCCTCGGTCGGGCGATGGTGCGACAGGCTTGCCAGAGATGCTCGACGACGTCGGGGTCGTCGCCCGGTCGGCCTTGAACGCGGCTCGCCACCTGAACGATGTCGGCAGGGGCCAAGGGGAACGTCTTGGCCAGCGACCGGAGGGTCGACGAAAGCGGAACCGACTCGCCCCCAAGAGCCTCCTCCCAGAGCACCTCCCGGTCGCCGGCCCGAAGACGCGGCAAGGTGACCCGCACCACCGACCGGGAGAGGGGGTCGGTGGGGAGTTCACCCACCACGAAGACAGGCCCCGCCACGCATCCAATCCACTCTGCGACGGCCTTTGCTTCGACGGGGGTTGCATCGTGCGCTTGGACGACCAGAGCACGGCCTGCAAGGGCGGCTTCTCGGTCCCACCGCCGGGCCAAGGCCAATCGTTCCTCGGGGCCCAACACGAGGTCGGTGGCGGCCATTCGCCAAGGCTCAAGGCCCATGTCATCACAGACCGATCGCAGCCACGCGGCGGGCACCGCTCGGCTCCCCTGGACGCTCACGACGGGCCACGGGGGAGCCGACTGCAACGCGTGGACCACCGTGGTCGCGGCCTCGAACCACCGATCGGGGGGGGACCAGCGGGCGTGGATGGGCGACACCCTTGGCCGGATGGAGGCATCCATCGGGGCAAGCCCGACCAAGTGGAGGAGCACGCGTTCATCGAGGCGGAGCCGAGCGGTCAGCAGTCCGCTCGACGCGTCAAGCTCGACCAGGTGCCATCGACGCAACGGGCCTTCGGGGGTCCACGCGGTCCAGTGCGGGGCCGGAAGCATCGCCATGGCGAGGGCGGGGGTGCTCCCTCCCATGGCCCGGAGTAGGCCTTGGCTGGTCTCGTCGAGTTGGCTTGCCGCCAGCAGCAAGACGACATGGGTCTCAAAGGGGGTGAGCCCGCAAACCCGGGCCAATACGGAGGCAGGGTCATGGCCGCCTGCGGCGGTTCGGCGGTTGGCGAGCACCTCGGCCGTTTCGGTCACGGCGTCTAGGGGTGGCGAATCCGCTTCGGTGGTCAGATGACCGAGGTTTGCGGCGTGGGCCATGAGCCGTGCGCGCACCTCGGCCAGCGCAGCGGGCAACACGGAGGACATGGACGCGTCGTGGGCAGTCATGGGCGGGAAGATAGCAGGTCGCCCCCCGTGCTATCGTCGCGCCGATGGACCCCGCGGCTCGAGAACATGACGCGTCCCATTCGGGCCCTCGGGTTCGAACGGCGCCATTGGCCTCGCTCCTCCGTCAATCGGGGCGAGCGCTGGATGAGTCGGCAGACGCTGCAGTGGGGTTTGATTTGTCCCGCGTGCGGGTGCACGACGGCCCTGAAGCGGAACGAGCTGCCACTTCGTTGAATGCGTCTGCGTTCACCCTGGGGCGTCACATCGTGTTGGGCGAGACCGCGACCCCTCAACTCCTGAAGCACGAGGCCCGTCACGCAGTGCAGCAAGGGCTCCGCGAACCCGATTGGGCCACCACGGTCCCGCTCACCCAACCCGGTGATTCGGCTGAACGCGCTGCCGATCAGGGCATTCCCTTGGCGACGCCGCTTCAGGTGGCACGCCAGACCGCTCCCGAGGCGACACCAGCCAACGACTTTGCGACCGCGTGGCAAGCCTTCGACGAGCTGCCGATTCAGTGGGCCAGCTCGGACTTGTCCCAGGCCGTCACGCCAGAACAACGCTTGGCGGTAGCGCGGCGCGCCGCGGCCGCGATGACCCAGGGGGCCGATTTGAGGGCCCATGGGGTAGAGCTCGCAGATTGGTTCTACGCCCATGGCCATGCGGCCGATGGCCAGGCCATCCTTACGCGACTCAACCAGGAGCTGACGGGAAATGGTCCGGGGGAGGTGGGCCGAACTGGCTTTCTTCAATCCGGACCTCAGGTGTTCATCGAGCGGGCCCGGCGCGCAGCTCGGGGTGGGCGGCACGCCGAAGCCACCGACCTGTTTACGAGCGCCTGGATCCTTCTTCAGAACGACCTGTTGCGCTACACCGAGCGGCGGCGAACCACCCTTTCGTCGACAGCGCTGCCGAACCAAGCGGGTGACGTCTTCGCGTTGACGCGAATCTTCACCTACCTCGACATCGACGGCATCTACGATGAGATGCGCGACATCCTAGGCTTTTACGAGCAACTCGCGGTCGAGGCACACGCGGATGGACGCCCGGCTGACGATGCCGCCCATCGAGCTCGTGCCGTCGCGCTGTACCAGCACATTCGCGACACGGCGACGATCCCGGGTCAAGCCATGATCGCCGAAGTACGACCGGTGACGGATTCACGGGGCAATGCCGCACTCCGCCTCTACGGGCAGAACAGTGTCGAAGAGGACTTGACCCAGCTTCCGGGCCTTGATCCGCCTTCGGAGGTGGGTCGTTCGACGCAATACGTCGAGACGAATCAAATCGCGGATAGCCTGATGGCCCAGGCCGGTCTGCTCGCCGAGGTGCAGCGGCATCCAGAGGTTCAATCTGCTTTTCGCAGGGGCGCGGTCGATCCGACGAACGCGGAGCATCGCATTCGTCTGTTCGGAGCCATGTACCGCGTCTTCCAACGGGTAGGGGGGGATGCAACCGAGCAGCTGATGATCTTTGTGGGGCGGGTTCTGCAGGCATTCACGACCCACACCGAGTACAACATTCGCGACTTTGGACGGAGCTACCTCCGTAGTGATATGCCCGTTGACCTCATGGGTCGCGTGGAGCGGGACTGTGGCGTGTATGCGCTTACGGTGGCCTACGAACTATTTCGTACCGCACGAGTGGCGCGGCCACGGCTCGATCTCGCGTTCGAACTCATCTCGGTGCCGGCGCACGTCATGCTTGTGATTTTTGATCGCACGGGTGGGAACATCTATTTGGTGAACAACAACGAGGTGAGTCCACCCCTTCGGGGCACCACGTTGAACGATGCGAATCAAGCCATTGCACGGGCGATTGGAGGAATCCAGACCCGGAATTTCGTTGTGACGCCGGCGGTCAGCGTATCGCTGGGCAACACGCGTCAGAGCCGGCAAACCTTCGAGCGTCGCGCCTGGGCACGCTATCAGGATGCGGCCGCCTTCGGCCTTGAAGCGGAGCCGCTCAGCGGCCCAACCGATACGCGGAGCTTGGGTGAACGCACGGAGGCCGCTCACCGGGCCCACTACGCTGAACAGGAGCAATATGACCAGGCGATGACGCGACTTCATCCGGTGATGGAGGCCCTCTCACCTGCCCTGACCCGTCAGGCCTCGGCCGACCGGCAAGGCTTTTTGCGTCGTCGCCTCGACGCGATTCTTCCGGTGGCAGGGCCGAGCTTGGTCAGCTTCCTTCGTATGGGGCCCTCGGCCACGTCAAGAACGTCGCCTCAATTCGCGATTTCGTCGAGCCGACCTCGTGCGCTTCGGACCGTGACGACGCGCTACTACTACGGCATGCCTTCGGGCGTTGCGGTGCATCCTCTGGTTCGGGTGGCGATGGCGCTCCGGCATCTCGAGGGGCTTGGCGCAACGTTGACCACGGCCGACACCCAATTCCTGCAACTCATCGATCGGGTGCAGGACTTTCAGACGCAACTTGCGGCCTACGTGACGGCCGGTCGATCCGCGCCGTTCTAAACAAGGAGTTCCCGTGAGCAACGCGCTCGCCATTGCGACGGTGACCCAGGTCCTGAAGTCCCGCATCCAACGGGTGCTTGATGACGCCAGCCTTTCGGCCATGGCCGTGGATTCGGCGCCATCGCCGGGGAGCGATGCGCGGGTGTTCATCTTCCTGTTTGCGGTCACGCCCGACCCCGCCCGGCGCAACGAGGACCTTCCGACACGACGGACCGAGGGTAGCCTCGCCTTACGGCCCGTGGTGGCCCTGACGCTGCGGTATTTGATCGCCTTTCGGTCGGCGAGCGGCGACCGCGATGCCCATCGCATGCTCGGACTCGTGGCCAGCCAGCTGCATGCCCAGCCCCTGATTCAAGGGGACGAGATTGACACGTTGATCGCAGGGCTTGGTCTGTCCGATCCGCTGCGGGCGTCCGATCTCTCCGCCGATGGCGTGCCGGTGCGGTTCACGGCGATGTCGATCGACCTCGATGACCTCACCCGCCTGTGGTCGTCCTTCGATGGCGTCACCATGTTGCCGACCCTCGCCTACGAGGCGGGGCCCATTCGCATCGAAGCCGAGGAACGTCCCGCCAGCGCCCTTCCGGTCACCACGCCGCTGCTTCACGTCCGCCCCATGGCCATTCCCTTCATCGAGCGGGCCACGGCTGAAGCGGGTTTGAACGAACCGCTCACCGTAGGGGGAACGCTGGTCTTGGAGGGAGCGTCCTTTGGTGGCCCGGATCTTCGAGTTCGCATCAATGACATTGTCGTCACGCCGGATCCGGCCGACATGACGGAAACCCTCGTCCGGGTGCCGATGTCGGCGGTGCTGGCGATCGATGCGGTCGAGGCTGGGCTCATCGCCATTCAAGTGGGGCGCGAGGCCACGTTCGATGGAGCGGCGCCCCCCGTCGAACGACCCTGGTTGTGGTCGAATCCGGCTTCGATTCTGTTTCGGCCATCATTTTCGTCTGCCCCGACCTTTGGGCCAGGTCCCGCTTCGGGCACCATCGAGGTCCGTCTCCCCGTGGAGCCGGCCCTCGGTGATGGCCAAGTCCCCCTGTTGCTGCTGACCCCCCAAGGGGGCGGAACTGCGCGGGCACACGCCGGTCCGTGGCGTATCGATGGCCCTGGCGGCGACCTCGTGTTCACGGTGCCCGAGTTGGCCAGCGGGTCGTGGTTGGTGCGGCTGCAAGTCGATGGCGTGGACAGTCCGGTCGACCGAACCGGAGGTGCCATCGCGGGTCCGCTACTCGTGGTGCCCTGACCAGATCGAACGTGCGGCGGCAACCCCGATGGCGTCTGCATCGGGGTGGGATGGCAACGCCACTGGCAGGGCGCCGGGAACCGGAGGGCCCGTTTCGGCGAGGCGAACCAACTCGGCCTGCATGGCTACGAGCACGCGACCCTGTAGCTCGGTGGGCACCCCCTCGAAGACCACCTGATCGATCACGATGCGTTCGACATGTCGCTTCATGGGGTGGTTTTCCCTCGGCGACGGGCGAGGTACGTGTCGAGATCCATGGTCGTGGTGGGACGTGGCGCCGGTGCAGGGGGCGGGGGTGGCGAAACTGGGGTGGGCCAGCGCACCACCACACTCCCAATGTGGACCGTGACGGGCTGCGAAGTCGGTTCAGGGGCCGGCGCAGACGTGACTGCGGTCGGTTGGCGCATTGGGGGAGCGGGAGGCATCGGCGCTTGACCCATGACCGGGGATTCGGCTGCGTCCAACCGCGGTGTCGGTGCCGGAGGCATGGGAGCGGACTCCCGTAGCCGTTCGCGTTCGCGCAAGGTCTCGATTTGGGTTTCGACCTGACGCTCGGTGGTGCGCTCGACGTTGTGATGGTGTTCCACGATCCGTTCGACGTTCGTGGTGCGGTGGGGTGGTGGTGGTGTGGGTGACCCGGGGGACGGGCTCGGACTTGCGGCCTCGAAGCGGTTTGGCTCCTCGAGGCCGAAAGGACGGGGTGCGGGAGGCGGAGGCACCGTCGTCGCGGCGGTTGCGGGGGGACGGGGCACGGATGGGGAGGGCGAGTCGACGTAGGGCAGCGGTGAGGGGGGGACGGCTGGAACGGGCTCGGGCTCCTCCTCGCTCAACAGCGGGTCGAAACGAAGCCGAACCGGGGGTCGGGGGGAGGAGGGGGTGCGAAACCGCATCGCGAGCGCACGGAGCAGACTCACCAGGCCTCCAGGCGTTCGAGGTAGGCCCGATGTCGGGTGGCGGGCATGTCGAGAATGGCCGCCTCGGACCAACCGTAGCTCTTCGCTAGTACGTGGACGACGTCGAGCAAGCGTTCGGCCTCGGTTTCGATTTCTCGCCAAAGGTAGCCGGCAATGTCGAAGGGCGCGCTCCAGGCGCCATGGCAGCTTGGACACGTCAGCGCGAGTTGGACATCCGCTTGAGGGTCGAGTCGGCCCATTTCGGCTGAAATGGCGTTGGCAACCTCTTCCTCCGGAACCGGTCCCTCCACACACCGTTCGAGGAGTCGCGCTTCGACGGCATCCGGCTCGGCCAGGGCAAAACGAAGGTCGTGGGTGTTGGGAAGCCGGAAGGTGAAGGTCGTCTCGTTGAACGCCAGCGCAAAGGGGCCTGGCCCTTCGTCGGGCGGCTCGAGACGAAGCTGTTGCGCTCCCAACGCCAGCTCGAGGGGAGTGGCGCAGAAGGGGCAGGGCACGACGCAGGGAATCGCGTCCCCGAACGTCTCGGCATGCGCCGTAAACAGCGCGTGATCCCGTCGCCCGATCGGCAAGGCAGCGAGTGTGTCAAGGGTCGAGCCGGTTGTGGCGCGAAGCACCAGCAGCGCTCGATCGAGCGAATCCGCACGATGCCCTCGTGCGTGCACATCGAGGATGTCCGTCGCCGAGAGCCGGGCCATCAGCCCGCCGCGAGCGTCGGCTCGGCCGGCTCCTGGACCGAGTCGTCACGTTCCCAACCCTCGGTCTCAAGCTTCAAGGATTGGATGGCAACCGCGTTCGCGCCGGCGTCGAGTTCGGGCAGCGCGGTGTATTCCGAGACCCAGCATCGATAGACCTTGTAGGAAATCACCAGCTGACCGGCCTCGTTGTACAGGTCGATGACGATGTCCTTCCGAAAATCGGCCAGCGAGACTTCCGCGCCTAGCCCGCCCGAGATGTCCCAGACCTTTCGGGCCCAGTTTTCGAACTCGACATCGTGGGTCACGCCGCGTTCGAGGGTGATGGGCTCGTACTTGGTGCGACCTGGCGATTTGCGAATGCTGCTCGGGTCCCCTCCGTCTCGATGCTCGACCACCTCGGTGGTACGTTTCAAAGCCGAGACCTTGGAAATGCCTGCGACATAACGACCATCCCAACGAACGCGGAACTTGAAGTTTTTGTAGGGGTCGAAGCGCGACGGGTTGACGGTGAATTGAGCCATGCCGACCTCACACAGAACTGGGGCGGGTAATCTGCTGGATCCGAATGATGACGAACTCGGCGGGACGCAGGGGCGCCCAGCCGACGACGACGTTGACACGCCCCGCATCAATGTCTTCTTGGGGGGTCGTCTCGGCGTCGCACTTGACGAAATAGGCTTCGCGAGGCGTGCTGCCCGCGAACGCACCGGCGCGGAACTGTTGGTGCATGAACGCGCCTACATTGAGCCGGAGTTGGCTCCACAGCGGCTCGTCGTTGGGCTCGAAGACCGCCCATTGAATGCCCCGCCGAAGGCTCTCTTCCAGGAAGTTCGCGGTGCGTCGGACGGGAATGTACTTCCATTCGCTGCCGAGCCGATCAAGCCCCTCGATCGTGCGTGCCCCCCAAACCACCCTGCCGTACGACGGGAATGCGCGCAGGACGTTGATACCTTCTTGGTTGTAGGTGGCTTGGGTCGCATCATCGACCAGCACATCGAGGGCGAGCGAGCCCGACAGACTGGCTTGCACTCCCGCGGGGGCCTTGAAAACCCCCCGCTCGCTGTCGGTTCGGGCGTAGATGCCTGCGATCATCCCCGAGGGGCCGAAGGTACGGAGGGCGTTCTCGGCTAAGGCATCCGGCGCTCGGACGCGCGGGAAGTACACCGCCGCATACTCTCGGCCCGCCGCGGTCCGTAGGCCGGCCAAGAGGCCAGTTGCCTGGGGAATATCTGCATCAAGCGAAGCGGTGCTCCCCCATCCTACTGGCGGGTCGATGATGGCGAAGGCCCGTTTGGTTTGGCACACAAGGCTCGCCGCTTGCCAAAACGCAATGCGCTGCGCATCGGTGATCTCGCTGTCGTCCTCGGGCGGGAAGGGCACCACAAGTAGGTTGAAATCGATGTTGGCAATCAGGTTGGCGTCGTACTGAGTACTCGTCAGCGCATTGCCGTTGGTGCCGTCCACGAGTTCCACCGTGGTGGCGTCCACCGCCGTCACCGCCCCTGGTGGAGTTCCCCCCAACTCCACGGCCAGGCGCTCGGAATCCGTCTGCAGCACCTCTGGCGCAAACCGATCGCTCCGTTCGTCCAGCGAAAGGCCGTAGTGCTTCTCTCGCACGACATTGGCCTGGCCGATGCGCTCCAAAATGGTCAGGTCGAAAGCGTCGCCTGCGCTGAAACTGCCCCCGGTGAGTCCCACGTCGATGCGCAGGGCATTGCCCCAAGCTCCCGGACTCGTTGCGACGAATCGAACGTTGGTGCCGTCGAAGGACCGCCATGCCGAGGCAGCGACGGCCCCGTTGTGAATGCGCCGGATGATTGCGCGGCGCCCTCCATTGTCGAAGAAGTGCCGCACCGCATAGGTCATGTCACTCGACGCGAGAAGCCCTCCGAATCGACGTTCAAATTCGGTCCACGATGTGACCGCGGTAGGCTCGGTGGGGCCACGGGCGGCCGCCCCGACAAACAGACATACCGCCGTACTGACCCCCGCAATGCTGCGGGTTGCCGAGGGCAACTCCTCGATGTAGACGCCGGGCGCGAGCTGGATCGCCATGGGTCCTCCGGAGCCTTAGCTGGCCTGAAGCAGTTGTTGGAACTGGAGAACAACGAACTCGGCCGGCTTCAGCGGTGCAAATCCAACGAGCACGTTGACGACACCGAGGTTGACATCACCAGGTTGGGTCGTTTCGCTATCGCATTTGACGAAATAGGCTTCGCGGGCGGTCGCACCCTGGAACGCCCCTTGCCGGAAGAGGTTGTTCATGAACGCGCCGACGTTCAGCCGAATCTGGCTCCACAACGGCTCGTCGTTGGGCTCGAAGACAACCCATTGAAGGCCCTGCACAAGGCTCTCCTCGATGAACAGCGCAAGTCGCCGCACCGGCAGGTACTTCCATTGCGAGGCGCGAACGTCGGCTCCATCTGCGGTTCGCGCGCCCCACAACACCGGTCCCGCACCGGGAATCTCTCGAATGGCGTTGATGCCGGCTGGATTGAGGACTTCACTGTCGCTGTCGCGCAGGGCGAGGGCGGGGGTCGAGATGCCGCTGACTCCTGCATCGAAGCCCGCCGGCGCCTTCCACACGCCACGGGTGCCATCGGTCCGGGCCATCACCCCGGCCGCGGCGGCTCCTGGTCCGATCGCGAGCGGGCGTTGAGCGCGGAGGGGGTCCGCGATGTTGACCCGGGGGTAGTAGAACGTGGCGTTGGGGCTCGTGATGCTGGTGAGTCCGGTGCGTGCTGCGGCCAGAGCGACGGTGGACCACGACGCGGGCGGGTCGACGAGCACCATGGCACGCCGGTCCGTGGCCCAGGTCACGGCTTCGCCCCACACATCCGACGACACGTCGCCCGTCCGGGTGGGCGGGGCCAGACAGAGCAGGTTGACCGTGCCTGCCTCGGCCAGATGGCGAAGGGCTGTCCGGTAGTCCGCGAGCACTGGCGCACTGTCGCCGGTCGCGCCGCCGAAGCCGATAGCGGCGCCGGTGGCCAACGGCACATTCTCAGGAAGTGCGGTGGCGCGTGCGAGCCTGGAGTGCTGGCCCAATACCCGATCGACCCGACGGGCATCGTCGGTCGCCACGCCCAAATTTGGGTGCGCTTCGCGAGCCACGATGCGAGCGGGATCGGTGGTCGCCTTTGAGGGATCGATCTCTTCGATCACCAGAGTGAATCGACCGTCCGTGACCTCAACTTGGGCTTGCAGGTTGTCGCCCCACGGTCCCGGGTTGGCGGCGGCGAGCAGGAGGTTGGCGGGGGTGCCGCTCGCGGGTACCGTTGCGGTGGCCGGCGTAGCTCCGGGGGCCGTACGAGCCACGATGGCCTGGCGTCCCCCATTGCGAAAGTAGTGGTGCACCATGTAGCCGAGGAGGCTGTCGAACCAAATGCCCCCAAAGTGGCGATCGAAATCTGCCACACTTCGGACGAGAACGGCGCGATCCGTAGGCCCTCGAGGGGCGCGTCCGATGAAACCGGTGACCGACGTGGACGTGCCGGCGATGGGGCGCACGCTGGACGGCAGCTCAACGACGTGCACGCCCGGGTACTGAGGGATTGAGGCCATGGAGCCAACCTCCGGCCGCCACCATACCAGAGCGTCACATTTCGAGAACTCACCACCAAGCGTGTGGTTCGGTCGAGGACCTAAGGGTCCTGTTGTTCAAACGTGAAATCGTCCCAACCAAGCCCCGCCGGGTCATCCACATCGACGATCTCCAGGCGCGTCACGCCCGTGTAGCCCGACAAGTCGACTTCCGAGACCTCGGGAGACGACTGCGTTCCCCATCCCTCGATGGATTCGGTGCCCAAGGACGCTGAGTCTGCGAAGAGTTGCACCGTGGCCACCGGACCGGTGCGGTTGGTGCCCGTTGCAAAGAAGCGAAGGCCTCGAATGGGCCGGGTGAAGTCGACGAAGAACGCCTCTTCACATGAGGGCGAGGTCGAGCCTGTACGCGTGGTGCACGCGTAGTGAGGATCCGAATTGCCCTGGCCCACCGTGATTGCACGAACGTCGAAGCCGGACTCAGAGGTGAAGCTCGCCTCCGGGTAAACATCTCCGACGACCGGTCGAAATCCCTCCAAATCGTCGAAGTCGATCGAGACCGCCGACCAGGTCACATCCGGCTTGTCGGGTCCGGGAGTCGGATCATCCGGTTTGGGCGCGACGGGGGTTCCCGTGGGGGCCAAGGACTCGGAATCGGGGCCCCGGGGTGAAGTGTCCGCGGGGGGCGTACAAGCCAGCAGACCGATCATTGAGACGATAGGCAAGACGCGGTGGGGCGCGCCGCAAAAATCAAGAACAAAGCAAAACATCAGCACTCCTGGGGAGTGCGTTTATGCCGGGTCGGGGTGGGGTGTCGATCGATCGCGGATTTTCGCGTGCACCGCGGGCACTTCTGAACCCGTGCCTCCCGACGTGACGAAGGTTCGGGAGGTCCCACGCCTTCTCCGCCCCCGACTAGACCCCCCGATCCATTGAAGGGGCTCTCGGATGCGGACTTGTGCAAGTCCGATACGCTGTTGTTGCTGAAGTACCGCTACGAGGACCTGCAGGGAGGCACGTGTAGCACGGTGTGCTGCGCGGCAGATTCGGACCATTGGTGCTGTGACCTGGATTGGCCCTTTAGTGATGTCCCGAGCCGTGATGCGTACGCCGCCATGCGCAACGGGATTTTCGCGCGCGGGAGATGTTCGAGGCGGATCCCTACTACATCCGTCGGGAAGACTTCGAGGCCTCATGGTTGACGGACGTGGCGAAGGCGAACGTTGCGACGCTTCAGGCCAAGGAGCAAGCCAAAGAGGCATGTCTAGATTGAGTCGGGGCGCTCCTACAGCTGGACTGTGAGGAGGCCAAGGGCAAGGGCGGCGGGCAACGCCTGGATGACCACGATGGTCGCCTTGGCCGTGGCTCCCCCGTAGAGCCCCATCGCCACGATGTAGGCGAGCAGGAATTGTTGCAAGACCACTTCTCCGTAGAGCAGGCTGTAGAGGAGCCCGACGGCGAGGCCGAGGTTGTAGACGCCCTGATTGCTCGCGAGCACCCGCGTGGTTTCGGCGTCCTCTGCGCTGAATCCAAAGCGACGGCGGACCGGGCGACGGGTCCAGAACAGGGTCTCGGCCGCGAAGAATGCGACATGAAGCACCGCGACGAGGAGGGTGAGGGCTTGGGCAGCGATGAGCATAGGGTCCTCTCCAGGGCTCTCAACCTACCGCACCATGGTCGAAGACCCGAGCCAGAACCCCATAGAGGGCTTTATTGGGCCTCTCTTTTACGTGGGAAGAGGCAGGATTTGCAGAAGCTGTATGCGACCTGCATGGATCTCGCTCAAAGATATAAATATAATAGATATATTAAAAGAGGCTTTCGATGTTCATGCTGCTCCTTACAACCTTCCTGGCCTGCCGCCCTTCCTTTCCTGAGCCAACGGGGCCCTATGACGTCACGCGGTTCGAGGTGACCACCGACCAGGGCCGTCTAGGCTGGGTGTTGGCTCCTACGGCCGATGCGGTGCGAGCGCGAGGTCGGTGGGATGTCGCTCCTGACCTCACCAAAGCCGCCTTCGGGTTTGGATGGCCACTGCGGGGTTGGATCGACCGACACATTTCAGTGGCCGACGACGCCTTGGTCGATGACACGCGGGTGATTGGGCCTGGCGTACTGCTGCTTCCCGGCGCCACCAACGTGCCTCATCAATCGACGGCCCTGGGGTTGGGGTTGGCCAGTCAGGGTCATGTGGTCTTCCAGGTCGACTTGGGGCTCGGTGCCCACGATCTCGACGTGCCGACCGAGGCCACCGAGGAAGCCGCCCGTGCGATCTACGACGTACTCGAGCGAGACGCCCTTCCTACGAACGTCCGGCAGGTGGGTCGCGCTTTGGACTGGTTTGCCGCTCCAAGTGAGCCGCTACCTGGATTCGCGAGCCCCATCCTGGTTGGCCACTCCCACGGAGGAGCGGTCGCTCTTGAACATTGTCGCACGTCGGAGGCCTGTGGGGGGGTTGTGAATCTCGACGGTCCCACCTACGCGATGGTGCAGGAGTTTGGGGTTGCCACACCCTGGGTGCACATCGCTTCTCGCGATCCCGCCGTCCTCACGCAGGGCGATCTCGAACGGCTTGGCTGGGCTGACTTCTATTCGGATGTGAAGCAGGCGGAACTCGATGCTGTCGCGGTGTCGCGAGGGCGGTCGCCCTCTACGTGTGCCTGGTTCATGGAAGAAGCGGGCCATCTCGACTTCACAGACTTCCCCTTCTTGGTGCCAGGCCATCGATCCGACC
Source organism: Myxococcota bacterium (assembly GCA_039208735.1). Classification (GTDB taxonomy): domain Bacteria; phylum Myxococcota_A; class UBA796; order UBA796; genus DRPG01. The sequence goes on along the minus strand of JBCCQY010000063.1, from coordinate 20,389 downwards.
TGTCCGCCGAGCTTGCGCACGAGCGCACGTTCCACATCGTTCGGGCGGCGATCGAGGGCATAACTGGGCGCTTGACCTGTGCGGGGTTCGAAGTGGGAGAGGGCTTTACGGCTCGTTGATGGTTCGTGCTCCTGCGAGGATGGCTCGAACCAGTTGTTGGGGCATTTCTTCGGCCTTGATGTCGGTCAAGGCGGCGGTGACCTGGGCGAGGCTCGGATAGGCCTCGAGCGACGGTGGGGGGCTCGGAGGGGGTCCTGCCGCAGCTTGGCTGGCCGTCGCCACGAGGATCCCGAGCATCAGCTGCCAGGCCACATGCGCCTGTTGTGCCGATAGTCCCGCGTCGAGCAACCCTCGAACCATGCGCTCGGACGTTGCCAGTGCGTAGGGCTGGGACGCACGGCCCTCGAGAAGCAATCGCGCAATCCACGGATGCGCCATGAACCGAACACGGAGGTCGGTGAACGAGTCCTCCACGGAAGCACCGGCCGGAGGCACGGCAAGGACCGTTGCAACCGCGCCATCCAAGAGGTCCTGCTTCCCCTCAAAGTGTCGGTATAAGGCCATGGTCGTGGCGCCGACTTGGGTGGCCACCGCACCGAGGGTAAACCGTTCCGGCCCTCGCTCGTCGAGGACTTCGATCGCCGCTTGGAGCCAGGTTTGCGCATCGAGTTCGGAGCCGGCGGCCGGACGCCCTCGGCGAGTCATGGGGAGTCCTCAAGGTGCCTCACCGCCCTGCGAGAAGCGTTCGGCTCATGAACCCTTGTATCTCTCATCGGGACTTGCCTTCGTTGAGAAGGGGGGGAGGCAGATCCGCGGGCAAAACTGCCCCGTACACGTAGGGCTGGGCGATGGTAACCGCGCGCTTGTACCCAACCATTCGCGTGTTGTTGGACGAAAAGGCCCGTTCGGTCATCGCATGGGTCAACACCCCCTTGGTGACCATCGCCCAAGCGGCCACTCGGGAGGTCGATGAGCTGTTCAAGGCACTGCCCATCGATGCGCTCTCGGTCACGGTACCGCGGAGTTCCAGTTCCACGCGATCTGCGTCGGCAGCTTTGGAGGTCACCACGAGCTTGGGCTTGGCCACCGACGGTTGAAGCCACGGTGTCCAGCCAGGCGCCTGGGCTAGCGCATAGGGCCCGCTTTTCCAGTTGGGCTTGGGCCGTTCCCAATCGATGGCGCCGCCCAGGTACTGGGCGAGTTGAGACTCCACGAACTCCCCCAACACGCGGGTGTCGCGCTTGGTCCACACGAACTCGATGGCATCGGGAGCGGGGAGCTTCTTGGCGTTGAACTGGCTGTTGTTCTGCAACACCACGCCCCACCACACCCCATCCACAAACGTGCAGCGCTCGCGATTCTTCGTCACAGGACTGCATCTCAGCGCCGCGGTCCATTGTTCCATCGTGGTGGGCACGAAGGGCTCAGGAAGACGCCGGATTCCGGGTTCGAGAAGGAACACATCGATCTTGATGGTGCGAGGAGCCAATCGGAACTCGACCGAGGCCGGGTCCAGCGCGTACTCGGGGGCCTCCGCAGCGCGCGCGGGAGGCTTGGGCGGTGGGGATGAGGGTCGCGCGATGGCCTCCGTCACTTCGGTCACCGTGCCCGGATCGAAGGCATCGGCGGGCTCCTTGGCCTTGGGAGCGGGGTTGCGAGCCTGCTGCGCCCATGGCTCGGGTTGGCCGGTCGATTCGGTGAGGATCGGCGGAAGCTTGGCGAGTCGATCTGGGTCGAGTACCTTCAGATTCGCCACATTCTGACGATCCACCTTGCCCTCGCTCACCCAGTCCTGCAGAACGTCGACGAACAGCGCGTGTGCGATCTCATCACGCCGGCCTGCGCAGACGGCGGGTGATTGGCGACACGCCTCGATCAACGGAGCCGATCGCTGTGCCTCCCGTTCGAGTTCGCTCGGCGTCGCGATTGCCATGGACCAACCCAACATCCACCAGTGCATGTGTCACTCCCGATCTGGGATGCCTACACAGCTTGGGGAGCGTTTTGCGTTCTCGGGATGAGAAATTCTGGGTGGGCTCAATGCTCCAGGAACTTCCTTGCTTCTTGAGGAAGGGCCAGCCACCGAAGCGTTCGAATCGGCGTGGCGACTTCGGAGGGCAAGGCCGGTTGCTCGCCATCGGCGAACGCATGCTCGACGCCTCTTGGCGGCAGTCGCTGTCCGAGACGTAGCCCGACCGGCATTCGACTGGTGGCCAACACGCACAGGTTAGGGCACCGTGGAAGCAGCGTATTCAGCACTGTGGCCACACCATCAAGGTCGCTCTCGGCGTTGTCGAAGACGAGCAGCATTTGGTCATGACGAGCGATGAACGAATCCACAGGGTCTGGCTTAGCGAGCAGCAGTAACTCGAAAGGTAGCATCACAGCGCTCCATCGTCGTCAGAGGAACGCCTGAACCATGCGGTCACGCAAGCATGTTGGTGGCCGGATTCGAGGGGTCGTTGTCCTCGTGCCTGGCGTCTACAAGTCCTACGTTGCGCAGGTGAGGTCAACATGAAGTACGTGTGGATGTGGGTGGGGTGGAGTCTGTGCGCGGGTTGCTCGTGGAAGAACAAACCGTTCCCGGCTCCGCCAGTCGAAGCGGCACCCCAGGCCGTTAAACGGTCAAACCTCGAAATTCCGAGGGCGCAAACCTTCGAATTGGGAGGTCGCCAAGCCGAGGGTTTTGAACTTCGGGTGGAGAATGTCGGAAAAACTAAGGTCGAAGTTCTGACCGCGGCGGGCTCGATGGGGACCATCGCACCGGGCGACGTGGCGGACGCAACGGTGGGACCCAATGAGATGGCACGTCTACGCAATGTTTCCGGCAATCGGTCGGCCCGACTCAAGGTCGTGTACATTCAGGCCTTCGAAGGCTTCCTCGGCATGCGATACGTGGATTGAGCCCTTCGGTCGCGATTCTGGTGTTCGATGGGGTCGTCACGCTCGATGCACTCGGGCCCTACGAAGTCTTTCAGCTGGCGAAGGACCCTTCTGGGCAACCGGCCTACGATGTGGTGCTTGCCGGCCCCCATTCAGGACCCATTCGCACCGAGTCAGGCCTCACGTTGGTGGCGGACCACGCCTTGGCGGACCTCGAACCCCACACCTTGGTGGTGCCAGGGAGTTCGATGGGCGATGGAGCCGCCTGCCTTGCCCCTGAAGTCCTAAAAGCCGTCCGGACCGTCGCTCCAATGGTCACGAGGATGGTCGGCATTTGCACCGGCGCGTTTGCGTTGGCACATACGGGCCAATTGACGAACCGTCGGGCCACGACCCATTGGACTCGAGCCGAGGAGTTGCAGCGTGCCTTTCCGTGCATTCGCGTGCAGCCGGACGCCATCTTTGTCCACGACGGGCCGGTTTGGACGTCGGCTGGAGTGACCGCTGGCATCGATCTGGCGCTTGCTCTTGTCGAGCAGGACTTGGGGCGACCGGCCGCCCTTTCCATTGCACGGGAGTTGGTGGTGTTCTTGCGGCGTCCGGGGGGGCAGTCGCAGTTCAGTCGGTACCTTTCCGATCCGTCGCCGACCGATGACCGAATGGCCAGGTTGCGCCGCTGGATCGCGGACCGGCTTCACGAGCCACTAAACATTGAACAGCTCGCCCAATACGTCGCGATGAGCCCACGGAACTTCCGGCGGGTGTTTCGGCAACAGTTGAACACCACCCCGGCCCAATTTGTGGAACGTTGTCGGGTCGATGCGGTGGCGGCGGCCCTCGAGACCTCCGACGAGACGCTCGACGCCTTGGCGGGCCGATTCGGCCTTGGAAACGCCGAACGGCTGCGACGTGCGTTTCATAGGTGGCTCGGTGTGAGCCCCCGCGACTACCGCGCCCGCTTTCGTTAGGCGAGCCGACGCCCGAGCTGGATGACGGAAACGGCCGCGTACCGGCGAGGGGGTGCGAGGGCTTGGAACTGAGCCGAGGAGCGGGCACCTCGCGGAGGCCAAGGGTGGAGATCACACATCGCAGTGCGACGGGGCTTCGTGGTTCGCGGTGTGCGGCGCGCATTACGTCTTGAGCATGCCGTCACCAACAAGCTCCCCTTTCGCACAAGCAATTCTGGCGATCGACGGGGGGCGAGTCGACGATCTTCGACAGCTCTTGGTGGACCATCCAGGTCTGGTGCACACCTTCAACGAAGAGGCATCGGACCACTATTTCAGTGGGTCTCCCTTGCTGCACTACGTGGCCTGGAATCCTTGGCCGAGTCACCGTGAACACGGCATCGTCGGGGATGGGGAACTGGCCATGCCAGACTCCATGCCCCAAATCGCTCGAACTCTCCTCGATCAGGGGGCCGATCCGAACGCACCGAACGGTCGTGGCCACACCGTGCTCGACTTACTGTTCACCAGCCAACTCGCCAGTGCGGCAGGTCAGACACGGGCCCTGGCCAAGGTCCTCATCGCGGCTGGAGCGTCGTTTAGCGCCACCGTATCGGCCGTGCGGAGCGCATTGGCCAATCATGCCCCCGAGGCGGCTCGCTTCCTGATCGACGAGGGAGTACCTTGGGACCTTCCCGCGGCGGCGGGTCTTGGCGAACTCGAGCGACTCCAGGCCATGGTCGCGACCACGCCGCCGTCAGCCCAGGAACTGGGGCTTGCCACCCTCCATGCCTATGTCATAGGGCAGCCCGATGCGTTCGAGTGGCTATTGACCCAGGCTCCGGACCTCGACGTCATCGGAGTTGGGAACGGGACCCTGCTGCATCGTGCGTGTGCGGCGGGCCAACTCGACCTGGTCGAGCGACTTCTGAAGCTCGGGGCGGATCTGAACAACCGAGACAATCCGTTTTGGGCGACGCCGCTCGATTGGGCCGAGCACGGTGGGCAGACCGACACCGTAGCGTGGTTGATTCGTCACGCCTCCCACCGTTTGGATCTCTTCCAAGCCGCGGCCTACGACTTGACCAGCCGCATCGAGGCCGTTTTAGGGGACGAGCCAAAGGCGGTGCATGAGGTGCGGCGGATTTGGCGATATGACGCCATACAACCCTTGCGAGTTGCGGTGATTCGAGGGCATGAAGCGGCCAGTCGCACCCTCCTCGCTCGTGGCGCAGAGGCCCAACATCGCGGAGCCGACGGATGGACGGCCCTCGATCACGCGAACGATCATGGGAACCCCACGCTCATCGCACTGTTGGAACGCTAGCGAGTCTGGACGATGCGTCGGAACACCGGCGCGGCAACCCGTCCGCCCCACGGCTGGTCGGTGCGGGGTCCTTCCACACAGACGACGATTACGAGTTCGGGATCCGCTGCAGGGACGAGTCCCGCGAAACTCGCGATGTAGCGGCCTTCGATAGGCGCACCGTCAGGACCAATCATGCGTGCAGAGCCGGTCTTGCCTGCGATGGGGGTGTCGGGAATGTGCGCAAGCCGTCCTGTTCCTCCCTCTTCGACCACGCCCGCCAGAAGCTCCCGCGCCGTGGTGGCAACCGACGGTGCAATTCGGCCATGGCCAGACAGGTGTTGCCAGGCCTGGGCTAGGGTTACCGGAGTCGCCCAAACGCCGTCGCCAAGGGCGAGTCGCTCGACCGGCGGAGCGGTCGCGCCCACCAGACCCACGCGTTCCAGCACATCCTGGATGGGCGTGGGTCCCACGTGGCGCGCGATCTCTTGCGCCCCGGAGTTTGAAGAACGGGCGAGAATCGAGGCCATGTCTCCGTCCTCAAACGGATGGTCGGACGGCGTCCCCGACTCGAGAGCGGCCACGGCAATGAATGGCTTAATCAAGGAAGCAGGCGAGATGCTACGGTTTAGGAGGTCGCCGCGTTCCGCCTGGCCCAGCACCCTTCCCGACCGCGCGTCGAGCACGACCAAGGCGAGCCCGTCGGGCTGCACATCGACCATCAATCGTTCGGCTTCGGCCTCGAGTCGGGCTTCCCACATCGAGGAGGATGGCGTTGGAGTGGGGGTGGTCGCGACGGGGTCCGAGCAGGTGACGGTGCCCAATGCAAACGTGAGCACCAGGAACACGCCGCCCATCGGCCCCCATACGTGACCCCGGCGACGGGGGGCGAGCACCGCATGCACTCGACGTTCGAGCGCAGAGGACCGGGCCATAGCGAGCCCCAGTGCAGGCGTGCGATCCCTCGCCACCGCGATGAGCGCGTCGGCATAGTCGGTGGGGGCTACGCCATCGCGAAGGACGACGTCATCGGCGTGGTGCTCACAAGCGTCACGCAACGAACGGAGCGTCCACCATGCCAGAGGATTGAACCAATGCACACACGCGACCGCCCGACACAGTAGCATCACGAGGTTGTCGTGGTAGCGCACGTGAGCCCGTTCATGAGCCAGCACGAGCCCGCGTTTTGCCTCCGACCAGTTTGTGGAGGATGGGGGCAACAGAATGCGAGGCCCGAGGATTCCTACTGCGACGGGAGTGTTCACGTGGGGGCTGGTCCCCACATTCCCCTCGAGGTGTTCTGCGGACGCCCAAAGACGCCAGACAGACCGGACATCCAACCCCAGTTGGATCAATGAAAGGCAGAGTCCCACCATCCAGATACCCCACCACAATGGAACGGATGTGATGGGGCGGGAGGCTGAATGTACCGTCGGTCCGACGCCCGCGGGCTCCTGAAGGATTTCGAAGGTGCCCAACAGCGCCCCCGGTGTTGGGGAGGGGGGGACCCATGACGGGAAGCTTGGAAGCATGGGGAGGAGAGCGACGCCAACGCAGCCTGCAATGAGCACGGCTCGCCGGTGCCCCGGCGTTCCGAATCTTGCGAGCAGCCAGGCGACCGCGTACACAGCGGCCGCCTGAAGCGCGAGTGACAGGGTCATACAGGCTCCAGAACAGCGGACAGGCCTAAGGACCGTCCTATGAGTTGTTGCGCCGCTTCTCAGCGACGAGCTTGGCGAGGTCGTCCAAGGTGGATTCGTCGAGTTCTTCGTCATCGAGCAGGGTCGACACCAACTCGCCGGGAGAACCTCCGAAGAACGTTCGAATGAGGTGTCGGAGGGCTCGCCGACTCGCAACATCAGGTGGGGTCGTCGCGAAGTAGACGTACCGGGGACCCTCGACCTCATGGGCGAGGTGCCCCTTTTCCTCCATCAGGCGCAACAGGGTGCGCACGCTCGAGTCACTCGGGGAATTCGCGAGTTCGGCCCGAACCTGGGCCGCCGTCGCACGGCCCAGCCGGTACACGATGTCGAGAATCTGGCGTTCCCGCCGGGATAAGGCGGGCGGTTCGTTCGGTCGCTTTGGCATGCTAATTTCTTAGCGGTGTGCGAATTTTTTAGCAACAGAAGATCGAACATTTGTTCGAGAGCTGACCAGGCTGGGCCCTACGGGGTCAATCGCCGGCCACTTGGTTCGCCGCACACGGGTTCAGAGCGGCCAGCTCGGCTCCGTCGCGGTCCCTCTCGCGACGGAGGTGTACATTCCCGCAGGTTGCCGGTGGCTCCTCGAACCTAGCGTTCTTCGCTGTCGTCCGAGTGTGCGTTGAGGATGGTGGCGGCGCCCACGACGCCGAACAACGCGATGAGTCCTCCGGGTACTGCGGCCATAGGCCAGATGGGAATGCTCCAGTCCTGCTCCTGTGGGGCCTTGACCGGTGGCGCCTCGGGGACCTGGTGGGCTTCGAGCCATGCGGCCCGCTCTTGGGCCGAGGTTCCCAAGGGCCGCCCAAACACCAGATCGTCGAGGACCTGGTAGAAGAGGACGGCGCCGGTCAGTCCTACGAGGTAGCCGATCAGGAGGCCCCAACGCATCGGGAGTTTCTTGAAGAACGCCACGAAGGGGCCCACGACCCCCACGGGGCCTGCCCACAGTCCAAGCAAGACGCCGATGACCAGGCCGTAAATGAGATGCATGGGGACCTCCCGAGGTGGCCCCTACGCAGGAACCCTCACGCTATTGCATCGAGCCACGCCGCGGTGGCCTTTCGTCCCTGATCGACCAGTCGCGCGCGTGCTTCGGCGGGAATACGAAAGTCGATCGGGGAAAGTCCCTCACAATCGATGAAAACGGTTCGAGAGGCGGCGATGTCGTCGACGTGGGCGGAGGTTGCCGCCTTGGTCGTGAGACTAAAGATGGCGTTGATGTAGTCACTTGCCGAAGCCACGTTGGTCACGGGCGACAGACCATCATCGAGGCCAAGGTCGACGCGGGAGAGGGTCACGAATCCAAGGGTTTCTTCTGGAGAACCTTGCTGGAGGAGGGCCTGCTGGACCTTGGGCGGGATGGGGGCCCGATGGGCGCCCCCGAAGAGCTGGAACGGGTAGTTCCAGGTCAGGCCACCGTCGATCATCAGGGCACCGCCATGCTTGGTCACCTGCACGATGCCGGGGATGCTCGCCGAGAGCCGAACCGCGTGGGCGATGGTGACATCGGGCGAGGTCTCTGCGCAAAACACCTGTGGCCGCTGTTCTGAGAGGTTGGTCACGATCACGTAGGGCTGCCGGAACGTGCCAGGATGCTCGAGCGCCAGGTGCTGCAGGTCCCCAAACGTCAGATCGGGACGGGCTTCACCGAGACGTGACCGAGTCTGCTCCGCGATCTGGTCACGAACCCAGGCCTCGATGGGTTCACCCGAATGCAGGCCGTAGGTGAACGCGGAGTTGATCACGTCGCCGAATCCAGGGATTCCACCCAGCAAGCGGGCGAGTTCTTCGGGCTTGAGCTTGTCGGACAGCGTCTTGGAGTCGGCTCCGGTGGCGAGCAGGCCGGCCACGATCGCTCCCGCCGAGGTGCCGGCAACCCGCTGAACTCCGCTTAGGACGCCTCGATTGGTGAGCACCTCGAGAGCCCCGAGGTAGGCGAGTCCTTTCACGCCGCAGCCCTCAAAGACCAGATTCCGGATGGCGGCCATGCCTCTCCCTGCTGTGTGCACCCCCATGCTTCACACGTTCTGCAAACTTGGCTTCAGGCTGAGATTCGAGCTTGACGCAAGTGTGCGCGTAACCAGGAGTCAGTGCACAGTCAGGCTGGGGCCAGACGGAGGGGCTCCCAGTAGAATGGTGTAATTGAGAGCTGCGGGGTTGGTGGAAGGCGTCACGGTGGCGCTGCTATCGGTGACTTCGACCGACCACGAATTCCCCAGCGCATCCTCACCATCGATTACAAAAGGGTCGAACTCGAGAATCAACGCACATTCATCTTGGATGCTGGGCAGCTCCAGTCCTTCCAGCATGTTTACGTATGCAGAGACGTCATGGGAGATGGGTGCGGCTCCTTCGCACTGTTCGGTGAGTGAGGAAACCCAGGCCATTGCAGTATCGGCATCGTCCATCGAAACACCGAGATTGGTCGGACTTCCCTAGATTACTGGACGTTGCCTTCACTGACCATGTGACCCAGGGTGCGGTAAGGTGCAGCCTGAAAAATCTCATTCCGTAAATGCGACAGTACCGTTCGACGACTTCTACCTGACGGCCTCGGTCAACGTGGAACTGAACGCATTTGCTCCATCACGTGACTGGGCAGGTGATCCGGAATCGGTAGAGCTGGTCTTCGACGTCGAACCCTTGTAGGTTCGCTCCTGCAAGGCTTGTTCGAGCCATCGCTCGAGTTGCCGGTTCATTTCAGGCGTCACCTCGTGACCCACCCCATCGAATTCTCGCCATTCGACGCGATTCCGGGCTCGCCGAAGCTGATTTACCCAGTTGCGGGTGGGTTCGATGCGCACGATGCGGTCCGCCGTGCCGTGCATGGATTGCACGGGTGCCGACTTCAGGGGTTGAGGGCGCGCACGAGGAGGCACCCAAGCGGCCAGCGGCAACGCGAGACCTAGCTGGTCGGGGTACCGGACGGCCATGGTCCAAGCCACCATGCCCCCCTGGGAAAATCCTGTTGCGACCGGAGTGCCGAGCGTGGGCCGCTCGTTGCCTACGTGCGCCACGAGACGCGACAGGCGAGACGAAACCTCGAGGAGGTCCACCGCCAGTTCGTTGTGTCGACCTTCCGTTACGCTGACTCGCGACCATGCGAACCCCCCCGCGACCCGAAACGGTCCACGGGGAATCAGGATTCGCATCGGGGTCGAGATGTGCTCGAAAGGGCCGCCGGGGATGCGCGGACGGTCGCCTCGGCCGTGGAGCATCATCACGAGAGGCAAGGGCGCATCTGGATCGTCGGCGCCAAGGACCACCTCGGCGACCTTCAATCCTTCGAAGGTGAAGGAACGCTTATGAACCTTGGCTACGTCGTGTTCCGCCGTGTGCGATGGGGGCCAATGCGTCTCGGTGGTAGGAGTCTCGCGATGGCACTCCACTGTCGTAAGCACGAATGACGCCACGAGGAATCTCATCGCCGCCTCCGGTAGGTCTTCCCTCCCTAACGCCGTCTCGACCCTGCCTCCCGTCTTTGGGCGAAGCTCCGCCCCGTTCGAACTCGGGTCGTTCTCTCGACGATTGGCCTCTTCAGCAAGCCGCTTTCCAGCGTCCACATCGACAAGCTGATGCTGCGACTTGAAATCTTGGGCGAACCCTGACGTAGAGTGGATTGCCACTGTGGCGACCCTGACCCCTGTACTCCAAGGCCCCGTCATGACACCCTTTTCGATAGGTTCAGTCTTCAACCGCTCCCTTTCCATCTTCTTTCAGGATCTACCTCTTTTCCTGAGCCTGACCTTGGTGGTCTACGCGCCATTCGTGATCTTGAATCTTGGCGTGATGGCATTGATCCAAAGCGGAGCGTTGGACGCCCAGGGTCCAGCGCTCATTGGACTTGGGTTGGTCACCCTGATGCTGTTCTCCATTGCGATACAGCTCGCCACGGCGGCCCTTATCCATGGCGTGTTTCGCCGGCTTCGAGGGGAACGTGCCTCGTTCTCGGAGTGCATCCAAACTGGACTCTCTCGCTTGGGAACGGTCTTTATCTACTCGGTGATTTCGAACATCGCGATTGGCTTGGGCACGATGTTGTGTGTGATTCCCGGGCTCGTTCTCCAGACCATGTGGTACGTCGGGCTGCCGGCGGTGGTTGTGGAAAATCTAGATGCGACGGATGGACTGCGGCGTAGCGACGTCTTGACCACCAACCATCGTTGGCCGATTTTCGGGATCATCTTCTTGGTAGCGGTGTTCAACAACGTGGCGGGGATGGTGGCGAGTGCCTTGGCGCTTCCGTTGCAGGGCACGGTTCCGTTGGTTGGACCGTTGGTCAACGCCTTCCTAAGCTCGTTCATCATTGCCCTAGGAGCCGTGTTTACCGCGGTGACCTACCACGACCTTCGCGTCAGCAAAGAAGGCATCGACTCTGATGAACTCGCCTCGGTGTTTGACTGAATGAAGCCTTGGATGCGTGTGTTGACCTTCGCCTGGGGGCTGCTTGGCACATCGCCTGCCCTCGCCGATCCGGGACTTCGCGACCATGTGGGGTCGGTCCTCAACGATGACGCCTATCAGGATTCGCTTCCTGGGTTCTCCGAGGCGTCACCGCCGTTGGAGGAGACGTCGAACGCAAGGTCGGAGAGGCCCCCGTCGACCGCGTCCGGCGCAGAGGGATCTCCGGATTCCGAGGTACCAGGCGAACCCTGGGCAGGCCAACCTCCCGTAGACCGAGGGCGCCGTTCGGGGAGCAATGCTGCGCCGCCGTCTGCCCCACCGTCGCCCCCGCAACCCCTCACACTCCCTGCGGAACTGGGCCAAGCGGTGTTCTGGGTCCTGGTGATCTTGATGGTCCTGGTGGTGATCGCGGTTTTGGCGTTTGCCCTGGCGCGTGCCGCGATCCGACGACGAGATTCGCCGTTGGCGCCCATCCACGAGGTCGCGGCGGCATCGTGGGTACCCCAGCCGGAGCGCTCACCGGCCGAGTTCGCCTCCGACGGAAGCTATGGCGAGGCGGTTCATGCGATGCTCCTCCTTGCGCTTGGGCGGCTTGCCTCACGCGGGGGACTCGCGGCCCGCCATAGCGCCACCAGCCGAGAGATCCTCGATCAGGTCGAACTCGAAGCACCGGCTCGAGAACACCTCGCGACCTTGGTGAGTGGCGTAGAAGCGTGGTGGTTTGGCGGCCAGGAGCTCAGCCGTGATCAGTACGATCGCTGCGTGGCCGCCTGGGCCGCGCTTCAGCCGCAGTTGGGGGTGGTTTGACCCGGTTTGCAATGGCCGGAGTAGGGGCGGCGGTGGCCTTGGTCATCACCCTCTTCGTGTCGATGACCGCAGCTCCGGCACCCCCGCGAACCGCCGATCCATCTGCCTTTAGTCGATCGGCGCTCGGCTACCTGGCGCTGGCGAAGAGTCTCGAGCGTTCAGGCCAAACCGTGCTCGTGAGCCGTTGGAATTCCGGTCTTCGAGCGCGCCCCACCGTACCGGTCTTGGCGCTCGAACCCATCAAGGCCCGCGCTCAGTTGCAGGACGTGCTCCGCGACGCCTCTGACCAAGGGGCCACGGTGGTGCTAGGTCTGCCAAAGTGGACAGGGCAGAAGGATGACCGGGGATGGGTCACGAACGTCGGGCTGGTGCGGGAGACGGCGGCCCTTGAGCCTCTTGTCGACCGGCTGGATCCCGGCGGATCCTTGGTTCGACCCGAAGCGATCACCGGGTGCGCCACGACGCTCGGCGACGTAGTGCCGACGTTGCCCCATTCGCCGCAGTTGCTGGCCACGGAGCTTGCGGAGCCCTTGGTGTGGTGCAACGAGGGGGTCCTCGTCGGTGCCTATCCACGTGCCGACGACCCACCGCTCATCGTTATCGCCGACCCCGATCTTTGGAACACCCACGGACTTGGCCAAGGGGACAATGCCGCGATTGTCGATGCGCTGTTGCGGGACCACTTGTCAGCGTCGGGCGTCATCTTCGACGAGACCATTCACGGCTTTGAACAGGCCCCGTCGATCTGGCAGGAACTGACCAGCTTTCCGTTGAGCATCTTTGTGGTCCATTTGACCGGCCTGCTCGCGCTGTCGGTCCTTGCTGCGGCGGTGCGTTTTGGCCCGCTGCGGAGCGTGCCTCCGCGCCTGCCGCCTGGCAAGGATGGACTCATCACGTCGACCGTGCGTCTGCTGCAGCAAGGGCCACGCCGTTCCCATGTGCTTCGCCGCTACTTTGCCACGACGATGCGACGTGCGGCCGATGCGCTCGGATTCCCGGCGAGCCTCACCGAAGAGGAGCGCCTAGACGCGCTCGAACGGCACTGTGCGCGGCACGGCACGGCAGAGCGCCCCTCGCGGCTTGCCAAGGCCATTGCCGGCCTTCCCGAATCCCCCCCACGTCGTCGTGCGTTGCACCTCGCCCGACGCATCCGCGTTTTGCGAGAGGAGATCACCCATGCCAACGGATAGCCAGCCGCCGGTCAGCGCTGAACAACTCGACGCGCTTCGCGACCTCACCACCGCGCTGCGGGCAGGCATCGGGCAGGTCGTAGTGGGGCAGGGGGACGTCGTTGAAGCACTACTGATTGCACTGTTGGCCCAGGGTCACGTGCTGATGGAAGGGCCTCCCGGAACGGCGAAGACGTTGCTCGCGAGGACGTTCTCGCGTTGCCTTGGTCTGGGTTTTTCGCGCATCCAGTTTACGCCGGACTTGATGCCTGGAGACGTGGTCGGCACCAGTTTGTTCGACTTTCAGACCAGTCGCTTCACCCTGACGAAAGGTCCCATTTTTACCGACTTCCTGCTCGCTGACGAAATCAACCGGACCCCACCGAAGACACAGGCCGCACTGTTGCAGGCCATGCAAGAACGTCAGGTCACAATCGATGGTGAAACCCATGATTTGCCAGACGACTTCTTGGTCGTCGCGACTCAGAATCCCATCGAGCACGAGGGGACATATCCGCTGCCCGAAGCCCAATTGGACCGATTCCTGCTGAAGATCGACGTGCCCTACCCTACACGTGATGAAGAGCGTGCCATCGTCAAACTGCACGGAAACCAATCGGCGATGCCCGTGCTCGACGACTTTGCGTTGACACCCGCGGCCGATCGCGCGAGCCTCGCCCAGGCCCGTGCCACCGTACGGAACGTCCGGTTGTCCGACGAGATGGTGGACTATGTGGTGGACGTGGTTCGATCGACCCGCGACCACACGGCTGTGCTCCACGGTGCGTCCCCTCGAGCCGCCAACATGCTCGCCACTGCGTCTCGAACGCGGGCCGCGCTAAACGGACGCGCCTACGGCATTCCGGACGACGTCAAAGCGATGGTGCGGCCCGTATTGCGGCATCGACTGGTCCTCACACCCGCGGCTGAGGTCGAGCGGACCACGGTCGGGCAGGTGCTGACGCAAATCCTCGAGTCCGTGGCCGCACCCCGCTGATGCTGCATCCCACCCCTCGCACCCTGGTTGTGATCCTAGCTACGACGGTTGTGGCGCTGTTGCCGGCATTGATCGATGAGCGCACGTGGCCTGTGTGGACGGTCTGTGTTGCATTGGTGTCGCTCTTTGTCGGGATCGATGCCGTCCTCGTTCCGGGTCGTCGGCAGTTGCGCCTCGAGGCCGATTGGCCCCGACAGTTCTACGTGGGAAGCCGCCACGACATCACCCTCACCGTACACGGACTCTCCGATGCCAACGCCGTAGTTCGGGTCGAGCACTCCGAAGAAGCTTCCTCGACGGTGGTGGAGGCGTCGAGTGTCGATGTGCGCATTGTGCCCGAGCGGCGGGGTGAACTGCAGGTCTGGCGTGTGTGGCTAAGGCATGGAGGGCCGCTTGGATTGGTCCGGCGGGTGACGTCCTTTCCGGTCGACGAAGCCATCCCGATTCTGCCTGATGTTCCCAAGGTCCAAGCTCAAGCGCTCCAGTTCTTCGGGGGGCGAGATGGCCAATCCGGGCTCAAAGTGGAGCGATTTGCGGGCGACGGCTCCGAATTCGACGCCTTGCGAGAATTCATGCCGGGTATGGATCGGCGAACGATCGACTGGAAGGCATCCGCCCGCCACACGAAACTGCTGGCCCGCGAGTTTCGGGCTGAGCGCAACCATCAAATCATCCTCGCCGTGGACACGGGCCGCCTCATGGCGGAGCCCATCGAGGGGGTTCCTCGACTCGATCACGCGGTTCACGCTGCGTTGTTGCTCGCATGGGTGAGTTTGCGCCATGGGGACCGAGCGGGTCTGTTTACGTTTGCGGACCGTCCCGATCGGTTCGTTCCTCCTCGACCGGGAATGCGGGCGTTGGCGAGTTTCGTCGATCAGGCGGCACGGCTCGACTACAGCGATGCCGAAACCAATTTCACGCTCGGGTTGACCACGCTGATGAGTCGGCTATCGCGACGATCGCTCGTCGTAGTCTTGACCGACTTTGTCGATACCGTCACGGCGGAACTCATGGTCGAGAATCTGGCACGGGTCGCGCGACGACACTTGACCATGTTTGTGTCACTACGCGACCCTCGCCTGGATGCGATTGCCACCGCACCCCTTCACGACTTCGCTGACGTCGATCGATCGCTGGTTGCCGAGAGCTTCCTCGCAGAACGGGCACTTGTGAACGGTCGCCTCGACAAGCTCGGGGTGCTCTGCGTGGATGCCTCTCCTGCCATCGTTGGGCCTACGCTTGTCAATCGATACCTCGACATTGCAAGACGGGAGCGGATCTAGTGGCCGATTTCCAGCTCAAGTCTCGGCAGTTTCGCCTGGAGCGTGAACAGTCCTGGGTGGACCTGGAGGTGCTCCTTGATCAGGTGGACCAATACGGGCTGTCGGTCTTGTCGGCGGAAGACCGCTATCGGTTGCCTGCGCTCTACCGCGCCGTTCTGTCGTCCCTGTCAGTCGCCCGGTCGATCTCACTGGATGCCAACCTGCTCGAATACCTCGAAGCCTTGGCCGCGCGAGCTTACGTCGTGGTCTATGGCAATCGGCGTGGGCTTTTCGAACTTGGCCTTGAGTTTGTGGCGGGGGGATTCCCCGCTCGGGTCCGTGCCCTGGCCGCAGAGCTTCTCGTTTCAGGAGGACTGCTCGTTTTAGGTACGGCGGTAGGATTTGTGCTTACCGACGCTGAACCCGAGCGGTTCTACAGCTTCGTCGACGCAGCGCTCGCCAACGGACGCGGACCGACCGCCTCCTGCCTCGAACTCCGAGAACCACTGTATTCGGATGGTGGCCAGCAGGGGCTTGCGGCGTTTGCCGCATTTCTCTTCGCTCACAATGCCCGTATCGGTTTGCTTGCCTTCGGAATTGGGTTTGCGGGTGGCGTACCCACGGCATTGATCGTCTTTACCAACGGCCTCATGCTCGGGGCATTCGCGGCGATCTATCACCGCTGCGACCTCAACTTCGAATTGTGGGGGTGGTTGCTTCCTCATGGGGTCACAGAGTTACTGGCGGTGGTCCTGTGCGGTGCAGCGGGGCTCCACGTAGGACGAGCCTTGGTCCTGCCGGGTGCCTGGTCGCGACGTGACGCGCTGCTTTTGGCAGGTCAACGTGCCGCAGGGGTGGTCTTGGGCGCCATCGGATTGTTCTTCATCGCAGGAGGACTCGAAGGGTTCTTTCGGCAGTTGGTCCTTAACGACACCGTGCGGTGGTCGGTGGCGTTGTCCTCCGCACTCCTTTGGCTGGTGTACTTCGGGTTCTTCGGCCGGCGGGCGGGGGGCGTTGCATGAGTCGAATCCGACGTGATGCTCGCCAGCGAACGTGGCTCGGCCAATCCACACCCGAAAATGTCGAGGTCCAATTCGCCTTGGCCGATCCCGCAAGTCGACTCCTGGCCTTTTTCATCGACACGATCCTGCAAGCGCTGCTAACGTTGGCGAGCGGCCTAGGGTTGGGACTGCTCTTTGGGGAGTTGGGAATTGCCGCAGGTCTCGTCCTGTCCTTCGTGATCCGCACGTTCTACTTTGCGGGTGCAGAGCTGGCGTTTCATGGAGCGAGCCCCGGCAAACGGTTCATGGGTTTGGTGGTCGTAAGCCGGGATGGCGGGCCGCTCACGGCAGAGATGTTGCTTGCCCGAAACTTCACCCGGGAACCGGAACTGTTCCTACCTTTGTCGGCACTCGCCGCCCCTCAACTGCTGTTTGGCGATGAGGTCGGGCTCATTCCCATCCTCGCGCTCATCGCATGGACGCTCTTTCTCATCTTGTTTCCAATGGGTCATCCGGAGGGCGCACGAATTGGGGATCTTTTGGCGGGCACCGTGGTTGTGAACCGGCCCAAAGCGGTGCTACGGCCAGACCTCGTTGATCGTGCGGACGCAGGGTTTACCTTTACCAAGGAGCAGCTCGATCTGTACGGGATTCGGGAACTCCAGGTGCTCGAGACCATTTTGCGAGATCGCATCGACGACGTTGACCTCTTGGAGGATGTGGCGTCTCGTATCGCCAAAAAGCTTGGACTCAAAGAACCACCCAAGCCGGTTCGACCGTTCCTCGGGGCGTTCTATGCGGCCCAGCGAGGACGCTTGGAACAGCACCTGGTGATGGGCGAACGGCGTGAACGAAAGGTGGAGTAACTCTTTTGGTTAACAGGCGTACTCTCCTTGACACCTATCGCAGTACAGGTGTTGCAGTGAAATACTGCTATGAAGGAGGGGTATGCGTCATCTTATGATGATGTGGCTTGGTCTATCTGTGTTCGGCAGTGCATGCCGAGATGCAGATTGTCAGGGCGATAACTGCGGTGATCCGGTTCCCTTGCCATCGTTCACCACCGAAACCCTTGAAACGGTCGAAGAACTGATCGAATTCAATACCGGAGGTGTCCTGTTTACCGGGTCCATAGCCTGGGATGGCTTCCGGGCTACCACGTTCACGGATGATACCGTTACCTATACGAGCGAGTACCGGCTGCTCGTGTTTACAGAGTCGTGGACCATCGAATTCGACGACGTCGACAACTATTGCTACATCCGACTCTTGCTCGATGAAGGCGAGCTGCGGACGGGTCCTATGGGCAACAATCCATGGGGATGGGATTGGAACCCTTCGGACGACTCGATCGTCAACGAGTGCGAAGGATTCGACATCGACTCCAATGCCTCACATCCCTTTGGAAACTCCTCCGTGTTGGAAATCTTCACGGAGACGCCATCGGGCCGATGGGCGGACCTCTATGTTGCCATTGGGGATCCGGCTCCCGCCCGGGAGCTTGAAGGCAACGAGGTTGGTTGCGGGATCGGGCTGCCGGACCAGCGACTGAAAGCACCGGGAGGCGGAGCCTTGACGCATCAAAATGATTGCATCGCGACGGGCTTTGCGCTCGATGATGAAGGCTCTCCCCTTCGCAAGGACAGAGACCTCGTGGAGATTCCGGCCGACGAAGTCATCGTCGAGGGTGAGCTAAGCCCCGGCTACTACTTCTATGGGTCGTTTGGGCTGGCCCTCTAACGGAGGCCGGTCCTCACTCCAAGAAGGGGGGGCCTTGGGTCCGCGGCCCGAACATCGGCGAGTGACAACGCAAGGAATTGGCGTGTCCGTCGAAAGCCCACCACCCGGCTACCGACGTCCTTCCGCTTGGAGAATGGCCTTGGCCGCGGCTTCGCCCATCATACGGCTCCCCTCGATCGAGGGATGAACTCGATCTTCGATGAAGAGAGGGAGGTCGTCCCTGCCTGCAATCCGCGATGCGTCAACGAACCACATTCCCGGGAGCCGGTCTGCCAGCCGTGACACCCTCTTTCGATGTTCCGCGAGTTCATCCCCGCATCGATCGAATCCGTACTTGGCTCCTTTCGGCATTTCCGGGTACCCCAGGAACACAACACGAGCGCCGGTGGCAAGCGCCTCCTCGACGATATTGACGAGCACACCCCTTTGGGCATCTCGGGTGATGAGTTCGTCCATCACGGAGGCGCAGTCGGTGCAGCGGCAGCGGCCATTGAGGTCGTTGGCACCACCATTCATGAAAATCCACGCCCACTTCCCAGCGATGCGTTGCTCGGGGATGGTCTGCACCCCGCCACCAGGCGTTGCCCAAGCCCCGCTTACGGCCACGTTGCGGACTCTATGACCGGTCCGTCGGGCGGCGATTTCGGGAATGGAGCCCCCTCGTCCAACGTTCGCCTCGAGAATGCTGTCGCCAATCGCAAGCATGTCGGCTTGTTTGGAGAGGTGGCGAGGAGAGCACCCGGCGAGCCCCCACAGGAAGAATGCGACAATCATCATCGCCAGGACCCATATCGAAATGAGATAGGGGTCGTCGGGAGGTCGGCCAATGGGCGCGATGGGATTCGGAGTCTGGCTCCTTGCCTTTCCAATACTCTCATGGGGGCAATCGGCGTCTCCTCCTCCGCCCTCCACGCTGAGTCAGGCACCTGAGCTGACGCGATGGGTCACGGTGGACCGGCGCGCGAGGACCATCTACAAGGTCGGCATTGCGGTGGGGGGCACCGGCCTGGCCCTTGATTTGCTTGGGTTTGCGACGAATACCCCTGGCCTAAGTGTGGTCGGTGGTCTGGGCGAGCTTGCGGGAGCGCCCATTATGAACGGAGCGGCCTTCCGTTCGGCTCGAGCGCTCGGCGCATTAGGGCGCCCCCCCGACCGGAATTGGGGCTATGCAGCCTGGGGTCTCTTCGGGGCGGATGTCGCCCTTCGGGTGGCCTCCGCTGCGGTTGAGCAACAGGATCCCGGCCTTGCTACCGAGCTTCGTCTGTACGCTTTGCTCGCCGAGATCGGCGCCTACACTGGCGCGGTGCTTCAGCAGTCTGACAACAATGGGTCCCGAAAGGAACTGCAGTTGAAAGCCTCGTCAGCACACGTTGAACGTCGACGCATCCGCAGCCATTGGGCCCCGCGGGTCGGTCGATCGCCAGGACTGACCGTCGTCCTCGTGTGGGAGTAGCATGCCTTCTGTCGAGCCAGGGTTGCCGCAAGTCGGCGATGTGATCGATCGGTACGCGGTGCTCGGTACACTAGGCTCCGGCGGAATGGCTACCGTGTATCGGGTGCGCCACACGCGCTTGGGCACCGAACACGCCATGAAGGTCCTCCATTTGGGTTCGGCGACGATTCGGCAGCGCCTGGTCCAAGAAGGTCGGGTACAGGCGACGCTCAAGCACCCGAATTTGGTCACGGTTACCGATTTGGTCGACCTCGAAGGGGGCGCCCCGGGGGTTGTGATGGAGCTGGTGTTGGGCCCGGCCCTCGACCGTCTCCTCGAGGTGGCTCCGCCCGATCTGAAGCAAGCGGACCACCTCGCCCGCGGCATCCTTTCCGGCGTCGAGGAGGCCCACCGCCATCAGATCATCCATCGCGATCTGAAACCCGCCAACATTCTGCTCGAACCGAAGGGCGAAACGGTGGTGCCGAAGATTACGGACTTTGGCATCGCGAAGGTGCTTGAAAGTCCTGAGCCCGGGGCCCTGACGCGCACGGGACTGGTGTTTGGCACGCCGCAGTACATGTCGCCCGAACAGATGCGCAACACCAAAAGCGTGGGGCCTGAAGCGGATGTGTTCTCGCTGGGGGCCATCCTCTACGAATTGGTGACCCATCGTCGGGCCTTTGATGGGGACGACCTGGTTGAAATCATGAACCAGGTCGTGAACGGACGGTATGT
>JBCCQY010000062.1:0-44521 GCA_039208735.1 Myxococcota bacterium | reverse complement strand
TGGCCCGCCAGCACTTGACGGTCGACCCCCCCCTCCTCTTGGCACCCACGCGACCGGGTAATCACATTGCGCATACGGTGGTTCTTGGCCTCTTCGGGGGTGATGAGGCCGTGCTTCACCTTTTCGGCGATGAGCGAATGATCTTCGGTAATCTGCTCGACCGCACCGTCGCGCATTCGATAAAGCCGCGAGTCGCCCACGTGAGCCACGAATGCGTTGAGGCCCTGCACCAACAGCACCACGGCCGTCGTGCCCATCCCGTGGTAGCCCGGCTGTTGCCGCGCCTTGTCGAAGATGCGCCGGCCCGCGAGGCGAATCGCGTGGGACAGCTTGTGCCGCGTCAGCTCGACGGGATCGGTCTCATCGTCCTCGCCGGCCACCCCTTCGAGCTCGAGCGACGTCACGACTTCTTCGACGGTGTTGACCGCGATGGCCGAAGCGTACTCCCCACCGGCGTGGCCCCCCATGCCATCCGCCACCACGAACAGATTGAGTTCTTCGTTGATGAGGTAGTTGTCTTCGTTGTGTCCACGCTTGAGACCAACGTCGGTCATTCCGGTGGAAACGATGCGCATGCGGTCCTCGCCAAGTCCAAGGCCACAACCTACCCGGATGGGTCGATCTCGGCTGCCAGACGTACGAACTGCTCGACCGTAAGCCGCTCGGCTCGCCAACGCGGATCCACCCGAGCCCGCTCGAGTGCAGCGAGGGCCAACGGCTTTGTGTAGGACGCTCCCAGTGCGTTGTGTAGCGTCTTGCGACGTTGAGAAAACGCAGCTCGAACCACGCGGTCAAAGGACTTGGGATCGAACTCACCAAAACGAGGCTCGTCGAGCAGGTCGAGCCGCACGACCGCCGATGTGACCTTTGGAGGGGGCACAAAGCGAGAGGGATCCACCTGCATGATGAACGTGCCGTGGCTGCGAGCCTGGGCCTCGACGGACAATGCCCCGTAGGCCTTCGTGCCGGGCTCCGCGAGCAAACGCTGCACCACTTCCTGCTGCAGCATCACCGTGATCGACAAAAACCGGTCCGGACGTCGAAGCAGCTGCATCACCAGGTGGGTGCCTACGTTGTAAGGTAGGTTCGCTACCACCTTGGTGCCTGGGGCACAGACTTCGTCCCAGTCGACCTTCTGGGCGTCTGCCTCGATGACCTTGAGCCCAGGGACCCGATCGCGAAGGTACGCCGCCAGGTCGCGGTCCAGTTCCACGACGGTCAGGTCCGCTCCTGCACGAAGCAGCGCCCCGGTGAGGATGCCGAGCCCCGGACCGATCTCGACGACCTTGTCGCCCTCGACCACTCGCGCGGCCCGCACGATGCGCGCCGGCACTCCAGGATCGTGCAAGAAGTGCTGGCCGAAGCGCTTGCGGGCTCGCTGCTCGAGGGCACGCAGCTCCGCCTTGGGGTGGGTCCCCAAATCCTCGGGAATGTCGTCGCGCTCGGTCACGCGATGGCCCAAGCGGGCTCGGCGCCGCGCGACAGGTCATCGCAACGCCCCTGCACCAGGTGACAGCGCCCGGCAAACGCGATCATCGCGGCGTTGTCGGTGCAACGCCGGATCGGTGGGATGAAGGTGTCGACACCCAGCTTCGCGACCCGCTCGCGCAAGCCCCGGTTGGCCGCAACCCCACCGGCCAACGCCAACCGCCGAACGCCCGTCCGCGCCATGGCGCGCTCAATGCGGTCCACCAAGCAATCGATCACCGCCGCCTGAAAAGACGCTGCCACGTCCGCATCAGAGGCCCGCTCGGGTCGTTGAAGGTGCTGCCGAACCGCGGTCTTCAAACCCGAAAACGACCAGTCGAGGCCCCCGGGATTGGGACGCGGGAATTCGACGGCGTGAGGATTTCCGGTGGTTGCGAGCCGATCGATGAGGGGCCCCCCGGGATACCCCAAACCCAACAATCGCGCGACCTTATCGAACGCCTCACCTGCGGCGTCATCGACGGTCTGGCCGAGAACCTCGTAACGCCCAAGGTCGTGGGCCAGGTACAGCGTGGTGTGGCCCCCGCTCACCACCAGCCCCAAGAAAGGCCACGCCGGCGGGGGGTCCTCCATTCGTGCCGACAACAGATGGCCTTCAAGGTGGTTCACCGCGCGAAAGGGAACGTCCCAGGCCCACGCCAGCGCCTTGGCCCACGAAAAGCCCACGAGCACGGCTCCAATGAGTCCAGGCCCGCCCGTAGCCGCCACCGCATCGGGTCGTTCGACCCCCGCCTCGGCGAGCGCCCGGTCCACCACCGCGCCAAGCCGCTCAACGTGGGCTCGGGCCGCGAGTTCTGGCACCACGCCCCCGAACGGTAGGTGCTCGAGTTGGGAGTGCACCACATCCGAAAGCACGCCGTCCGCCCCCACGACGGCGGCCGCGGTTTCATCGCAACTCGTTTCGATCCCCAAGACGCGCATCGCCAAGGGGTAACGTCATGCAGGAGGCTGGACCCCACGCACGATGGCCGTGGCCACGAGATCCGCCGCCGCTGCGCCCAGTCGCAACAGCTGGAGCCGCTCTACCGGGGGCCCTTCGCGCGTCGAAAATGCGAACACCACATCCCCGTCGAACGGAGAGAAGGCCGGTTCGATCGCTCGCGCCATGCCCGCACTCGCCATCTTCGCAATGACCGTGGCCGCATCTCGGTCGAGCGGAGCGTCCGTCACCACCGCAACGAGGGTGGTTTGCTGCCGTGGCTCGGGCGTGGGAGCTTGGTTCCAATCGACCGGCCCCCCCGCCACCCACGTACCCGTCTTGGGATCGCGAATCGAACCCAGGGCGTTGACGGCCGCCACAGCACCGATGGTGAACGGCGTAACCTCCACTGCGGCCGAGCCCACGCCACCGGGGGCTGGTGTCCCTGACGCCATGCCCACTCGAGCGCCCCGTCCCGCCCCAAACCGGCCTTGGGGAAGCGGCTCGCGGCTCGCAGCTCGCGTGGCTGCCTCGCCCAGCGTCGGTCCTGGACGCACCGAGGCGGTGTGAAGGTCGAACAAGATCGCCGCAGGCACGATGGGAACTTGACCGTACTCCGTCTGGTAGCCCACCCCATCGGCGAGCAACGCGGCCATCACGCCGTCGGCGGCGGAGAGCCCAAACGCGCTGCCTCCCGACAGACACAGCCCGTGCACCCGTGTCGCGGTATGCCCTGCGGCGAGCACGTTTAGCTCGCGAGACCCGATCGCTGAACCCGGGATCCAAACCGCCCCTCGCGCGCCCTCATCAAACCGCAGCACCGTGACGCCCGTTTGGCCGTCCTCATCGGTGGCATGGGCCGCCCGCACCCCGGGCACTGCCGTGATGGTCCGCACCGCACTCACTTGGCCACATCCTCATGAACGACCTTGGGCCGGTAGTCCTCGTACACGAACTGTCCGCCATCCCGCACGCCGTCGTGGCACTCGGTGCACACGGCCGGGCCGGGATCGCGAACGGGCTTCACTTCGGCAGGATTCTCGACATGCGCCCGTCCGGGCCCATGACAGGCCTCACACTGCACGTCGCGGAACGGCCCCGTCTCTTTGACCGTCTGCGGTCCGCCAGGCTTGCGCGCCCCGGTCACGTGGCAAGACCAGCATGCATCGTCGAAGGCACGATTGTCATTGACCAGAGCCTGCCATGCGCGAGCATGACCCGTGCGCGACCATTGCGCATGAGGGCCCGGGTGACAGCCCGCACAAACTTCGCCGCCCGCATAGGGTCCTGACTTCACCTTGCGCGTCACAAACGTCTTGGGGGAGGCTCCGCCTAAGGTGGTGATCGCCTCCTTTCCCGCCTCCACGATCTTCAACGTCGCAGGGTGATCGGCCACGGTTCGATCGAGCGGAACCGACGTGAGGGCAATCCGGTTGGTGGAGTTGCTCCCCGCCTTCAGTTGATCCTGAACCTCTCCGATGCGGCGTTCGTAGGCCGTAATCTGTGATTGGTAGCGCGACTTGGCTGCATCGTCGGCGTCGGCCGCCAACCGTTCCACTTCGGCCTTGCGCTCCTTGAAGCGGGCCAGCTGCTCCTCAAGCTTGTTGCCCGCCCCAAGTTCAAAACTCCAGGGACCTTGGCCAAAGACCAACGTGGCCACTCCGAGGTGACGCCCTCGAGAACCGGCGGAGATCGACCATGCACCCGCTCGTTGTTGGGGCTGGGCCGATAGCGACCGGTTCGTTGCGTCGACAACGAGGTCCACGTCAAGCTTCTTGTCGAGCGTCGTGAACGCCTGGGCGACATCACGCGCTTGAACGATCGGCAGAAGGGCAACGGTCAGATCCACATTCTCAAGCGCGGCCGCCGCCTTCGCCACCGCAGGCAACGGATCGGCCACCTCACACCCCGGGACCGGACCCACCGTCACGCCAACCACTCCAATGCGACGGCCGTTCACGGTCAAGGTCCGCGAAGGAGGGAACGGCGCATCCCCGTCACACACGAGGTTCGCCGCAACGATGGGCAGGTCGTGCTTCGTGATGAGACCGCGCACGAACTCGGCCCCCAGGGCCCAGTCGGACGCGGAAAGAGCCATGGCATCGATGCCCCCCATCGCGTAGCCCTCAGCGACCAATTCGGCCTTCACCCGGCGTTGGTCGAGGGGTCCTGTGGCGCCGCCCAGCCCAGGGCGGTCCAGTGAAGCGCCGACATCGACAACAACGCGTTCAGCAGGCAGGGAGGCAAGTGTGGTGTTGCGCCTGGGCAGACCGCCCAGAGGGTTCTTGGGTCAACCACACGGCTCGATTTCGCCTTCCGTTCGTCCCCCAATGACCAGCGTCACCGCGCCTTCGGGGGCCGAACCGGCTTGCTGCGTTCCCGAGCATCCAACCAATGCCGCCCACGCAACCCCAACCACCATGCGACCTACCCTCCGAACATTCTCGCGATGAACCGACGAATGCGACCTCCGAGGCCTGGTCGCTCGGAAGGCGTAGCATCGTCGACGGTCACGGTATCCGTCTCGTCGGATGGCTTCGAGCTTGAGGCAGGTTCCGGTTCAGGTTCAGGCGGATCCACCACCGTCATGGTGGGTTCCGTCACCACCTCGGACGGCGGGATGGCCTCGAGTTCGGGCTCGGGCTCGGAAGCCACTTCCGGCTCTTCTGCAGCCGCTTCGGGAACGGCATCGGCCGCGGGACCTCCGCGAGACGGAAGGCTGTCGACCGGAGCTGGCCCCTCCGAAGGAGCGGGGGGAAGGGGGGCCACAACATCGACCTCACCGGCTTCACGCGGGAGTTCTTCGTCGTCGAACAACAGCAGGAAGTCCGTGCCGTGAAGCAGTCGGTGGACCTCGACGTCCAGCGCATCCGCCAGGGCTCGCAGAAAGTCTGCATCGACGTTCCGACGACCGCCGAAGACGCGCGAGAGCGTGCCGCCCGATACCTCGAGCGTTTGCTCGAGTTGCTTTTGGGTGCGATCGCCTAGCGCGTCCTTCACGCGGGTGCGCAGTAGCTCTCGGTCGCTCTTCGTTCCCTTCATGACGATGTCGTCCTGCAAATGATGCGTCTGATGCCTAATGACCCGGGTCGGCAGCGTCGAGAGGCGCATGCTCGAATCGGGACTCGATTTGCCAGCTATGGGTTCCACTATCGGCCACACCCCCGATAACCCGCACCAGCAGGTGATCGAGGGAAACGGGTCGGTTACGGCGCTGACATGATCATCCTTGCCCTGCTTGGCATGGTTCTGGCGAACGGCCAGGAGGTTGTCGATCGGATTGTGGCTGATGTTGACGGCCAGCTCGTTCTCATGAGTGACGTCGCGCGTGAAGCCGTGCTCGCCGAGGTTGACCGCAGTGGAACGCCCTTTTGGGATCCCACCTGGCGAACCCCCGAGGATCGGCTCATCGACGCCGCGATCGTCCGAACAATTGCGTCCGATGTGCGGCTGTACGAACCATCGCGCCAGGACGTCCGCCGACGCCTCGAGGCGGTCCGGGCGCAGTTCCCCGACCGACGGTCCTGGCGCGCGTTTCTCGACCGCATCTCTGCCGACGAGGCCCGCCTCGAAGTCATCCTTCGGCGACGCTTGGTGGTCGACCGGTACCTGGGGCGCAACTTGCTGGTGGACCCGGGCAACGCGGATGCATTCAAAGATGCGGCAACGCTGCACTTGGATCGACTGCGCACCATCGCCCGCGTTCGTCGGGTTCCTCCGGTGCCCTCATCCACGCCGTAGTCACCGTCGACGCTTCGGACGCATCCACCTTGGCCGCGATGGACGCGGAACCCGACGGCTGGTCGGTCGAGGCCTTCGCCTCCTTGCTTGGTCGACCGACGGTCCTCGGTCTCGGCTTGGCAGACCGAGGGTTTGCCCTGATTTCGGTCGTCGCTGACGAGGGTGAATTGCTGCGCATCGTCGTGCATCGAAGCCATCGGCGGCAAGGTCTCGGAGCGCAACTGCTCCGAGCCTGCCATGACCGGTTCACCGAGCACGGAATCCGACAGGCCTTCCTCGAAGTCCGGACGGACAACCACGCTGCGCGTTCGCTCTACGCCACGCACGGATGGTCACCGGTGGGCGCGCGACGGGGGTACTACGCGGATGGTACCGATGCGTTGGTCCTACGCTGGTCGCCTAGCGGCCCACGTGGAACGTAAGCGTCTTGCTCACTTCCGTGGGTTCGGAGACCTGCGCGAAGGCCCATCGGCGCAGCACATGGTCTTCAAGACAGCGCTCGAGTTTGGCATCCTTCCGATCGAGACCCACGAGGTTCGCCTCGGTAGCACGGCCCTCGGAGGACACGGTAAACGTTAGCTTCCATCGGCCGGAAAGGTCAGGACGCTGTTTGAGGCGGCGGTCGTAGCACCCGCGCAATTCCGCGATGCCTCGACGGAGTCGGTCGCCGATCATCATTCGGATGGCCAGGGGATCATCGAGGACGACGTTGTCGTCACGATTGACGGTCCCGCCTCCGAGGCTCAAATCGATGGCCGCGGTCCCCCTGCGTTCGAGGTCGCCCAGCGATGGGCCGACCTTCGGCAGGCTCGCTCGACCGGAATCGGAGCGAACCCGCCGCGGACCGGTGGATGACCGACGCGACGGAGTGGCATTCGACAGGGCGTTCGCCGCGTCCGACGCTGCGCCCACCTCGGTGCCGCCTCCGACGAACCGATCTGCACGGGCTACGCGAGGGGCCGAGGAAGCCCCCTTGGGAGGAGCCGCGTCAACCTCGACGACGTCGGGGATGGGCAATGCGTCGAAGTCAAGCACGGGGGTCGAGGCCTGCGCGCGTTGGGTCCATCGCCACCCCACGCCGGCCAACATCATCAAAGACAGGCCAACGAAGGCACCGACCCCAATTGCGAGCGCAATCGGGAGCCTTCGATCCGAGACGGCAGGCACGGGGCCCGGGGCCGCGCCCGGATCGGTCGCCGCCTCCTCACCGGGGATCTCGGTGAAACAGTGCGGGCAAGTCCCACCGAAGCGAGCCAATGCGTCGTCGATGTCCTGGCCACAGAATGGGCATTCGTCCATGGAGGCTCCACGGAATCCGAAGGAACGCATGTCCCATCGGTCAGGACAGCCCAATCCCGTAGAGGTGATCGAGGATCTGGACGACAACGTTGCACCACGCGTGGAAGATCGCCCCCGCGAGGAAGCCGCCAGTTCGGGCACGCATCCACCCGAACACAAGGCTCGGGAACACGATGAAGACGTGCCACCACTGGAAGAGCACGATCGAATGACCAAAGGCGAACAACAGGCACGTCAGCGCGAATCCCCACCCCAGCTTGGCCCCAAACACCTGGACCGTAGGGGGGAACACCTCGTCGAGCCGCGTTTGGAGATAGCCCCGGTAGAAGATCTCCTCGGGAATCGCCACGAAGAACAGGTGGTAGGGCACCAGCAATCCCAGATCAGGCGGCAACCGCCAGGCAAAGACAGGGTCCGGCCTGTACAGGTCCACGGCCAGCGTCTGCTCGACGATGGGTACGAGGTACACCTGCCAAAGGTGGTAGCCGCCCCAAAAGGGCAGCGTCAGGGCAAGCGCAAACCCTCCTCCGAGGCGAAGCGCATCGGACCATTCCCGCCTGGAGGTTGGGTCCCGCCACGGCCAATCTGGCACCGCCATCGGGTAGGCCCAAGGGTCCGCCCCCCGCAGCCGACACGACCAGACCGGCGTCCACATGAAGAGCAGGGGAACCCCAACCAACACGACGTCCCACACCCATCCGCCAGGGCCCAGCTGATGAATTTCCACCACCACCCGGATGGCGAGCAGGGTGAGCAGAAACAACGCCCCCACCTCGACCAGCGCGGCTCGTCGTTCCTGCGGCGTCATGAGCGTTCGACCCAGTGCCTGCCCACCTGGAGTGCATCGAGGTGGGCGCGGCGCCAGAGGTCGATGGCCCGGTCGGCCGTCGCGACGATCGGCTGACGAGCCTCACGCAGCGGCCAAATCATGGCCACCGGCGGGGCTCCCCGCTGGGCCAAGGCCCTAAGGACGGCTTGCATTTCAGTTTCATCCCTTGCGACTTCCCGCAGATGGAGCCGCCCGTCGGCCAACGTTGGCACCGGCGATCGCAGGGGGCGAATGGCCGCACTTCCGTGACCCAAGGGGCCCGCTAGGCGTGGGCGGTCTTCGACCTCGATGGTTCGAGGAAGGGCGATCACGGCCGGCTCGGCCCACCCCGGAAGACGCAACCGAGCCCGAATCGCCGTCTTGTTGTGGCCGGCCACCCACACCGAACGGCTGCCCCCGCCCCATGGACATCCGGGGTGGCCCCCCACGAAGCGGGCGATGGCATGGCCGGCATGCAGGCGCTCCGCCATGCGGGAAGCCGTGAACGGGACTGCGGAGTCCGGTGGCACGGCGGTGACCTGAGGAGCCCACAACGCCGTGGACACGTCGGCTGGCGCAGATCCAGCTTGGGCCAATGCCGCCCCCAGGGGCAACGCGGTGAACCCAGGCACCGGCGGGGTGTAGACCGTGGCCCCCGCGTGCGCGATGGACGCGACGATTCGCGGATCGGCGAGCATCGACCCAGCGACGATCACCGTCGACGTTCGCTGCTGTTCGAGGTGCCCCTGAATCAACCCCAGGACGCATTCCCGCAGGTGCGCCATGATGCTCGCCGCGGCGACTTCTCGAGGTGCCGCAGCCAGCTGCTTCCATGGCGATGCGGTCTGCCCACGCAGTCGAAGGCTGCGACGCTCGATGATGCCGCGATCCACCCCCCAGACCTGGTGCAGCTCGGCCACGAGATGTTCATCGATGGAACCTCGGGCGCCCAGGGCCGACAGGTCCGCGTGAGGTTGTCCGTGCAACCCGAGCACCGCACGGCAGCGATCGAGGTGGAGATGAACCGCGGAGATGCCCGCTTGCGAGAGGATTTGCTCGAGCTGCCCCGAGCGTCCACGGTGCACGGCAAGCCCGACCCCGTCCCCTCGACCATGCAACGAGACGACGATGGCGTCGGACTCGGGTTGGGTTCGGTATGCCGCAGCGGCCAGGGCGCGGTGTTGGTCCACCATGACCACCCGTCGTGGATTGAACCCTCGCTGGACGAACGCCTCGTTGAAGAACTCGGCCGCGGCATCCGACTCGAGGGCCGCCAACCCGGACTGCCGAAGAAATCCATCGCGTGCCACTTGGGCATCGAGCACGGCCGAGAACGGATCTTGGGCGAAGCTGCGCAACCCTCGATGGCGACGCACGATCAACGGTGGCGTAATGCGGCCGGCTACGGCGACCACATCCACCTGCTCCCGTCGCACGCCCCCATCGACCAACACTTGCTCGATCGCCTCCCACGGAAACGCATCGGACCGAGGGATGCGATCAAATCGCTCTTGCAGGCGCAGCGAGACCGTTTTGGCCCCCACCACCAGTGCCGCGCCGGCGTCCCGTCCATCGGCGACGCCGAGAATCACCATTTCGTGCTCGTTTCCGGAATGTTGGGCCGTCGCTCCTCCATCGAGGAGCAACAACATCGAAGCAATTCGCCAACGGGACGTCTCTATCACCCGACCCGCCACCAGGAGGCAGCGAGCCTGATGCGACACCCCAAGCGGATTCGACGCGATGAGGCAGGGCCATGACGCTCCGAGCCGGCTGGTTGGTGTGGGGGCTGGTGACCACCGGTTGCGTCAAGGCACAGGCCTCTACCGCCTTCGTTCAACCTTCGCAGCATCGTGCTGCGACGCCAGAACCGCCGTTTGGTGAACAGATCGCCCGCGTCGCGGCCTACACGCTCAAGCACTACCCGAAGGGCTTCCGAGACGACTGCTCAGGCTTTGTCGAAGCGACCTTCGCACGGGTGGGTCTACCGCTCCGGGGCTCGACCGCAATGTTGTGGGACGTTGCGGCCTCGAAGGGTTGGACCCACCGACAGGCCGTCCCCCAAACCGGGGACCTCGCGTTCTTCGATCACACCTATGACCGGAACGGAAATGGGCGAAAGGACGACGAGCTGTCCCACATTGCCATCGTGCTGGGCGTGACCAAAGATGGCACGGTTCACCTCGCTCACGCAGGAACCAGTCGAGGACGGTCTCGGTTCGTCATGAACCTGGTGCGTCCGTACGACCGTCATGACGGCCGTGGACACCGCATCAACGACGCCCTGCGGCGTCGCGGAGAGAACGGGTCCGCCGATGGAACGCTTGCATCCGAACTGCTTCGTGGCTTTGCAAGCGTTCCACGCCCGTAGCTTCGGTCAAGGACCGATTTTCGAGGTTGGTCGTCCCCAAGACCGCCTTACAACAACTTTGCGAGAAATCGCCGTAGGCCGTTGACAACGAAGTGGCAGGCGCCACGTGGGATGTGGTAACAGTGTCGTCACCTACAACCTCAGCCCCTCGGAGCGCATATGCGCCTACTCACTGTCGTTCCGCTTGTTTCCATGTTTATCGCCTGCAGCGGCGGTGATGACGAGCCGAGCGATACCCCGCCTCCGCCCCCACCCGGCGGTGACTCCGTGTTCGAAGAGCCGGCCAAGCTCGTCCGAGGCATCACCTACACGGCCATCTTCGCGTGGGACAACGAGAACCGGGTGATCACGGACTACACGGTCGACGGTGAAGAGGGCTTCAACTCCTTCATCATCTTCGAGCTGTACAACGAAGACGGGCTGGACGCTTCCGAGGCGAACCAGTGCCGCGTCCGCATCCAGTTGGAAGGATTCGAGGCTGAGCCGTTCGTTCCGGGTGCCCAGTGGCAGCTGAACATCCAGGAAGGCGTGATGGGCGAGGGGCCCCAGTTCCCCGAAGGCTTCAAGCCCGTCGATACCACCTGCATCAACCAGGGCTTCTCCGAAGAGCAGTTCGTCGGCAAGAACAGCTCGCTTGAGTATTGGGGCGCCCTGCCGTGGCAGCTCACGGTGTTCGACGAGAACCTCGATGAAGACCTCGAAGAGTTCTTGAGCGACTCCGACGACATCGACCTGCAGTTCTGGGTCCAGGCAAACCTGGCTGGCGAAGAGCCCTTCGGCATTCCCCAGTCCGAAGACCTCGCGAACTTCTTCACGATCCGTGGTTGGGAACTCGAAGGCCGCGACGTGCGCTTCGGGAATGACGGCATCGAAAACCGTCAGTACACCGCCGCTGAGATCACCGACGTCGCCGCTGGCGGCCTGCCCACCGGCTACTACCAGTTCGATGGCTTCGTCATCCAGTTCCTGCCGGAAGTCCTCGAGCGCACCAACTCGGGTCTGACCGACTCCGATGGTGACGCCGACACGGATGCCGACACCGACACCGATACGGATGCCGACACCGACACCGATACGGACGCCGATACCGACAGCGATACGGATGCCGACACCGATACCGATACGGCCGGCGACACGAGCGACACCGGTAACTGATGAGCGTGTCACGCTGGCTGCTCGTCCTCATCGGGTTGGGGGTGCTCGGTACCCTCGGCCTTTGGGTGTTCAGCCCGCGTGAGATGCCGTCTAATCCCAACCTGGCCCCCGTCGGAGATGACGTTCGGCGGGAGCGAGCCCAGGTTGCGAGTAAGCCCGAGCGCGTCGATCAAATGGTGACTCGACTCAACCGGGCCCGCGACTTGGAAAGCGCGCTTTCGATCCGCTCTCGAGAAATCGAGGGCTGTTTCGAACTGGCCCGCCTCCACGATGGAACGACGTTCGGCGAGTCGATCGAACTGGTGGCGTCCTACACGCCCACCGACGAGGGGTTGTGGACCGCTCAAGTCACGGCGCCCGAGTTGTCGGCGGTCACGTTCGACCGATGCTTGAACAACCTGATTGAGCCCATTCTGCTCAACGAAGACCGTCCCGCTACGTTGGTCCTCGCTCCATCCCAGTGAGCGTTAAGGAGCGCCGATGATGTCGTGCGCACGCCTTGGCCTCGGATTCGGTTTGCTCGGTTGCATTGGCTGTTCAGGCGGCCGTATTGAAGCGTTGCCTGACGACAGCGCGACGATGCCGGAGCCACCTCCACCTATCCCTGCGTTTGCGAAGACGCTCCGGATCAATGCGTACATCGCGTGGGACAACCCGGCGAAGGCGATTGTGGATCCGACCACGATCGATGGCGAACCAGGTTTTGTTTCGGCGGTCGTTCTTACGCTATCGGCGGATGCTGGCCTCGATCTTCCGGACTGTCAGGTCGCGGTGCGCGTGGCTGGACTGGCCACGGACGCTCTTGACGACACATCAGGTCGCCAATGGCAGCTTTCGATCCCTGGAAACACCGCGACGACCACGACCAATTGTCCCGAACAGGGCTATCTCGACACTCAGTACCTTGAGGATGACGACGCCCTGACCTATTGGAGCGCACTCACCTGGCGCTTTGCCATGACCGGAGCGATGCTTCAGCCGGGCTTGCTCTCTGAACTTGAAGCAACCCCAGGCTTCATGGCGAAGACGACGCTCCAGGGCGACCGAGAAGGCGAAGAACCCTACGAATTGGGGGTTGAGCCCCTGGCTTACTGGCAGGGATTCGAGCTTGAAGCCGGTGCGGTCCTGACGGACCAACGCCTACTCGCCGCCGATGTCGACGACGCGCCCATTGGTGAGCTTCCCACTGGGTACTACGTTTACGACGAGTTGGTGGTGTACCCACTTCCCGATGCACTGGTCCGCAATCCGGCCAGCGCACCCTGAGGGACTACTGCGAGCTGTCAAATCCCGCTGCGCGGTGAGCGCCATCGCAAAACGGCTTGTTCTTCGAGTGACCACACCGACAGAGCGCGGCTTTTTCCCCTTCCCAGGCCACGCGACCGCTACTCGCGATGATTTGCACATTGCCCTGAAGGAGCAGAGGCCCGTTCGGGGCGAGCGCAACGTTGAGCGTGCCCCCCGAACCACTCCGGCTCGAGCCGGTCTCGCCCACCGCGCCACGGTCGGAGAATCCCGAAGCCTCATGGCTGTTGTCGCAAAACGGCTTGTTCTTCGACTGCCCACACC
The DNA here is from genome assembly GCA_039208735.1 of Myxococcota bacterium. Classification (GTDB taxonomy): domain Bacteria; phylum Myxococcota_A; class UBA796; order UBA796; genus DRPG01. Next base: position 31,171 of record JBCCQY010000062.1, on the reverse strand, counting down.
GACAAAGCGCCGCCCGGAAGTTGACGCCCGGCATGTCGTCGGCCACTCCTTCGATCGCTAGGTCACCGCGGACATACAGCGGGCCATGGTTGGCCACGACCACGGTGTTGTCTGGGGTCGCTGCTTCGGCTGGGCCACCGTCTTTACGCACGAAGGCGAGCGCTCCGGTAGGACAGCGCATCACCGTCTCCGCCACCTCATCCGCCGTTCCCTGATCAGGGTCTCCCCAAGGCTTTCGTCCAGCCTCAAACAAGGCGTTCGCCGCCCGTCCACACTCCCCCACGTGGATGCACAACCGACCGTCCCAGGTCATGTCGGCTGCACTGCCTGAGTAGGTCTTCACGTCGTCCGCCATCGAAGCTTCCTTTCCTCGGGGCCTATCAGCGGTCTTTGGCAAGAATCCCGAGGTCGTCCGACCGCCACATCACGTCGTAATGAAGATCGACCGTGCACGGAAAAGATGTGTTCAAGGCAGAAGCCGCCAATGAACACAAACTGCCCATGCAATCGCCATCGAGTTCCTGGGTGACCTCGCCGGTCACTTCGTCGATGAACATCGCCATCAGTTCTGTGCCAATTGTGATGACCGCGCCTCCGGTCGCCACTTCGCTGACCAATTCATCCACACAGTACAGCGTGCCATCAGCCGCGGCGGCGCAGGGGAGGGGCTCTGGATTGTCAGGCAGTGCGATGGTCACGCCTTCGTCTTCACCAGAGTGAAGGTAAAACGTGCCTTGCTCCACCACATCCTCTTCGGGAAACTGGCACTGATTCGACACCACCTCAGCGCTGGAAAAACTCCACTCCCCCGAGCGTGGGCCGTCCGGCCCAGTGTCGCAGGCAACCAGGGCCGCTCCAATCCACCACCACCGCATGCGTTCCCTCCTGGCCGGCGCGTCGCCTTGCGATCGTCATCAACCATGCCAGATGGCATGCGGGAACGCAATGGTCACCGTTCCGCTACGGAGCTTACGGCTTAGGCGGTGCCTGGATCTCTGCGATGCCGAGCTTGGCGACCGGCTTGGCGATCCGCTCAAGGTCACCTACCGCAATCCAGGTGGTTTGGTCGGCCCGGACCAAGTCGGTCGCAGCCTTACTCACTTCCTCGAGCGTCGTTCCCCGTACCTCGGAAACGTAGCTGTTCCAATAATCGTCTGGTAAGTCATTTACGACGATTTCCACGAGGCTTGACAACAACTCAGCGCCGGTTTCGTTCTCACCTGGCAAGGCCAAGGTCAAGTTGTCCTTCAGCACGTTGACTTCGTCGGCTGTTGGCGGCCTCTTCCCCGCAATCTGGACCAGCTCCTTCTGCATCTCGAACAGCCCTTCTGCCGTTTTGTCGGTCTGCACAGGAGCAAAGAGGCCGAGCACCCGCTGGTTGGCCGTCGACACAATGAAGCTGTAGGCGCCATAGGCCCAATGCTTGTCTTCACGCAGGTTCATGTTGAGTCGGGCCGAGAACTGGCCTCCCAGAACCCCGTTGACGAGTTCGAGCGGAACGTCGATTTCCTTGCGCGGTGGCAGCAACAAGCCGCCGACGAGCATCGTCTGCTCGGAGTTGGGCTTGGCAATCGTGTAAATCTTGGCTTCGCTCGCCGGCTTGACCACTCCAACATTCCGTTCGGGAGCCGCTTCACTCGGGGCAGTCCAGCTCCCAAAGGTCTTTTCGAGTTTGGGCATCAACGTGGCCAGCGTCGTGTCGCCGACCACCACGAGGGTGGCCTGATCCGGGCGGAACCACGTCTGGTGGTACTGGACGAGATCGTCCCGCGTGATGGCCTGAACTCCTTCGATGGTGCCCGAGCCGGTCAACGGAACGCCGTAGGCGTGGTCGTCGCCGAACATGAGCGGGCCCAAGAGTCGGAACGCAGACGATGTAGGGCTCGCCTTCTCCTGGTCGATCCGCGCGAGCACTGCCGTACGCTGACGGTCGAGTTCGGCGTCGGCGAACGAAGGGCGCAACGCAATCTCGCTGTACAACTCGAGCGAGGGCTCCAAGGTCGTGGCCAACGTCGACAGCGACACGAAGCAGTGGTCAAGGTTAGCCGAGCTGCTCACCGAAGCACCGAGGCGCTGGAGTTCGCGGCTGATCGCGAGCGCATCACGGGTCTCCGTGCCCTCATCGAGCATGCGCATCGTGAGGTTCGCCAAGCCCGATAGGCCCTTCGGGTCCGCTCCACCACCACCCGTTAGCACCATCTGCGCCCGCACGACCGGCGCTTCATGGCGCTCGGCAAGCACGATCTGCAGCCCATTGCCAAGGGTTGCGCGTTGCAACGGCGGCAGGGTCAAATCGGGTGGGGTTCCGGTATCGGGCAGCTTCGTCCGGTCAGCCCCCTCGCGGTTCGCCGCAAACTCACGGTCGCGGGCCTCTTTGACGAGCTGGGGTCCCTCCATGCCGTTTTCGACGGTGTCGCTTCGCTTTGGCGTGCTCGCGTAAGGCGAGGTCCCGTCGTACGTCTCGGGCGGGAGGACTTCGAGGCTAAACACCCCATCGTCCAACCATTCCGTCATCGTCGCCTTGAGATCTGCCGATGTGGCGTTGCGAATGATCGCATCGCCGGTGACCCACGCATCCGGGCTTCCCCCGTAGATCTGGCTACTCGCCAGCAGGTCGGACTTGCCACCAAACCCACCGATGCGCTCGGAGCTGTACACGCCTGAGGAGAAGTACGCCATTTTCGCGCGCTGCAGCTCGTCCTCGGTCGGTCCTTCGGTCGTGAGCCGGGCCAACTCTTCGTCGATTGCGGCTTCGACATCGGCCAGGTCAATCCCCTTGCGCGCCGTAGCGTAAATGAAGAATTGCGAACCGATCTCGGCCGAAGCCACGAACGACACGGCATCGGTCGTCAGCTCATCTTGGTAGACCAGGCGCTCGTAGAGCCGTGACGTCTTGCCCGACGTGAGCAGATTGCTCACAAGTTCGAGCCGGCGTTCGTCGGCGGCGAGGTACGGCGGCACGTTCCAGACCTTGTACAGGCGGGCCTGGGGAACCTCATCTTCAATCGCAAGGCGAGTGGGTCCCTCCATCTTCGCGACCCATTCTGCAGGACGCTCGACCGGCGGCCCGGGAGGAATGTCGCCAAAGTAAAGTTCGACCTTTTCTTTCGCCTCGTCCATGGTCACATCACCCGCTAGGGCGATGACTGCATTCGAAGGCCCATACCACGTGTCGAACCACTGCTTGACATCATCGAGCGAAGCCGCGTTGATGTCCTCCATGCTGCCAATGACCGAATGGCTGTAGGGATGACCCTTCGGGTAGGTGTAGGATCCAATGATCTGCCAGGCCTCCCCGTAGGGCTGGTTGAGCCCCTGACGCTTTTCGTTCTTCACAACACCACGCTGCTCGTCGAGCAGCTCTTGCGTCACCGAGCCAATGAAGTGACCCATCCGGTCCGACTCCATCCACAACGCCATGTCCAACGCAGGGCTGGGCACGTTTTCGAAGTAGTTGGTCCGGTCCTCATTGGTCGTGCCGTTCTGATCCGTGGCCCCCACGCGCTCAAAGGGCTCGAAGAACTCGCCCTTGAAGTTCTCGGTTCCCTGGAACATCAGGTGCTCGAAGAGGTGCGCAAAGCCGCTTCGTCCCTCGGGCTCATTCTTCGATCCGACGTGGTACCAGACGTTGATGGCTACGATCGGCGTCTTGTGGTCTTCGTGGACGACCACCGTAAGCCCATTGTCGAGCGTGAACGTCTCGTAGGGGACGTCAACGGTGGGTGCAGTCAGCGTGGCCATCTGGTTGGTCGCCGCGTTCGGCTCGGCCTTGTCGCACGCCGCAACGGTCAGGACGACCGGCAGCAGCACAGCGGGCCAGGGGTTCATCCGCATGGATTTCCTCACGGTTTCGTTGGGCCATCGCCCAATGTCCCCTCCACCTTAAGACAAGGCCCCCGTAGCGACACAGCCCACGGCAATGGGCTTCCTCCCCCTCACGAAAAAAAGACAATTGCCACGCCGATGATCTGGGCCGGTAGCGGCTTGTCCCGAAGACCGCCACCACGATGGTATGGGCAGCCGCATCGGAGGTGCTCCTGTGTCGCTCTACACTCTGTCTGTGGGCCTGATGAAGCCAAAGCTCACCCATCTCAAGCAATGGCTGGGGGAAGCTCGGACCTATGCAGAACAGCGTAGTTTCGACGCCGACGGCCTGTTGCAAGCTCGCCTTGCACCCGACCAGTTCCCCTTCGTTCGTCAGGTCCAGGCCGTGACGGACACCGCCAAGCTCACGGCGGCTCGTCTTGCCGTGAGTGAGGCGCCGAAACATGCCGATGACGAGACCACGATGAGCGAACTGGAGGCTCGCATCGACAGTGTGTGCAGCTACCTCGACACCCTACCCGAGGCCGATTTCGACGGGTCCCGTCCGATTCATCCGCCGTTCGCCAAGGACTACGTCATGGAAGCCGCGGACTACGTTCATGAGTTCGCCCTTCCGAACTTTTTTTTCCACCTCACCCATGCCTACGCGATCCTTCGCCATAACGGCGTTCCGCTTGGCAAGCGTGCCTTCTTGGGATCCGTGACGCTGCGCCCTAAGGACGCATGAAGCGATACACCACGCCGACGGGAGGTTGGGGTGCCGGTCTGGACCGCGGATAACGCAAGTGTCTTCGTCTACACGTTTAAGGAGGGTCTGCTCGCCGCCGCAGGACACGACGTCAAACTGCGCGTCGCCTCGTTCGAGGTGACGGCAGACCGACGGGGTGTGCGCGGAACGTTCGACGCAAACAGCCTCGAAGTGGTCTGTGCCATGGCCAATGGCGAAGAAAATCCCGGGGCGCTGTCCGACAGCGACCGGGCGACCATCGAAGGCTACGTACGCAACGACATTCTGCACAGTACGGAGCACCCCGAGATCGAGTGGGCCACCACGCGCATGCGTCGGGATGGCTCGGGGCAGATCCGGGTTCAGGGAAACCTGACCCTGCACGGACGAACCAAGCCCGTGAAGGCCACCGTTCAAGAGCAGGGCGAACAGCTTGTCGCAAAGGCGAAAATCCGTCAGCCCGAGTTCGGCATCAAACCCTTTTCGGCGTTGATGGGAGCCCTGAAGATCAAGCCGGTCGTGCAGGTCGAGATCGTCGTCCCCACGACCGACGAATTGCCCACCGAGTAGGAATTACTGGATGAGCTGGGCCGCCTGGGCGAAGATTCCCTTCGCCTGGGCGAGAACGGCCACACCGGACTGCTGCATGATCTGGTACTTCGACAGCTCAGCGGACTCGAAGGCGAAGTCCGTGTCGCGGATCCGGCTTTCCGAATCCTTGAGGTTGAGGAAGTAGTTGTCGGTTTGACGCAGAGCGGCTTCGAGCCGGTTCTGCGTGGCACCGTAGCCCGAACGAACGGTGTTGATGAAGTCGATAGCGGAGTCGATTCCGCCGATCGCCGTCTGGGCGTTGCCCGCGGTCAGCAGGTCGATGGAACCGGTGTCCACAGCCATGTTCGCTGAGTCCGAACGGAGGTTGGACAACGCGATGGCGATCCGGCTATTCGCCGACCCATCGATGCCCACCTGGACCTGGAGGTTGGCCAGGGCTGCGGCCGCGGCGTTGCCCAGGGGCACGCCGTTGAACTCGGTCACTTCTGCGATCCGGTCGATTTCGCTTGCGAGCGCCGCGAACTCGTCGTTGACGTAGGTGCGTTCCTGGTTCTCGAGCGTCTCCGAAGCCGACTGGACCGCGAGTTCGCGCATCCGCTTCAGGATGTTGCCGATCTCACCCGCCGCACCTTCTGCGGTCTGCACGACCGAGATGCCGTCATTGGTGTTCCGCATCGCCATCTTCAGCGAGCGGTTTGCCGCCGACAGGTTCTCGGCCACGCCGAGGCCCGCGGCATCATCGCCGGCACGCGTGATCCGCATGCCGGAGCTGATGCGCGCTAGCGACTTCTGCAGGTTTCCCTGTACGTTATTGAGGTTTGAGATCGCACCGAGCGAAGCCATATTGGTGTTGACAGTCAGTCCCATGATGCCCTCTCCTTGCGAAAGCGGTATTCTGACCTGCGGAGAAGCGTTTTTGCCTCCCCGCGCACCCCGCTTCTCGGATCAGGAAAACCGCAAATGCAGTCCCTTGCCCTCGTTGCGAACAATCGTTCGAAGGGGGACTTTCGCCGGATCGCCATTGCTTGGACGGCAAACTTTGAATCAGTAGCGGAACGGCCAAGCTGCAAACAGCCGTTTCACCCGTAGCCAGACTCCGTACAGCCCGAGGGGCTCGACCACCAGCACGCCGATCACGGCCAACGAAAACAACACCGTGGATTGCTGGGCACTCGACAGGTCTCCGATCAGGGGCAGCTGCCGGCCGACGAGTTCGGCGAGGGGTGTGAGCACGACGAAGGCAATCGCCCCGGCGACCCCGCCAAACACGGTGCCTACGCCCCCCAGCACAATCATCGCGATGTACTGGACGGACAGGTTGAGGTCGAACGGAGGATGGACGGTGATGAATTGCTGTTGGTAGCCGAACATTCCTCCCGCCAGACCGGCGAGGAACGACGAAAGCCCAAACGCGGCGACCTTCACCCGCGCCGGCCGAATCCCGAGAGCAATCGCAGCGAGATCGGAGTCGCGGACGGCCATCATGGCGCGCCCGAGCCGAGAGCGCCGGATGTTCTCGACCAGCAACGTGCTGCCGATGGCGATGGGCACGAACAGCACGTACAGGCGCTGAGCGAACGTCACCTCGATGCCAAGGTCCATGGTGGGCACATCGCCGAGCGCTGAGGTGCCTTCGGGGGACGTGAAGCCCAAGTACATCGGCACTGGAGTACCCGAAACCCCGCCGGTCCACTCCGAAAACGACAACAGGACGTGGTCGACGACATAGAGCAGGCCAAGCGTCACAATGGCCAGGTAGAGCCCTCGAAGTCGAAGCGCAAAGGGCCCCACCAACAGGCCCACCGCGGCCGCCACAAGACCGCCGGCGGGCAGCGCCAGCCAGAAGGGCACGTGGGCGTGCACCCCAAGCATGGCCACCGTGTACGCCCCAAGGGCCAGAAAAGCGGCGTGACCAAGGCTGATTTGACCGGCGAAACCTGTCAATACCATCAACCCCAATGCCCCCACGATAGCCGTACATGCCTGTACGCCAATCGTGACCCATCGACTTGGCAAAACCACCGGCCAAAGGATGATCACAACGGCAAGAATGGCCAATCCCCAGTATTGCCATCGGGTCACGAATCGCTGAAGATCTTGTTCGTAACGAACAACCAGTGGGCGACTCGGCATTAGACACGCTCCACTTCAGCTCGTCCGAACAACCCGTAGGGCCGCACGACAAGCACGACGATCATCAGCAAGTAGGGCAACACGGTGTGTAGGTTGTGTCCGAGTTCCCCAAGGTGTGGATTGACATACGCCTGGGTGAGCACTTCGAGTACGCCGAGCAAGACCGCGGCAAGCACGGTCCCCCCAACGGAATCGAGACCTCCCACGATGACCGCAGGGAACGCCCGAAGCGCGATGAAGCCCATCGTGACGTCGGCGCTGCGGGGGAAGAACGCCAGACAGACGCCGGCCAGTGCGGCATAGGCACCGGCGATGGCCCACGTCGTCATGAAGACTCGGCCTACGGGAATACCGAGGGCAAGCGCCGCTTCCTGGTCCGAGGCGGTGGCACGCATGGCCACCCCAAGTCGGGAAAAGCGAACCAAAGCAGCGAACAAGCCGAGGGCGAGAATGGCCGCCACAACGGTCGCAACACTGTTCACGAGAATGCGAGCGTCCCCAAGTACGACCACCTGATCGGTAGGCCAGGGCGTGGGCATGCCATAGGTGTCGGTCCCCCATACGATTAGGGCTCCCGCCCGAATCAGCAAGCCGACGAAGATGGTGACGATGACGGTGGTGAATACAGGCCTTCCCACCAGCGGTCGCAACACCACGCGCTCGACGCTCGCAGCAAACGCCCCCGTGACCGCCATGGCGGCCAGCAATGCGGCCACCCATGGCCATCCCAACTTCGAAAAGGACACCATGGACAACGCGCCCACCGTCACCAGCTCGCCCTGGGCAAAGTTGAAGACCGCGGAGGCGCGATAAATCACGACAAATCCGAGCGCGGTCAACGCATAGACTGCCCCCAACGCCAGCCCTCCCGCGAGAAGCTGCACAAACGTGGTCATCGGTACATCTCCTCGACGAGACGGCCCCACCGTTCGCCTATGGCCTTGCGACGAACCTTTTGGGTTGGGGTGAGTTCCCCGTCGTCCTGGTGCAGCTCCTTCGGGAACAAGCGGAATGCCCGCACCTGCTCGACTCGCGCCAACGCCTCGTTCGCCCTGCGAATCTCCTTGTCAACCAGGTCGGTGACCTGCGTTTGCTTGGTCAGATCCTCGAAGTCAGTGAAGGGGATGCGCTCTCGCAACGCCCAGTCCCCCACGGCGTCGGCATCGATCTGAACGAGGGCCGAAACGAACTTGCGGCGGTCCCCAATCGCCACCACCTCCTTGATGTAAGGCGACAGTTTGAGCGCATTCTCGATGCGTTCCGGCGAGAGGTTCTTGCCTCCCGCGGTGATGAGGATCTCCTTTTTGCGCCCGGTGATCGACAGGAATCCGTCCGCATCGATCGAACCGATGTCGCCCGTGTGGTAGCGCCCTTGCTCGTCGATTATGGCGCGCGTAGCTTCTTCGTTGTGCAGGTAGCCACAGAACACGGAGGGCCCCTGGATGAGGATCTCTCCGTCGTCCGCCACACTCGTCTCGAGTGGAGAAAGCGTTTGGCCCACGGTGCCTAGGCGATTGGCATGCGGCAGGTTGAAATGAGTCGCTCCCGCACACTCGGTCATGCCGTAGCCCTCGCGTACCGGCAGTCCAACGGCCGAAAACCAGCGCAACAAGTCAGGCGCGATGGGGGCGGCACCGCTTGTGGGCAGTCGACAACGCCGCAATCCCAAGTGCTCATGGAGTGCTCGAAACACCAGCAGATCGCCCAGTTGCGCACCCAGCCATTCGAAAGGCCCCAGCGGCTTGATCCGCTCCGGATCACGCCAGTGCTGTCCTCGCGCCACAAAGAAGTCGAACAACTGGCGTTGCAGCCACCCCGAGTCGCGCATGCGCAGGGTCACGGCGGCGTGCATCTTCTCCCAAATCCTTGGCACTCCTAAGAAGATGGTGGGCGAAACCTCTTTGAGATCCTCTTGGACCGTCTCGATGGACTCCCCAAAGTGGACGACGCAGCCCACCGTAAGGGGGATGAAGACGGAGTAGATCTTCTCCGCGACGTGGCACAGAGGCAGGTAAGAAAGCAACCAATCCTGCTCGCTCGCCTTGAGAGAGCGCGACAGATCCCCGACCACCGCGGTGGCATTGCGCGGCGAGAGCAATGCTCCTTTGGGGGGCCCGGTGGTTCCCGAGGTGTAGACCACCATCGACGGGGCTTCCGGGTTGCGAGCCGCGACCTGCGCCGACCACCAGTCCGGATCCGCGCCTCGTGCCGCTCGCCCCGTCTCGGTGAATGCGTGCCACGTCACCAACCGCGGATCGTCGTACCCTCGGGTTCCGCGGGGATCGATGCACACCACTCGGGTCACCGACGGCGTCTCCGCCGCGACCTCGATCGCCTTGTCGACCTGCTCCTGATCTTCGCAAATGAGGACTTTCACCTTGGCATGATCGAGGATGTAGGCCACGTCAGCCGGCGGATTGGTCTGGTAGATGCCCACGGCCAATGCACCGATAGATTGCGCACCGAGGTCCGCGTAGAGCCACTCCGGCCGGTTGTCGGACAGGATGCCCACCGCATCGCCGGGACCCACACCCGCCTCATGAAGGGCATGGGCGGCTTCCGCGACATGGTCGCAGTACTGCTGCCAACGGATCTCTTCCCAGCGCCCGAACCGCTTGTGACGCAAAGCCACTGCGTCGGGACGTTCCTTGGCGTGGCCCAGCAGTCGACCCACCAGGGTTGGCGCTTCATTCATGCCGACGCCTCCGTGGTGAGCCCGCCGGTATAGGCGCGCACCACCGCTTCGTCGCGTTGCACTTGTTCGGGCGTACCTTCTGCAATCACGCGCCCGAAGTCGAGCACCGTGACGCGATCCGCAAGGTCGAGAACGAGATGCAGGTCATGTTCGATGAGGATCTGTGTGATTCCTCGTTCTTCCTTGATGTCCAGCAGGTAGCGGGCCATGGCCTCGGTTTCCTCTTGGTTGAGGCCGGCCGCAGGCTCGTCGAGCAACAGCAACTGGGGATCCATCGCGAGCGCCCGTCCCAGCTCCACCCGCTTCAGCACCCCGTACGGGAGGACCATCGTAGGGGTGTGTCGAACCGCTTCGAGGTCGAGAAAGTCGATGATCGACTCGACGGCTTCCCGCTGGCGGACCTCCTCTCGACGAAAGCGGCGCGTCCGGAACAGGTCCGACCAAGCAGGCGTGCGGTAGGTGTGGTGGCGCCCGACCAGCAGGTTCTCGAGCACCGTCAACTGGTCGTACAGCGCGATGTTCTGGAACATCCTCGCAATCCCGAGCCCCGCCCGCGCATGAGCCTTGGCCCGGATCAGATCGACCTCGCCGTAGCGAAGCCGGCCCGACTGGGGACGGTAGAGCCCCGAAATACAGTTGAAAAGCGATGTCTTTCCAGCCCCATTGGGACCGATGACCGCCCGGAGTTCCCCTTCATCCACCGAGAGGCTCACGCCGTCAAGGGCGGTGACCCCGGCGAATCGAAGCTCCAGGCTGTCGATGACAAGCATGCGACCTCCTCATCCAAGCCAGCGCTTCCGGCGCCGGTAGTGCTTGACGTCCCGATAGGAGCGGCGTCCTTCTCCTCCCACGCCCAGGTAAAACTCCTGCACATCCTCATCTGCGGACAAGGCCTGGGCCGTGCCCTCCAGCACAACGCGGCCATTTTCGAGGATGGTGGCTTCATTGGCCAGCGACAGCGCAAGCGTCGCATTTTGCTCCACAAGGAGGACGGAAACGCCGTCAGCCACGATCTCGCGAATGAGTTCCGCCACGTCGGCCACGATGCGGGGAGCGAGTCCGAGCGACGGCTCGTCCAGCAACAGCAGTCGGGGCTGGCTCGTCAGGGAACGGGCAATCGCAAGCAGTTGCTGCTCGCCTCCCGACAGGTAGCCGGCGGGGCGATGGCGACGGGCCTTGAGGACGGCAAACCGCGTATAGAAGCGCTCCAGGTGCGCACGGATCTGCGCTGCGGAGCGGTGCCAGCCTCCTGCCCTGAGGTTTTCCTCAATGGTGAGTTCCGGAAAGATCCGCCGGCCTTCCATGACCTGCGCGAGCCCCCGGGCCACCCGCTGTGCGGCGGTCAACGGGGCCAAATCTTCGCCATCGAAGGTCACCCGGCCCTTGGTGATGCGACCATCATGGACACTCAACAACCCCGAGATGGCTCGCAACGTCGTGGTCTTGCCCGCACCGTTCGGCCCGAGCAAAGCCGTGATGCCCCCCCGAGCCACCGTGAGGCTGACCCCTCTTAGAACCCGCACCACGTCGTGGTAAACGGTCTGAAGGTTGCGGACCTCGAGCAGCGGAGGGGCTTCGCTCATTCTGCGTCGCCCGCCGCTTCCGCATCCTCGGCGGGTGCGGCGTCCTGCGTCGGCATGGTGCCAGGCGCGCCATAGGGCATGGCCACGGTCCACGATCGAGCTTCGAAGTCGGGCTTGAGGACCCGCACCTGATCCGTCACCTGGTAGGGGGTCTTCGACAGATCGATGGGGTTGATCATCCCGCCCGCGTCGTAGGCGGTGAGAGAGGTCAGGGCCTTCTTGTAGCCGGCTCGGGAGAGGTCTCCGCTCTCAATTGCGCGATTCGCAGCTTCAATCTGGGCGAGTCCCTGGATGTACGAGACCAGCATGTACCAGTCTTGCGTGCCCATATCCTTGCCATGTGCCTCGTAGATCGAGGCAAAGTCGCTCATTCCAGAAACATCTTCTCCCCAGAAGGGAAGCGACTGTGCCCAATAGAAGTTCGCGAACACGGCCGAGGGAATGACCTCGGGGTTGAAGAACGCATCGATCCAAGACGGCGTGGCCCCGACCCACATCGGCGTGAACTGAAGCTGGGCTGCGGTTCCGACGATGGGTCCGGTGGACGATGGAAGCACCATCAGCGCCACGTGGGTGGCCCCTGCATCCTGCAAGCCCGTGATCACCGCCGCCATGTCTTTCTGGCCGGGGTCGACGGTCTGCTCGGCGACCACTTCGACGCCTTGGGCAGCCGCAGCCTCCTTGAAGCCGGCGAGACCGTCCTTGCCGTAGTCGTCCTTTTGGTAGACGATGCCTGCCTTCACGCCATCGGTGCCCCCAGCCTGAGAGACGATGAAGTCGATCGCGCGCTTGCCTTCGGACTTGTAGGGCGCACCAAGCGGCGGGGTGTTGGGATGGTTCGCCATTTCCGACGACAGCGACGCCGGGAACGCGACCAGATCGTCAATCTCGAGCTTCGGCCGCAAGGGAAGCGTGTTGGGCGTGCCAAAGCTCGTCCCGATGAACAGGACTTCGTCCTTGATCTCATCGTAAGCCTGGACCGATTGTTGTGGATTGTAGCCATGATCGCGCTCGACCAGCCGCACCGTCCACCCTTCAGGGACAAGCCCCGAGCCACCGGCGTTGATCCGCGCCGCGAGGAGGCGTTTGCCAACGGCGTAGGGCTTGCCGATCGCAGCCGCCGGGCCGCTTTCGTCATTCAGCGCCCCGATCGCGATCACCTTGGCGGTCGCATCGACACCCTTGTCCGTTTTTAAGGCAGACTTTTCGGCACTTGGATCATCGGCGGTGGATTCGCCCCCGCACCCCCCCAACGCGCTCAAGACGACAGGAATCCAATGGCCCATGCAACCTCCCGTGGCATCGACGCACAGGCTGCCACAAGCGGCACGTGTTGTCCCGGTCGCATATACTTCGCGGCCGGGAGGGCACACGGATGCGAAGTCGCGGAACGCTGGTCGTACACGTCATCCTGGCCTGGTTGGTCGCAGTCCTCGTAGGCACGGCGTCCAACGCCAGTGCTCAGGGAAACGATCGGTGCACGAAAGCGGAGTGCATCGATAGGCGAGCCTTCTATGAAGGGTTTCGAAGGTTCAACCGAACCCATCCACTTGCCCAAGATCCCAAACAGCTCTCGCGAAAGTCCTTCAACGCCATGCAAGGCATCCTCAACCGCTGGGACACGAGCGATGAACTGACGGATACTCGCTGGCTTGCCTACATCATCGCGACGGTGTTTTGGGAGACCGGGGGCAACCTCTTCCCCGTCCGAGAGGGCCTCTGCGAGGATGCCGAGTGCGCTCTTGACTACTTGGAAGGACTGTGGCGCAAGCGGCTCGTGCGACAGCGCTACTGGGAGCCCGATTCCACGACGGGTCAGTCCTACTACGGACGTGGGCAAGTCCAGCTCACCCACCTCGTCAACTATTGGCGGGTGGGCATTGAGCTGTCCCGTACCCAAAATGGGGACCGGTTCGCGGACCTCGACCGGAGGCTCGTCAACCAGGCCGATCTGGCCCTTCGGGAGTGGGTCTCGACGGCCGCCCTCATGGAGGGGATGGTTCGAGGTTGGTACAACGCCGAATACGGCAAAGGCCTCGCCAGCTACATCAACGCAGACATTACCGATGACCGCATTGGGTACCTCGAAGCCCGGCGCACGGTGAATGGCCTCGACAAGCGGGATCTTCTCGCTGACTTCGCGCTCGAAATCCACCAGTTCATCAAGGCGGTTCCGGCGTCGGCTCCCCACGCGTCCTCGGCCGAGGAGGCCACCGCTCGCATGACCGACGTGCCCGCGGGCCGAGTCACAGGCGCCGACGGCAAGGTTCGCCGCCGCGCTCCCGACGCGATCGACGAAGGCCGTCGCGTCGGCCCGGTCTCCGAAGAGGACGACTACGAACTCAACCAAGGGTCCATCGACTTTTCCAACCCGATCGGACCCATTCGGAATCTCACCGGCGTCGTCGGTGGAGGGGCTGCAGCCGCCGCCCAGGGCAACCTGCGCACGCCGCCGACCAAAAAGCAGATTCGCCAGCGAAAGAAGCGACGCCGCAAGCGCAAGAAGCGTCAACGCAAGAAGCGTCGGCAGCAGAAGAAAAACCGTCGGTGAGGCTACGGCCGAGTCCGCACAGGAGGGAGCATGAACGACATCCGAGGCGCAATTGCGCTGATCAGCGCCGTCGGGCTGTGGCTCGCACCTTCGGCGTACGCCCAGGACGACGCGATCGACCTCACGGTCCCGATCGACGCTCGGAAAGAGGCAAACCGCGCCACCGGGGCCACGCTCAAAAGCCTCGATAAGCTCGCCAACCACTCGCTCGTCTGCGTCGACATCAAGGTCACCGTCGACGGAAGTCAGCCGGCCGCGATCCTTACCTCCAACGAAGGCGACATGCGGCGATACCCCGTCGACTGTCGTAAGGGGCAGCTCGGTTCCTTCCCGATGGCTTCGGGCGTTGAGTACTATCTGCCCAACATCGGCAAAGTAGGGAAGGCCGAGGTCGACCTCGAAGTCTTCCCCGGCACACGGACGACGCATCCGTTCAACGACGTCAACTGCGTCGCCTCGAGCGAAGGCGGCAAATCCGCCACCTTCCACATCAGCGGCTTCTACTTGGTCCGCAGCCACAACTTCGGCGACCGGCGAGTGATCGAGTTGCGCCCCGCGGCCAACGGCGATGGCGTCTCCCGCAAGGCCGCTGCCGCCTGTCTCGAATGAACTTCCAACCTTCGCAGGGCCGGCGGCGTCTACTGGGATGACCCAGGAGACGTCACGTGTCCGCAGCCCACTCCCGTCGCCTCGAAGATGCGACGGCGCGCCTCATCGAGGCCGCCGCCCGTGGCGAGCACAACGCCTTCGAGGCGCTATACCGCGAGCACGTGGGAATCGTCTACGCCCTGTGTGCCCGTCTCGCTGGCGACAACCGATTGGCCGAAGAGCTGACCCAGCAGGTGTTCGTACGCGCCTGGCAGCGGCTGTCCGGCTTTCGCGGCGGGTCCTTCCGAAGGTGGCTGCGTCGGATTGCGGTTCGCATCACCCTCGATGATCGACGCAGCCACCAGCGTCGTCGGGCTCGCGTCACCTTGGGTGAAACGGATCGACCGATCGACGCGCCGGACCCCTGTGTCGCCCCAGACGGCGCGCGGCTTGACCTCGAACGAGCGATCGCCAGATTGCCTCCCAAGGCCCGCCACATCTTGGTCCTCGCCACGATCGAAGGCTGGTCCCATGCCGAAATCGCAGGATTCCTCGGGGTAGCGGAAGGGACTTCTAAGGCCCAACTTCATCGCGCGCGCCAGCTGCTTCAGGAGGCCCTGTCGTGACCCCCGATGACCTCGACACCCGACTCGCCGAGTTGCCGCGCTCGGTTGCCCCTTCTCGAGACCTTTGGCCCGACATTGCTGCGGCGGTCGAGCCCCCCACGACGCGCTGGTGGCGATGGGCCCCGCCCGTGGGAGGGCTCCTCGCCGCTGCAGCGGTCCTCTGGGGGTTTCTGTCGGCCCCCCCTGCGCCCTTGTCGCCTCCGGACTGGGCGGTCCAGATGCGTCTCGCCAATGAGGCCTTGGAGGCGACACTGATGGCGCGGGACGATCTGGATTCTGCAGCCCGCGCCGAGATTGAACGCAACCTCGGTGTCATCGATCAAGCCATTGCCGAGTGCGAAGCCGCACTCGCTGAACATCCCGACCACCCAGACGTGGCGAAGGCCCTGTCGCTCGCTTGGTCGTCCCGCATTGACGTTCTCGCGGGCGTGATCGGGACCCACCCCTGAACTGGAAGCCGCCATGCAGACCCTTCTGATGCTTCTTTCTCCGCTGTCCGGGGCCACCGAAACCGTGATCGTGGCGCCTCGCTTCGATCGGAGGTTGGCCGAAACGCCCCCCAGTGCCATCGACATCCGCAACGTCTGCGGTAGCGTCACGGTGTTGGGGGAGCGTCGCGACTCGATCCAACTCAAGGGCACCGTCGACTCCGATGCTGTGGTGGTCGTGACGGAAGCAGGCGGGCGCATGCGCATCCGGGTGAAGAAGCGCGACAACAAACGCAAGACCGGCTCATTCTGCGCCAAGCTCACGCTGTCCCTCCCCCCGACCCCCGACCTGGACATCGAGGCGGTGTCGGCGGACCTTTCCGTCACGGGTCTGTCGAGCCGCATCGACGCCGAAACGGTCAGTGGCAAGGTGACCTTGCAAGGTGGGGAGCGCATGGGCCCGGTCGCCGTGCACACCGTGTCGGGCGACGTGGAAGTGAATGACGCCCGTCAGGACGTTCAAATCCAGACGGTCAGCGGTGCCATCCGACTCACTCGAGTCTCCGGCCGGCTGGGGGCCCAATCCGTGAGTGGCGACCAATCGGTGACCGGTGAAGTTTCGAGGGGCGATCTCACGAGTGTCTCGGGCCGCATCGAGCTGCTCGCGACATTGACCACGGGCGGCACGTTGAAAGTCCAGTCCCATAGCGGCGATGTTGGAATCGTGCTGCCGTCCTCCCTCGACACCGATGTGGAGTTGTCAAGCTTCTCGGGGCAGCTTCTATTCGACGGCAAAGCCATTTCAAAACAAGGTTTTGGCCCGGGTCGCTCCCTGTCGGCTCGTCGTGGGAAGGGCGGGGCCGATGTTTACGCATCGACCTTCAGCGGAGACCTCGTCATCCGCTTCCAGTGATCGGGGTCGTGTCACGATCGCGGACCCGATCGGTCACTGGATCGAGGAGGCAACGTGATGCGTTGGGGACTCTTGGGGATGCTTGCGGCGTGCGGGTCGATGGATCTGGGTGCGCCCTGTCGTACCGACGAGGACTGTGGGCCCAACGGGGCCTGTTGGATCGATCCGGTGCTTGTCGAAAGCCGTTGTGTGCTCGAGTGTGAGTCTGACGCAGACTGCGACGGGAACGACGTATGCCTCACGATGTTCGACACGCAGGGCTGCACCAATCCCTTGCCCGATGGCATGCAGCCCCCCACCTCGCGGGGCCTTTCGTCGGTGCAATGCCAAGCCCCCGTGCGAGGGACGACCACCCTGACGTTCACCATTCCTCCGGGCACGGAAAGCTACATGTTCGTCCCCTTTTCGACGGATGGCGAGCCGGTGCGACCGGTTCGGTTGACCTTGCCCAACGGCGATCGTCTCAATTTCGAGGGTGAGGATCGACAGCTCGCCACGACCGCGGCGTTGCTCGGCTTCACGGCCCCCGTGTTCCTCGATCAGGTGCCCGGGCTGTCCAATCTCGTGCAAGCCGGGGTGCATGACTACACGGTTCGCACGGACACCAACGAGCTCTGCAGCTACGTGGCCCTTGAATCGACGTCCACACCGGCGCAGCTCGACCTCAATCTCTATTTTGTTGGGCTCCCCGATCTGTCCGCCGAGGAGGGGCCCGACGACTCCGATCTGGCTCGCACTCTCGCCACTTTGGACCGCACCTTCAGCGGGGTCGGAGTGACGCTCGGGGAGGTCCGCTACGTGGAGCTGGAGGGTCCAGATGTGGACGACCTCACCGTGATCGACGAGCGAGCGGACCTCGGTCGCCTCGTCGCGCGGTCCGTCGAACCGGGGTCCAGTGACTCAGAACGGCTGTCGGTCAATGTTTTCTTGGTCTCCACCATCGCGATTCCCAACTCGGACGCCATTGGCATCTCCCAAGGCTTGCCAGGTCCTCCAGGACTGCACGGCACACCGGCCAGTGGTGTCGTCCTCACGGCGGAGCTGCTGCGCCTGGGCAGCAATGAGGATCCGGGTCTCGGCGCAGAACTCACCGGAGTCGTCATGGCCCATGAAGTGGGGCACTGGCTCGGGCTCTTCCATACGACGGAACTCACTGGAACCGCAGCCGATCCCCTCCTCGACACCCCCGAATGTCCCGACATTGCAGATCGGCTTGAGAACCAGTCGCTTGGCGGCTGTCCTGACGTGGGGAACCTGATGTTCCCAGTTGCGGCCATTGCGAACCAGACGTTGACCGGTGACCAGGGCGATGTCCTTCGTGCAAACCCGGTGACTCGATGATTTTCTCGCTGGCCTGGCTCGCTTGTGGAACCGCTCCTGACCCCGCTGAGGGCTTAGTAATTAGGCTCTCCGCGTTTCACGAGGTGCCCTCCTACACGGAACTGGCAACCGAGACGGAGGCGTTGGGGACCACCCTGTCCCGCATCGCGAAAGACGGTGAGGTGTCTCCGTTGGTGCGCGATCGAGCCTGGCAGGTTCTCGCGACCGCCCCCGACCCCGCCTTGGCCGTCGAGGGCATTGGCGATGCTTCGGTACCTGCGGCGACGCGGCTCAAGCTCCTCATGACGCTGGCCCGGCATCATCCGAAAGCCGCAGGCCCGGTTGCGGTGGAGCATTGGTGTCACGAGGACGCATTGGTCCGCCGTGGCGCCCGTACGGCGTTCGACCGATTGCCCGCTGACCAACGCCCTACGCGACCTTCGGTCGACGCCTGCGGGGACCTCGACCCCACGCCGTAGATACGCGCCAATTCATGCGCGCCTTCACCTCCGACACCTTCGTCCTGCCCCTGCCGCCCACCCACCGGTTCCCGATGGCCAAATACCGGCGACTGCGAGAACGCGTGGAGGCCGAGCTGCCCAAGGTCGAACTCGTTGGCGCATCCCCGGTAAGCCAGGCGCAACTCGCCCGGGTCCACGACGCCGACTACCTGGAGCGGGTCCTCACCCAGACGTTGACGGACCGTGAAGTCCGCGTCATCGGCTTTCCGCAGTCCCCCGCACTGCCGTACCGCGAACGCCATTCGTCGGGGGGCACGTTGGATGCCGCACGTGCCGCTCTTGAAGACGGCGTGGCGGTGAACCTCGCCGGGGGCACCCACCACGCAAGCCCAGGCCAGGGACAAGGGTTTTGCCTCTTCAACGACGCCGCCGTCGCGATTCGCGCCTTGCAGAACGAGGGAAAAATTTCCCAGGCCTTAGTTGTCGATCTCGATGTGCATCAAGGCAACGGAACCGCCAACTGTCTGCAGGGGGACGCCACCGCGTTCACCCTGTCCGTGCATAGCGAGAAGAACTTCCCGTTCAAGAAGGCTCGAAGCGACCTGGACGTTCCGCTTGCCGACAATCTTGGTGATGACGACTACCTTCTGGCGGTTGACGACGCGCTGGCCCAGTCCTTTGACCGCATCGCGCCCGATCTCGTCATCTACAACGCGGGCGTCGATGTCTTCGAGGGCGACAAGTTGGGCCGCTTGGCCGTATCGGGTCCCGGCGTCACCCTTCGCGATCGTCGCGTTTTTGAAGCCTGTCACGCTCGTGGGGTTCCCGTCGCGGTGACGATGGGGGGTGGCTACGCACCGGATGTCGAAGTGATCGTCGACCTCCATCTCGCCACCATCCGAGAAGCCAGTCGGTGGACTTGGGGCGTCCGATGGTCGGGCACCGCCCGAGGGTGAACATCGAGAACCGTCTCGCCACGAAGTCAGGTAGACCCACGATTTGGGGAATGGATGTTCGACAACATCGGCACGAATCCGGACGAGACGTTCACTCGACGCCAAGCGGAATCGGTGGCGTACACCCTTGTTTTGGCGGGCTTGTTCGGTGCGGCCATCGGTGCCGCATTGATGATGACGGTCCCCGAGGTCATCGCCGACCCCGAGCCTGATCCCTACCGGGTCTTCGTGCCCCCCGACGAACCGATCGACGAACTCGAACCCGCAGCCCCACCCCCACCTCGGTTGGGCACGGCGAACGGAGACGACGATGTCGAGCCCGAGCCCGATGACGAACCACGCGAACCCCAGCCCCTGACGGTCTTCGAACCCAAGATCACGTCTTCGAAGTCGCCATCTGCCAAAGGGCAGAAGAATGGCGTCGTCAACGGCTCCAAGGTCGGAAAGCAAGGAGGCACAGGCACCTCCCCGTGCGAAGGCTCAAATTGCGGGACGGGACCCGGACGAGCCTCAACCGTCAAGTTGCGGCCCAAACGCATGGTTGAACCCCTCTATCCTGTCGCAGCCCGGCGGCTTGGGATCCCCGAACAGATCTGTGACGTGCAAGTGGCGGTGGGTCCCGACGGCAAGGCCCAGGACGTCATCGTGTCCAATTGCCCCGCCGAGTTCCACGAAGGAACGCGCCGCGCCATGTTCAAGTCCCGCTGGCATTCGTACGAGGCACCGGCACGGACGACGGCGTACTACACCTTTCGCATCACCTACCGTCTCCACCGAGCGGACTGATACGGACGACACTGCCCGTCTGGGTAGCGTCGGTTCCTGTCCCTGATCCGCTCGAGTTGGGGATCGTGGAGCGGAGCCACGAACGACACCCAACGACGCTTCTCATCGACGGGGACCATCGCCAAAGCGGTGACCTCCCGGTGGGGCGGTTACCTCCGCCGGATGGAGGTGGCCGTTGGGCATGTGGGACTGGATTCGCGGTGCGCTCGGGATGCGAAAGCCCGAACCCGCGCCGTCCGCGAGTGAAGCAACAGAGGAGACGGCAGAGGCGCCCGCCACGACGGAAGCCGCCGAAGCGTCCTCCTCGG
Source organism: Myxococcota bacterium (assembly GCA_039208735.1). Lineage (GTDB taxonomy): Bacteria > Myxococcota_A > UBA796 > UBA796 > DRPG01. The sequence goes on along the minus strand of JBCCQY010000062.1, from coordinate 10,719 downwards.
CCCCGAAGGTCGCAAAGGCGAACGATGCTGCCGTAGAGGACAAACCGAAGAAGCGAAAGAAGAAGAAGCAGAAACGGCGCCAGCGAAAGCAGCCGCCGGGGTGGTTCAAAGAGGATCCGGTCGAGGTGAAGGGTCCCACGATCCCCAAGCCCTCCCCCAAACCTGAACCTGCGGCCCCTCGAAGCTTGTTGCCCGCGGAAGCTGCGGAGAGCCCCAAGCCCAAACGGGAGCCTGAACCCGAAGAAGCCGAGGCCCCAGCCCCCCGACCGGCTCCGGCCCCCAAACCGGCACCCGCTCCGGCTCCGGTGGCGGCCAACGATGGCCCGAACCGGCCATCGCCGAAACAGCGAGACCAGGCCACCCTGGCCTGGATCGTGGTGCCCAAGCTCGAAGCCTTGCTCACCGAGCTCGACGAATCGATCGCAGATGCAGAAGCCCCCCGCGACAAGCTGGTCGCCGCCCGAAGTCGGCTGGTTCGCGAGTGGCGAGCGCTCAAGCCCATTCCTCCATCCGACCGCGACCGACTCGAAGCGGCCTACGGCGAGCATCTCGCGAAGGTGACGGCTCGGATCGACGCAATGGTGGACCCCAAGGTCGAAGAAGAAAAGAAGCACATCGCGATGCGGGAAGCGCTCATCGAGAACGCCGAGGGACTCGTTGGCTTGCCGGACCTCCGCGCGGCCATCAGCCAGGCCAAGGCCCTTCAAAAGCAGTGGCGGGACGCGCCGCGCGTGGCCCGAGACGTCGCGAAAGCCCAGACCACCCGTTTTCGCACGGTGATGGATGCGGTGTTCGCGCGTCGCGACGAGGAACAGGCCGCCCGGCTGGTCCGCCTTGAGGCATTCGCCGACTCGGCCGAAGCTCTTTCCCGATCGGACGACCCGGAAAAGGCCGCCGAGGCGATTAAGCGACTCCAGGCCCAGTGGAAGGAGGTGGGGGGCGTTCGTGGCGAGAAGGGAGACGCAGTGTGGACGCGCTTTCGGACCGCCGCTGATGCGGTGTTCGAGGGGCGCCGTGCCAAACGCGAGGCCATGCACGCCGAAAGTTTACGCGCACGGCAGGACCTGATCGAACAAGCCAACCGGCTGGCCGACGAAGGGGTGGAAGATCCCGACGCGGTGATTCGGGACCTGCAACGTCGCTGGCGGCAGACCGGGCACGTGCCTCGAGAGTCCGCCGACGCAATCTGGACGTCCTTCAAGGGGGCCCTCGATCGCATCCGCAATCCCCCGGCCATGGACCCGTCCGCCCTTGGTGACGGTCAGGAAACCTTGAAGTTCAACCCGTTCGCCGGCATCGACCGCGACGGGTGAGGATTCAGAGACGCTTAGGGCACTCCATTCCGCTGTCTGCGCGAATGAGGGTGCCATTGTCGCAGCGAATCCAGCCCCCATCGACGGGCTTCGTTGCGGCGCGGATGGGCAACTGGATGGACTGGGGATTCGCCCACCATCGTCGCCACGCCTGATCGAAAGCGCGCAACCCGCCAGGCCACCGTTTGGCAACCACCGCTACCATGGCGGGGCCTGGTCGCGTCTTCAGCAATTCCGCAAGAACTGCCTTTCCGCGATCATTGCGCATTAAGAAGGCGCAGATTGCCCATCCGACCGAGTAGTCAGCCGGGCCGTGGGATGCCGTCGCCGGGATCTGCGCCCAGGCCCGGGGATTGCCTAAAAGCACCTCCACCTCGGGGATCGCATCGTTCATGCCTTGCAGGACCCGCCCAATCCCCGCTGGCGGATCGAGGTAGACCGCGTTGCCCGCTAGTCGCGCGTGACCGAACAGGGTGGCCATGCCCTCATGGAGCCACCGGGGCGCATAAATGGCTCCCCCACGGGCCATGAGGAAGTGGCTCGCCTCATGGACGAGGGTCGCCCGCATCTCGGACTCACTCGTGTTGCGCCAGACCACCCCTTCACCCGTGCGGGTCGAGAAGAAGCCAAGCGTTGGCTGAGTGACCCCAATGCCCCTTGCGGCTGCATCGTAAGCCGCACGATTCTCGATCAGACGAACGCGCATGGCGGTGCGATTGGGGTACGTCAACCCAAGTTCGCCGTCGTAGGCGGCAAACATGCGGCCCATGACGCGCTTCACGCCGCGTTCGGTGTCGGCTGTAAGCACAAAGTCGTCGGCCGACATGGACAAATTGAGTTCGCCCGCCGCCGCGAGCCCCAAGAGCAAGGTGAGTACCATGGCTCGACCGTAATCGACGGCCTGGCCTCACGTCGCTGCTGAGGCTCCGGAACGTGCTCGTTAGGGGGTCTTGACCGCGACCAAGGTGAGCACCCGGCCGGGCTTGCCCTCAACGATTTGGGCCGTCATGAGCCCCCCGTCGCGGGCCGCACGAACCTGAAGCCCGTTGCGCACGGGCGTGCCGCGTTCCGAGGCCATGAGGTTCGCATAGCGCTCGAGCAACCCATCCTCATCGACCCCTTCGGCCAGCGCGTACTGCACGGTGACCGTCTTGATGCCCGAGACCTCTCGCGAACTCGCGGTGAGGAATGTCCCCTCGGCCGCGGGCAGCGGCGCAAGAGGGAAGTCTTCGGGCGGTGCCTCGAGCCGAACCAACTCGGAGTCCGCGTCGGTCGAGGTCGAACTCGAGCCTCCCCATACGGCCAGACCAATGCCCACGAGGGCCACAAGTCCGATCAATCCAATCACGAGGTTGCGCATGGGGAAGCCTCCAGCCTGTCCCGTCCCTTAGGGGGCCGGGGTGACGCCGGTAACGAGGAACATGTTGTCGTTGTAGTCGTAGTTGATGCCGGTGAAGTCCATTACGCCCAAGTAGGTGTTGGGAATCGGGTTTCCGGCAGGATCCTTCGCTTGGAACATCCGCACCGTGTAGCCGTCTGGCACCGCGTTCCCTTGCGGGTCGGAGACGTTGCCGTTGGTGACGGTGTAGCCGGGGTACCGGTTGTTCAGATCCGCCTGCGAAGGCGCACCCGCGCCGGTCGGATTGAGGGTCGGGTTGGTCGAAAGCCCGCTCACTTCAAAGCTGAAGGTGTCGGGACCGGTCCACGCGTCGGGGATCTGGGCATTGTCGAAGAGTTCAGTGCAGAAGTCACCGTTGCCCTGGAGCGGCATGATGCGCTGATTGTGGCTGCCGTCGTGGTTCCAGAAGCGATCGTCGTCGCCCTTGTCGCCGGGCTCGTGAATGCCCATGTTCGACCCGCCAGGGCCATGGAAGGCTGCGATCTGGGTCATGCGGGCCTGGGTCACGCCGGGCGCGATCTGCCAGACCGGCTCGAGTACTTCGGTGGGATCATTCAGGTCGTAGGGTAGGTAGACATCCCAGAAGTCGAGGATCGAGTTTCCGCCTCCTCCTCCGAAGGGAAGTCCGACCACGCGGGTGCTGAAGCCCATGACTTCCCAGACTTCGTTGAGGTTGGGCTCCTGGCCCCCCTCGTCGCGTGCCTGCCAAAAGCCCGAGAGGTCGATGACCGAGAGCTGGTCTTCGGCGTCGTTCGTGGTGAGCGTGAGCGTTCCGTTGACCACGCCGTTTTGGTTGTTGCTCCGCGGGGGGACCGCGTTGCCGTCGAAGACCACAACCACATCGAGGCTCGCGCCGGGAGCCAGGGTCAGGTTCTGGAAGGCCGTCGGGTTCTGCAGCGTGAAGAAGCCCGCGATCGTCGCATCGAAGAAGTCCAGGTTAACGGTTCCCGAGTTCGAGATGCGCACCGTGGCGGTGTCCTTGAACGACCGATTGTTGGCCGATGCGCTGTTGTTGACCAGGAAGCTGAAGTGCAGGCGGTTGCTGTAGAAACCGGGATCGAGGCTTTCGATCTCGATGTCCGCGTCCGGGTTCGTGGGGAACTGCGGCACCGGCGTGTCTTCGATCCGCAGGAAGTCCACATTGGGACCGGCGCCACCCGGCGCGGTCACCGCGATGGTGTTGATGCCCGCGTTCAACGCGACCTGGAACGTCTCGGGGAACCAATCGTCTTCATTGGCGTTGCTCTGACCGACGAACGGCAGTGTGCCTTGACCCACCCCATTGACCTCGAGGGCCATGGGACGCGCACCCTTTGAGACGGCAAGCGCGTAGATGATGGCCGCGTTGTAGGTTCCTGCGGTTGGCACCGATACGGTCCACTCGACCGTCTGGTCGGGGTCGACCACGTTCGGGGTGTCGACAAAGTCGATGTACCCCGTTCCGCTCTGGTTGCGCGCCGCCGTACCGACGATCGCACCGCCCGACAGGGTAGCGAGATCCTCTTCCCAGAACGTGTTCTGGATGCCGTTCACCATCTGAGTGCCGCTGTTGGGCGCCGAAGACGACGGAGCCACGAAGGTCGCGGTGAGGCTATCGAAGTTCGGACCACCCGCCCCGGTGTCCTGGGTGATCGTCACGACGTTGCTGCCTGCGGTGAGGTCGAGCGGAATCGTGAAGTCCTGCCAGGTCGTAAAATCGCCCGACTTGGTGTCCGCAATCGTCTGCGTCTGTGAGCCGAGCGTGAACGTCATGGGGCGATTGTTGTTGCTGCCGTTTGCGAGGCGGAACGCGATGTCGTACTGGCCAGCCGTCGCGACGTTGATGTCGACCGTGGCCTTGGGCTCGGCGCCTCCGTTGACGTCGATGTAGCCCTGGCCATCGTAGTTGTCGTTGAGGCCATCGCCATTGGCATCATTGGCTGTCGTGCTTTCGTGCGTGGTGGGGTCGCTGATGATGCGCTTGATCGAGCCGTCATCGGTGTCGAGGATGACCCATTCGGAAGCCACCGCATCGATGAACAACGCCGATGGCGTGGGGTTCGTACCCGGCGTGACCATCACCGTGACCGTGGCCGTGTTGGCGTCGTCATCGGTGACCGTCACGTCGACCGTGGCGGTGCCCGTTACCGACGACAGGTCGAGGGTGAACTGATCGTTGGCATCCAGCGTGACCGCCTGCGCCGCTCCGCTATCCACACTCGAGGACACAGACACGATGTCGGCATCCACACCATTGAGGCCAAACACCACCGCTGCGGGGGTGAGCGCATCGACCACCGTGAGGGCCAGGTTGCCGTCTTCGTCGGCTGACGTATCCGTGGGGGTCTGGCCCGGAGCGGGGTCAAAACGAATCAGCTGGCTCTGGCCGTTCCCACGGTTGAGGGTCGCCACGTACAGCCGACCCGAAGCGTCCTGCGTGACGTCGAGCGGGTCGGGGTAGTTGTTGATGGTCGTGCCGTCGGGGCGGCCGAGAACAAAGTCCTGATCGACCGTGCCGTCACCAAAGAGCGTGACCGCGCGAACGTCGTTGCCGCCCGAGTACTCGACGAAGAGCACGGCACCCTGAAGCGAGCTGCCGAACGCGTTGCTGGTGTACTCGATGGCGCCGTTTGGCGAACGGTTCTCGTTGACCGAGTACGACCCCGTCAGGTCGTAGTCCGCTTCCGGCAGAATTCCCACGGCGTAGGACGTGACCTCATTGGGGTCGACGTTTGCGGTGGGGTTGCCGCCGTTGAGGATGAACCGGTCACGCAGCGGATTGGGGTGACCGTAGTAGTCTCCCGCCACGACGCGGAACAAGTAGTCGTCCTGCTTCTCAACCCCATTGACCGCTTCGTTGGTCGCGGTTGCGGGGTTGTCGGGCACGTTACCGCCAGCGGCCGAGCCGTTCGTCGGGACGTACAGGAAGCCATTGCTGTGCCAGACAAGGTCGTAGGCGTTGCGCTGCCCCTGGGCGAAGATGCGCACCGGCGCTCCGGCCGCAAACGGGTCGTAGAACGACTGCACCAGCGTCGAGTTCGCCGCCGAACCCGAGCGGACCGTCGCCACGCCATCCGCGTCGAAGTGCAGGAAGTTGCCGTTGAACGGTCCGGAATCAATCGTGATGCCGCCGTTCTTCAGGTCGTTGTCGGTGTCGGTGAAACGACGGTTCTGACCGTCGGCGGGCAGCGGCTCGGTCGCGATGTCGAAGCCATTGGCCGGCGGCGTGAGCGTCGGGTCGATCTCGAGGACGGCCGCGTTCAGCAGGCGCTCGGGACGCTGGCCCCACGCAGTGTCAGGTGCACCCATCGCCGTGTTCGAACCCTGGATGACGTACAGCAGGTGCTGCGGCTCGCCGGGGGTCCCGAACGCGGGGTTGAGGCGGAATTCGATCGAGTTGGTGACGTGGTCACCGTTCGACCGGGGGAATCCGGTAACGTAGGGCGCCACCGTCGCATTCGTGAGCGACCCGCCGGCCCCGAGCGTGACCTTGGAGAGTCGGCCCGAGAAGTCCGGAACGCCGTTGTCACGACCCGACAATGGAATGGGGTAGTTGTCGGTGATCCACAGGGTGTTCGGGTCGGTCGGGTCGAAGGTGAGCCCGATGATGCCGCGCCGGTTGGCGCCCACCACGAAGTCGCCCTGCGGCGTGAACGTCTGCAAGGACGCGGTGTCGAGCGCGCCCGTCGTCGCATCCAGGTCGTAGCGCTTGATCTCACCGTTGAGGGTCGAGATGTAGAGCTGGTCACCGGCCGGCGACATCTCCACCGAGGTGAACGCGAAGGCGTTGTCGACCGCGCCGTTCAGCTCGAGGGTGTCGTTGAAGGCCACCGGCGTTGCGGGGATCACGGCGGCCGTTCCGGTCACGAACGAGGTGGAGAACCGCTTGAACTCGCGGCTCGGCAACAGAGCGTTGTTGTTGTCACCCCGGTCCCGGAAGCCGTCGATGAGAAGGGTGTAGCTCGTGTTCTCGCTTAGATTTCCGACGGGGCTGATCGTCAGCGCGTCGAACCCGCCGGTGGTGTTCGCGGTGAAGGGAACGGCAATGCCCGTCAACGTCTCGAAGAGCTGAATGGAGCCATCGGTGAGGCTTGCGAGCAGCACACCGCCGCGGCCCGGCACGACGTTGACACCCAAAATGAGGTCAGAGGACGGGTCCACACCATCGGGGCGAAGACCGTCGCCCACCGCCAACGAGACGATGGTGGTGCCGGAGCCCACGCCGGCGATCGCTTCGGGCGTGGTGAACTCGGCGTAGTCATCGGGGGCGGGGTTGCCGTCGGTCGGCGTAAGATCGGGAAGCTCCCGCACTTCAAGGTACTGGATCTCGGTGATCGTACCGCCCTGCGCCGACAGAGTCAGGAACCCATCCTGGACATTGGCGACGGTAGTGACGAGCTGCGACTTGAACTCGGTCGTGGCCTGCCATGCGGTCGCGAGCTGACCTTCGACGAAGAGCCGGTTGGCGCTATCGTTTGGACCGCCGGTATCGCCGACGGCCGCGGTTACTTCGTAGTAGCCATTCGGAGTGGCGAGTTCCCAGGCCACACGTCCGTCGTCACCCGTCTGCGGGTAGCTCGGCAGGTCGAAGTGGGCGTAGCCCGTAAGGCGCGGATCGTAGGAGTCGAACGGGGCTCCGGTACGTTCGTTAATCGCCACGGCCGGATAGGTCGCGGTGATCGGGCTGTTGGTCGTACCGTCAGCATCCGTCGCGGACGCCTCGGTGACCCAACCGTACGACCGACCGTTGGTCCGCAAGCCGAACGGCGCGAACGTGTCGACGTCGAAGTCCGGATCCACCGAAGCCGCACCATCCTGGAAGTTGATGCCCAAGACGTTGCGAGGGCCCGGCTGAACCACTGGCGTAATGCGGTTCGGGTCGCGCTTGACGTTCACGCGGTCGAGGTTCGGGCCCGTCGTGATGTTGTTTTCGACCCGGATGGTGTTCACACCGGCGTTCAACATCACGTCGACGGAAAGCTCACCCCACTGGTCCCAATCCGGGGTCGGCCCGAAGTTGAGGAGGATGGGCGTCGCCCCCATGTTCACCGTCATGTCCATCGGACGCGTATTCGTGCCCGACGACTGCGCAATCGCGTAGCGGAAGGTGATGGTGTAGGTGTCGGCGTTCGGCGCATTGACATCGAACTCGAAGGCATCGTCGATGTTGAGGCCCATGTCGAGGTAGCCAGCCCCCGTGAAGTTGGCCCAAAGGCCGCCAATCACGTTGCCGTTGCCGTCGAGCACATCAACCTTGCCGTTGCCGGCGGTCTCGGGGTTGATGGAGTCGCGGGGCTGGGTCAGCTGGGTCGACCCGGCCGCTCCGGTGGTGTCATCGATGGTGACAAGGCCCGTACGGTCTTCGAGCTGCAACTCGAGATCGAAGGTGCCATCGTCGGTGCTGTCGAGCGGATCCGAACCGTAGAGGTTGACCTCGTCACCGTCGCTGACCAGGTCGCCGTCGCTGTCGTTGTTGATCGGGCTTGTACTGTGGACGTTGACTTCGTCGCCGTCCGACAGGCCATCCCCGTCGGTGTCGCTAAGCGATGGGTTCGTCCCTGTGACGTTGACCTCATCGCCGTCGGAGAGGCCATCACCATCGGTGTCGCTGTTGTTTGGATTGGTGGCGAGGTTGTTGACCTCGTCGCCATCGGACAGCCCGTCACCATCAGTATCGGCCACCGTGGGGTCGGTCGGCGGCACCAGTGCGAGTTCTTCGTCGTCGTCGAGGCCATCGCCATCGGTGTCGACGAGGTTGGGGTCGGTGTCGTCGAACAGCGAGTTGCCCATTCCATCATCGGGAAACGGCGGAACCAGGGCGAGCACTTCTTCGTTGTCGTCGAGCGTGTCGCCGTCGGTGTCAGTGAGGTTTGGGTCCGACATGTAGAGGTTGACTTCGTCGCCGTCGAGCAACGTGTCGCCGTCGGTGTCGGGGTTGAGCGGGTCCGTCCCCTCGGTGACTTCATCGCCGTCGTTGAGATTGTCGTTGTCGGTGTCGGCCACGTTGGGATTGGTGGGTCCGGCCACCTCGACATCATCGTCGAGTCCGTCGTTGTCGGTGTCGGCGAGCGTGGGATCGGTGTTGGTGACGTTCAGCTCATCGAAGTCGTTGATGCTGTCGCCATCGGTGTCGGCGAGCAGCGGATCGGTGCCGTCGACCCCATTGACTTCGTCCCCATCGGACAGGCCGTCGCCGTCCGTGTCGCTGTTGGTGGGCAGCGTCAGGTGGATGATGACTTCGTCACCGTCCGACAGGCCGTCATCGTCCGTGTCGGCGACCAGCGGATCGGTCGGCCCGTTCACCTCGACGTCGTCGTTCAACCCGTCATTATCGGTATCGAGTTCGGTGGGGTTGGTGCCCGCGGCGAGTTCCGCGCCATCCGAGAGGTTGTCACCGTCGGTGTCGGCCACCAAGGGATTGGTCGCCGGAACGTTCGACAGCTCGGCGCCGTCTCCAACGCCGTCGCCATCCGTGTCGACGAGAATGGGGTTGGTCAGCGTCGTGTTGACCTCGGCCCCATCCGAAAGGCCGTCACCGTCGGTATCGGCCACCGCCGGGTTGGTGGGACCCGCGACCTCGACATCGTCGTTCAGGCCATCGCCGTCGGTATCCACGAGGTTGGGATTGGTCGCCGGAGTACCGTTGACCTCGGCGCCGTCGGACAGTCCGTCACCATCCGAGTCGGCCACGTTCGGGTCGGTGATCGTGGTGTTCAGCTCAACGTTGTCGTCCAGGCCGTCGCCATCGCTATCGGCGAGCGTGGGGTTGGTCGCTGGATTCCCATTGACCTCGGCCCCATCCGAAAGGCCGTCCCCATCGGTATCCGCGACGGCGGGGTTCGTGGCCGGGTTGCCGTTGACCTCGGCCCCGTCGCTCAGTCCGTCCCCGTCGGTGTCGACCACCAACGGGTTCGTGGCCGGGTTGCCGTTGACTTCGGCCCCATCCGAAAGGCCGTCCCCGTCGGTATCCGCAACCACCGGGCTCGTCCCGAACATGGTCGCTTCGTCGCCATCCGAAAGGCCGTCACCGTCCGTGTCGGAGTCCGTGGGATCCGTCGCCCCGGCGATTTCGGCTGCGTCGTTGAGACCATCACCATCGGTGTCCGCGAGCACGGGGCTTGTCGGCGGCACCGAGTTCAGCTCGATGTTGTCGTTGATGGTGTCGCCATCGGTATCGGCGAGCACCGGGCTCGTGCCAATGTTGTTGACCTCATCGCCATCGAGCAGCGTGTCGCCATCGGTGTCGTCGTTGTTGGGGTCGAGCTCGAGGGGAGAGTTGACCTCAAAATCGTCGGTCAGCCCATCGTCATCGGAGTCATCGTCGTTCGGGTCGGTCTGGTAGGTGTTGACCTCGGCGCCGTCCAACAGGGTGTCGTCGTCGGAGTCATCGTCAAGAGGATCCGTGCCCTCGTCGTTGACTTCGGCCCCATCGCTTAGACCGTCACCGTCGGTGTCGGCAATGATGGGGTTCGTGCCTTCGTCATTGACCTCGACGCCATCGCTTAGACCATCGCCATCGGTGTCGGCGACCGTCGCGTCGGTCGGTCCCGCCACTTCAACGTTGTCGGCGAGTCCGTCACCATCGGTATCGGCGAGGGTGGGGTCCGTGTTGGTGGTGTTGAGTTCTTCGCCATCCAACAGGGTGTCGTCGTCGGTGTCGTTGTCGAGGGGCAGCGTCTGGTGGACGTTCACCTCGTCGCCGTCCGTCAGGCCATCGCCGTCCGTGTCGGCGACCATCGGGTCGGTGCCCAGCGTGACTTCGGCCCCATCGAGCAGATCGTCATCATCGCTATCGGAGTCGAGCGGATCGGTCGGACCGGCGACTTCCACGTCGTCGTTCAGGCCATCGGCGTCCGTGTCCGCAAGAGCCGGGTTGGTTCCCGTATTGTTCAGCTCTTCGCCGTCCGACAGGTTGTCGCCATCCGAATCGGCGTTGAGCGGATCCGTTTCGGTGTCGGTGCCCTGCGACGCGACCTCGTCGTCGTCCAAGATGCCGTCGCCATCAGTATCGTCGAGGGTCGGGTCGGT
>JBCCQY010000061.1:0-44720 GCA_039208735.1 Myxococcota bacterium | reverse complement strand
GCAGATCGGGCCGCGCGCGCCGAACGCGAACGGCGTCAGGAGGCCCGCCGAGCCCGCCTCGCCCAGCGACAAGGCCTCGGAGATGCGCTTCCTCACTTCACCGATGAGCTCGACGAAACATCGGGATCAGAAGGCCGGATGGCGAGCCTCGGTCGCCCGCTCGCCGGGGGGAACAACGAGTCTGCGACGGGCCTCTACGGTCGTCGTCGACTTGTGCAAGACGAGGAGGGAGGGGACCCTCCGACGCTGCAGCGGGCGGTCCGGTCCGGTCGTACGGGGATCGTTTGGCCTCCCCCCAACCGCGACACGAGCCCTCCTGTGCGCAACACCGCCGACCCGAGCGGAGACGACCTGTCACTTGAAGAGGCCGATGACGAGTGGCGAGACGGCCATCGTTCGACCGCTGAGAAAGTCGATGCCTTGCTGTCTCGCCTTCGCGCTCGACGGATGAAGGACAGCACGTAGGTCAGCCGGCCAAGGCCCCTTCGGTACCTTGCTGGCGTAGCACATCAAATTCTTCAGGCGTGAGTTCCGCTTTCCGCTCTTCACCACACGCCTAGAACGTGCGATTCATCGATTCCTCTCTGCGTCCGACGGCTACACGGGCGTCGTGCACGTCGGCCATCGCTCAGCAGTCTCGGAGATGACGTCGCCGCAATCTTCGAAACGCGCGCCGCGTGAGGAGATGGATCGCGAAGTCGGTCTTACCAGCCGCCGCGACGGCCGCCACCGCCACCGCCGCCGCCACCGCCACCGCCGCGACGGTCTTGCGCCTCATCGACGCGAATGGTGCGGCCATCGAGTTCTGCACCGTCCATCGCGGAGCGGGCATCGGCCGCCTCGTCGGGGCTTGCAAAGGTCACGAACCCGAACCCGCGTGAACGACCCGTCTCTCGGTCGAGCACAACTCGTGCGTCCGTAACTTCACCGTAGGCAGAAAAGGCCGCGTGAAGATCATCATCCCGGGTGGCCCACGCAAGCCCACCTACAAACAGCTTGTTCCCTGACATCGCTTTCGGTCCCGCCGGTGCTGGCAGATGGTCGGATCGACGGCTGCATCCCGTGTCCCGGCTTGAAACGGGGTGCAGCGGCCGTATCTCTTCCGGCGGCAAGGTGTGGCAACAATCGTGGAAATCAGGTTCGGGTGTTGCGACCGATCGCGATGAGTACTACGCCGCTCGCGGCCCAGGCGGCGGGCACGAGAAGCCATGGGGTGACGCCGAAGCTCGCGGGAAGCGTCCCCAGAATGACCGCAAGCGCTCCGGCTACCAGAACATAGGGCAACTGCGTTCGTACATGGGTCACCACGTCCACTTTTGACCCGGCGGACGAAAGGATCGTGGTGTCTGAGATCGGGGATGCGTGGTCGCCCAAAACCGCACCATCCAGAACCGCAGCGGATGCGGCGAGCAGGACCGGACCTACTTCTCCGCCTGATGCGGTGGTCGCAAGAGGCACCGCGATCGGAATGAGAATGGCCATCGTGAAGAAGGACGAACCGGTTGAGAACGCCGTCACCGAAGCGAGCACAAAGACGAGGGCCGGGAGGTAGCCCGGTGCAAGGTCGCTTGGGAGCAAGGAGGTCAGGAAATTGCCGGCATTCGTCGACTGAATGAGGTCGCCCAAGGTCCACGCGAGGTACAGCACCACCATCGCAGTCAGAATCGTACCCATGCCGTCAGCGGCGGCCCTTGAGGTTTGTCCGGGGGTGGCCGTGCGCGTCCCCCAAACGAGCAGGAACGCAAGTCCTAAGGACAGTAATGCAGCAATGAACATGCTCGTGAAGGCGTCGGCGGCTCCCAGAACCTCGAAGAGTGCGGGGTTCATCGGTCCCTCGGTGTCGGCGGCCAGCGCGGTCCTTCCACTGTTGTAAATGAGCCCGAACGTCGCGAAGACCAGCGTCAGAATCGGCAGAATGGCCACCCAAACCGGAGTGGTTGGTACCTCCGACGACACCACGGGGTGCGCCGCGGCTTCGGCCTCCGCCTCGGCCATCGGGCCAAAGTCGCGACCGGTTGCTGCGACAAGCCCTACGAACCCAAGCGTGGTCCAACAGTAGAACCGGAACGGAAGCGCGAGCAGAAACAACTGCAGTCCCGTGGCCGAGATTCCGGTGCCGACCAGCGCGTCGCCCAACAGTCCGATCTCGTACCCCACCCAGGTGGACACCACGGCCAGTGACGCGATGGGTGCGGCCGTCGCGTCAACCAGGTACGCGAGCTTGGCGCGACTCACGCCGTGGCGATCGCACAAAGGCCCCATCGTGTTTCCCACGACAAGGCAGTTTGCATAGTCGTCGAAGAACACCGTTCCTCCGGCCACCCAGGTGGCCAGCATGGCGCCTCTTCGTCCGCGGGCCCAAGTGGTCGCCCATGCCACGAGCGAGTGGGTGGCCCCTGCCGCCGACAGTACCCCCACCATCGCCGCAACCGAAAGCGAAAAGCCCGTGATGGTGAGCTTGTCGAAGTCGACGATCACCCGGTACAGCGTATCGACCAAGGCTCGACTCGCCGCAACCGCGCTGCCTTCGCCCACCACCCACGCGCCCGCAAGCAGGGCCAACGAAAGCGACGCGAGCACCCTCCGGGTAAGCAACGCCATGCCGATCGCCACCAAGGGTGGCAATAGTGTCAGCCCACCATCGTAGGTCCACCAACTCATGACCCGGTCGCCTCCTTGCGGCTTCGAGCTCGTGAGCCTACTCCACTCCTCTCCGTCGCTCGACTGGGTCGTGTTAGCGATCGAGAGGAAGCCGAGGGCAGACCATGTTTGGCATCGATTGGGCGATCCTCCTGGGGCTTGGCGGGTTCGTCGGGACCATCGTGATCGGGGCGCCGTTCACCCGAGCCCTCGCGGAACCTGCTGCGTGGCGTTCACGCGATCGAAAGGATCGCGGTCCCAGTCGGGATCGTCCATCGGTGACGGTGGGCTTCACGCCGCTCGACCTCGGGGAAGATCCAATGTCCTGGCCGTCCGAACGGCCTTGGCCCCCAGGCCTCAAATCGCCGCCATGGCCCAGCCAAACTTGGGATGACGAACATTTTGGCAGCTTCTGGCGGGGCGAGAACGCTCCTCCGGCGGACACCGCGGAGCCGGCTCCTCCAAGGCGAGCCTCGCCGCCGCGGGTGCGGCGAACCCGCGAGGCCACACCGCCGCGCAAGCTCCGCCGCGCGACCACGCGGCCCGAGGATTCACCGCCTGAACCTGTGGCCCATCGCGCGCCTTCGCCTTCGCCCCGGACGTCCGAGCCGCCCGCATTGCCGGCGGTGACTCCCCCGCCCCGCGTCGAACTTGAACAGCTGATCGCAACGATCGGGCTGGCGGGAACCGTGCAGTCCATCATGCAACGGACGGGGTGGGATTTTCGGAAGGCCGCTCACTACCTGGCCCGCATTCGTCAGGACGATTGACGCTCGAATTCGCCTGCATTCAGCCTGGCGACGTAGTTATCGAGCGCCTCCTTGACCTTGCCCGAGAGCAGGACGGCGCCGAGGATGTTCGGGAAGGCCATCCCCAAGATCATGAGGTCGGAGAAGTTCAGCACATTGCCGAACTGAAGGTTGGCGCCCAGGAACACGAAGAACAGGAACACCACACGGTACGGAAGCTTTGCCGCATCCCCGAAGAGCCAAATCGAGCACCGTTCGCCGTAGTAGCTCCAGCTGATCATCGTGGAGAAGGCAAAGAGGATGACGGCGAGCGACAGCACGAGAGGGAACCAGGACACCACCGATCCGAAGGCCTGCTGGGTCATGACCACGCCATCGCCGCCAGCGTCGAACTGGTAGGCGCCGGTCACGACCACGACGAGACCCGTCATGGTGCACACCACGATCGTGTCGACGAACGGCTCGAGCAGGGCGACGATGCCCTCCCGAACTGGGTAGGCGGTGGTGGCTGCCGAGTGGGCGATCGATGCGGATCCGACCCCGGCTTCGTTGGAGAACGCCGCTCGTCGGAATCCCTGGACGAGCACCCCCACAAACCCACCGACGATCGCGGCTTGTGGAGAGAACGCCTCCCGCACGATGGTCGCTAGCGCGGTGGGCACGTCCGACGCATGGACGATCAGGATGAAGAGCCCGGCCAGCACATAGACCACGCACATGACGGGGACGATGATTCCTGCGGCGGCACCAATCCGCTGGATGCCCCCGATGATCACGAGTCCGACTAAGAAGGTCAGGACCAACCCATAGACGATGCCCACGGTCCCAACGCTGGCTTCGGAGATGAAGCCGCCGTCGGTGAGCACGAAGGCCACCGCTTGGAACGACTGGTTGGCCTGGAACATGTTCCCGCCGCCGAAGGAGCCTCCAATGCACAGGATGGCGAAGAGCACGGCAAGCACCTTGCCAAGCCCACCGAGGCCCATTTCGCTAAGGCCCTCATCGAGGTAGTGCATGGGGCCTCCGCTCACGCTGCCATCGGGGCGGGTCTTGCGGTACATCTGGCCGAGCGTGCACTCCGTGAACTTGCTGGACATGCCAAGGAAACCGGCCAGGACCATCCAGAAAATGGCGCCGGGTCCGCCCGCGCTGACCGCCACTGCGACCCCTGCGATATTGCCCAAGCCCACGGTGGCCGACAACGCGGACGACAGCGCCTGAAAATGGCTGATCTCGCCTTCGTCTTCAGGATTGTCGTAGGTCCCTCCGGTCACCGCGAGCGCATGGGGAAACATCCGAACGTTCACGAACGCCATGCGCAGGGTGAAGAACACCGCACCCAGCACCAACCAGGCCACGACGAGGGGCAGCTGGCGGTCGCCGGGATTGGGGAGGCTTGTCGCGGTCAAGGTGTCGCCCACCGCCTCGACGGCTCCGTCGGTCACGCGGCTCACCACCACAACCGCTCCATCGGGGGCGACGACGTGCATGCCGCGTGCGTAGTCGAGGGAGCCTGACACTGGCGCACTCATGGCGAGTACGGTGCTGTTCTCCCGATTCACGCGGATGGGGAAGGGCGCCACATCCGGAACCAGCACGACCGCGGCGTCTTCTTCCGTGGGAGCCTCAGGCCAGGGTTCGAGACCGAGGGCGGTCACGTCGACGGCCTGCTCGGGCACGCTGGCCATGAGGCGCGCGCGACCGCCGCTTCGATCTCCTTGAACGACCCGCCTCAACGTGGCGCGGATCGGACCGTAGCGAACATCGGCTTGATCGATGGGCGGCGATTCGAGACGAACGAAGGGCTGGAGGGTGAATCCGTCCTTCGCGACGTCGACGACGCGCAGCGTGCCGAGATCGTCGCGAGAGATGGCAGAACCCGGAACCTCGGCCCCCACGGCCTCGAGCGTGGTGTCGAGTTGATTGTCCCAAAACAGGATGTCGAAGAACATGACCAGTTCGAGGTTGTCGACGACGTAGTCGCCAAACGCTTTGTCGATGGCTTCGAGGGTGCGTTGGACGCCCGAGGTCTCGGCCTCGGTCCCATCATCAGCGCGCGCATCGGACGCCCCTAGCAGCCCGAGCCACACGAGCGGGAGTACCAACCACAGAAGCTTCATGCCCTTTCCTCCAACCGGGCCACGTTACGCGGTGCCTCGCGTCCGTGCAAACCCCGAGGGAGTGCCAGGCGTGCGCCGTGGCTCTCATTCGTCGGTGAAGCCGACTCGCTTGAGACCGTGTGACGTTCGCGTCCAGTCGCGCTCGACGCGGACGAACAGCTCGAGGTAGGTGCGACTGTCCAAAAGCTCGACGAGTTCCTTGCGCGCGAGGGTCCCAATGCGCTTGAGCATCTCGCCACCTCGTCCGATGATGATGCCCTTTTGGGATTCCTTTTCGACGACGATATCCGCAAAGATGCGTACGATCCCTGGATTTCGGGGTGCTCCCTCCCGTTGACTCTCATCGAACTGACGAATCACCACGTGGGTGGAGTAGGGAACTTCCTGTTCGGTCAGGTGGAAGATCTTCTCGCGGATGATCTCGGCCACCAGGAATCGTTCGGTGGCTTGCGTCCAGTCATCAGGGCTGAAGAGCGCCGGCCCGACGGGCAAGGCGTCAGCCAGGGCCGCGAGCAGTGCTTCGACGCCGTCTCCGGTCAATGCAGACGTGGGAATCGCCGCCTTGACGTCTACCGCGTCGGTGATCGCTTGGATCACGGGCAGCAGTAGGGGGTGAGGCACCACATCGATCTTGTTGGCCACAAATACGATGGGAAGACCTCGATCGCGAAGCCAGCCGGCCATGGCTTGATCTTCTTCGTCGAGGATCACGCCGCTCGCCGATTCCGCGCGGCCGGCAAGCACCGTCATGTCCTGGATCCAGCACACCACGTCGACATCGTCGAGGACCGACCGGGCAGCTTGGACCATGGCCCGATTGAGTTCCGTCCACCCCTCATGGATGCCGGGGGTGTCAACGAGAATCGCTTGCATACGCTCATCGGTATGCACACCAACGATGCGATTGCGCGTCGTTTGGGGCTTACTACTCGTAATCGCGAGCTTGGTGCCCAAGATCCGATTTAGCAGCGTGGACTTGCCTGCGTTTGGTCGCCCAAGCAGCGCCACGTAGCCACAGCGGAAGTCTTCGCTCATCCATCCTCCCGAGGCTCGGGGCGGACGTTGTCGATGGCGACTTCTCCACGCGGTAGGGTGGCATCGGCCGTCACGTGGACCGACGCAAGTTGGTGGGCCGCCCGCAAAGACCGGATGTGGTCGTTGTAGGGCCCGCGGGTGTGGGTCTCGTCAGCGGGATGGCATCGAATGACGATGGCGTCTCCGGGGTGAGTTTCGCGCAATTCGCGATGTAACCGTTCTAACGTTCGACGGGCTTCGACGAGCTGACGCAGCGACGGGTGGCGGGGCCCTGCCACGGCACGCCCGAGGCCGTCAGGGCCAGGGTTTGCGCCCACCCGGGTGACCCGAACTCCGGCGGCTTCGAAGACCTGCATCATGGCTAGGCAGGTGGTCACCGCTTCCCCGAGCGTGAGGGGGGTGTATTGGCCGTCCATCTGGGCATCTCGGAGGCCAGATTCAGCGAGCACCAGCACGGGATGGAGTCTGACGAAGTCGATTCGCGAAGCGAGCATTTCCGCATCGTGAATCGCATCGGCGTGGGTGGTACGAGGCAGGCCCGGGGCGAGCACCACGCCGCGTCGCAGTCCCAGGGCGGGCAGTCCCTCGAGTTGTTCGATCACAAGCTGGGACCGGTGGGTTCGGCCCGCCTCGCGGAGCGCCCCCCCATGCAACGTCAACGCATCCAGTTCGATGGAGACGACGCCCGCGTCCGCGAGTCGTCGGGCCTCCTTTCGCGTGAGGAAGTCAGGACGCACGCGAACCGCGACGGGGTGGGGAGCGGCAGCGGCGAGCCAGTCGGGTTCGGGCAAGGGCCCGCCGAAGAAGGCGATACCAAGCGGGCGATCCGGTTGGGCTTTCGCGTAGTGAGCGATCAGTTTTTGAATCAGGTCGACATCGGGCGGCGGCGGTGACGGGGGGCAGAGCTGACACCGTGGCGGGGTCGGACAGCATCCCAGATGGATGGGCACGACCACCGGGGGAGGCGTGAAGTCAATCCACATCGGCCACTGGGGAATCAGACGCTCGGAGGGCGGCTTCGGCGGCATGGCGCGCGGCCTGGCGTTTCGATGAGCCTTCGCCTTGACCGAGGACCCGTTCGCCGAGCCGCACCTCGACGACAAATCGCGGGTCGTGGGCCGGGCCTTCCCGCTCGGTGACGGCGTAGGTAGGAACGGCTCCCGAGACCCGCTGGGTCCGTTCTTGTAGGCGACTGCGAGGGTCTTTCCAGGCGCTGGGACCCTCCGCCACCAGTTCGGCGATGGGGCCCTTCAGCCACGCCGAGACCACCCGATTCGCGGCGGCGTAGCCACCGTCGGTAAACACCGCACCAAGGACCGCTTCCACTGCGCCGGCGAGAACGCGAGGTCGATCCCGCCCTCCGGTGGCGCTCTCGCCTACCCCGAGACGCAGCGCGTCGCCGAGGCCCAACCTTCGTCCGAGTTCGGCCAACGCATGGGTGCTGACAAGGCGGGCCCGAAGGCGTGAAAGTTCGCCTTCACGGGCGTGCTCGAAGCGTTCGTAGAGGAGGCGGGTGCAACACAGCTGGAGCACCGCATCGCCGAGAAACTCAAGGCGCTCGTAGTCTTCGCCACCGTTTTCGTGAACCCACGATGAATGCGTGACGGCGGTGAGAAGGAGCGACGCGTCATCGAAGGGGTGACCCAAGGCCTTGCGAACGGCCTCGAGTGCCGACGTCACGCAGCCCCCGACAGCGCCGTGAGTTCATCGCGCCGGCAGGCACGTCCGATCCAGCCGCCGCCGACGACTTCGTCGCCTCGGTAGACCACTGCGGCCTGACCTGGCGCGATCGCGCGTACGGGGTCTTCGAAGTGCACCTCGAAGCGCTTGTCGGTCAGCTTGACCACCCTTGCTGGGTGCTTCGTGCCCCGATGACGAATGCGGACCGTGACCCGCTCCTCGGGCTCGAGCGGTCCGTGCCAGACCGCTCCCGATGCCACCAATCCCATCGACCCCAGGCGCTCGGGAGCGGTCGTGACCGTCACCGCGCGGGTGTCGGGGTCGATTCGGAGGACCCAAGCCGCTTGGCCCAAGGCCACACCAAGCCCCCGCCGCTGACCGACCGTGTAGCGGTAGTAGGCCTCGTGTTGTCCAACTTCGGTGCCGTCTTCGAGGAGCACCGGACCCGAGGCATCCACATCGGGATGCTGCTCAGCGACGAAACGAGCGTGGTCACCGTCGGGAATAAAGCAAATCTCTTGGCTTTCGGGCTTGTCGGCCACCGGCAGTTCCAGCGACTCGGCCTGGGCTCGGACCTCGGCCTTGGTCATGCCCCCCAGCGGGAACCACGTCTGCGCGCGCGCATCGGGCGTCATCGAGAACAAAAAGTAGGACTGGTCCTTGTCTTCATCGACCGCACACGCGAGTGCACCGTCTTCGCGAATCCGCGCGTAATGTCCCGTGGCCAGACGGTCGGCGCCGAGCGCACGGGCGCGAGACATAAGGACCCGGAACTTGAGGCGTCCATTGCACTGAATGCAAGGGTTCGGCGTCTCGCCGCGCAGGTAGGTATCGGCGAGGTCCTTCATGACCGAACGCGCAAAGACCTCGCGCAGATTCATCACGTAGAACGGAATGTCGAGGCTTGCCGCTACCTTCCGGGCATCGAGGGCATCGTCGTACCCACAGCAGCGGCCGGGACGGCTCGTAGGGACCGCGGTGGTCGATTCGTCGTGCAAGCGCATGTGCACACCGATGACCTCGTGTCCCTCGCGGACCAGAAGGCCCGCGGCAACCGAGGAATCTACTCCACCTGACATGGCCACGACCACGCGCACGACCGACCTCCTGTGGTTCTGCGACGTCGTTGGGATGCAGATATCGTCACCCAACGACTGCGGCTCGCAAACTGGCCACCGGCCGGATACGCGCACGTGCTTGGGGGAGAAATGGGTGTCCCCGTCGTGGCCATCGTAGGCCGCCCAAACGTGGGCAAATCGACGCTGTTCAATCGACTCGTAGGATTTCGCAAGGCGGTGGTGCACGACCGACCCGGGGTGACGCGCGACCGCCTGTACGAGCCCACCGAGATGATCGATCGGTCTGTGTTGCTCATCGACACCGGAGGCATTGAGCCAGAGCCCGATACGGACCTGCTCTCTTCGATGCGTCGGCAGTCGCTCATCGCGGTTGAAGAGGCGGATGTGATCGTCTTTTTGGTGGACGGGCGGGCGGGTCTCACACCGGCCGACACCGAGGTGGCCGGGTTGCTCCGTCGCAGCGGCAAGCAAATCGTGGTTGGGGTCAACAAGATCGACGGCCATCGCCATGACGATCTGCAAAATGAGTTTTGGGCCATGGGTCTTGAACCGCTCGTCGGCATCAGCGCGGCCCACGGTCGAGGCATCTATGAACTGTGCGACGAGGTGGTCACACGCCTGCCGGAAGCGGAAGAAGGCGAATCGGCCACGTCCGAACTCCCCGTTGAAGGCACGCCGATCGAAGAGGCGGACAACGAAGGGCCTGGCCCGATTCGCATCGCGGTGGTCGGGCGGCCCAACATTGGCAAGTCGACGCTGATTAACGCCCTGCTCGGTGAGGACCGGCATGTGGTCGACAATGTGGCAGGGACCACCATGGACCCGGTAGATTCGGCGGTGGAGATCGACGGAAAGCCCTACGTCCTGGTCGACACGGCGGGAGTTCGGAAGAAGGCACGCATCGACGACAAGCTCGAACGGTTTGTCTCTCTGCGGGCGATTCGCTCCATCGAACGTTGCCATGTGGTGCTGCTGATGATCGACGGCACCGAAGGACCGACGGACCAGGATGCGCGGCTCGCGCAGCTGGTGACGGACCGTGGGCGGGCGATCGTCGTGCTCATCAATAAATGGGATCTCGTCAAGGACCTCGAAGACATCGATTCACGGTCGACGGAAGACGAGCTCGCCCGGAGGCTTCCTCACATTCCGTGGGCGCCTCATCTCTTCGTCTCGGCGAAAACGGGCAAGGGACTGCATCGAGTCATTGCAACCGTCGATCGTGTCTATGAAGCCTTCGATCGTCGTGTGTCGACGTCGGTGCTCAATCGCTTTCTCGAACAGGCCGTCGCGGCCCACACACCGCCGCAGCGCTACCATCACCCCGTGCGGCTGTACTACGCGACGCAAACGCGCGTCCGCCCTCCAACGTTTGCGTTGTTTTCGAACACGCCGGAGGGCATCGGGGCAACGTACCGAAAGTACCTTTCGAATCGCTTGCGAACGAGCTTCGATTTTGAAGGCACCCCGCTGCGGCTGCACTTCAAGCGGCGGCGTAAACTCGGTGAACCGCCAGGGGAATCGTCTGGATGAGTACGGCGGCGATCCGCATTCTCGCGGACCGGGTGATCGATCAGATCGCGGCCGGTGAGGTCGTGGAGCGTCCCGCCTCGGCGGTCAAGGAACTGGTTGAAAACAGCATCGACGCGGGAGCCACCCAGATCGTCGTCGTGTTGCGCGATGGGGGCCGGTCGCTGATTCGCATCGAGGACAATGGGCGCGGCATGGGCGAGCAGGACGCGATGCTGTCTATCGAACGTCACGCGACCTCGAAGATCCGCGACACGTCGGACCTGTTGTCGGTTCGCTCCCTGGGCTTCCGGGGCGAAGCCCTGCCGTCGATCGCTGCGGTCAGTGAGTTTGAGCTGATCACACGCCGACCTACGGACGATGAGGGAACCCGCTTGCGCGTTGACGGTGGACGGCTGCGGGACGTGCGACCGACGGGAGCGGCAGTGGGGACGGTGGTGAGCGCCCGTAAGCTGTTTTACAACGTGCCGGTGCGCCAGAAGTTCCTGCGCACCGTGCCCACGGAACTCGGACATTGCGTTCATGCGGTCGTGCGGCAGGCGATGGTTCGTCCGACCATCGGCTTTACGATTCAGCACGCCGGACGGACCATCCTGGACGCTCCTCCGACCGAAGACTGGGCGAATCGCGTCGAGGACCTGGTCGGGCCCGATGGTCGGGGACTGCTCGAGATTGAAGCCGATAATGGAACGTTTGTGTTGCGAGGCTACGTCGCTCCACCAGAACGACACCGGGCGCATGCCGCCGACTCCACCTACCTCTACGTCAATGGCCGGTGGGTTCGAGATCATGTGCTGCGACGAGCCGTTCGCGAAGCCTACCGGGACCGGCTACCCGCGGGACGCCACCCACTCGCGGTCTTGGAGCTAAACCTCGATCCGTCGTTGGCCGACATCAACGTTCACCCCACGAAGGCCGAGGTCCGGTTCGTGGATCCCGCGTCGGTCGTTCGATTTGTTGCGCACACCATCGCGAGCACCCTGGAAGGGGCGGGGGCGAAGCCGCGGGTTGGCGCCCACGCCACGTCGTACATTCCCTCCGCGGCTCCGCTCTTCGCCGGTCGGCCCACGGCCCCGGAACCGACGCCCGCCCCTGTGCCTTTGCCCGTGGCGGTCGTCGCGGAAGCGCCCGTCGCACCATGGCGTCCGGAGGCCGCGCCGGCATCGATCCCCGCTGTGTTGGCAGACGAAGCCCCTCCCGATCTTGATTGGGTTGCGCTGGTTGGAGCGCGCTGGGGATTGGCCAGCGATGGCGATCGACTGTTGGTCATCGATCTGGGCCGCGTGGCCCGTCAGTTGGCGGTGATGGATGCCCAGGCACCGGGGCGACCGTTGCTCGTGCCGAGCGTGATTCGGATGTCAGAGGCCGAGTTGGCCGTGGCTGAAGCCCAGTTTGATCGGTGGGCTGAACTTGGGCTTGTGGCCGACCGCTTCTCTCCGGTGGAACTCGCGGTACGAAGTGTCCCCGATGCCCTGGGTGACGTCGATCCCGAGGCGCTTGTGCGACTGGCGCTCGCCACGAATCCAGATGCCGATGTCCGCGCCACTTGGGCCAAGGAGTGCGCGGTATTGCCGGTGACCGACGGGCCGGAGCTCGTCGCGGAGGCGCGTCGTCGTGGCGTGGCGCTCGAAGGGCGCTTGGTCGAACTCACGAACCTTCCTGGACGGCCCTGGCAGTGGTGAAGGGCGTCCTCGTGCTTGCAGGGCCGACCTCGGCCGGCAAGACGGCGGTGGCATTGGCCGTGGCGGAGCGCTTTGGTGCGGTCGTCCTGTCGGCGGACGCGATGCAGGTCTACCGCCGCCTCGACATTGGCACCGGGAAGGCGACGTCCGCCGAACGGGCTCGAGTGCCCCATGAGGGCCTTGATCTCGTCGAGCCCGACGAGCCTTTTTCGGCGGGGGACTTTGTCACTTTGGGGGACCGCGTCATCGGCGCCCATGCACGGGTCATCGTGGCGGGGGGAACCAGCCTCTACCTTCGTTCGCTGCTGCGGGGCCTCGTCCGAACCCCTCCGGTGGACCCGGAGCTGCGGGCAGAACTCGAAGCGCGTGACGACCTCCATGCCGCCTTGCAATCGATCGACCCGCCACTCGCGAAACGCCTCCATCCCGCAGACCGCGTGCGGTTGATCCGCGGCATCGAAGTGTTTCGTCTAAGCGGGCGTCGACTTTCCGACCTTCATGCGGAACACGCTTGTGCTCCCGATCGAATTGCCCACCGCGCGCTGTGGCTCGATCGCGACGACCTGTACGAACGGATCGACGCTCGGGTGATCGGTATGGTGGAGGCGGGATGGGTGGCCGAGGTTCAAGCGGTGCTCGACGCGGGGTTTGCGCCCACCCTCAAGCCATTGCAGTCGCTGGGCTATCGTCACCTTTGTGCTCACCTTCTCGAGGGGCTGCCGCTGGACGAGACCATCCGCCGGACCCAACGTGACACCCGCCATTTTTCCCGCAAGCAACGCACGTGGATGAGGGGGCTCGGCTATCCAAGGCTCGTCGACGACCCGTTGGACACCGCCCTCAAGTGGGCGGAGGACCTTTGGGGACCAGCGTGAGGACGCGGCGATAGGTCGTGGGGTCGGAAACCGCATCGACAATCCAGTTTGCGACGTCTTGGGTGCGAATCCGGGTGAACGTTCCGGTGACGCCCTGCTCGTCTGCCTCGATGCGGTCGCGAGCCGGGCCATCCTCCAACACGGGGGGCCGTACGATCGTGTAGCTCAGGTCGCTTTCAACGATCATCCGGTCGGCTTTGGCGTGATCCACGAACGCCGGCTTGAGGTTCGAGGTGGCAATGGTGAGTCGCACGCCCCAGCCGGTTCGACCTGCAGAATCACCAACCCCTTGGGCGGAAACCTTGATGAGGCGAGGGATGGATGCGGCGGTCATCGCCGGCAGGAGCGCTGCGGTCGATCGACTATGAAGGTCGGTCGGTCCTTCGATCGGAGCAAACACCGACCGACTCCGCCGGGGAATCGACAATGCCGTGACCACGGCATCGCAGCCATCGAGCGAGGTCTCGAGCGTTGCGGGGTTGAGCACGTCGCCGGTCACGATCCGAGCCGCGGCGGGGAGTCGAGGGTCGCCCGGTTTTGCGGAGCGTCCCACCACAACCACCTCGTGCCCCACTTCGACCGCCCGCATGGCAATGCGTTGGCCGGTTCGACCTGTTCCACCAATCACGACGATGCGCATGCAAGCGTGATAACGAAACCGGTCCACGCCCACGCAACGGCAGGTGTCCATGGATGTCGTCCTCGATTTCGAACGGCCGGTAGTAGAGCTTCGCCGCCGCATTCATCAATTGCGCGAACTGCAGGAGGAGAACGGTGTCGACCTGTCGGCGAGCATCTCCCAGCTTGAAGTCCAGGCTTCGCGGCTGCAGCAGAACATCTTCGGTCAGCTAAGCCCGTGGCAGCGCACGCTTCTGGCGCGTCACCCCGCTCGTCCGTTCATGCTCGACTACGTCGGCGAGCTGTTCGACGAGTGGACCGAACTCCACGGGGACCGAGCCGGCCACGACGACGCGGCCATCGTAGGGGGACTCGCCCGTTTCCGTCCCCTTCCTCCCACGAGCGACGACCCCGAAGATGGGCTCGACGGTCAGCCGGTGCTCATCGTGGGCCACATGAAGGGCCGGAACACCAAGGAGAACCTCTTTCGCAACTTCGGCATGGCGCGGCCCGATGGCTACCGGAAGGCGCTGCGGCTGATGCACATGGCCGAGCGGTTTCGGATTCCTGTGGTCGCGTTCATCGACACGCCTGGTGCATACCCGGGTCTCGACGCGGAAGCGCGTGGCCAGTCCGAGGCGATTGCACGCAACATCCAAGAGATGTCGCAGCTCACGGTGCCGATCGTAGCCATCGTGACCGGGGAAGGCGGTTCGGGGGGAGCCCTTGCATTGGCCACCGCGGACCGCGTGTTGATGCTGGAGAACAGTGTGTACTCGGTCATCAGCCCCGAGGGCTGTGCCGCCATCCTTTGGCGTGACCGAGCCGAAGGACCGCGGGCGGCCGAAGCGCTGCGCATCACCGCGGCGGACTGCCTCGAACTTGGCGTCATTGATGAGGTGATTCCCGAGAAGCTTGGTGGCGCCCACCGTTACCAGCACGACACGATCGCCTCGGTCGGGCGGACGATCCGCAAACACCTCGCGGAGTTGTCGAAGCTCGATCAGGAAGCCCTCCTGCAGAGCCGGTATGACCGCTTTCGCCGTATGGGTGCGATGACCGAGGACTCCTGATGGCGCAGCGCATCGTTTGCGCAGGGGGAGCCCTTCGAGGCACCCTGTCGGTCCCGGGCAACAAGAGCCAGACCCATCGCGCACTGATGTTTGGGGCCCTTGCCGACGGCCCCTCCCGAATCCGTTGCGGGCTCGATGCGGGAGATACGCGCTGCACGCGTGCCGCGATGGTGGCATGTGGCGCCCAGGTGGACAACGACGCCGAGGGCTGGGTGGTTCGGCCTCCCGACCGGCTGGGAGAACCTGCCGACGTCATTGATTGCGGCAACTCGGGCACGACGATTCGGCTGCTGGCCGGGCTGTTCGCGGGCCAGCCAGATCGGTTCTTTGTGCTCACCGGGGATGGCAGTCTGCGTCGGCGTCCCATGGGTCGCATCATTGAACCGTTGCGGGCGATGGGGGCGGACATTTGGGCCCGTGATGGGGACCGCCTGGCCCCCCTGGCGATTCGAGGTCGTGTCTTGGCGGGCGTCCACCACGATCTGGCGTTGCCCAGTGCGCAGCTCAAGTCCGCGTTGTTGCTGGCGGGTCTGCGCACCGGCATTTCGTTGACCCAGCCCGGCGAGAGCCGTGACCACACCGAGCGGATGCTTCAAGCCCTTGGGGCTCCCCTCACGACCGACGGAACGCGAATTGAGTTGGAACCTGTAGAACGTCTTTCGGCGTTTGACTGGACCATTTCAGGCGATCCCTCCTCGGCCGCCTTCTGGCTGGTCGCGGCGAGTGTGACGCCGGGTTCGGAACTCCGGTTGACGGAAGTGGGCCTGAATCCTACGCGTACGGGCGTCATTGAGGTGCTTCAGGCCATGGGAGCGGACCTCGAGATCACGGTCACAGCGTTGGACCCGGAGCCTCGCGGAGAGATCGTGGTTCGGCACGCATCATTGCGTGGGACGCGCATCGACGGTGCCTTGGCCTTGCGGGCGCTCGACGAGCTTCCCGTCCTTGGCGTCGCCGCAGCGTTTGCAGATGGAACCACCACGATCGCGGATGCAGCCGAACTTCGCGTCAAGGAGTCGGACCGCCTCGCTCGCATGGAGACGGGCTTGAAGGCCTTTGGCATTGACGTCGAACCGTTGCCCGATGGAATGCGGATCGAGGGTCAGCCCCAGCCGCAAGACGTCGCCACGATGCCACGGGTGGATGGCAGCGGCGATCACCGCATCGTCATGGCCTTCGCGGTCGCAGGACATGTGCGGGGAGGCGTGGTTCTAGATGGTGCTGAGGAAGTCGGCTCAAGCTACCCGAGCTTCTTCGACGATCTCGAGCGACTCTCGGAAGGAACGCCCGCGTGAGAGAGCTGACCATCGCAGTGGATGGGCCCGGATCCGCCGGCAAAGGAACGGTCGCTCGAGGGGTCGCAAATGCGCTCGGCTATCGCTACATCGACACCGGCGCGATGTACCGAGCCGTTGCGTGGGCCGCACATCAACGTGGCCTGTCGACGCATGATGGTCCAGCCCTTGGCGCTTTGACGGCCACGTTGTCCCTCGACTTTCAGTGGGATGGGACGGCGCTACGGGTGTGGTGTGACGACATGGACGTCTCTTCGGAAATCCGGAGTGATGCGATGGGTACCGCCGCGTCCGCGGTCA
Source organism: Myxococcota bacterium (assembly GCA_039208735.1). Classification (GTDB taxonomy): domain Bacteria; phylum Myxococcota_A; class UBA796; order UBA796; genus DRPG01. Next base: position 28,044 of record JBCCQY010000061.1, on the reverse strand, counting down.
GTGTGCATCCCGAGGTTCGTCAGGCCCTGCTCGCTCAACAGCGCGCCTTTGGGGCTGCGGGAGGGGTGGTCATGGACGGCCGCGACATTGGCACGGTGGTCTTTCCGAACGCGGACCTCAAGGTGTTTCTGGACGCCTCGCTCGACGAGCGAGCCCGGCGGCGTCACGAAGAGTTGGTGGCCCGTGGCGAGGATGCTTCGTGGTCCGAGGTGCGCGAAGCGCTCGACCGGCGAGATGCCCAAGATCGTCAACGCGCCACCGCCCCCCTTCGTCCCGCGGTTGACGCAGTGATGGTCGACACGACGGGGCTGTCGATCGACCAGGCCATCGCCGTGGTTCTCCAACTCGTGGAGGCCCGACGGACCCCGTAATGGGATCGTCGGCCGGCGACCGGGCTGGAACCTTATTGACAGGGCAGTGACGGGCAGATACTGCTCAAGTCCGCTGCGCGTACTGTGCGGCGGCCAGCCGTCGTGTGCTCCCCGGGAGCGCCGACCTCCAAACTCTCACTCCTTCCACACCGGCTCCCACACCCAAGGGGGTTGGCCCGATGTGCACGGCAACAGGTTTCTCTACATGACCGATCCCAACATTGTGGACCTTCCGCTCAATCAGATCAGCGACGACCAATTCAAGTCCTTCTTCGACGATTTTATGGGAGAGAAGGGCGTACGCGAAAAGTCAGTGGTGAAGGGCCGCGTCATCGGGATTTCGGACGACTGGGTCACGGTCGACATCAGCTACAAGGCCGAAGGGCTGATTCCCGTCAACGAGTTCAAGACGGCCGAAGGCGAACTCACCATCACGGTTGGCGACGAGGTTGAAGTCTACCTCGACACGATGGAAGAGGAAGACGGCGCCCTCATCCTGTCGAAGGAGAAGGCCGATCTGATGCGGGCCTGGGACGAAATTTCGAAGGCGGTCGAAGCCGACGAAGTCGTCAAGGGCTCGGTCATCGCACGGGTGAAGGGTGGCCTGCAGGTCGACATTGGCGTCAAGGCCTTCCTTCCCGGCAGCCAGGTCGATCTTCGCCCCGTGAAGAACCTCGACAAGCTGATCGGCGAAGAGTTCGACTTCAAGATCATCAAGTTCAACAAGAAGCGCGGCAACATCGTTCTTTCGCGTCGCGTGCTCCTTGAGCAGGAGCGCGCCGAGAAGCGTGAAGAGACCATCGAACGCCTGCAGATCGGGGCCATCATGATGGGCGTGGTCAAGAACATCACGGACTACGGTGCGTTCGTGGACTTTGGCGGCATCGACGGCCTGCTTCACATCACCGACATGACCTACGGCCGTTTGACGCATCCGAGCGAGATGTTCGAAGTTGGCCAATCGGTTGAGGTCAAGGTCCTCAAGTTCGATCCCGATTCGAAGCGTGTGTCCCTTGGCTACAAGCAGATTCGGCCCGATCCGTGGGAAGAGGCCGAGTACAAGTACCCGGTCGGTGCGATCGTTCGCGGCAAGGTCGTGTCCATCCCCGACTACGGTGCGTTCATCGAACTCGAGGACGGCATCGAGGGCCTTGTGCACATTTCCGAGATGACGTGGAACAAGCGCATCAAGCATCCGAGCAAGCTCGTTGCGGTGGGCGACATCATCGAGGCCAAGGTCCTCGGCATGGATGTTGACGAAAAGCGCATCAGCCTCGGCATGAAGCAGCTTGAAACCAACCCCTGGGACGTCGTCGAGCAGCAGTACCCGGTTGGCTCGATCGTTCGGGGCAAGGTCCGCAACATCACGGACTTCGGTATCTTTGTGGGCATCGATGAAGGCATCGACGGCCTCGTCCACATCAGCGACTTGTCCTGGGGCCAGCGCATCAAGCACCCCTCCGAGCGCTACCAGAAGGGCGACGAAGTCGAAGCCCGCGTGTTGGCCATCGACAAGGAAGGCGAACGCTTCTCACTGGGCATCAAGCAGCTGTCGGAAGACCCCTGGTACACGGTTCACAGCCGGTTCTTCCTCGGCCAGGTGGTCGAAGGTCCGGTCGTGCACCGAGCTGACTTCGGCATCTTCGTCGAGATCGAGGACGGGGTCGAAGGCCTCGTTCACCTCTCGGAACTCGCGTACGACGCCGACGACTGGCAGACCCAGTACCCCGACAACAAGGCCATTCGCGCCGAAATTATCCACGTCGACAGCCATGATCGCAAGATTTCGCTTTCGGAGCGTGGCGCGCTTGAGCGCGAGGCCGGCGATGTCGAGGGCTACGTGCAGCGTCAGGGCGATGCCTCGACGCGCCTCGGTGACGTGATGGGCGACCTCTCTCGCAAGCTGCAGTCGAAGACCGACGACGGCGAGGAGCCCATGGCCGGGGAAGCGCCGATGGGCGACGAAGCACCGATGGGTGTAGAAGCACCGATGGGTGTAGAAGCGCCGATGGGTGTAGAAGCGCCGATGGGTGTAGAAGCACCGATGGCTGAAGAAGCGTCGGAAGAAGCACAGATGGCTGCACCGGTGGCGGAAGAAGCACAAATGGCCGCACCGGTGGCTGAAGAAGCACCGGTGGCTGAAGAAGCGCCGAGTGAAGAGCCAATGGCGACCGAAGACCCCGGCGCCTCTGACGACGACCCTCCGGCCGCGGATCTCTGATTGGCTACGATGCGTTGGGTGTTTGGCACGGTGGCAGCGTTTTTCGTTGTCGTGGGGGCGCTGTTCCTCGGACTGTTCATCGTCCAGAACAGCGGCCATACCGCCGAGCTTTCGCTCGAGTTGCCGTACCCACCGCGTCGTTGGGCCTTTGTCCACCCCACCACGGGGCAGCCCCTTCCTGTGTTGCTCCTGATGGGGGTGAGCTTTCTGTTGGGATTGATTTCGGGCTTCTCGCTCCTCGTTTGGCAAGCCGTCCGGAGTGGTCGCAAGGTTCGGGCGTTGCGTCATGAGCTTGCGCTGCGGCCCACGATTTCGTCCCGCAGGTCCAAGTCCGCGACGAGCAAGCGTGAAGAGCCTGTCACCAACATCGCGACGCCCATTCGCACGACCGCCAACCGCCCCTCCGAGCGCGTGACTCCGGAGCCGGTACCGGCCGACGCGGACCCCGAGACGCAGACTCGTAACTGGTAAACGGTTGAGCACTTCGAGCCCGGCTCGCCTCGCCGCGGCGCGCGCCTTGATCGCCGTCGAGGAAGGGGCCCATTTGGATCAAGCCTTGGTGGCCGCGTCGGTTGCGGGCGCGGACCGCGACTTGGCCTGGTTTCTTGCGTACGGGGTGACCCGACGTCGAGGCGAGGTCGACGCGGCGTTGCGCCCTCGGTTGACCCGTCCCCTCACCGGTCTTGACCCCGCGGTCCGGGCGGTGCTGCGGCTTGGTGCGTTCGAACGCCTGTTTGCACGCACGCGCCCCCACGCGGCCGTCCATCAGGCGGTCGAAGTCATGAAGGCGATCGGGCCGAAGCGTGCATCCGGACTGGTCAACGCAGTCATGCGCCGGGTAGGGCCCGCCAAGAATCTACGCGAAGCCGAGTCCCACAACCTTCCCGACTGGCTTTGGGAACGCTGGGTCGAGCGCTACGGAGCCGAGGCGGCCGCGGCCTGGGCCACCGAGGCGGCGGAGCCTCCGCCACTGTTTGTGGTCGCTCGTGACCCGGAGCAGCCCCTCGCGGCGGAAGAGAGGCCCGACGAGTTGGCGCCTCTGCCAGCGTTGGCAGGGGTGTATCGGTCCGGTGCATCGTCGGCGCGAGTCGAGTCATGGCGGGGCTACGAAGCAGGCGCTTGGTGGATCCAGGACGCCGCCGCAGTTCAGATGGCCGATCTCGTGCAAGAGGCCAAGGGCCTCCACATCCTGGATGCCTTTGCGGCGCCGGGTGCCAAGGCCTTTCGGTTGGTGAGCCGGGGGGCCCGGGTGCACGCCGTAGATCGCGACGAGGATCGGTTGGCCAAAGTTCGAGAGGGAGCGGCTCGTCTCAACCTTTCCGTCGAGACGACCTGCCACGATTGGACCTCCGGCACGGGGGCTTTGAGCCCTGATTACGACGTGGTTCTTGCCGATGCACCTTGCACGGCGTTGGGCACGTTGCGTCGACATCCCGAGGTGCGGTGGCGCAGGCAGCCCGCCGACCTCGAACACCTCGCCAAGCGGCAACGATCCTTGCTGGCGACGGTAAGCCAACTCGTCCGTCCGGGCGGAGCGCTGGTGTACGCAGTATGTTCGCCCGAACCCGAAGAGGGGGCGGAGGTCATCGCCGACTTTGTGGCTGCCCATCCGATGTTTCGCGTCGAGGCCACCCGCGAGACCGCGCCCCCCACCCAGGGTGAGGATGCCCATTTCGGCTGCCGACTCCGGAGAGCAACGTGACCGCGACATCAATGATGGACCAGTACCACTCGCTCAAAGCCTCGGTGCCGGATGCCATCTTGCTGTTCCGTATGGGCGACTTCTACGAGATGTTTCACGACGACGCCGTGATCGCGGCGCCGATCCTCGACATCGCCCTGACCGCTCGCAACAAGCACGATCCAGAACCCATTCCGATGGCTGGGGTTCCCCATCATTCGGTCGCCAACTACATCGAGCGCCTCACCGAGGCTGGGCATCGGGTCGCGATCGCGGAGCAGGTCGGCGAGGTACCCAAAAAGGGACTCGTGGAGCGTCGTATCGTCAGGGTGGTGACCCCTGGGGTCACCTACGACCCTCGGGCCCTCCCCGCCCAGCAACGCACCTGGCTCGTCGCCGTGGCGCGGCACGAGCAGGCCTACGGGGTGGCGTTTCTCGAGGTCTCGACAGGCGACCTGCGGGTGGCGGAGTTGTCGCAGGACGCACATGTCCTGGCCGAGGTGGAGCGCCTCGAGCCTCGTGAAGCGCTGTTTGGCCCTGGGGTTCCTAGCTCCGTTGTCCGCGCTGTTTCGCGGCAGGTGCGCTTGGTCAGTGAGGTCGACGCCGAGGCCTGGGAGCCGCAGGCGGCCACCGACGAGCTCGCGGCAACCGTGGGAGTGGTGCCCGTCGATCTTGGCACCGTGGCCCGGGTCTGTGCCGGAGCGGTGTTGCGCTACGCCCGGGAGCAGCTTGGGGGAGACCTCTCAAACGTTCACGGGGTCGAAGCGTATACGCCCCACGCCTTCATGGTGATCGACGAGGCAACACGGCGAAACTTAGAACTGGCACGTACGCTGATTGGTCAACGACGCCGCGGTTCCCTACTCGATCTCATCGACAAGACCCAGACTCCCATGGGAGCCCGCACGCTGGGCGACTGGGTGGCCTCTCCGCTCCTCGCGACAACCGATATCGAGGCCCGACAGGGGTGTGTGGCGGCCTTGGTGACCGAGGCGCCCGCTCGTCGCGACCTTCGTGCAGCGCTGTCCGAGATTGTGGACATCCCCCGCATTGGAGCGCGCATTAGTCAGGCCACGGCCCACGCTCGCGACCTCGCTGCGCTCCTCCGCTCGTTACAGGCCGCGCCAAAAGTCCTCCAGGCCATTGCTGGGCTCGCGGTCCTCGACAGCCATCGCCCCACCGACCTGGTGGACGACGTGACGCAAGATCTGGCGACGTGGTTGGTCGACGACCCGCCGCAGTCCATGACCGAAGGCGGCATGATTCGTCCCGAGGCCGACCCTGAACTTGCCGAGTTGCATCGGTTGGCCCTCGATGGCGTTTCGATCATCGCGAAGCTCGAGGCGGAGGAACAGGAAAAAACGGGCATCCCGTCCTTGAAGATCAAGCGGAACCGAGTGTTTGGCTACTTCCTCGAAGTGACGAGCGCCCACCTCCACAAAGTGCCCGACCGCTTCCTCCGCAAGCAGACGCTGTCGAACTGCGAACGGTACATCACGCCGGAACTCAAGGAACTCGAGGAGAAGGTGCTCGGCGCGGATGAACGCCGGCGTGCGCTCGAGTACGAGCGGTTTGTCGAATTGCGACAGCGGGTGTCGGCCGAGTCCGCTCGGCTATTGACCTTGGCCCGCGCTCTGGCCGGGCTCGACGCCTTAGCCTCCTTAGCTGAGGTCGCGGCGATGCGTCGGTGGGTTCAGCCCACGGTGGATGCGTCTCAGCAATTGGACATTCGAGCCGGGCGTCACCCGATGGTCGAAGCCGCATTGGACGAAGAACGGTTCGTTCCCAATGACGTACGGCTCGATCCCGAACACCGGTCGCTGATCGTGCTCACCGGCCCCAACATGAGCGGCAAGTCGACGGTGTTGCGCCAGACGGCCATCATTGCGGTGCTTGCCCAAATGGGCTCCTTTGTCCCTGCCGATGGCGCTCACATCGGTGTGTGCGACCGGGTGTTCACCCGGGTGGGAGCGGCGGATGACCTGCGCCGCGGGCAATCGACATTCATGGTTGAAATGTCAGAGACGGCGTCGATCCTCCAGCATGCGACGGACCGGTCTTTGGTGGTGCTCGATGAGATCGGTCGCGGCACCTCGACGTACGACGGGTTGGCCATTGCGTGGGCCGTGGCAGAAGATCTGGTCGATCGTGTGCAATGTCGAGCACTGTTCGCCACGCACTACCATGAGCTGTGTGAGCTGGCCGAGGTGCGGGGAACGGTGGCCAATCAGTCGGTGGCGGTCACCGAAGTTGATGGTCAAATCTTGTTTCTTCGTCGACTAAAGGCCGGTGGCGCAAGCCGCAGCTACGGCATCCAGTGCGCTCGCATCGCGGGTTTGCCGGGCCCGGTCATCGATCGTGCAAATGCGCTTCTGAGCCAGTTCGAAGAACGTCAACCGCTGGCTGAACGGCGCCAACTGACGTTGTTTGCTGCAGGGGGGCCGCCTCCCACGTCGGAAAGCGCCGTGCCTGAGGTGGCCAAACCCGAGCCAGACCCCGTGCGGGACCGACTCGCGGGCGTCGATCCCGATGACCTGTCCCCGCGCCAAGCCATGGAACTGGTCTACGAGTTGCGCGGCCTTCTATCGGGGAAAGTCAGCTAGAGGAGGGCCTTCGCAAGGGCCTGCCCCACCTCGGGCAAGCGCTCGTTAGCGATCGAGCAGAAGGCTACGCGAAGGGCATTGACGTCAGGGAACGCGATGGTGCCCACGCCGTGCTCGGCAATCAGGCGTTGGCGCAGCTGCTCCGCATTGAGGTCAGGGGCGAGCTGCAAGAGGCCGAAGAATGCGCCGTGGAACGGATAGACGGTGGCTCGGTTCGCAGGCAACCCCTGTAGCGCTTCACGTAAGGTCGCCCACCGCTCGGCCAAAATGCGTCGTTTGGCTTCGAAGGCCGCCTCAAGGTCGGGCGCAGCAAGTGCTTTGGCGACCATGTCGAGAGCGGGCCCTGACGCGCTGCCCACCGTGCCTCGAATGACCGCCTTAATCTTGGATCGCAGGGCAAGATCAGCGGCTTCGCCACCTGTCCGGTGGGCAAGAAACCCGACGCGCGACGCAAAGAACACCAGCTCCTTGGTAGCGCCATCGACCTTGATGGGCAGGAGCCGTTCGAGATCGGCACCATCAGCGATCTCCCAGAACACTGACCGGGTCTGTCGACCTTCGGCGTACACCCAACCCTGGTAGGCATCGTCGGAAACCACTACCGCAGGCCCCTGGTGGGCGTGAAGGATGGCGGCAATCGCGCGTGCCTCATCGGGGGTGGGCTGGTAACCGGTGGGATTTCCAGGGAAATTCAAGACGACGACAGCCTTGTTGCGCACCTGGGCGAGCGCATCGCCGAGCCCTTCGACATTGAATCGCCCTTCACGGAAGGCGTCGTACCGGATGAATCGAGGACGAGCGCGCAGGCCGAACAGCAGGTCGTAGTTCTCCCAATACGGGTTCGACAACACCACATCGGTTTCGTCGTCCACGAACAGATCGGCCACAATGGACATGGCATGGGTCAGGCCGTGGGTGACCACCGGCCGGCTCGTGCTCACCGAAGGGTTGTTCGCGAGACGATGTTGCCGTGCCTGCCAGGCATCGTCGAGGTCTGCGGGACCATCGATGGGGGTGTACAGGAAGGCTCGTCGAGCGTCGAGCGTCTGGGCCAAAGGGGCCAACGGCCCGAGAGGCAAGGGTTGTCCGGATCCGTCAGTGATCTGACCGATCGTCGCGTTGATGGGCGCATGCTTGGCTTGCGCAGCTTGGAAGGGGATACCGCGCGGAAATGCTACCCGACGTCCGAGAGGCGACAGGCATCGGAACGCGACGGGAAGCTCGCGTGCCAGGGTCGCATTCAAGTTTTCCGCGTCATTCATGAGAACCTCGGATCGGGGGGGCCAGGGGTGTTACGGTGGGCCAGCTAGAAGCGGGAGCGATGATGAGCAAGGGAGCTGCGAAGGGAAAGCCCAAGGGCATCTTCATTCGCGTAGTCATTCTGCTATTTTCCCTGCTGTACCTCATTTCGCCGGTTGACCTGGTGTCCGAGGTCGCCCTTCCCGTCGTCGGTTGGCTTGACGATATTGCCATCGTGATGGGCAGCTTCTCCGCATTGCTCGCGGCGTTGCCTCGTCGGGGCAAGAAAGACGAAGAGCAGCTAGCAGGCGACGCCGAAGGCGAATGAGCTGCCGTGGCCTCTCTGGCCGCCTTGGTCCTTCCCATTCGTCGCCGTTGATGGCCTGCGGTGTCCCCCCCCCGTTCAGCCTTCGGGCGTGCGAAGACCGAATCGGTCGTGACGACGCGGGCTGCGGCGCCGGATTGGTTTCGGCACGAGCATGCTGTAGAGCTTGCCGCTGTTCGAGACGAACACCAACTGACGACCATCCACAGCAGGCACGGACGAAACGCCACGTAGTAGATAGGGTTCGGCCCATCGCCACCGTTCGAAGCCGTTTTCCGGATCGACGATGTAGACCGCACCTTCCGACGATGCGACGACCATGCCTGCTTCGGTGAAGACTGGCGTGGTGAGGGCTCCCGTCGTGCCGGAATCCCAGGTCCACAGGACTTCACCGGTGCGGGCGGCGACCGCGAGCAGCTGACCGTCCGAGGACGGAAGATAAAGCGTCACCACGTCGTCATCGGTCCGTCGTGTGGCCACGGGATGCGCAGCGCCGCGATCGAGTCGCCAGCGCACATCGCGGGTTTGAAGGTCCATGGCGACGAGCGGTCGGTAGTAGCCGCTCGTGAACAGCTCGTCGCCGATGACCACGGGATCAGCAACGATATCGGGGTAGCGGCCTTCACCGACGCCACGGCGCCATTGAACTTCGCCCGTCACCTTGTCGAGGGCGACGATGGCACCGGTTGAAAACCCAAGAATGACCTCGTTGTCTCGCACGACTGCCTGCGGCGCCGCAAACAGGGCCAGTTCCGCAGCGCGAGTCAAGTCCGGCTCGGCCCGATACTGCCACTCGAGCACGCCCGTTTCGGCCGACAAGGCCACCACGAGGTCGTCGACGTTGGTGACGATCACCAGATCACCGACCACACTGGGTGCAGTGACGATGGGGGCCCGGCCCTTATGAACCCAACGGGCCGTGCCGTCGAGGTTGTAGGCGTAGGTGGTGCCCCCCGTATCGCTGAAATAGAGCCGTTCGCCCTCGATGGTGGGCCGAGACTCCACGGACTGACGGGAGGGGAAGATCCGAACGGTGCTGCCATCGCGTCGTGACAGGGCGAACAGCCCTTGACCCAGAGCCGATCCCACAAAGATGTGGGGGCCCTGAATGACAGGATCCGTCCATTCCGAATGGGAGGTGGACGGGGTTGCCGCGGCGCGTGGCGGAATGGTGATCTTCATCCCGTCCGCCGGGCCGCTCTCTTCAGCCGGCTCGGCCACTCCCGAGGGAATGGAAGCCAGCTTGAGATCGACGGGCTCGAATGCAGGCCCCGGAAGTTGCTTATGGAAGTGAAACACCGGCGCTGCGTTGAATGCGCCGGAGTACGTCACGGTCGGCGGCGAGGGACGATCCTCGAACGCGTCGATGACACCTGCTCCGGCGATCGAGGCCAAGAAGAAGGGAAACATCAACCAGCCACGGCCTTCTTGCGCTCACGCACTTCGTCGAGCCGCGACGAATCGGGCCACTGTTCCTCGAAGTTCTCGTACACTTTGCGGGCCTCCTCGTCCCGGTCCAATGTCTCGAGGGCGCGTCCGAGATCGAGCGTCGCCTGTTGGCCCAGGGCATCGGAGCGATCGGCCAGCTTCCGTAGGCGAGTAATGGCCGCATCGCCATCGCCGGCTTCGAGTTCGAGGTTCGCGAGCGAGGTCTGCACGCCGTAGGCGAGAACACCATTCGCGTCGCCCTCTGCCTTCTCGAGAACCTTCCGCTGCGCCTCGGCGTCGTCCGCGAGACGGTAGAGTTCCGCGGCCTTCAGCAGGGCTTCGACACGGGCCGTGGCTCGGCTTTCTTCCGCAACTTCTTCGAGCTTGCTCGCCCGTTCCGCAAGATCTGTTCCCTCGGGAAGGGCCTGGCCGAAAGCCCGGCCGGGTCCGATCCGCTCGAGCGATGGCAAGTCGTCGATCTGCTCATAGATCGCCTGGCTCGACGCACGTTGATCGCTCACCACCCAGGCGGAGTACTGCCCGTAGAGCAGGAAGCAGAGCAAGATGACCACGACGCCGCCCAGCAAGTACGGCCAGTACCCAAGAAAGGCGTTGGTTACCCACATCTCGGTGCGGAACAACAAACCTGCGTCGGCTTGCTGGAATTCGAGGTCGTCTTCTTCGTCCGTCTTCTCAGACACGTTCGGGGCCTCCGGGCTGGGCTCTTAACACACCCCCTACACCGTCACTGGGTTGGGTAGGCCGACAAGAACGACGCTTGTGGCCTTTGTAGACCCAGGGTAGAGAGGGGCGGCATGGAGAGGCGGGGTTGACCAGGTGATTCGGCACGTTTGGGTTATCGTCAGTGTCGCCGCCGGATGTAACGGATGGCCACGATTCGACCACCTTCCGGACGAGGACTTTGTCGACGTCGCGGCACCGGTGCTCCTCGAGCAGGTCGCGGACGAAGCGAACGAAGGCGATCGGCCTGATTTGCCGGCCGATCTTGCGTTGGATGGTCGGTTGGAAGGGTTGTTCACGGGACTCCGGTGGTCAGGGCAACTCGCGTGGGAGCCAGCCCGACCGGCGGGCAGTGAGGATTTTGATTGCCCGATCGAACCGATCCCCCTCACTTATCCTTCCGACGTCGACTTCTTCCGATTCAACCACCCCGGTGGCTCGGTTTGTGTGACGTTGGCCACCCCGCTTGAGGGAAATCCCCAACCCGGGGGAGACTTTGCGGACTTCGATTGTCCAGACGGCATCGACGTTCCGCTCTGGGAAGCGCCGCTCTACTCGGCCGCGGATGACGCAGAATGCCCAACCGGAAACTGGCTGAACGCTGCTGATGACCAGTTGCCCAGGGCGATTGGCCTGAAGGGTCCGGGGCTGTTCTTCGCCAACCTTCCGGCCGGGGACTACATCGGCTTTCTCGCCGCCGTGTGTGGTCGGTTCGAAGGCGCGCAGCCTTGCAACGCACTTTTCGCTGACGATCCGGATGCGGAGTGCGTACCCTATGATTTGGCGGTCGCCCTGGTACCAAGCCAGGAAGCGTGCGACGCCCTTCACGACCAGCTTCGGGAGGACCAGTGATCCCGCTCGTTTTCGGACTTGCCCTCATGGGCTCTGCACAGGCGGTCGAGCCCCAGTATCGTCAGCTTCGCCTCGTGGATGGTCGGGTGCTGACGGGCCAGATCCTCGCGACCGAGTCCGATGGTCTTTCCCTTGAGCTGCCTCAGGGACGCGCGCTTGTGCCATTCGACTTGCTCGTCGACATGTTGCCGACGGACGCGTTGACCTACCGGGAGCAGCCCGACTGGTCGGTTTGGGTGGTTGCGGAAGAACCCGCACGTGGTGGGATTTTGGCCGCGTTCAGCGCGGTCGAAGGCGTTCGAGCCACGCCGGTGGGGGACGGGGCGCCTGACCCCGTCGCTGCCGCGAGCCGGGCTTGTGGCACGGACCTCAACTGTGTGGCCTTGGCATCGAACGAGTCAGGGTGGCGTTGGCTGGTCGTCGCCGAGCAAAAAGGCAGCGGCGAACTTCGCATTACGTCACGGACCAACGGCTTGAACGACGCTACCACGGTCAACGTGGTGACACCGCTCGCCCGCATCGACCAGCATGTCCATGAGCTGATCGGGCTTCAGCGCCCCGTCGAACCGCCCCCTTCGATCGCGGTCGATCCCGTAGCCACGGTGCCGGAAGATGCCACCAAGCCCGAAGCTCCCCGGATCGCAAAGTCCGATCGCCGCAAAGTGTTGCTTGAGTCATTTGTGCCGCTGCCCGGGTACCCGTCGCTACGCCGCGGCGACACGGGCGGCATGGCCGCAGCATTGGGGATCGTGGTTCCAGCCACCGCCGTGTGGGTGGGGGCAGTCGGCCAAGGCAGCCAGAATGCGACCGAGCTGACGGTGTTGTCGTTGGCCGGGTTTTACGGCGCCACGGTGCTGACCAATCAGGTGATGGGCCAGCGCACACTCAAGAAGCAGTCGGCGGCTCTGTCGTTCGGGCCCACCGAGCGCGGGGGCACCCAAATCCTCATCGGGGCTCGCTTTTAGGCGCCGGTCGCTTTCGATCGTCTACTTGATGACGATCGAGGCCTGTCCGCTGTATTCGATAACCATGGTGCCGTAGTCGCTACACGTCGGGGGCGTGCCGTCGCCCGACACCACTTGCAATGTGTAGGTCTTACCCTTCGCGGGTAGCACCGCTCCCTTCAGCTGGAAGGGCAGGTAAACCATCGGGCGCCCGGTGCTCTCGTCGATCTTGGTTCCTCCCACGATGTCTTCCGACTCCATGAGGGTCCCGTCGACGCGAAGACGGCATCCCTGAGGGCCAAAGACGATGGGGCCTTCGCGCTTGGGAACCGTTGTGGGCGTGCGAATTAGCTTTTCGGTGCGCTTGAGTACGCCCGACCCCCGGATGACCATAAAGTCGCTCTTAACGGGATCGTAGCCCGGGAACGTCATGGTGTACGAGTAGCGTTCACCGACGTTGAGCCGCACCTCGGAAGGCGTGCGGAACGGGGCGTGCCCTTCGAGTTCGACGAGTGCATTCGACGGGACGGAATCAAAGAGAATCGGCCGTTGACCCGTTCCATCAGAGGGTCGATTCAGGCTTTCCACGACGGAAATCGACTTGGACTCGCGCGCTGATCCGCCGCCTGGGTTGCCCGCGGTCGCCGGAAGTGCGCCGGGTGGAATCCCTGGCGAGGGACGGACCCCGGCAGGCTCGATCAACGCGGCGGCGTCTTCGTCATCGAAATCATCGTCTTCCGGACCTAGTTCGATTTTGGGCGGCGGGGGAAGCGGTTCGGCTGGCGAAGGGGTGGGGAGGCCCACTTGCTCTTGCGGAGGGACATCGCTCGAACTGAGCCATTGCAACGCCGCGATACCCACCGCCATGGCTACGACGGCGACGCCCGCGATAAATGCTCCACCCATCAAGACCACGAATCCTGTTCCGCTGACGGCCGTATCGTCGTCTTCTTCTTCTTCTTCGCCCGGCCGTAGATTGGTGACCGAAGGAATCGTTGGCGTCGCCGACGGACGTGGCAGGGGCTTGGTTTCAATGCCGCCAACGCCGTCGGGTGCTCCGCTGATCAGGCCTCCCCGCGACAAGGGCCGGGGTGGCGTGCGGCCGTCGTTCAGCGGCAGCGTCTGGCCAAGTGAATTCGGGACCGGTGGGGGCGGCGGGGCGGGCGGCGTCGAGGGTGGGGAAGGGGCCAGGGTTGGGCCCGTTCCGAGGGGCGCGGGTTCTTCGTCCTCGAGGATGCGATCCGCGTCGGCCTTCGTCATCGCGATGACCGGTCCGTCGACGCTCGACACCATGCTGTCGCTGGGCACCAAGGTGTTTGCGGTGTCGTAGTCCGTGCTGGCAGAGGGGGGCGGTGCCACGACCACCGGTTCCTGGAGAACCGGTGTGTCTTCTTCGGGGTCGTCGCCGCCAAAGTCGTCAAGACCCAACGGTTCTTCGTCTTCGCCTAAGTCAGGGGTCGCCACGGCCGTCGCGGCGGGGACCGCCCGGACGAAAGGCTCGGTTTGCGCCTGCGAAGGGGACGTGGGCTGACGCACCGGAGGCTCGTTGCCAAGCGGGGTGTCCGACTCGGTGGGGTCGGTTCGCTCGACGTGCGCGAAGGCATCGAGAGGCGCTTCCGACTCCGAGGCCATCCGAGGCACGGTGCGGTCCTCGTCGTCCTCTTCGCCATCGAGACCAACGACCGGAGCGCTGTGCTGCGTGGGTTCCTCGTCGTCCACCGGCAACTGGTCGATCTCGGCCATCGCGGGATCTGCGATGCGAGGAGCTGCTTCGGTCGCCTCCTCGGGGACATGGGGCGTCACCGCGAAGCTGTCGTGGGGAACCTCGGTGATGGGCGCATCGTCCGCCATCGCCACGAGGATGTCGCCATCGTTGAAGCAGAAGTCGATGTAGTCCTTGTACGTGGTCCCGCACGTCTGACAGACCTTCATTACAAACCAGTCCCCTGCCCGCTGGGCCGGGCCGCTGGAGTATACGAAAGCTGCCTGCTTCGATCGACGAGCAACGCTGCCCCCTGGCTCATCCGTCGGTGCCGTAGGTTCGCTTCAAGTGACGAGAGATCACGAGTCGTTGAATCTGATTCGTGCCTTCGACGATCTGCATCACCTTTGCGTCCCGCATGTAGCGCTCGACTGGATACTCCCGCGTATAGCCGTAGCCGCCAAGCACCTGCACCGCATCGGTGGTTACCGCCATGGCCGCATCGGTCGCCGTGAGCTTGGCTAGCGCAGCATCGTAGGAGTGCGGCAAACCTGCGTCCCGCCGCGCCGCGGCCCGATGCGTAAGCGCGCGAGCGCCCTCGGTCTTGGCGGCCATGTCGGCCAGCATGAACCCAACGCCCTGAAAGTCGATGATCGGCGTTTCGAATTGGCGTCGCTGACTGGCGTACTGGGTTGCGACCTCGAGGGCCGACTGGCAGATGCCGAGGCTCGTGGCTGCGATCGTGATGCGTCCCGAGTCGAGCGCCGCCATCGCCACGGAGAAGCCCGTTCCTTCGGGGCCGACCCGGGCGCTTTCATCGACCACCACGTCGTCGAGGATCACCTCGACGGTGGGAGAGGTGCGAAGGCCCATCTTCTCTTCTTTCTTCCCAAAGGACAGGCCCTTGGCGGTTCCGTCGACCAAGAACGCGGACACCCCTTTGGGACCCGGCCCACCGGTTCGGGCCATGACCACATACACATCGGCGTAACCGCCGTGCGTGATCCAGAACTTGCTGCCCGCCAGCACGTACTGCTCGCCCCGCTTTGTCGCGGTCGTTTTCAGCGCTCCAGCGTCGCTTCCGCTGCCCGGCTCCGAAAGGGCGAAGGCGCCCAACAGGCGTCCCGTGGCCAGGCCTTCGAGGTAGCGATCGCGCTGAGCGTCGGTGCCGAAGGTCGACAGGATCATCTGTGGCAGCCCGGTGACAGCGACGGACACCGCGTAGGAAGCGCTGACGCGAGCGATGGCCTCAAGCACAAGGCTGTACTCGACGTAGCCAAGACCCAACCCCCCGAAGGCCTCCGGCGTGGTCACGCCGGTGAGACCCTGGGCACCGAGCGCCTGCATGATCTCGGGCCGGAATCGCTCGGCTTCGTCGTCCTCGCGGACGAGCGGGCCGATCTCGTCTTCCACGAAGCCTCGGGTAGCCTCGACGAGCGCCTGCTGGTCGTCGCTGAGCTGGTACACCTTTCCTCCGGTTGCGTCTCTTAGCTCGCTGGCTGCGGACTCGCGGCGACAATCGGCGACATCGGCCACCAACCCTCGCTGATCGGCCGAACAACCCCTTCGGGGGTCGAAAGGAGCGTCTCCGTTCGAACCACGAGAGCACGTGCGGGGTCGTCGGTCAGCATCGGCAACAGGTCGCGCACCTTTGCAATGACCCCGTCGTGCTTCACAAGACGCAGCTTGAGCACCGGCGTGCCGTCCTCTTCGACAATGGAGGCGGTCTCGATCGAGGGTCGAACGTCGACCTTACGGGTTTGGTTGCTTCGAGACCCCCGACGCTTCTTGTTGCGCCGCTGTTTCTTGGTCTTCCGTTCCACGAAGATCGTCTCCTGCGTGAGCAGTTCCTTGAGTTGCGTCCGAAGGTCCTCGGCCGCCACGGTCGGGAAGTGCACCCGGTACTCGGCCCCGATGTTGGCGGCCATGAGCGAAGGCGCACTCTTGGGTACTTCGGCAATCCCGTGCACGCCGAAGCCCTCGGGAAGTACCGCGGCCAGTTCCGCGAGGTAGGCCTCGGGGTCGACGCGCGCCACCAACGAAAGATCGAGGTATTCGCCGAGCGATGCGGTAGTGGACGGCATGGCAGATGAAAACGCCATCTTCGGGTGGGGGTGAAAGCCCTGGCTGTAGGACAGCGGTGTTTTGGCCCGACGCAACGCGCGCAGCCATGCGTTCATCGCTTCGAGATGGGCGAGGTACCGAGCCGTTCCTGTCCGGCTGATCTTGATCCATAGGCGCTGAACCGACGGCGGCTCCACGTTCTCAGACTTCGGCTTGCGCGTCCATGCAGCTTCGGGCTTCCGGCCTTTGATGGAACGGCGAAGCATGGTGGCACAGAGGGGCCGTTCGTGGTCGATGACCCCGCACTTATGGCACTTGCTGTGGCGGCAGTCCTCGGCGTGCTGCAGCACGAGCGCACGCTTCCAGTCTGACTTGAACCACTCCTTGCCAATGAGGATGTCGATGTGATCCCACGGCAAGCGCTCGTCGAGGTCTCGTTCGCGCAGCGCGTCGTCGACGTCGTAGCCCGTCTGTTCGATCGCCTGGGTCCACGCCTCGAAATTGAGGTGCTCGCGCCACGCGTCAAACCGGGCCCCGTTGCGCCATGCGGCCTCAACGAGGTCTCCAGCCCGCCGGTCAGCTCGGCTGACCAGCCCTTCAAGGAAGGTTTCCTCGGGTTCGTGACGGCCGAACTTGATGCGAGGGGCATCCTTCAACGCGGCCTGCAAGACGTCCTGACGGCGTTCCGTCTCTTCTAAGTTGATTTGTGCCGCCCACTGAAATGGGGTGAACGGCTTCGGAACGAAGGTGCTTACGCCGAGGTTGGCCTTCGCCCGGGAGTGGATCGCGCGACCCTCTTCCACCGCTCGCTTCGCAAGGTCTGCGATTGCGACGACATCATCGTCACGCTCGGTGGGGAGGCCGATCATGAAGTACATCTTCACATGGTCCCAGCCCCGTTCGAACGCTCCCGTCGCCATGCGGATGAGGTCGTCATCCGGGATCCACTTGTTGATGACGGCCCGCAGGCGGGGCGATGCGGCTTCGGGGGCCACGGTGAGGCCGGTACGGCGGGTTTCGGCCACCATGTCCGCGAGTTCCACCGAGAAGCTATCGAGGCGCAACGAAGGCAATGAGACGCTGACCCGCTGGGGGCGTGCGCGCTCCACGGTGTTCTCGACGAGCTGACGCACCTGGCTGTAGTCGCACGTCGAGAGGGAGACGAGGGAGACTTCCTCGTAGCCGGTGGTCTCGAGGGTGCGCTGGAGCAGGTCGTCCACATTCTCGAGTTCGCGCTCACGCACGGGGCGCGTCGTCATACCGGCCTGGCAGAAACGGCATCCCTGGGTGCATCCTCGCAGGACTTCAAGGCTGATCCGGTCGTGCACCTGCTGGGTGTACGGCACGATGTAGTCGACCGGGAAGGTGGCCCCGTTGAGATCCCGGGTGATGCGCTTGCGAATCCGTGGACCGTCCACCGGAGGCCGGATCGAGCCGTCGGGCAACGTCTCCATCGGGAAGAGTTCAGGGACGTATACGCCTTCGAGCTGGGCCAAGGCTTCGAGCTTCTCGCGGCGCGACCGCCCTCGCACCTCGCGCAACACCTCGCTGATCTCCTTGATCGCATCTTCGCCGTCGCCGATGACGAACAGGTCGATGAATGGGGCTAAGGGCTCGGGGTTGAAGACGGCTGGACCACCCGCGACGGTCAGCGGATCGTCTTCGCCGCGGTCCGCAGTGCGAACGGGGATCGACGCCAAATCCAACATGTTGAGGATGTTGGTGTAGGTCAGCTCGGACTGGAGCGTGAAGCCCAGCAAATCGAGCTGCCGCAGCGGGGTCTTCGTCTCGAGGGTAAACAGCGGCAGATTGCGCTTCCGCAACAGATCTTCGAGGTCGATGCCCGGCGCATAGACGCGCTCGCAGCTCGCCCAGGGAAGGTCGTTGACGACCGCATACAAGATGTGGATGCCGAGATTGCCGAGCCCGAGGTCGTAGAGGTCGGGGAACGCGAGCGCCATGTGGACGTCGACGTCCTCGGGGTTCTTGCGCACCGCATTGACCTCGTTGCCGAGGTAGCGGGACGGCTTGTCGACATGCGGAAGAATCTCGAGTTCGAGGATGCTTTCGAGCGACATGGGGTCCTTTGGGTGCTTCAGGCCACGCATGTCCATACACCCGCGACGGTAGGCCCGTCGACGCGCGGTTCACGGGGCCTAGGAGACGATCGATGCGAGTGCTGCTTGGGAGCCTGTTCCTGGTTGGTTGTGTCCAGACGTCCGAGGCCATGGAGCCGGCCACGGTTGCTTCGGGGTTCTGGGACCAGTGGGGGGATGGAAAGGCCGAGCTGTCGGCGTATCGCCTCACGACACCACGGTACGGCCAATCGCGCAAGGGCCGCGTAACCCTCGTCTTCGTGACCGAGCGGTTCACCGAGGGCCAGCGCGTCAAATCCGACGGCGGACACCCAGACGAATATCCCGTGCTCAAGGTCAACGAGATTCGCGATTTTCAGACTGGCATCTACGACTACAACGTGATGACCAGCACGTTCCTTCGTCTCGATGGCGGCGCAGCGTGGGGCGAGCCGGTGAAGGTCTCGATGTCGATGCAGGAGTGGTGTGGGCACGTCTACGAGCATCTTCTGCCGGGGTCGAACGGCCTTGCCTGGACGCAACACAGCTACTTCGATGGCGAGGGGGACCGAGAGCAAGACTTGGGCCGTCGCTCGGATGGCGTGCTGACGGACGCCTTGCCCGCGCTGGTGCGCGGCCTCGTGCAACCGGCTCTGAAGCCCGGTGAGACCCGGACCCTCGATGGTCTCTCCACCTTGATGGCAGGTCGGTTGCGACATCGTGCGCCGAGCTGGTCTCCACTTGAGATCACGGTCGCCACGCAGATCCGCACCCAAGCCACCCCGTCGGGGAACTTCGAGGTTCGTGACGTGGTGACGCAGCACGAAGGCATGCAGACCACCTGGTGGGTGGAGGTGGCGTCGCCTCATCGGCTGGTCGGTTGGGAGAGCACGCACGGAGAACGAGCCGAACTCATCGGCAGTGAGCGTCTTCCCTATTGGATGATGAGCGGGGAAGGGAACGAGAAGGCGTTGCCGCAGTTGGGCCTCCCCGAGCCGGCCTTCGTTCTCGAGTGAGCGGGTTAGCCCTCGCCTTTCGTTGCGAGTTGGTTCATGACCCAGCCCGTCCCTGGCGTCCAGTTGTGCAGGACGGGTTGACCTAAGGGCCGTTCGGCCGTGATCGTGAGCCCAGACGCTTCGAGATCGATGGTCCACCAGCCGCCGGCGGGAAGCGGGGAGGGGTGCAATCGTCCTTCCCCCCAGCGTCCGCCTCGGGTGACGAACTCGGGCGTTCCGGTGCCGTACGCAATGGCGAGGATGACCTTATCGGCGCTGGCGTGGTTGCGCAGCAGTTCGAGGAGCGGTTCGGTACCCGTAGCTGCACCATTCAAAGCGACGATCAGACGGTCGACGCGGTCGTCGCTGACGGCCTTGGGAAGCCACGACCGTTCATCGAGCCAGGCCCGACCGAGGGCTCCTGCGTCGCTGTCACACACCACCCAGCGCCAACGCACATCGTTGGTCTGAACGTCCACCGCATACCAGCTCACCGGCTCGCTCAAGACGGGGATACCCACGTTTGGCCAAGCGGCAAAGAACCCGCGAAGACGAGCGTCCCGGCGACGTTCTCCGCGACCCACGACGGGCCAGACGGGAGCGAATGCATCGAGGGTGCGGACGGCGTGGCGCCACTGGCGAGGCGTCGACCGATCGACGGCATTACTGACGGCGATGCGGTCCGGCTTGCGATTCTGCATTCGCGCCAGGCTCGTGGCATCGAACCGCGCCAGGCCATCGGCGATGAGCACTCGGAATCGATCTCGAGCCTCGATGACGTCGCCGTCCTGACCCCCGAGCGAACCGGGGGGCACCCGATGCCAGCAGCCGGTCAACAGCAGCGCAAAGACCAGCCCCCAGCGTTCACTCGACCGTGACCGCCTTGGCGAGGTTGCGCGGCTTGTCAACGTCGCGGCCCAAGGCCAGTCCCACGCGGTAGGCGAGTAGCTGCAAGGGCAGCACGGTGAGGAGGGGGCTTGCATAGTCCTCGGTCCGGGGGATCGGAATTGCGACGTCGGCGAGCCGCGCGACCTCGTCATCCCCCGCAGTATGAATGACGATCAGCTTGGCACCTCGTGCCTTCACTTCCATCATGTTTGACACGGCCTTTTCGGTTTGATTGTCTCGCGGGGCCACGAACACGACGGGGGCACCTTTGTCGAGCATCGCAATCGGGCCATGCTTCATCTCGCCCGCGGGGTACCCCTCACAGGGGATGTAGGCGATCTCCTTGAGCTTCAGCGCGCCTTCAAGCGCCACCGGGAAGGAGTAGCCCCGACCGAGGAACAAGACGTAGGAGGCTGGGCTAAGCAGGTCCACGGCCGCCTGAATGGGGCCTGGCTCCTGCAGATATTGTGCGACGAGCGAGGGAATCTCGTCGAGCGTTTGGGCGGCACGCTGGCCTTGTTCGAGGGACAGGTTGCGGCAACGCGCCAACATCAGGGTGAACACCAGCATGGCGGCAATCTGGGACGTAAACGCCTTGGTCGAGGCCACCGCGATCTCAGGGCCCGAATGGACGTAGACCCCACGGCCACACGTGCGCGCAATCGTCGAACCCACGACATTGACGACGCCCATCACCTCGCCGCCCTTGAGCTGAACTTCGCCAATTGCCCCCAGCGTATCAGCGGTTTCGCCGGACTGTGAGAAGGCGAAGAACAGCGCGTCGCGGGGAATGATCGGGTGCCGGTAGCGGAACTCACTTGCGATCTCGGCGCGGGCGGGCACCCTCGCCAGGGCTTCGATGGCCATCGCGGCGGTCATGCCAGCGTGGTAGCTCGTGCCGCATCCCAGGTTGATCACTCGATTGACCGCGACGAGATCGCGTGGGGTGTGGTTGAGACCCCCGAGCTTGGCGTTGCCTTCTTCGACCTGCAGCCGGCCCCGCAGGGCGCGACGAATGCTACGGGGCTGCTCGTGGATTTCCTTGAGCATGAAGTGGGGGAAGCCCTCTTTGCTCGCGAGTTCGTAGTCTGAGTCGAGCACCTCAATTTCGGAACTCACGGACTGACCCGCCAACGTTTGCACGTCGACGCCATCGGAGGTCACGACCGCCAGTTCACGGTCCTGGAGGTAGACGACCTGCCGGGTGTGACCCACGATCGCCTGCGGGTCACTCGCAACAATGCTCTCACCTTGCCCCAGCCCCACCACCAACGGTGAACCGTTGCGTGCGGCCACGACGACGTCGGGGTGCGCAGCAAACACCACCGCAATGCCGTACGTGCCGCGAACGTGCTGCAAGGCATCGCGAACCGCTTGTACAGGGTCGCCCTTGTAGTGACGACGAATGAGATGGGGCAGGATCTCGGTGTCGGTTTCCGAGACGAAGGTGACGCCCTCGGCCGTCAGCTTGGTGCGCAGGGCCGTCATGTTCTCGATGATGCCGTTGTGCACAACGGCAATGCGCTGAGCGGCGTCGATGTGAGGATGCGCGTTTTCGTGGGTGAGCCCGCCGTGGGTTGCCCATCGCGTATGGCCAAGTCCAATGCCCGCCTGTGGTCCGCCTTCCACCTTTGCCGCGAGATCGGCGACGCGACCTACTGCCTTGCGCAGCCACAGCGATCGATCATGGACCAGTGCGATTCCTGCAGAATCGTAGCCACGGTACTCCATGCGGCGCAGGCCCTCGACAAGCCGCGGCAGGGCGGGCTTCGAACCCAGGTACGCGATGATTCCACACATGCTGCAACTCCCAGTCGATTTCGGGGGTCAGTTGATCTGGCGGATGTAATCCAGCAGCTCCTCGCCCGAGAACCAATGGTCGATGTAGAACCGTGCGATGCCGCTTGCGTCGATGAGCCATGTGGTGGGGAGCCTGTCGACTCCGAACCGCTCACCGAGTTCAGGCTGATGCACAACTTCACCCCATCGGCCGCCAAGGCGCGCCACTCGTTGGTACTCCGCAGGATCCTCGTCAATGGACACGGCGATGACCACCGCATCCATCCCCTGTTGTCGCAATCGACGTGCCACCGTCCCGAATTGAGGGAGCATCTGTAGGCAAGAGTCGCATTCTGAAGTGAAGAACGAAAGGATGACGACCCGACCCCGGAGGAATGTGGAGTCGATACGCCCTCGTCGAGCAGGAATCACAAACGAAGGCATGGGCTCTCCCAGGCTGGGAGCGCCCGTAGGACGGGTCGAGGTCGTGGTTGGAGCCACACTTACGGGCATCCCCAGTTGGGGGGCCACGCTTTCCTCGGGCGGCACCCCACCGACATGGACCGCCGCGACGCGCCAGTCTCCAAGCCCAATATAGGCCTGCGCTACGGCTCCTTCGAGGCCATGAACGCCCATACCGCGAGCCTTTGCGTAGGAATGGAAGGCGGCGTCATCCTCGCCATTTTGTTGCTGCAACGACCCGCGTTCAGCCCACCACCATGGGCGGCTGCGACCGGCAAGAAGCGTAGCCATCACGGCGTAGCTCCGAGCGAGGCCCAGCTGCCCCAATTGCTTTTCGGCTCTCGAACGAAGCATCAAGGGTTGCGAAATCGGAGTTTGAAACGATTCAGGGGATCGGGCGATGCGGAGGGAGCCCTTGGTACCCGCGGTCAGCAACAGCAACGCATCGCGTACATTGCGCTTGATTGCACCGGGCTCCGGGCTTGCCGCCGCGTCACCAAGGACGGCGGCGATGGGGTCGCGACGGTCCCGAAAGCGAGACTCGAGCTGCACATCGTAAGGGCGGCGGGCCTTCGCCAACCGTTCGGCCAACTTGTCGTCCAGCACCTTCTCCGCGAACAGATGGGCGAGGGCCAAGTCGATCTGGGCGTCGAGCGGGTTCTCCATCGCCTCATGGATCCGGGAACTGACGAGGAGCGCCCGAGACAGGGCGTCTCTCAACCGGCGTTCGTTGCCCAAGCCGAGATCGGTGGACCGAGGGGCGGCAGCATGCGCAACCGCTTGGTCTGCCACGCTGCGTGCCCGTTCGAGCTTGCCCGCCCGCCTCCAGGCCTCGGCTTCGCCCGACCAGGCTTCAGGGACTCCAGTGAGGCGCTGGAGCTGCTGGTAGAGGTCGGCGGCGCGTGCGAATCGGGCTCCCTTGAAGAGAAGTTTGGAGGCACGGTCTACCACATCGAGCAGTTCGTTGGGGTAGCCGGTGAGGGGTAGGTTGTCGCTCGTCGCGAGCCGTTCCGCGTATCGCGTCCGCCCGATGCGGTCGTAGGGAGCCCGAGACGGCACGGTGGGCTCTCCGCGGGCAGCCAACACCTCGTCGACGTCCCGCAGCCAGTCCAGGTTGTCCGCTTCCATGACGAGTCTACGAATACGGTAGAGCTTCGTGAGATCTGCATTCTCACGTGCCTTGGCCGTGACGTAGCGCCGCTGGATCCGCAGGGCCATGATGCGGGTCTGCAGGGAATCTCCGCCCCAAACCGGTGCCAGAAGCTCCGGATGGTCGGGATAGTTGTCGAAAAGACCCTTGAAGGCTGCTTTGATGCGCTTGCGGTCGTTTTCGTCGAGCGCCTCCTTGAACTCGGCCCGCAACGCGCTCCAAGGAGGAGTTTCGACCTCGTAGGCCGAGAGTTCCTTGAGCGCCCTCGACCCGAAGCCGGCCGCCGATGTCGCGTCAATGTAGAGCTGCTGGGCCTCGGCGCCGTTTGGGGACTCTCCGAGGGCGGTTAGCGCGTGACGTCGAGCCTCTTCATAGGCGTTGCGCTGCATGGCCGCGAGACCGCGCTCAATGTCAAGTTCGGGGGCCCCAAGTGCCACCGCCATGAGCCAGAACAACCAGACCAACACGTCCCCTCCCCAATCGCTGGCGAAGGATATGCTGGCCCCGCGGGCCCGCAAAGCCACATCCCACGGCTTGGGGTCTACTCGGGACTTGGCGTTTCGTCCTCGTTGTCCTCGTCGTCGGGCAGACGGCCAGAGGACCAGTCGTCGAACAGCTCCATGAGATTGCTGCGCAGTTGCTGGCCCTCTTCGTTGGGAAGGCTGCGCAGGGAGTCAACGGTCAAGCCCAGCTGGCGCACATATTCGGCGCATGGGGGACAGGTCATGATGTGAATGCGAAAGCGTGCCCACTCAGACCAGGTCATTTCGCCGTCGAGAAACGCACTCGACGCTTCAACGATTTCCCGGCAGGAGTAGCCGGCAGTGATGATTGGCATCATTTTTTACCTTCAAGGTACGTTGCCAGTGCGTTTCGAACCTTCGTTCGAGCGCGATGAAGCAGAACGCGCTGATTCGTCTCGCCGATGTCCATGACGTTACGGACTTCTTCGCTTGACCAACCTTGAACGTCACGCAGAACGAGTACCATGCGCTGGCGTTCGGGCAATTCGGCAATCGCTTTCTCGAGTTCGGCTCCCGTTTCGTGGTCTACGGCCGACTTCTCGGGAGTGCCGTGCCATCGGTCTGGCGGCGCCTTCCACATGCCCGCCGAGTCGAACCGGTCGAGGTCAACGGGGTCGTCCTCCTGCCCGAGCGCGGATGCGGGCAAGGTGCGCCGCTCGCGGGTGGCCCTTGTGCGAGCCCGGTTGGTCAGGATGCGAAACATCCACGTTTTCAGCGAGGAGCGCCCCTCGAATTTGGCAATGCCCTTGAGGATGGCCACCCATGTCTCTTGGACGACCTCCTCAGCGACGCTACGGGACCGCACGATGGCTTGGGCCACGCGGAGCATCGTATCGTTGTGCTCATCGACGAGGGCGGCGAATGCGGTGGGGTCCTTGTTGAGGAGCCGTTCGATCAGGGCTTGGTCGCCTGACCGTGGACTCGCTGGGACTTGCGCGGCTCGCGCCATGCCGTTCTCCTAGTTGGCCTCGGATAGCATGTTGCGCGGTTGCACGAGGAGCCGCGAATGAGGAGCATCGATGACGACGGCCTGTCTGGTGTTCGCCAAACCTCCCCGACCGGGGATGGTCAAAACGAGGTTGGGCGCTCGTATTGGCCATGAGCGGGCCGCGGAACTCGCGGCCGCCATGTTGAAGGACACGTGGACCCTTGTGTCGAACGTTGATGGTTTGAGCCCAATTCTAGCCACGACCGAGCCCAACGCAGAGCATGGCCTGCCGCTCGCGGATCCATGGGATCAGGGCGAGGGAGATCTCGGAGCGCGGGTGGAACGCATGCTTCGTCGAGGTATCGAAACCCACGGGCGCGCCTTCGCGATTGGGGCCGATGCGCCAAACATCGGTCCTGAGGTGTACCGTCAGGCCCTCGGCACACCGGTCGCCGATGCCGTTCTCGGTAAGAGTACGGACGGTGGTTTCTATCTCCTTGGACTTTCGCGGTGTGAGCCAGGGTTGCTCGACGACCTTCCTTGGAGCGCTCCGGACACCGCCGCCGCGACTGGAGGACGCCTGATTTCACGAGGCTACGTGGTCCACGACCTGCCTTTGGGCTTCGACATCGACGAACTCGCCGACCTTCGCCGCTTTGCACGCGAGGTGCCTCGGACGCAGGCCCCCGCGACCTTCGCATTGCTCCAGCGTCCTTCGTTTCGCGAGTTTCTTGGTTGATTCTCGTGGGCTTGGCGGGGAGCATCGCGGCCGCGTGGGCGATCGCGGCGTGGGGTCTCGACGCCTACGGGCGGCGCCCCTTGCCCTTGGGCGAGCACTATGACGCCATCGTCGTAGCGGGGTGCCGGGTCATGCCCGATGGCCGGCCTTCCCCAGCTCTCGCCCGGCGGGTTCGGCTGGCGGTACGGCTGTTTCAGGAAGGCCGGGCGCCGTTGCTCGTGTGTACTGGTGGCAAGGGCATTCCGGTGCCGCCCTTGTCGGAAGCTCAGGCGGCGGCTCGACTTGCGGTTTCCCTGGGCGTGCCGCAGACCGCGGTGCTCGAAGAGGGGGAGTCTCGTACGACCTGGGAGAACGCGTCCTTCACGGCGAAGCTTCTCGAAGCAGAACGAGTCTGTGTGGTGAGCGACAGTTGTCACATCTTTCGCTGCCGTCGCATGTTCGGCCGCTTCTTTCCCCATGTCACTGGTACCGGGGTGCGTCTCGTCGGCCGTTCCCGATGGCGACAGGCTTTCCGGGAAGTTGGCGCGGTTCTTCGCCACGGACTTGCCGGACGCATGTGATGCGATTCCGGGTTGAGCCCGACAACCTCGGCGTGCAGCGATAGACCTTGCGGCCGCCCGGGGAGCAAGATGAACGGCCGTGTCTGGCGTATTGGAGCAGCATCCGGCCTCTTGGCCAGCGCAATCCTGTGGGTCGTGGGGTACCTCGATTTGCCAGGGACCGTAGTACCGAGTTGGGGCCGGCTGCCCCTGTTGCAGTCGGTTTTCACGGTAGGACTGGCCGCGATGGTGATCGTGACCGCGGGTTTCCTCTCTGGCCGCGCAGTGCGAACCGGGACGCGCACTGGACTTATCGCAGGTGCGATGGTGGCCATGCTGGTGGCCATGCCCGTCGCTGGCATGTTGGCCCATGGTGAGCTGTTGGCGGCAACCCCGTTGACCGGTCCACTCGAGCCCCCAGACCGGATGGCGTTGCTCAATCGCATCGTGTCGTGGTTGGTCCTGGGGCATGCCGTTGCGCTCGTCGGCAGTTTGGGTCTTGGGGCCCTGCTTGGAGGCCTCGGCACGCTCGTTCCAGGCCGTCGGCCTCGCCAGGGAACCGCGGACGCGCCTCCACCGTGGCTTGACGCAGAGGCTCAGGTCGCATTCAGCGTCGCACTCTTAGGATTGCTTGCCGCGTTGTTCATCGTTGCGGCCATCGGGCGTCTCGGTCTCAACATGACCGAGGCAGCCGCCGAATACGGACTTCCCGCGCCCCTCGACCCAGCACCTCTTCCCCTTGCCGCGGCATGGATTGCCGCGACCTATGGGGTCATTGCCTTTGGGCGGCGTCTTGAGGGCATCGGGCACCACGGATCCGCCGATGCTCGACGGCACACGCGGTTTGCCGCCATGATGCTCGGCGTGCTCGGGATCGCCAGCGGCGTGGTGGTGGGGTTTGCCACGCCAGACGTGCAGTCTGGCCCCGTGATTTGGGCGGGTCTCGTTGCCTTCGTCCTAGGGATTGCCTATGCGCTGCGCGCGCTCCGCGTGGTGTCCCTGGTCGACGTGGTCGATGATGCGCCACCTGCGTTTCGACCGGCCTCCATCCCCGAAGCGCTCGATCTTGGACTTGAGGCCGCGATTACCTGGACCTTGGTGGCTCTTGGAACCATTGGCTCCACATTGATCAGCGCCACCGTGTTGTTGGTCCCTTCGCTCGACGCGCTTGCAGGAAGGGCCGTCAGTGACGGTCCCCAAGCCGCCGAGCGTGTCGCCACGATGCTCATCATCGTGCCGGGCTACATCCTCGCTGCGATGGCCGTCCAGCTGATCGGCTATGCCGTGATCGTACGCCTCGTTTCGTTGGGTCGCGCTAAGACGGCGTCTGAATGACGGCGAGGAGCCCGTCTGGGTCGTCGACTTGCAGCCAGTGACCAGCGTTCGCTAGCGTGTGTACGGTCGTCCCGGGAATGGCCTTTGCGCTGGTTTCGTCTTCGAGTGTGAACCTTCCGTCTCGGCCGGCGCGTACGAATTGGATTGTCGTCGGATGGGCCCGGACCGTGTCCCAAAGGTCGGTCGTAGCGTAGCTTTGCAACATCGCGTCGATGCCGTCTAAATCGTAGATCCAACGCCAGGTTCCATCAGGCTGCCGCTTCAGCGAAGTGAGAAGCCAAGCGACGATGGGATCGGGCAAACCCTGGGCTTTGAGGTGCTGGCGAACCGGGTCTCGGTTGGGAGCGGGCACCGGCGCGCTTTGTAAATGTCGCAACACCGTGGTGGGGGCCGTGGGGTCGTCTTCAATCGGCCGGGCTCCCGGTGGACTGTCGAGCACCCACACCTGAGGAGGCCAGG